>JAIOYV010000110.1 GCA_021740905.1 Bacteroidales bacterium
CAAATAAACCAAAAAGGAGGCAACATGTAAACCAAACATAAACGAATCTTGACAGTAGCGTAAGCCACTGAATAGGGAATTTATGCGCTTATCCCAAATGGGTTTCTAATATTACTCAGATTAGGAATAGCTGATATTTAAGCGAAAAACCCGCCGGGGTCATCAGCGATTTAAAGGCATTGTGTACGGTTGCATCAATATTATCGCGCCGGGTAAGCCTATCTATTTTCAGGTAATCTTCATCGCTCAGGAAAACAGGCAGGTTTTCGTAAAAAAGATCATAGATGGCCAGCATGGTTTCGTCGTCGACCCCGGATTTAATCTCTTTGATATGCGAAGGGATGTACTTTTTCTGAAGAGTGTCGGTAAATTTTTGGGCAAAATCGATAAGTAGTTCAGGATTAGGGGCAGAGTTGGTATCTTCAAGGCTAATGTTGAAGATTAGCTTATCCATAAACTTCGAGTTGTTGAACACAAAGTTCATTTTCGAGATTTTCTCGTTGGCCGGGATTATTTTCGACATATCCTCTACGAGCCGGATTCGGGTACTAAAGTATATGCCTGTCCCCACAACCAGGACCAAGGCTATTATTGAAGGCCATTTATATTTCCTGGAAATATTATATATGTTGATAAAAAGTCTATACATCTTGGTCCGATACTCTCTTTTTTCTGAACAATACGATTAATAAATAGCTTAGAATGAATGTAAAAAAAGCCATAGCTATTGCAAAAATGATACTTCCGACCAAATATTGCATGAAGCTGTAGCCCATATCGTCCATCACTTTTGCAAATTTTCCATCCATCAGGTTACTGGCAGAATTTTTAAATGTTTCGAGAATGGCAGGGTCGCTGGGTTTGTTTAAAACCAGGCTACCGGTGAGGTAGCTAAAATATAAGATGAAGGGCAAAATTGGGGGGATGCTGATATTGGCCGCTATTACCACAAGGGCTTTGTTGAGTTTGAACAAGTGGGCCAGGAATATGGCCACAATAGTCTGAAACCCCCAGATAGGAACGATCCCCATAAGAATCCCAAAACCCAGGGCGGAGGCAATTTTGCCGGTCGGTTCTTTCGATTTCAGGATATGCTTTCTGATTACATCCCTAACCTTTTCCTTTTGTAGGTAGCGGAACAAATCTCGGGGTTTGATATATAGCAAGGCAATGGTAACCAGCACGGTATTCAAAACACTTATCCTGAAAAAATCGACAAAAGGCCGAAAGTGGGAAATCCTTTCATCACCAGGGGCATAATACACTTTTACAGGGATGGGCAAGATTTCGATCCCTTTCCATGCTGCCCGCACCATGACTTCAATTTCAAACTCATATTTCCTTGTGAAAAATCTTACTTTTTTCAGATGTTTAATTGGATACAACCTGTAACCTGATTGGGTGTCAGGTAATGACATCCCCGTTTCGACCTTAAACCAAAAATTTGAAAACTTGTTGCCAAAACTGTTTTTGCCCGGCATGTTTTCCTGATCTAAGTTTCTGGAACCAACAAGAATAGCATTTTTATAATCCTCTAATTTGTCAAGGAATGATGGCAAATCATCTGGGTAGTGTTGCCCGTCTGAATCAATGGTGATGGCGTACTCAAAGCCCAGTTTCAAGGCATGTTTAAACCCTGTCCGAATCGCATAGCCCTTTCCCTGGTTTTGCCCGTAGCCTGTAACTTCGATGTACTCAAACTCTTTTAGTATATTCGTGGTGTTATCGGTCGAGCCGTCATTGACGACAATAATATTCTCAGTATAATCCTGTATGCCCTTCAACACCTCAGCAATGGTCGAAGCATTATTGTAAGTGGGTACAATAACGCAACACTTTAGTTTTGAAAACCTTTCCTGATGTTGACCAACTTCTGCCATAAACGTGCGATTGCTTATTCTGAAGCGATAAAATTACCCTTAAATTTTAGAAAAACCGTATCACCCGTTTTAATAACAGCACTTGCCTGAAACACATCATTTTCCATGCTTTTATACTGGATGTTGATTTCGAGCATTGGGCTTTGGCTTGGGATTATCATAGCCAGATATTTTATGTTGGAGGCAAATTGTAGCCGAAGTTTTTGCTGAAGACTTTCTTCGAGTATTTCTTTTATGATCTGCAATTGGATCACACCTGGAACGATGGGTTGGTCGGGGAAATGACCATCGTACACTTCGTGGTCAGGGTTCAGTTTTATGTGTGCCGATACCTGACCATCGGAATGGTCAATACCTTCTATTTTATAAAAGTCTTTAATTAGCATCCTTGTTTTTTATTTAAGGTGTTGAATTGTTTCTTCTGATATATTTATTGAATTAGGTTCACAGATAATATTGTGATTGAATGTGTCCAAAGGCAATAATGGAAGCGAATTTGGAGGATTTCCCCCAGTCTATCCCGATCCAGTCGGGACCGGCGGGGGCTAGGGGGTGGAATTAATTGCAGGTATTCCCCCCCTCTTTTTCTCCCCCCAAGGGGAGACAGTGCTCTGTAGCAAACTACCGCATAAATGAAATCTGAATTCTTCTTTCAACTTCATCGTTTGAAAGTATTTATTATGTGCCTAATTCAATATATTTATTCTATTGCCTTTACTTTTGATAATTCGAGATAGAGTTTCATGTTCGAATGTTTAATTTTGATACGTGAAGGTGCATTGTCCTGATAGTCGGATAATTCAACCTCCACCTTATTGAACAGCCTCCCGTTCCGTTCTATTTTTGAAATGTTGCCAGAGCTGATTTCTTTGAAATACAACCTTCGCTCGCTTCCTTTTTTATATTTCCTGATACGATATTTCCCGCTATCCTCCTCCTTCAACTTTTGCTTTGCCCCTTCAAAGCCTGTCATCAGCAAAAGCTCCAGGTCTTTTTGGAGGGTTTTCATTATCATCTTTTTGTTCAACATGGCCATGCAATAATGTACTTTGAAACTACCCTCGCTTGTTTTCGGAAATTCAAAATCGAAGAATTTCATCCCCAACTCCGAAAGAAAAACAACCCGGTACGCACTGTCGGCAGGTAGGTTTTTGATAAACATCAAGCCACTCAAATGATTCCCGTACACATCTATACTTGTCTTGTAAAGTACTTTCCCGAAATCCTGCCCAAACACCTCAAACCTTTCAGCCTTATCCGAATATGCTTTGCTGAAGCCGGTATTCAGCCGCATACTGCACGCCGAAAACAGAAGCAAGATGCTAAATAATATGGGTGTGAAGGCTAAATCCCGGATAAGAAAATGTCTTTTCTCCAGTGGAAAAAGTCGGACACTCATGATATTTAGTTTTTGATATTTTGACATTGAATTGTTTTATTCACCATCTACGAAATGTCCAACTTTGATCCTCAAAAGAGAAGTTATATTTTGCCACAAAGGCACTAAAACACAAAGTTTCACAAAGGTTCTAGGCTTGTTAGAAATCTCTTTGTGAAACTTTGTGACTTTGTGTCTTTGTGGCATTTTTTGTTTTTTGACTTTATTGAGTAGGTGCAACTTAAATCAGTAGCTCTAATTGGCTATAAACTTTGTATTTGGAATATCCTCATTCAATTTCTTGTTGATAAATTTAATGCTTGTAAAATCGCCCGATGCCTCATCCATCTTTATCTGCGACACCGACAGGTCTTTTTTATCAAAATAGATATTGATGGTTTGCAGCATTTCCCTCACTTCCTTTTTATTGGGAACAAGTTTGGCGAGGTACAGGCCGGAGTTTTCAAAATAAGAGATAGTGAAATCGTTGTTTTCCAATATCGAACCTTGTATCGAGTGGAGAATCATGTCGTTGATCTCTCTGAAGATACGGTTGGAATGGATGTCGTATTTGCTTACTTTCTCCCCATCTTTTATGGTGAATTCCCCATTGTTCAACACAATAAGGTAATGGATGGGCGTAAGGTATTCCCATCGTACCTTATCCTCTTTTTTATAACAGAAATAGCCATTGCTGATGAGCACTTCCTCCAACATGGACAAATGCTTTTCCTGGATGAAATCACTTTCGATGGTCAGTGTAGTTTCGGCCATTGTTTTGATCTTACTCTTAAATAGCTCGATATTTTCGAGTGGTGTAAATTCCTCATCGCTCAAAGAGGGAGCAAAAGCTGCCAGAAGCAAAATCGGAATAAGGAATAGAGATATTTTTAGAGCATCTCTAAAAACTACAAGGTCAAGGCTTTCTCCCGCCTTGGCGGGATTATAGCTCGATTTTACTCGTTGTAAATGAGAGTTATGAAAAATTTGAGTAACGAAGAGATTGGGGTTTTTAGAGATGTCCTTAAGTCGCATAAGCATGAATTTTTAATAATTGGTCTAAACTAACAATTTTAAAACCATTCTCCGAAAAATAGGTCAAAAGCTTTTCGAGGTATTTGATGGTTTTTTCGCTACTGTCGTGAAACAGGATGATATCCCCGGCCTTGATTTTCTTTTTGACTTTTCTCAAAACCTGTTCTTCATTTTTTACTGTATCGAAACTACGAAGGCTCCATCCAATCGAAGTCATTCCTGTGTGCCTGATAGCCTTTGCAAGGTTTGGGTTTGTTACACCAAAGGGAGGCCGGAACAATATTGGTTTCTTTTTGATGATGTTGAAGATAAGTTGATTGGTATCCTCAATTTCCTGTGCCATTTTCTGGCTACTCATCAGGTCGAAAGTAACAGCATGAGAATAGCTGTGGTTTCCAATAATGTGCCCTTCGCTATGAATGGCTGCAACAATATCTTCGTGGCCAACAATGTTTTTCCCTATGCAAAAAAATGCTGCCTTCGCTTCGGACTTATTTAGCAAGGCAAGTACTTTTGGGGTGATCTCCGGGTTTGGGCCATCGTCGAATGTAAGGGCAATATGCTTTTCTGTAGAATTCCCTTTATTCAACGAATTGATAAAGAAATTCCAGCCAATATAATTGACCCCGAAAAACAGTATTAAAATGTAAACCACAATCAGTGGCAGAATCCACCAAAAGGATAGGAGATCATAAATTCCGGCTACCAACATGAATGTCAGCGCAATTCCGAATAATATGTTGGTTATTGTGAATTTCATTTATTGTATTGTCTTTTTTCGCTTTAGCTATGCTAATTTGTATATGATTCGTTTTTAATTTTCAAGTATTACCATTGGCTTGAATTTACCGTATTCAATCTCAAACTCCTTTAATAATTTATCATCAATAGCTATATCTTCCCGTAATTTTACAAATTGAAACCATATAACTTTATCATTAACCTCTTTAAAAACCAGAACTTTATTTTCGTGATTATAAGCTATTAAACCATTATAGCTTATAAACTTTACTCCAAACCTTTGATAAATATTATTGATGTTTTGTCCAACAAAATTCCAATCTCCTAGATCAGGATCGTTTACTCTTGATTTAATAACAATTGTCTCATTTTTTGCATAATTTGAAATTTCATCACCAAACATATACACCATAATTTGGATTCCGTCTTCTCCACAAATTCTCATCCATTCCTCTCCGGTATAAAATTCAGATTTTCGAAACAAGAAAAAACAGTAATAAAAACCTACGGTATCAGGTTTAAAATAAAACTCATTACCCTTTCCACTTCCGCTTTGGTCATGGAAATCTTTTTTTCTTCGAAACTCATTAATGTCAATTGGAGTAGTAAGAAGGTGTTTTAGATTTTCGTTTGTTTCATTTACTAAAACCCCGTTGATTGGCTGTGCTTTATAATTTGTATTTGCAAACGCATGTTTATCAATCTTTTCATTAGTCGCATTTCTGCATTGAACTAAAAGAAATATTATTAATATGTATATGAAATTTTGTTTCATTCCTTTCACTAAACTGCCTTCTAACATTTTGATAATAGAATAAACGAATGGTTATTATTCGAAGCTTGATTATGAATGAAAATATGATTAATAGGGCCTTGGCCAATTTCATTAAGATTTATAATCTTTGGTATTTTTTGCTCTTTCATTATCCTGGCAGCTAGCCAAAGAGAAAAAGCACTTGAAGTCATGTAATCCCCACAAAGGTGTTTGTAATAGGCCTGAGGAGTAGATTTAAAAAGCCGTGCCCCAAGTGTTTTAAATATTTCATCATTTTGCTGATCGCCATTGTATCCTGAAATCACCAGGCTTAGGTCTTCAATTTTTAAATTATGCTTTGAAAGGAGTTTGATGATACCTTTTTCCAGATCGGCCATATCCGTGGGCTTATATCCAAACGAAAGGTCGGTGAGCTTACCATAACAGCTATTCGCTTTATCCGGCGAAAGCACAAAAAAGGATGCCCCTTCACCTTCGATCGTACCTGAAGTTTCATCAGTAAGGATATCGAAGTTGCTGCCAGCGTTCATTTTCAGAAGTCCCAGTTTTTCTTTTATGATGTGCGTGTTTTCAGTGATCTCATCGGCCCCTCCCAGCAATACATTCCTTGCTTCATTCTCTCGGATCAACATAAGGCTGTCGAGAAGGGCATGTTCAAAACTGAGGTCGTTGTGCGAAAAGGTGAAATTTTGATTGTTCACTCCCAGCGCAAGGGCCAATTGACCACCGATGGTGTTATGGGTTGACTGGATGAAAGCGGTGGGTGTTAGCATTTCCTCGCCATTATCGATAATCGACTTCAGGAACTTTTCGGAATCGGCCATGCAGCCAAGCCCAGTGGCAATTTCGATGGCATCGGGTTTTTCTACCCCGGCATCCTTCAAAGAAATTTGGGCAGCCACATTGCACATTTTTAATATCCTACTCATTCGCCTGGCTTGCATCGGAGGAATGAAATCCTTGTATTTTGGCTCAATACAAGAAAGTTGATTCCCTGTGTGTTCAATGGCTACCTCAAGAAACTGAGATTTGTCGAGGCTCTCTTGCGGGGAAATGCAAGCCATACCATTAATATATATGTTGGTTGTCTTCATTTAATTTATTCTATTTCCTTAATTTTGAAAACAACAACGATGAATCATTCCCACCAAATCCAAAAGAGTTGGAAAGCACATGTTCAATTACCTGATTGAGGAGGGCTTCCTTTTGAGGTCGGATATAGTGATCCGACACAGGTGTTTTGATATTCAGGCTTGGAGGTACAAACCCATTCATAATTGCCAGTATTGAAATTATAGCTTCGATGGCACCGGCAGCCCCAAGGGTATGTCCAGTAAAAGCTTTTGTTGAGCTGAATTTGGGTACATATTCTCCAAATAAACGTTGGATTGCAAGGCCCTCTGTCATGTCATTGTTGTCGGTTCCAGTGCCGTGGGCATTGATATAACTGATGTCGCCCGGCGACAATCCAGCCTTTTCCAATGCTCGTTTCATCGACAAGAAAGGCCCTTCGCCGGTGGGCGAGGAGGCTGTCTGATGAAAAGCATCATTCGCATTCGCATACCCGGTGACCTCGCACAGAGGGGTTTTCCCAGTGAGATCAATTGCATTTGCGGATTCAAGCACAAGGTAGGCCGCCCCTTCGCCCAGGTTAAGCCCTTTTCGGTTTTCATCGAAAGGCTTACAAGGCTCTTTGTCGAGGATCATCAGGCTGTTGAAACCATTCAGAGTAAACTTCGACAGGGCATCGGTGCCGCCAACCACCACACGGTCGAGTTGTCCTGATTTTATCATCCTGGCCCCAAACATTATTGCATTTGCCGACGATGAACAGGCTGTGCTGATCGTTGTCGAAAATCCGGTAATACCTAAAGCTTCGGCAATTTTTTCTGTATTGTCACCACAAGGGTGGGTTTTTGCATATTCCAGATTATCGCCTTGAATATAATCATGGTAATGGATTTCACTTTTATCCATGCCGCCGATTGTGGTCGCTGAGATCAAGCCTGTGGTCTCCATATCCAAATTGGACAAACCAGCATTTTTAACAGCTTCGCGGGCGGCAATAATCCCCAGCAAGGCAGTCCGCGTGCAGATGAAATCTTCGCTAAGGCCGGCCATCATTCTAAGCTCTTCGTTGGAATGGTTTACTTCTCCGGCCACAAAATCATTACTGTGTTTTGTTTTAAGATGTCTGATTGGGCCTACTCCCGATTTACTGTCCAACAATGAATGAAAGGTACTCTCAATATCGTTGCCAATTGCAGAGATTGTCCCAATTCCTGTTACAAAAACCCTTTCTGACATTTTGGGAGTTTATTGGTTCTTCTGAATATATTCGGCCAGTGTGTTAATCGAATGAAATATTTCCTTTCCCTTTTTCGGATCATCAATCTTTAAGCCGTATTCTTTCTCAAGCAAAACAATCAGTTCGAGGGCATCGATGGAGTCAAGGCCCAGGCCATCGCCAAAAAGCGGATCGGCAGCATCAATATCTTCCGGTTCAATATCTTCGAGGTTGAGTTGTTCTATGATTTCTCCTTTAAGCTTGTCTATTAGTTCGTTCATGTTACTTGTATTAAATTGTTTCTCTGATTGTGTTATTAATAAAATATGCATCCAGATTGTTCGGGACACTAATTGTCACGAAGTGACTAAATTTCAATAACCGTCCCGAGAATTCGGGACGGAATCTAAGGTCCTTCTTTTTCAGCCACGAGTGGTTGAACAGAAAGACTATTGTTCAGCCCACTTCGGGGCTGTTTTTTTTTTTAGCCATTTCTGCCGGGGGTTTTACCCACGGTTATTCAAATTAAGTCCTTTCAGGACTGTTTTCTACACTTCAGACTTTTTGGTGTAGATTCAATTCCCCAATATTTTATTTTATTTTCCTTATTTTCATTCACAAAACTACTTATATAATTTCAAAATGCTCTCTATGTTGAAAGGGATTTTGGCTTCATCGGCCATTTCAACCAAGAAAAGAAAAGCCTCGTATCCTTTCGTTGAATAATCGACCCATCCGCCCAAACAGGCTTGCACCCTTTGCTGATCGAACAATCCGTTTATATATTTGATCTGGAAATCAGGGTTGAATTCTTTTTCGACAAACAGATTGTTCTCGCCATTGAATTTGTGACGGATGCAAATTTCGCCTATCATAATGTTTGGCAATGTGTACACAAACAAGGCTGGACTGGGAAAATAGTTGTCCTTATCCTTAATGGTGTTGTAATATTCTGTATCGATATCGATGGTAGAGCTGGAGTTCGATAGTATCACACCGATTTTATCTGAAGGATATTCTTCGGTCAGCGACTGTCCGTTTAACAATACTTCGGCAGCGATAAACCCTAAGCGGGCCAGCTTGTCCATCTTAAAAAACTTCGGGTATTTTGTTTCGGCATGTTTGTACAGAGCCTTTGTGAATGTTGGGAAATCCGTATCCTGTGGCATCTCAAAATAAAGCTGCCTGTTCAGGAATACTTTTTTGTTTTCGATCTTAATAGATTGACTGACAGTAAGGTTCATCATTATTTTTTTTGAAGGATAAGGGCTGCGTTACAACCCCCAAAACCGGAGGCTATTTTCAGGCAGTTTGTTAGTTTCTTTTCTGATAATTCTGAAATCACACGGATCGGTTCCGAAACCCCATGCTCAGAATATCCTTTGGTGGGTATCAGGATATTGTTGCGAAGCGAGTGGATGGCAGCCACCGTTTCAATAATCCCTGCCGCGCCCAGGGTGTGCCCCCAGTAGCCCTTCATGCTGTTGACCGGGATATTGTGCATATTGTGTCGGGCAATGGAAATCGACTCCATCTCATCGTTGAAAGGGGTGGCTGTGCCATGGGCCGAGATAAATCCGACTTCGCCGGGATCAATGCCAGTGCTTTTCAATGCTTGTTTGATGGCAAGATAAAGACCCTCGCCTGTTCGGGATGGGCCTGAAATATGGTTGGCATCGTTGTTACAGCTACCACCGGCCACAGTAATTTTGGATTTATTCCCGGCATCGTTGCTCAACACGATACAACCTGCACCTTCGCCCAGCGACAGTCCATCCCGGTTCTTGTCGAAAGGGCGACAGGGTTGCGGACTAAGCGATAAGAAGGACTGAAAACCGGAAACCACAAAGTGGGACAAGATGTCGGCCCCGGCCACAATTGCATTTTTGTACTGCCCCTGGCGGATAAGGCCGGCGGCAGTAACAATGGCAAGCACCCCTGATATGCAGGCATTGGAAATAACTACCGGCGTGTTTGGGTTTTTGAAGAAGGCACCCACTTCGGCAGCTGCAGCCCAAAGATGGATCCGTTCGGGATCGTAAGCTTTCTTCTTTTCTTTGTCGTGAAGGTCGATATTGCCTTTTGTGGTGGAAATAACAAAAAGGGTTTCCTCACTGGTAGGGTCAATGCTGGTTTTAGAAAGTGCATCGTGCATCGACACAATCAGCAATTGCTCAAACCGGGTGTATTCCTTTTCAGGATTCAATGCCTGAAATTTTTTTATTAGCCTCTGGTCATCAACCTGAGAGGCAGGAAAGGCTTCGGGCGACAAGGATTTATCGGTACAGGTTTTTATTCCGCCAATACCATTAATAATATTCCCCAGGTTTTCGTCGCTGGAAAAACCGAGTGATGAAACTATACTATCACCTACAACATAAACATCTGCCATATTTTTTCCTGTAATTAAAAATTGTGTCTGTGGCCGGACACTTTCATCAAAACTAAAAGTGTATGGAGTAATGGGATATTGAGGGAGAATCTTTCAAACAAACATACTACACTCCAAAATTGTTTCTACTCCGAAAAGTCTAAAAACAAAAATCTGCCACAAAGACACTAAAACACTAAGTTTCACAAAGGGTTTGATATTACGACTTAACTCTTCGTGATTGCTTAGTGTTTTTGTGTCTTCGTGGCTAAAATCGACTTCTTAAAGTGGACTCAACACTCCAACACTCCATTACTCCAATACCTTTCTTTGTTTAATAGATCGCAAAGCTACAATTCTCAGTGGAATTCATCTTATAACCTATTATCTCAGTTTCTTCTTTTTCTTCCAAGCGATCACAAAATCGGGGAAATTCAAAAGGAGATCGCCATCTGTGTTCAGGAATACCTGGATGGTTTTGCCTGTGGCAATAACTTCCCTGTCGGATTTCCTGAAAATAGTATAATGGTAAATCAACTTGGCGGCCTCGCAATCCTCATAAATAGTTTTGATGATGGCCATTTCGCCGTAACGCAAGGGCTTTTTATGGTCGATGGAAGTATGCACGATTGGGGTCACCACACCTTGCGAATAAACATCGAGATATTGCAATCCATGTTGTTTCCCCCATGATTCCCGTCCATCTTCAAAATATTTGATATAGTTCCCATGCCACACAATGCCCATTGAATCTACCTCGCTGAAACGAATGTTTATTTCAGTTTCATCTGTCAGTTCAATTTGGCCAGGAATCGAATTCACTTTCATTATTCAAATTAGTTGTTACATAAAGTTTGCTCAAACTTCGATAGCTATCTCAATTCACATCACTCGGTCACTCCAATACTCCATCACTCCATCACTCCACTTTCTTCTTCTAAAAATATTTTCATTTCACATTCAGCATAAAGCCTGTCCTGCTTGTCTTTAACTTCTCCTGCCACTACTGTAGCTCCAAATACCTGGGCAATAATCCTAATGGTTGTAATTAATTCTGTATTTATTTCTGGAAGAAGATGGATATGCAGGTTTTTGATGCCACCAATAAAACCAACGGGGATTTCTTTGTTTGACTTCATCGCAATATATCCAGCGCGAGCGGCTGCAGTTTGGGCAATATTCTCGACAAGGCCGGCTTCCTGAATTTTTCCAGATCTGCAAAAAATATTGTCGTCATGCACCAGAAAACTTGTAGTTGTCGAAATTTCATCCGATGCCGTCAGCTTATCGACCATCACCATTGGAGGTCGTTGTGGGATAAGTTCCTGTATATTTATATTTTGAAAATCCGTGCAAATCCGTGTAATCGGTGTCATCCGTGTCCTATTTAATTCACAGCATTAGCTGCCTTATTTTATCCGACATTTATACAAGGTGTGGCTCACTCCAATATTCTCGTACTCTTTTTCAAGCCGCAGTCCCGCTTTGTCTATCAGTTTAAGCATATCGTCCGAGTGGTACATTTGGCTGCAACCATTGGCAATGCAGGTAAAGTAAAGCGAAGTGGCGTGCAGGCTGTAAGTCGATGCCTCGAATTGTTGCTTGTCCCAATAGGTTTCGAGGATGAACAAGGAGGCATTTTCATCCATCGCATTGTATGCACGTTTTAACAATTCAAGAACATCTTCTTGCGAAAAACAATCCAGGAACTGGCTCATCCAAATGGTATCAAATCCTTTTGGGAAGGGTATGGAATGATCCAAGAGATTCAATGCGTGCCCGTTTATCCTGTCTTGAAAACCATGTTCTTCGATATTCTTGTTTGCCTTTTCCAACTGGCCCGGCAAGTCGAGGATGGCTATGGTTGCATCATTATTAAACTCTGCACATTGGATGGCAAACTTGCCGGTATTGCCACCCACATCGAGGATTTTTTTTGTGTTTCCTTCAAACACCAGGGGTAAAATTTCGGGGAAGGCATAATCGGAGTAGTAATGATCGAAAGCAAACCAGCTTTTCTGTACATCAGCGGGAAGTTGCGATAATGCCTCATATACAGTGTCCCATTGGCCAAACACTTTCAGCCCTTCGGGTTTCTTATTTTTGATTGAATCCTGAAGTCTAAACATACCGAGATAATTCACATCGTTTACAAAGTCCATGTTTACCCGGGTAAGTTCGTCGCTGAGGATAAAAAAACCGGTTTTGGTGAGAAAGAAATTATCGCCTTCCGAACGTACCATTTCCAAACTAAGCCCGGCTTCCAGCAATACTTTTACTCCATAATCCGAAAGGTTCAGATCCGTGGCAATGGTGTGTATATCTGCGCCTTTCTTTCTGGTATTTTTCAGGTATTCAAATATTCCTAAATCCCTTAATGCCTTTGCAGCCTGGAACATGACTGGGGCAAAAGCGATTTTCTGAGCATCGAATTTTGCTTGTAGGGCTGTTTTGGTATCGGAGCCGTAATTTTTATTCATATCAACTTTAGGTGAAATATTTAATGTCAGGTTTTTGCTTTGATTTGATCCTCCCAAAAATAGTAATAATTGAACCACTGCAAGGGATATTTCAATACGGTCTTTTCCAGCTCGGTCACATAGTCTTCAACCATAGCCTTTTGTTCGGAATTTCGGATTTTTAAGTTGGAAGGATAGGGGTACATTTTTGGCTTGCTGGCATAGAAATGATAATGGGTCTTGGTGTCTTTCATGGCTGCCACAAACGATACAGGACTTTTGTATTTGCTGGCGAGGTAGAGTGCACCTGTTGGAAAGAGGGCTTGCTTTCCAAGAAAAGAACAAGATATTGTTTTTGTGCCCGGGATAAAACGGTCGCCATGAATAGCCACCAGCTCGTTGTTTTGGAGGGCTTCTTTAATTTGGAAGAGATGTGAAAAATCGTCTTTGATGGCTATCACGTTCATGTTCTTTTTCACCATCACTTCATCCAACATTTCTTTGATACTCCGGTGTTCGGCATCGAGCATTACAATGTTGATCCTGGTGTCAAGGCGTTCCAGAAGTTGGCCAGCCACTTCCCAATTTCCCACATGGGCGCCGATCAAAACCCCGCCTTTTCCTTGCGCTACCATTTCGCGGAGGTGTTCCTCACCTTCAAAGTCGAAAGTGAAATTATTGTTGAAGCCAGCTAAAACAGAAATTTTATCGAGCAAAACCTGCCCTAAAAGATAGAAGTTCCTGAATATATTAATGATTGAGGTGAATACGCTTTGTCTATGGATATGCCGAAAATAACTGTAGATGGATATAGTTCCCTTTGGGGAAAAGAAAACAAAATAGACAATAATAAATCGAAGGATAAAATAAGCGACCGGAAGTCCCAGGTATTTAAGGACAGCTATAAATATTTTATAACCGGCAATCCCACCCCGGGTTTTCCCTTTCCATTCCAACATTTTTTATTTGTTGACCTGAAGGGATATATAGTCGTAGAGGTCTTGGAGGGTGCGCACGTTTACCATGTCCTCGCCCTTCACCTTAAACCCAAATTCTTTTTCAATAATGACCACTATGTCCACAAAATCGAGACTTTCAATCTCCAGATCATCTTTCAATTTGGCATCAGGTTTTATGAGGCTTTCGTCTAATTCAAACTCTTCAATTAGAAACTCATTTACTTTTTGAATTATATCTTCGTTTTGCATTTTATGTCAGGTTTCAAATAATTCGATTTGAGCGCAAAAGTAGAAATTTATTGGAAATAGTTAGAAGGTTGATTGTTTAAAGATTGAAAAATAAAGTCCACTCCGATAGTCCAAATTTGGGATAATGTCATGAAAGGACTGAACCTGTCTGCTGGCATAGGTAGCTTTGAATAACTGAGGGTTTCATCGTGATTTCAGTCGAACAGTGCAATGTTTAATTGAAAAATGATTGATTATCAGAACTCTGATTGGGTTTGATTATGGAGTGAATCCTATAGTCGATTTGAGGATTCTCTCTCTAGTCAACTCTTCTCTTAAATCAAATTTTTAAAAATCGCAATTTCCTGGCTTTGAAAAACAGGTAGCATTAATACCGTAGGGATAAATTTATTCCAATTTGGATGGCCATCTCACGAAAATCGAAAGACTAAGACAGCGTCTTTCTTGATTCTAGTTTTTCGTTTCAACCTAAAATTTGCACAAAAAAAGGCCGTCGATCAAACGACAGCCTTCCGGATTTCATAGTTGAAGTAAAAAGTCCAACTATTCCTCTATTGCTCCCTCCATATCCTTCTTGTACCATTTTTTTAGCCCATATCCAATCCCCATTATAATTAAAACAGGCACTCCACCGGCAATTGGTGCGCTTCCACCTGTAGGTTCCTGGTCGCCAGTTTGCCCGTGTATGGGAGGCCCGGGCGGGTCATAAGCCAAAGAATCCATTGTAGGTAAACTTAATATTGCTATGCTTGATAATATGATCAATCCTTTTATTGTTAGTTTCATTGGAATACAAATTTAGAAATATTATTGAATAAAAAGCTTCTCCGAAAATAATTTTTGGCCAGTATTTATCCTGACAAAATAATTGGCCGGTGGTAGATTAACCGGAATTTTTGTCAGGCCAGAAAGAGTAGTCGATAATTGAAATATTTCCTGCCCAAGTGTATTGAATACCTGCACATAAGCATTGCCACTTGTAAAATTACCCGGGTTCAGATAGATCGAATTGTCGTATGCGTAAACCTCGATTCCAGGTGTTGAGGATTCATCGACCTCAGTTACCGTACTAAAATGTAGAATATACCTGCCAAAGGCATCGGCTGGTAAAAGGGAAATAGTCACAGGGTTTTGCTGACCCAAATCGTAGAACATGGTATTGTAGCTATCTTCCAGGATAATTGAAACATCGTTGGCAAAACTTTGGATGCCATCGGCCAAAAGGAGCAAATTCATTGCCGTCTGGACTTCAATTCCCAGAGGGATAGATTTGTTGCCGGTGAAGTTGAAAGCGTTTAGGGCAAGGTATTCATCCGTACCAATTTTGCTGAATAGTTTTGGTACATCGGCACCCCAGGGTGGAAGGTAATGGGCATCGTATTCCCAATCGAAATTATCGGTGGCATTGGGTTTGAACATAATACGGTGTTCCACATTTCTTGTAGAATCAAGGAACAATCGAAGAGTCAGATCATTTATCGGGGTTGATTTGGTACTATAAGCCTGCATACTGTGAACACATTTTGCGACAGGGATAGTAACACTTCCCGTACCACTTGATACCTGTACCCAAAATCCCTGATTAGCCGGAATATCGTTGTTGGCAGCCAATACACGATACCCTGTTCCATCTGCTTTTAATATCTGTGCTGAACTCCCAACATTTGTTAAAGTCCATCCGGTAGCCCAATCTATTGCCGATGGAAAAGGATTACCTAAAACATGCCATCCTTCGCCCTGACCAGTTGTTTTTGTCAATCCTGAAATGGTAACATCTGATGAGTTAAAAGTGCCTGTAAAGCTATTTGTTACTGTCGCGCTATTTGCATATAAATACCCAATGCCCGGAACATAATTGCCGAATAAGGCAGAGTTAGCAACATTCTCCTGATTTAGCCAAATATTTGTAAGTTCGTCAAAACGATACATGTCATACGTCCCGGATACCCAATTAGAAGTGGCTACATCGGTGTTCGACATGGGGCAGGAAATTAGATTCCAGCCATTAGAACTGGTAGAATAGGCTGATATTTCCTGTTCAACAGTGGCTGTGCCGTTTACGGTAAGGTTATCAACCCCAACGAGGGACGCGCCGGATTGGATGGTGATATTGTAACAAGAGCCAGTGGTAGAAAGGGTTGGGTAATTAGTAAGCGAAGAGAGAACAGTTACATTTTGATAAGCACCTGGAATTATTTTGTCCCAATTACTTACAGTGTGCCATTCATTATTTGTACTTCCTGTCCAGGAAACTGGAAGTAATGATTTTGGCGTTCCAGTTCCTAACTGGTAAGCTGTCCAATTTGCTTCAGTCGCTCCAGAACCACTATTTGTTCTTTCATACACAAAACTATCATCCCAATTCCAAGCTGATTGGCCAGAACCATTATCATTAAATTGGTCAATAATACCATTTGTCGCATGATAAACATCTACTCCATCATCTCCACCATTAAAATAAAACAGACTTCCTGAAAAATCAGAAGTAACAGGTGAATATTGAGAATTGAAATTTGTTACGTTTTGGGTTACAATAATAAAATCTCCAGGAGCTATACTCCCACTTAACGAGACTGACTGATCTGGATCTCCAGGATTACTATTGTAATATCTTGCTGTAACATTATCAAGAGAAATCGAATACGAGGTTTTATTATATATCTCAAAGTATCCATTATCAGTTCCAGTTTCTGCAGCATCGCCTACCAATTCAGTAATAATCAAATCTCCAGCTGTTGGACTAATAGGAGGAATCCCAGTGGTAGCACTTGCAGATATGATAGAACCATCAGTCTTAAAATCAATATTTGCTCCTTGGTTTGAATACGCATAAATCTTAAAATCATATATAGTAGAGGCAGATAATCCAGTAACTGAATAGGACTCAGTTCCATGTGATATTTTAACTTCAAATTCATCATCTGACCAATCTAAATCATCCGAAGGTTCCGATCCATCCACAGGTATATAAAAACTTGCACTGGCGGTTTTTCCAACTATAAGAAATCCAGATGCTGCTTGGTTTCCATCGTTATCATTCCAATCTAGATCTATTTGATAACTGCCATTTGCGAATGCTGATAAGAATGAAGGATGATTAGTTGGTTCGGCAAGAATTATTTCCCCATTCACAACAATATCATTTCCTGCTGCATCCCCAATTCCACCAGATCCTGCTGTTGACTCAGCCCACATATATATTCGATATGTTACGGCTGAACCGGAATTCACTTGCGAAAAAGTAAATGTGAAATTTTGAGAAGAAGTAACATCTGCAATTGAATACTCAATATCCAGATTCGAAGAATAGCTATCTATTGAACTTCTAAGAGCTATACCGCTTGGGCCAGTTGATGACCTCTCCAACTGAATATATATCGAACTCACATTAAACTGGCACCCACTATTAGGTGTAATTGTAAACTCCATATAATCATCACCTGCAACAGCATTTTCAATAGAAGTCAAAGCCCAGTTAGTTGCATTAAATCTATCACTATTTCCACTTGCATTTAGTCCTGCCCCTCTGGTAATTGTGGATGATGTTAGACTAACATCATTGTAATTAGAAGCGGCACTAGTTTCATCCCCAGCTAGTCCACTAAATTCAAATGAAAGTATCTGCCCCCAGCCAATTGATACCACAAAAAGCAAAAAAATCGTAAGTCCCAAAGTTCTTTGTAAAATTCGTTTCATAAGCCAGTATATTAGTTATTAGTTATTTGCAAGTTGATCTACTTTACCTTTCATATTGAGAGCGGTTTGACATCCAAATATATTAAAAATAATTTATAAGCCATATCATTTTTAACGTTAAGTTATTATTAAAGCATTATTTAGAAATTGTTTAAATAGGCTTTAGCCTTTTATAGATTTTTAATATTTTAGCGAACCTAAAATTATTGCTTTGCATAAGTTCATATCCTACATAACAAGCATATTGTTTGCCCTGGTTGGGGGCATTGCCGTAGTGTTGTTGCATCCGGTCCAGGTGCTGGCCCATCGCCTGGGTGGCTATGGGCCACATAAAAAAGTGGTTGAGCTGTCGGGAGCCGTCGTAATGAAATTATTGGTGCTTATTGGCACCTTTGTAAAATATCGCGGTAACAGGGAATTCCCTCACGACAGACCACTTATCATTGTGTCGAACCACCAAAGCAATTTTGATATCCCGCCCATAGTGCTCGCTTTTCGGAAAAATCACCCAAAGTTTATTGCCAAAAAGGAATTGGGCAAGAATTTCCCCAGTGTGTCGTATAACTTGAATCATGGAGGATCGGTGCTGATCGACCGCGACAACCAGGGACAATCCATAAGGGAAATAATCAAGCTCGGAAAATACATCGAAGAAAATAATTATTCAGCAGTTATTTTCCCCGAAGGCACCCGAAGTAAAGATGGCAAGCTGAAAGAGTTTCAACCTGCCGGGATCAAAACCCTATTGAGGGCTGCACCCTCTGCGTTGGTAGTTCCTTTTGCCGTAAACGGGAACTACAAACTGCACAAATATGGCATGTTTCCGTTTTGGTTTGGAAACCGGATAACCTATACTACCTGCGATCCCATCGAGCCAAAAGAGTACAAGTTGGAAGATTTGGTAGCTAAAATTGAGGAGGAAATCAGGAGTGCAATGTTGAATGATTATTGATGAATGTTTTTTGAATAATTTTAATGTTGAATCAGAATACTATTCCATCCTTATAACTACTTGATCCAGTTGCATTATGGCAAAAAACAGAAGAAGGAAAAAAAAGACCACTCCTGCGAAAGTTAATAAAAAGAAAGAACTGAATATTAAAGATGAGGTAAATTACATTATCAAAGCGGCGAAACAATTCGAATCAAAAATTGTGGCTTTAAGAGAGTTGATACTTTTTAGTACCGAAACTGGGGATGCGTGGCTATTGGACACGGACGATAATCTTGCCTTGTTGCTTTCAAAAGAAGGGATTAAACAAGAGTTTTCGATAGTTGATACCCAATTTCAATTTGGCATTGATTGGAAGTATAATTATGTAATAGAAAATGAGAAATTTATAGTTGTTGAGAAAGCTGGCTTAGCAAGAATAATTTTCGGTTATCCAACCGAAGTAATTATGGAAATGATAATCAAAAGTAAAGCATTGAGAAATCAGAATGATTCATTATGATTCATAGCTGTCCGGTAGTTTTTGAAAATCTTGATTTCCATGAGTTAAAGTACTGATTTGCAGGCGTAATATTTCAAAAAAAACGAAATATCATGCTTTGATAAAATTAAGACGAATTAAAATTCATAGCCAACTGTT
>JAIOYV010000013.1 GCA_021740905.1 Bacteroidales bacterium
GGCACGTGCCCAGCGATGCCGAATGGTACGAAATGGAAAACTATGTGGATAATACAGTGAACGACCCGGCAGCCATCAATTATCGGGGCACCGATATTCATCTTAAATTGATAGATGGCGGCAGCACTGGCTTAGACCTTATTTATAGTGGTGTCTACTATGCACCCAATGGAGCTTTCTTTGGAGGTGGCATAACAAACAGGTTTGGGGTTTATGCAACTTCAACAGAAAATTCGACCAAAACATGGATGCGTACCTTAGACGAAGGCCAAACAGGTATTAAGCGGTCATCCGATCCGAAATCACTTGGGATTTCTGTCCGTTGTATCCAGGATGAAGGAGGTGCTCCGCCTTGTAGCCCGCTGCCAAGCCAGGCTAATGCAGGTGCCGATCAGTTAAATATCGTGGGCA
The DNA here is from genome assembly GCA_021740905.1 of Bacteroidales bacterium. GTDB lineage: Bacteria > Bacteroidota > Bacteroidia > Bacteroidales > M50B96 > JAIOYV01. The sequence goes on from JAIOYV010000013.1 coordinate 412, forward strand.
CTTCGACTGTCCTTAATGCAGTTTCGCCAAGTGTAGGCACCGGCCAATGGTCGATTGCAAGTGGTACTGGAGGTAGTTTCTCAAATTCGGCTTCAAACACAAGCACGTTCAATGGAGTTGCAGGGGAAACGTATCAGTTGACCTGGACTGTTTCAAATAATTGTGGTAGTACTAGCGACCAGGTAGAAATCAGTTTCTATCTGTGCTCTCCAACACCAAGCCAGGCCAATGCAGGTGCTGACCAGTTAAATATTGTGGGCACTTCAACTGTTCTTAATGCACTTTCGCCAAGTGTAGGCACCGGCCAATGGTCGATTGCAAGTGGTACTGGAGGTAGTTTCTCAAATTCGGCTTCAAACACAAGCACCTTCTTTGGTGTAGCCGGTGAAACATATCAGTTGACCTGGACTGTTTCAAATAATTGTGGTAGTACTAGCGACCAGGTAGAAATCAGCTTCTATCTCTGTTCGCCACAACCAAGCCAAGCCAATGCTGGCACCGATCAGTTGAATGTTGTAGGCACTTCGGTCACTTTGCTTGGCAATGTTCCAACTCAAGGAAACGGGCAGTGGTCGATTGCCAGTGGGACTGGTGGTTATTTCTCCAACCCATTTTCAAACTCAAGTACCTTCAATGGAATAGCCGGGCAATCCTATCTCTTGACCTGGACTATTTCGACTACTTGCGGCAGCACGAGCGACTCGGTAGCAATCAGTTTCTACCTTTGTTCACCGCAACCTAATGCCAATGCAGGAGCCGACATTTTGAATATTCAGGTCGACTCTGTTGTGCTTGGGGCAAATATCCCTCCCTCGCCTGGTACAGGACTTTGGATTATTAATAGTGGGACCGGAGGAAGCTTCTCCGATCCAACTTCAAATACAAGTGTTTTTTATGGCACTTTGAACGAAAGCTACGAACTGGTCTGGACCGTGACTACAGCATGTGGGTCAGCCAGTGATATAGTAACAATAAGCTTCGTTTTCGCATGTGGTTCTCCTTTGCTTGATACCCGTGACAACCAGGAGTACAATACCTTACAATTCGGCACCCAATGTTGGATGGCCAGTAGCCTGAACTATGGAACTTATGTTCCGATATCAGCAGGGGCAAGTCAGGCCAACCTGACGGCCGAAAAATTTTGCTATGATAACCTGATACAAAATTGCGACACCTTTGGGGCAATGTATTCGTGGGCAGAATTGATGAACTACACTACCCAGGCAGGGACACAAGGGCTATGCCCATCGGGTTGGCACGTGCCTACGGATTATGAGTGGTACATCCTTGAGAATTATCTCGATACTACTGTTATTTATGATCCAACAACACTGGGTTGGAGAGGGACTGATGTGGGCACCAAGCTAAGGCTTAATGGCAGTTCAGGCATGAATTTAAGGTTAAGTGGACAGACGGTCAACACTCAATTTCTAAACCTGGGGGTTTGGGGCTACTATGCTACTTCAACAACATACCCTCTGGGTGGCCCTACAGGTCATATTGTGCGCAAACTCGAATCGTCCGAAAACAGGATCAAGCGTACGTATAATACCATTTCGTATGCATCGAATGTACGTTGTCTGAAAAACTAAGAATATATACATCAACAGCTTTATTTTTTATTATAAAGATTTTATGAAAAAGTATATCCTTCTGATTTTGTTTCTGGCCACACAAGTCGTTTTGTTGTCACAAACGCCTGATTTCATAAACTATCAGGCAATTGCCCGGAATGCATCAGGCGATATATTCTTCAATCACAATGTGTCTGTCCAAATTCGGATCCTTCAGGGTCCCGATTTGGCCAGCACAGTATATACCGAAAACTTCTATACCCAAAGCAATGAATTTGGTGTGATCCAATTTTCAATTGGTACGGGTGTGGTACAATATGGTAATTTCAATTCAATCGATTGGTCGCAGGCCGGTTATTCAATTTGGATGGGGCTGGATGCCACAGGTGGAAACAATTTCAGACCCATGGGGACTGACCAATTCGTATCAGTGCCCTATGCTTTTTATGCTGAATCGAGTGGTACTTCGTTCCAGTATTTTGGCTTGTTAAGTTATTCTCAAAGCGAGATCGACAGCTTGATTGCGAATCCGGGCACTGTGGTTTACAACGTTACTACCTCTTGTGTGAATTTTTTCAACGGAGTAACTTGGACCTCCCTTTGCGGAGACCAAATGTGTACGCCCATGCCCTCCCTAGCAAATGCCGGAACAGACCAGAACATTTTTGGTGTGATCACGAACCTTGCTGGAAGTTACCCTGACTTTGGGAATAATGAAATTGGGATTTGGAGTATAATTTCAGGCTTGGGTGGTGTAATCAATGAACCGGGGAAACCAAATTCTGTTTTTTCAGGAATAACCGGGGAAACCTACCAATTAAAATGGACCATTAGTACAATATGCGGCTCAAGTTCCGATGTAGTTTCCATCGAGTTTTTAGCTTGTGATGATGGTAACCCTTGTACCAACGATTATCTCACCAACGGCGTATGCCAAAACGAAATTATTGCAGTTACTGTAGCCAATGCCGGGCCTAATCAGCCTGGTGCTCTCAATCCGGTCAATCTTGAAGCCGACCCAGCCCTTATTGGATTTGGATATTGGTCTATCGTTAGTGGAACCGGAGGGTCGATTGGCGATTCGTTAGATTACCATTCAACTTTTGAAGGGATTGCAGGAACAACCTACAAACTTGTCTGGCATGTAGAACACCTGTGCGGCGCATCGAGCGATACGGTTGTCATTACGGTTGAATACCCCTTTGCTTGTGGGGATAGTTTGATCGACATCCGCGACAATCAAACATACACTACCATTGAAATAAACGGGCATTGTTGGATGACTGAAAACCTAAATTATGGTGGCTTTGTCTCCTCGTCCCAGGGGCAATCGGATAACTCGATCCCCGAAAAATACTGTTATGGGAACAACCAGGCAAAATGTCTTACACAGGGAGGTCTTTACACCTGGAACGAGCTGATGCGATACAATACCTTTGAATATGCACAGGGCCTTTGTCCGAACGGCTGGCATGTGCCTACCGATTTGGAATGGTATGGGCTTGAGAATTTTGTCGACCCTTCAGTAAGCAACCCAACAGCAATTGGCATTCGCGGAACCGACGTAGGGACCAAATTGTTGATTGGCGGAAGCAGTGGCGTAGACATTGTTTACAGCGGTACTTACTACCCACCCGACAATAAATTTTATGGTTCGGGCACCTTCAACAAGTTTGGAAATTATGCTACCTCTTCGGTAGAAGGGGGTTATTCCTGGATGCGTATATTCAGCGAATCGCAGTCAGGGATTGCGCGGTCAGCCGACTCCAAATCACTAGGCTATGCAGTACGTTGTATAAAAAATTATAGCTCTCAACCCTGTGTGCCATTCCCAAGCCGGGCCAATGCGGGTCCCGACCAGCGCATAGATTCTACGGGTACGGTTACCCTATCGGCCACCAACCCGGCATTAGGATCAGGGAAATGGACAGTAGCTTATGGCACGGGCGGAAGCTTTTCGAATGATACCTTGCCAAACAGTACATTTAATGGTACACCCGGGCAAAACTACCGGCTTGTCTGGACAGTATCTACGGTTTGCAGCAGTACAAGCGATACCATGTTTGTTTATGCGGCCCATCCTCCCTTCGAGAACGTAATAAAAACCAGATGGAATTCTGCTTTGTACGACAACAACGGGAATAAGGAAATCATCGACCTTGAAGCCATTCCCAGACCCGTACAGGGAGGTCATGCTTATTCGTTTGCCAGTGGTGCAAAAGTGAATACCGGATTAAATTTTGGCGGTCTGGATTATTTCCAGTGGGAGTTCGATATTAAAAAATCGGCAGGGAATATTGCCTCTCTTGCACAAGTTGGAAGTGGAAATTCGAAGATTCAGTTTTGTTGGTGGTACGACGGATCCCTATATGTGCAAATAGGCACCCTATATGGCGGCACCAATTCGACCTTGTACGACAGCTTGATCCACATAAAAGTAGTTTACGACGGTGTAATGCCCAACAATGCGGCAAAGCTGAAAATTTACATAAATGATGAATTACAAACGCTAAGTTTCTCCGGCAGTATTCCAAATTTCACACCCGCTATCGCAAGCAATTTTATTTTTGGTGCAGGGCCAAACGTATCGCCGGTCTTTAAATTTGCTAATTTCAAAAACATTCACCGGTATGGTGCATTGCTCAACTTCTATAAGTGCGACGAGCAAAAAGGAACAGTTTCTTTCGATTGCACCGGAGGTTCGGCTGGCACCATAACAAATGCCCCGGCAGGCTTTCATTGCCAGGACAATGATTTTATTCCCTGGGCCGACCGATATGGGTATTCTGAAGATAATATACTCGTAGGACGCATTATCCCAATTTCGGTGAACTCACCCGGAAATCATACTTCATTTGACATAAACGGACAAGTTCCAAGCTACTTAGGGCAGATTGGGGCAAATTTAGAAATTGTCGGAAATCCATGCATCAAAGGAAACGGTGTAAATACTTTCGTACAGTTCAATTTCACCGAGGTCGCAAACATTGCTTCAGTGGAAGTTCGTTATTTCAATGGTTCGGCTTGGGTTACAGTAACCGATATAGCTTCTACCGGCACCAGTGTGCCTGGATTATGGCGCATTACAGGACCAAATTTCTTCTTGCTCGCCGATGGAACGAATTATTTCAACAATAAAGTAAGTGCCTTGATATGCCGATCGTCAAGTGGCGAAGAAATTATCCATGCGAACTTTTCCGAAACCCGAGCAACCAAAGCATTTAACCGTGCCCGCCATACCCGCGACGGCGATGGTGTCTATATGAATTTTACACCTAGTCAATTTGTATCCGATGACAAGGCTTATCCTGTAGCCATAGTAGAAGGTTACGATTTATGGGAATACGATTTCGATTTAGGTACTTACATTGTTGTGGCTTACCATACCGATGGGACGCCTTTATTAACCGACGGTGATAGCTGGACCGACTATAGTTGGGTGTCAAACCAGCCACCCGCTTCGGGCACTGAGTTCCATAATGGGGCACCTTCGAAACTCCAGTTGGCCAGCAACCAGGATGTTTTGGATGCCGACCTCGATGGCGTATTTTCAACGAGTACAGCGACTCTTAAAAAGCTCTCTTTTACCGATATAAAACAAGCCAACCTGAACCCCTTATATTTCCAGTATGGAAATCGCAAGCTTAAAGAAATGGTACTGTATAGCCATGAACTAACAGGAGATGAATCGACCGAAGCAAATACTTTTTTCCGGGTAAAGGAAAAAGACAATTTTGTTTTTCACGGCGATAGCCACACAGCAGGCTTATTTCAAAAGGCCGGATGGAATTTCCCGAGCCAATACTTCCGTATGTATGAAAATAGGTACCAGATGACAAATTTGGCTGTTTCCGGTTGGACAAGCGCACAACTTTTAGCCGATATAGGCAATATCACCGCGTTGTACGATCCTACCAAAGACGACAATTATGCGATTATTCTTATAGGTGCAAATGATATTATGAACACCATAGCCTCGCCAAATCAACTGTACGTCAATTTACAGGAGATATGGGCAACTTGCCGGGCCTCAGGATTTTTTGTTGTAGCTGTAACCCTGTTGCCTCATACTGCCCAACAAGCAAATATGGATGCAATAAACATATTGATCAAAAGCGATCCCACCCTTTATGATCTGCTTTTGGACCTTACCTTAGACCCCGACATTGGAGTAAATGGAGCCGATCTGGGACCCTTTTATACTGGCGATCACATTCACCTAAAAGAAGAGGGGGCCAGGAAAATAGCCGAAATGTTACATGCCCTGTTGCCTGAATGATATCAAGGAATGGAATGGGTGGGTGACATTATCTACTCTTCTGATAAAACGATGTTGAGGATAAAGAATTATATGAATTTGGAGTGATGGAGTATTGGGGGGTGGTTTGGCAATTGCGACCCAATACTCCATCACTCCAGAAAAATTAATAGAGGGAAAACAATTCTCTGAAAAAGTGGATTTTGTAGTACACTCAAATAAGATTATTCCCCTTAAGATTTCATTTTCAGAATATAAAAAATAGTTGTAGGTTTGCAGCCGAATGTGAAGGAGAAATAGATAGGGGACCAGAGTCCCCTATTTTATTGCAGATTAGCATGATAAAGATTGATGAAATAAAAGGCATAGTTGCAGACCAAATGGAAGGGACAGATTTATTCCTTGTTGATTTGCAAATTTCGACATCGAATAAGATTTCGGTTGTGATTGATAGCTGGGGTTCTGTTTCGATTGACGACTGTGTGTCTATTAGCAGAAAAATTGAAGGTTCGCTCGATAGGGACAAAGAAGATTTTGCACTGGAAGTGTCATCGGCAGGCCTTGATCATCCCTTTATGGTTTTCGACCAATATAAAAAAAATATTGACCGGAATGTGCAGGTTATAACCCTCGATGGCGTAAAGACGACAGGAAAATTGCTGACTGTAACCAATGAGGGGATTGAATTGGAGTATGAAAAGAAAGTAAAAGTGGAAGGGAAGAAGAAGAAAGAAATTCGTGTTGAAAAAAGCCCTTTCCTGTTTAGTAATATTAAAGCGACAAAAGTTGAAATTTCATTTAAGTAAAGTCAAAATTTGAAACAATGGAAAACCTGAATTTAATTGATACCTTTTCTGAGTTTAAAGAGCTTAAAAATATCGATAGGGCTACCATGATGCGTGTCCTAGAGGATGTATTCAGGGGCTTGTTAGTGAAAAAATTCGGAACCGACGAGAATTTTGACATCATTATCAATATCGACAAGGGAGACTTCGAGATTTGGCGCAACCGCGAAGTGGTAGAAGACGATGAGATAGAAGACGAGAACCTGCAGATACGATTGTCGGAAGCTCTGAAAGTAGATTCGGATTACGAAGCCGGCGAAGATTTTACCGATGAAGTTAAATTAGCCGACTTTGGCCGCAGGGCTATTTTATCCTTGCGTCAAAATCTTACCTCGCGGATCCTCGAACTTGAGAAAGACCACGTATACATAAAGTATAGCGACCGTGTTGGCGACATTATCACTGGCGAAGTGTACCAGGTTTGGAAACGCGAAATCCTTGTTCTCGACGACGAGGGCAACGAACTCATTCTTCCTAAGACCGAGCAAATCCCTACCGATTATTTCCGAAAGGGTGACGCATTACGTGCTGTAGTCGTGAAAGTGGATATGCGAAACAATAGCCCACTCATTATACTTTCGCGTACTTCACCCGTTTTTCTTGAGCGTTTGTTCGAAAACGAAGTACCCGAAATTTTCGATGGCCTTATCACCATCAAGAAAATTGTACGGATGCCAGGCGAGCGCGCCAAAGTAGCCGTCGAATCTTACGACGAGCGCATTGACCCGGTGGGTGCTTGTGTTGGGATGAAGGGATCGCGTATCCATGGCATTGTCCGTGAGTTGAAGAACGAGAATATCGATGTAATCAATTATACAAGCAATATACAATTGTATATTACAAGGGCATTGAACCCTGCAAAAATAAGTTCGATAGAGGTACATGCCGATACGATGAAAGCCGAAGTGTACCTTAAACCCGACCAGGTTTCTCTGGCAATCGGGAAAGGCGGCCTGAACATTAAACTGGCAGGACAACTTACGGGCTACGAAATTGATGTATTTAGGGATGTAGAAGGTGAAGACGATGAAGATGTTGACATTGAAGAATTCTCTGATGAAATTGAAAGCTGGATCATTGATGAATTAAAGGCAATTGGCTGTGATACGGCCAGGAGTGTGTTGGATTTATCAGTTGAGGATTTAGTAAAAAGGACAGACCTTGAGGAAGAAACGATTCTGGAGTTGGTCAAAATTTTCAAGTCAGAATTTGAATAATTTTTTATTCACAGCATTTTTACTCACTTTTGAAACTTTATTGTGGGATTACAAAGAAACCCTATTGGGAAGTTAGTTCCCCGATCCGTTGTACGGATAGGTAAACGGTTATTTGAAAGACTATTTAAGGATAAAAAAAACGAGTTGTCGTTGGGAGCAATACCCGCAACAAAATTAAACGGCAGCTCAGAACGAAAGTTATATATGGCAACAGGCGGTAAAGGGACAAGATTAAACAGGATTGCACGGGATCTTAACGTGGGCATTGTAACTATTGTCGAGTTTTTGCATAAAAAAGGACTTGATATAGATGCCGACCCAAACAGTAAAGTGCCTGCCGAATACTATGATCTTCTGGTAAAAGAGTATAGTTCCGACAGTGAAATAAAGAAGGAATCGGAAAAACTTATGCGCAGCATACGCATGAGAAAACAAACCCTTACCCTCGAATCGCAAGAGGCTGAAGAAGAATACGAAGAAGAGGAAGTTGAAGAAACTCCTGTTGAAGAGCCAAAGAAAGCCCCCATCGCGGCAGCTCCCCAAAAAGAAACAATAACAAAAAAACCGGTCGTAGAAAAGGTCGAACAACCTGAGCCTAAAGCCGAAGAATCGAAGAAAACAATTCAAACACCAGCCATTGTTGAAGAAAAGCCAGCTTCGACAGAAGAAACCAAGGAAACGGTAAAGGCCCAGGTGGTTGAAGAGTCCATGCATGTGGAAAAGGTGGATGCCCTTATTGCGAAAAAGAAATCGAAACCCTCAACAAAAGAAACTGTAAAAGAGGATTCTGCCCCAGACGATACGAAAAAACCAAAAACAGTCGATGAGACAATATCGTCCGAGGCTATTTCCGGTGCAATAATAAAGGAAGAAGAAAAACCTATCCAAGTTGTCAAACCGGCCGAAGAAGCTATATCCGAGACTGTAATTCAGGAAATTAAAGTTCCTGATCCCGTGGAAAAAGAAAAAGTAGAAAAACCTGCAAGCCCCATTGCCGAAACTGAAATATCCACTACTGGGGAAGCAGTGCCTGAAACTACAATACCTGAAGCAAAAGAAAAAGTTACACCTGAGCAAGAATCGCTACCTGAACCAAAAGAAGAAACTGAACTTGTGGAGGAAGAAGTTGCTGAAGGAGAATTTGATGTCGATGATGAAGATATTGTAGTTGATGAAGAATCGCTACCTGGCGAGTTTAAAGTAGTTGGTAAAATTGATCTATCCACTATAAACCAGAAAACCAGGCCATCGAAAAAAAGCAGGAAAGAAAAGGAAAAAGAAAGGGTAGAGAAGGAAAGAGCCAAGAAAGATGCACAATCAGAATGGCGCAAAAAAATCCAGAAAATCCATTCTCCAGAGCCTGCAGTTGGTGCTAAAAAAGAGCATGACAAGAAGAAATTGGTCAAACGGCCTGTTGAGAAGTATGAGCCTGAAACGGGCAACGTAATTAAAACAGAATTCAAAAAACTTTCCGGCCCAACCGTAGTAGGGAAAATTGAACTTCCTGCTAAAGAAAAGAAAAAAGCCAAAATAAAACCAGTTGCGTCCTCAACCGATAATGAAAGCCAAATCAGCAAAAAGCGGAGAAAGCGGATAAGGAAAGACCGTGTTGATATTGACAAAAAGGATGCTCCAGCAGCAAGCGATAAGAAATTCCCCCTTTCAAAAGCAAAACCAAAAAAGAAACCACTCAGAACTGAAGTATCAGAAGAAGATGTCCAGAAGCAAATTAAAGATACACTGGCTCGTCTGACATCCAAAGGGAAATCGAAAGGTGCAAAACACCGCCGTACCAAAAGAGATGATGTAAGGGCACGTCACCTTGAGGACATGGAAAAGGAGGAACTGGAAAAGAATATCCTCAAAGTTTCCGAATTTGTTTCTGTGAATGAGCTGGCCACTATGATGGATATACCTGTCAACAAAGTGATCGCAGCTTGCATGAGTCTGGGCTTATTTGTTTCCATTAACCAGAGGCTCGATGCTGAAACAATGACCCTGGTGGCCGAAGAATTTGGTTATGAGGTGCAGTTTACTACTGTTGATCTCGAAGAAAATTTTGTTGAAGAAGATAATGAAGAAGACCTGATTCCTCGTCCGCCTATTGTAACCGTAATGGGACACGTCGATCATGGTAAAACTTCACTGCTCGATTATATCCGTAAAGCCAATGTAATTGCTGGTGAGGCTGGGGGGATAACCCAGCATATTGGTGCCTACACGGTTGAACTGTCCAGTGGAAAAAATATTACTTTCCTCGATACTCCTGGTCACGAAGCTTTTACTGCCATGCGTGCAAGGGGTGCCAAAGTAACGGACTTCGCCATTGTTGTAGTGGCTGCCGACGATAATGTGATGCCACAAACTGTTGAGGCCATCAACCACGCTTCGGCTGCCGGTGTCCCTATCATATTTGCCATCAACAAAGTGGACAAGCCTGGGGCAAACCCAGAAAAGATTAAAGAGTCTTTAGCCAGCATGAATTACCTGGTCGAAGATTGGGGTGGAAAATATCAATCGCAGGAAATATCGGCAAAGTTCGGCACCAACGTGGATGATTTGCTGGAGAAAGTCCTTTTAGAAGCAGAAATGCTCGATTTGAAAGGCAATCCGAATAAAGCTGCCCATGGGACTATCATTGAATCTTCTTTAGATAAAGGGAGAGGTTATGTGGCCACTATCCTGGTGCAATCAGGAACCCTGAAGGTGGGCGATATTATCCTTGCCGGAAGCTATACCGGAAACGTCAAGGCCATGTTCAACGAGCGGGGCAATAAAATCTTAACGGCTGGACCTTCAGTTCCGGCGCTTGTACTCGGATTAAACGGGGCCCCACAGGCCGGCGATACCTTCCATGTGATGAGCAGCGAACGGGATGCCCGCGAAATTGCCAACAAACGTGAGCAATTGATGCGTGAGCAAAGTCTCCGTACACAAAAACATATTACCCTCGACGAAATTGGACGCCGTCTTGCATTAGGCGATTTCCACGAAATAAATATCATTGTGAAAGGCGACGTGGATGGTTCTATCGAAGCACTTTCCGACTCGCTGATAAAACTGTCGACCGATTCGGTACAAGTAAATATCAAACACAAAGCCGTAGGGCAGATATCCGAATCGGACATTATGCTTGCCATGGCTTCCAATGCCATTGTTGTCGGTTTCCAGGTAAGGCCCTCGCTGAGTGCCCGTAAGCTGGCCGAAAAGGAAGAAATCGATATTCGTCTCTATTCCATTATATACGATGCCATTAATGAAATGCGCGACGCGATGGAAGGCATGTTATCGCCCGAATTGAAAGAGGAAATCGTGGCCACTCTCGAAGTGCGTGAGGTTTTCAAGATCACCAAAGTGGGCACCATTGCCGGCTGTATCGTGAAAGAAGGAAAGATAAACCGGAACACCAGAATTCGTCTCATACGCGAAGGCATTGTAGTGTACACCGGCGAACTTGGCTCGTTAAAGCGTTTTAAAGATGACGTGAAAGAAGTGACCATAGGCTACGAATGTGGGTTGAACATTACCAATTTCAACGATATCAAAGAAGGCGATATCATTGAAGGTTTCACAGAAGTAGAAGTAAAGAAAAAGCTATAAGCTGAATGAGATATGAAAAAGCCTCGCATTGAATGTGGGGCTTTTTTGCACCATATTTTTGCAACAAGGACAATCCCATCCTTGTTTAAAGGAAGAGTTGGTTTGGATGAAAAGAAAGTACATTCCTATTCCTATTCAACTTCATCTCAAAATCGTGATATAGGTGCAGATGGATGAAAGAAAATATCCTCAAAATGAACATTCATTTCCTCGTCAATCTTCAACAAAATCGACTGATAAGGTTTGAATACCAAATCTATTTCTTTGCCTTTTCCATTCAAATTTATGCTGATGTTTAGGGTGCTGTCTTTTTCGCAAAACGATTGCCCGTAAGCCAATGGGTATTTCAATTCTTGCGAAAGGGGATGTGAGAAAAAGAGTAGATATTGCCCATCAACTTCCCTGCACCAATAATCAAGTGGAGGGTCGCACTGGATAAAAGATGCTGGAATATCAATATCTGAAAGGTTCTGACCTACATTTTCAAGGCTTATTAATTTGTTCAGCAAATCGCTATAATCATTGCTTTTCAAATAGCCTGGTTCTTTCGGAAGCTTTTTCAAACAAACGGGGAATCCTTTGCCTGCTAGGTCAAGAATTGCATGTAAGGCTTCACTGTCAAGATAATCCACATTCATATATAAAAATGAAAAAGCTGCATCGCCACATACGAGCTTGCCATTTTCCAACTTCGATTTCTTAAGAAAACCCTGGTTGATCCAAAGCGGGGCATAGCCATTCAATTCATCAGCCGGTTTGATGTATCGCAACTCATACGCACCCCATGCCCAGGGAAGTTGCAACTCTTCTGGGTATGCACCCTGAACCCATGCATCTTCGAGCGGAAGATAAACGGCGGCCTGCGAAAATGCTTTTCCCATTTTCATGGCCGATGATACCTTTTGCAGATAATTGTTGAAGGCAGGAAGCTCGTTGGCAAAATGGCTGTCTGACCCTACTTGCACCGATGCGTAAAAAATGTTGCTGTCTTTTTCACCATTGAAGGGCATTCCGTGCCAGAATATTTGGTTCACACCATGGGCAAACAAGGCATCGGCCAGGAGTTTTAGATCGGCCATTTGTTCCATTTTTTGATAAGGACCGGGTCCTGGCCAACGCTTCCAGCCATACAAACAGGTAAAGGTTTCGGAAGATACTTCAGTTTTTGAAGAGAGTGCTGCAGCCGATGCCGGTATCCTTGAAAATTCCGGCTCAAATAAAATGGCCTCGGACTCGGGCACATCAACCGCCGCAAATGCATCGAGCAAATCGGCTGGAGCACCACCGCATTGGGCACGGGAAAAGGAATTGTGCCGGTGGCTTGTTTCAGTGAATGGCTTGTAGAACTCCTCAATCACAAAATCCGAAACCAGTTTCATATAGTCGTAATTGACCTGGGCATTGGCAGAATCGTACAATTTCTCCATAAAATTTGTTATGTCGTAGCCATAGCGTTGCTCAAAAACCGAATCGAACCCTGCTGTCCAAATCCTTTGTGTTTCCACCTCCCACGAATCGCAAAACCAGGCAGAGGGTTTGCCTTCGAGAGCTGGGTCAAGCCCGGCGAAGATTGAATCAGCATAATGTTGAAAAGCTTTTTTGTCGAGGTGGTTCAATACACGGCCTTTCACGGGGTGTTCCCACGAAAACCTGATCCATTGGCTACACTCACTGTCGCCCCATAATCTTGTGGCATCCTGATCATCTACAAAGCTGCCCCCAAAAGGCCACAGACTTCCGAAAGTAAAATCGCAACTCAAGCCAATCTCGGTGGCATACGATTTGGCAAACAGGACGGCCTCAGCCCATGCTTTGCCTAAAAACTTGTATCGTGTCTTGGCTGTATCTCCACAGTAAGGATATACCCAGGCAATCTCGACCCCGCCAAAATTATTCTTTTTCAACCAATCGAGTTGGTACACTATGTCGTCCTTCTCGATTTCATCGGCAAACCACCACCAACGGGTATAGGGTTTGGAATCAGGGTAAAAATAGTATTGATCGGCCATCTTTTCATCAGAAGGGTCCTGACAATCAACAAAAATGAAAAGAGAAAATCCAATAGCTGCCAAAATAATTGCCGCGCTTCTTTTAAAAACCCACTTTTTCATAGTTTTTAGTTTGATAAGAATTGTACCAAAAGTAGGAAAAATCACATCATTTCAGGCAAAAAGACAATTTTACACAAGATAAGAAAAGGCTTTTTTTTACTTTTGCACGAAAATGACAATGGTACGGAAACCAACCTAATTATAATTTGTTTTATGTTGATTGATCCTTTTGTTAATTCAAATCGAAATTGAATCTTAGCACATTTATATAATCTATCGAATAATGAAAAAAATACTTTTACTATCACTCCTAACAATTACTATTTTATCAAGCTCTTTGCGTGCCGACGAGGGCATGTGGTTGCCCCTCTTTATCGAGCGGTTGAATTATGCCGACATGCAAAAATTGGGGTTGAAACTTACCCCCGAAGAAATTTATAGTGTAAACCATTCCAGCCTAAAAGATGCTATTGTACAGTTTGGTGGTGGGTGCACGGGCGAAATTATTTCTGATCAAGGTTTGCTATTGACAAACCACCATTGCGGGCTGGGGCAAATCCAGGAGCATAGTTCAATCGAGCACGATTACCTGACAAACGGTTTTTGGGCCATGAATAAAGACGAAGAGCTGGCCAACCCAGGCCTCTCGGTTTCATTTCTTGTCAGAATGGAAGATGTGACAGCCCTAATTGCTGATAGTCTTTTTGCCGATTCTTCCGAAACATACAGGATGAAAACTATTCAGCGTATTTCAAGCAGATTACAAAAGGCCGCCGAAGAAGGCAATCATTATAAGGTACAGGTCAAACCCTTTTTTGGAGGAAACGAATTTTACCTTTTTGTATATGAAGTTTTTACCGATGTGCGTTTGGTTGGGGCACCGCCCTGGGGCATCGGGAAATATGGAGCCGACACCGACAACTGGATGTGGCCACGTCACAAAGGCGATTTCTCCTTGTTCAGGGTTTATAGTGGCCCCGATGGTAAACCTGCAGACTATTCAAAAGATAATATCCCTCTGAAACCAAAACATTTCCTTCCGGTTTCGACCGGCGGAATCAAAGAAGGCGATTTTGCCATGACCATAGGCTTTCCTGGTAGGACAACTCGCTATATGACCTCGAAAGGGGTGGAGCAATTGCTAAACGAAAACCTGCCAGCCGTAATTGATGTGCGCACCAAAAAGCTAGATATTTACCGGGCTTCGATGGACGTAAGCGATGATGTGCGAATTAAGTATGCCTCGAAACAAGCCCGTACATCCAACTATTGGAAATACGCCATCGGCCAGGTAAAACAACTAAAGCAAAACAAAATTATTGAGCGCAAGCTGGCCCTTGAAAATGACATTAGCGAATGGATTGCAAATGATGAAACCAGAAAACAACAGTATGGCAAGGCCCTGGACAACATAAAAGAAGGCTACGAAATTTTGAGCGTGTTCAATGTGGCCAACCAATATTTCATGGAGGCCATTTACCAGGGCAGCGAAATCCTGGCCTTTGCATACAGGATGAACGACCTGGCGAAAATTGCCCGGGGAAATGTCAAGCCAGACCTAATTCCAAGAACCAAAGAACGTCTAAAGTCCACTATCGAAAAATACTTTGCCGACTACGACCTTGAAACCGACAAGAAGGTTTTTGCAGCCATGATGGAATTGTACAACGCCAATGTCCCGATAGGTTTGCAACCCGATGAATTTATCAGGATCAACAAAAAATATAAGGGCAATTATGAAAAATTTGCCGACAAGCTATTTGACAAATCAAATCTTGCCCATCTCGAAACCAGTCTTGCTATGTTGGACAAACCAAAGTCTATATTAAAAGACCCTGCCTTTGAATTGATGGATGCTTTTTTCTCGCAATACATCGGGCGGCAGGCCAGCACTAACGAAGGCTATTCGTTGATAGAAGTGGGCGACAGAGAGTTTATCGATGCCTTGCGCAAAATGGATCCTGAAAAAAAATACTACCCGGATGCCAATTTTACCATGCGTGTAAGCTATGGCCAGGTGAAGGATTATTACCCCTGCGATGCCGTTCATTACGATTATTACACAACCATGGATGGGGTGATGGAAAAAGAAAAACCAGGCGATTGGGAATTCGATGTACCTGCCAAATTGAAAGAACTCTATGAAAATAAATCCTATGGGTCTTATGCCACTGAGGATGGCGAAATGATGGTCAACTTTATCACCACCAACGATATTACCGGTGGCAACTCCGGTAGCCCGGTAATTGATGGTGAAGGAAATTTAGTTGGCCTGGCATTCGATGGTAACTGGGAAGCTATGAGTGGCGATGTGTCGTTCGAAAAAGAATTGCAACGAACAATTTGTGTGGATATCCGATTTGTATTGTTTGTCATCCACAAATATGCCGGGGCGAAGCATTTGATTGAAGAGATGACGTTGGTAAATTAGTTGGGAAGTTCTGAGTTGAGAGTTCTGAGTTGAATAGGGAATTGAGGAATTAGGGAAATATGTGATTAGGAAATGGATGAGTGAGCCATTCTAAATAAGGTTGAGACGAAACAACGACCCAATACAAACTGTTTGATTCGAAATACAAAAATGGAAACAACAAAACAAAATTCAAGGATAAAACCCGACTGGCTGAAAATACGGCTACCGCTTGGGGAGAATGTTCGAAAGGTCAGTGGGATCATCAAAGAACATAAACTGCACACCATCTGCACCAGTGGGAGTTGTCCCAACCAGGCTGAATGTTGGGGTGCTGGTACTGCTACGTTTATGATACTGGGCGATGTGTGCACCCGTGCCTGCAAATTCTGCGATGTGAAAACCGGGCGGCCCGGCCCGGTCGATATAATGGAACCGGGAAGGATCGCCAAGTCAATCTCATTGCTGAAACTGAAACATGCTGTCATTACTTCTGTTGACCGAGATGATCTGGAGGATGGCGGGGCTTCCATCTGGGCTGAGACAATCCGACTGACAAAAGAGAAAAACCCAGGGCTGACCATGGAAGTTTTGATACCTGACTTTAATGGAATCCATAAGCATATACAGGAAGTGATCGATACCGGCCCCGATGTAATCTCGCACAATATGGAAACTGTGCGAAGGCTGACACCTGAAATAAGGACGAAAGCAAAATACGACCTGAGCTTGAAAGTATTGGAATTTATTTCACAATCAGGCATTGTTTGCAAATCGGGTATCATGCTGGGCTTGGGCGAAACCGAGGAGGAAGTTATCCAAACCATGGACGACCTGCGGGCTGTTGATGTCCAGGTGATGACCATCGGGCAGTACCTTCAACCAACAAGAAATCACATTGAGGTAAAAGAATATATCCACCCCGATGTATTTAAAAAGTACGAAGAAATTGGCCTGAGCAAAGGATTTCGGTTTGTAGAAAGTGGCCCTTTGGTAAGAAGTTCATACCATGCCGAGAAGCATGTGAGGTAACTTGATACTTAGTTAGCATCTTAGAAATGCTAAGTAAGTTCACACGAAAGAATCTAAAACATAAAAATGCCGCTATGACACAAAAGCACGAAGAACCACAAAAGTTTAATAACACAAGTTTTACCTTAGTGAAACTTAGTGTTCTTAGTGCCTTAGTGGTGAAATTTTTATTCCGCTCCATCTATTTATCACTTTATCATCCATGAACAAAACAACTCACTTCGAAGACCTCGGCGCTCGTGAATACAAAGATACATGGGACTACCAGGAAAAACTATTTAAGCATTTAGTTGACTTAAAAGGCACAAATGCAAAACTTCCAGTTAGCGAACGCGAAGTAACCCCCAACCACCTTTTATTTGTTGAGCACCCCAACGTTTACACCCTCGGCAAAAGTGGTTCAGAAGCCAATCTGCTCATCAACTTTGTGGAGATGCAAAACATTGAAGCCACTTTTTTCAAGACCAATCGGGGCGGCGATATAACTTACCACGGCCCCGGGCAAGTTGTGGGCTACCCGATCCTCGACCTTGAAAATTTTGATCTAGGTTTGAAAGAATATATTCACGCTCTGGAGGAAGTAATCATCCTCACACTAAAAGATTATGGCATTGATGCAGGCAGGCTCGATGGTGCCACCGGGGTTTGGCTCGACCCTGATAATAAAATGAAAAACCGGAAAATTTGTGCCATCGGGGTGAAGTCGAGCAGATTTGCCACCATGCACGGCTTCGCTTTCAATGTAAACACCAACCTCGACTTTTTCGGCTATATCAACCCCTGTGGCTTCACCGACAAATCAGTTACCTCCCTTGAAAAGGAACTGGGACGGAAACAGGATTTTGAAGCCATTAAAATGAAAGTAAAGGAAAAGTTTGTGGCCGTTTTTGGGATGGAGTTTCTATAGATAAGTAGGCAATCCTCAGTAGGAAGTGCGCAGTTGGAAAATGGGTTTTATATAAATGTCAATTATCTGATACAAACCCAATTTTACTCGCTAAAAAACTATTCAACTACTCAACTGAATTAAAACAGCCCGTGGATATTAGCATCAATCTTCGTAATCACACCTCGCAGGTCTTCAGGGCGGGAGAAATAATCGGTGTTGTCCACATCCACTATCATGAGCTTGCCCAGGTTGTAGGATTCTATCCAGGCTTCGTAGCGTTCGTTTAGTCTTTTTAGGTAGTCGATGCGGATAGTGTTTTCGTATTCCCGCCCACGTTGTTGTATCTGGTTGACAAGTGTAGGCACAGAACCCCGCAGGTAAATAAGTAGATCAGGCGGATCAATCAACGATACCATTGAATTGAAAAGGGTGTAGTAATTCTCAAAATCGCGGGTCGACATTAATCCCATCGAGTGAAGGTTTGGGGCAAAAATGAAGGCATCCTCATAAATCGTCCGGTCCTGGATGATGGTTTTCCCCGATTTCCGAATTTCGAGTATCTGGTTGAAGCGGCTATTCAGAAAATAAATCTGAAGATTGAACGACCAACGTTGCATGTCGTTGTAAAAATCGTTCAAGTAGGGGTTGTCATCCACGTCCTCGTAATGAGGTTCCCAGCCATAATGCTTTGCCAATAAACCTGTAAGGGTGGTTTTTCCCGATCCGATATTTCCTGCTACTGCAATGTGCATAATTCATTTTTTTAAGTGTGACAAAGTACAAAAAATAACAGGAACCCGCTTGTGTTTAAAACTGAAAAATATCAATTGAAAGAATATCCTTCCAAATGAAATACCTCTCAGGATATGTAAAAACATTGTAAATTTGCCCATTAGCCCTACTTATCAAACTTTCAATTCGAAGAGGTGAAAGCTTTTTTTGTAAACATCGACAAAGGACAACAGAAATTAACATTGAGTGAACGAGCAGGAATTCATCAAAACATTAAAATCGGGCAGCGAAAAGGCTTTCGGGGAATTGGTTGAAAAATACCAGGGCCTCGTAACCAATACCTGTTATGGTTTTGTGATGAATAAGGATGATGCCGACGACCTGGCTCAGGAAGTTTTTGTTGAAGCCCATCAGGGCTTGGCCAACTTCAGGGAGGATTCAAAGATATCGACCTGGCTGTACCGGATCGCCATCAATAAGTCGATTGATGAGATCAGAAGAAAAACCCGGAAGAAACGCTTTGCCTACCTTACAAGTTTGTTTGGAAAAGAAGACCATCCCCTGCCTATTGCCGATCACAATTCGCCAAACCCGCATCAGCAAATGGAATCGGAAGAGCGATTAGCAATACTCAACTCAGCTATCGACAAATTGCCAGGCAACCAGGCCATCGCATTTCGTTTAAGTAAATTCGAAGGCCTGGGAGGAAAAGAAATTGCCGAAATTATGGATACCAGCATCCCCTCGGTCGATGCACTCATACACCGGGCTAAAGCAAATCTGAAAAGGCAACTTTATTCGGGATACAGTCAAGGGAAATTTTAACTGTCGCAAGAAATCAAATTGAAAAACGACAAAGTAGTCAGGAAATGAGGAATTAAGGAATTGAGAAATTGAGAAATTAGGAAATTAAGGAAATGTGGAGTTGGGTAATTAAGGGAATAGGGAATTGAAAATGGGAGTGTTAAAATAGAAATGATAGGATGATGGCAAGAGATGAAATAGAACAAAAAGTAGAGAAAATCCTGCAAAGTGCAGATTCTTTTTCCAGGTATGAAGGAAAACCTTTTCTGTTGACAAGGGTTATGGCTGCGGTCGAAAATAAAACACAAGCCAAACCCGCCTTCGTCACACACCTGATTTTGCAACCTTATTTGCTTACTTTTATTTTGCTTCTGAATATTTTTTCGGCTATCTATTTCTTTAAAAACAATTCAAGCATCGATCAAAACCGCGAACAATACATCGATCAACTGGCCATAGAATTTTCAATTTCATCCAACAGCTATGATCTAACTACATTAATCGGGGAGGAATAAAATGGACTATTTCAGCAATAAGAAAATTTATGTGTGGGCATTGGTCATTCTTGTGTTACTCAATATTTTCAGCCTGTCGGCACTTTTTATTCAGCATAAAAGAATAAGCAATTTTATGATGATGAATAACCGGCCCGGTGACAGGACTCCACGATTTGACAAGATGGAGCATTTCATGAAAAAGGAAATTGGTTTTTCCAAGAGCCAGATCGATAGCTTCAGGTTATCGAGGAAAGCAAACTCAGAGGCAATGCAATACTTGAATATGGAAATCCACAAAAAGAAAAAACAATTAATGGATGGTGCCTTTGATGAGAGTCTTAACGAGGATGAATCCCAAAAGTTGATTCGCGAAATTGCTGATTTGCAAACAAAGGTTGAAGAAATAAGTCAAAAACACCTGATGGAAATGAGCCGTCTTTGCCGTCCGGATCAAAAAGAAAAATTGAAACACTTGCTGGAAGAGGCAATGGTAAAACACCGACCAGATTTCCATGACCGGGATCAGTGGCATAAGGGTGTCAATCGAAATAAAAAAGAGGATGGAGATCATAAAAAAATCAAACCGAATAGAGAAACCCATTAGTTTATAACAATAGAATTATTCACTTAAAAAAAGAAAATCATGAAAAGTAAACTGTTTTTAGTCGTAGCAATTATGCTCATTGGAGCAGGGATTAGCCTGGGCCAGAAAGAAAAATCAGAAAAGGAAGATGCCCCCTGCCCTATGGCCGAAAAGCATCATTTCAAAGGTGACAAACACCTTGGGCCTCACATCCCTGATCTAACCGAAGCACAGGAAAAACAAATGCAGACCCTCCGCCTAAAATTTGGGCAGGATGTGCTCCCGCTTAAAAATGAGATGAAAGAAAAGGAAGCCCGGTTAATCAGCCTTAAAACTGCAAAGGATATTGACATAGCGGCCATTAACAAGCAAATTGAAGAAATCGGTCAAGTCAAAATCAACCTTGAAAAAAAACATGCCGCCCTCGAACAGGAAATGCGAAAAGTACTTACCGATGAACAACGTTTGCATTTCGATATGCGCATGAGCCAGAAGGATGACTTTGACGGGCCAGAAAAGAGAATGGAAAAACGGATGGACAAGAAAATGGAAAAACGGATGGAGAAGAGACTGCACGACAGGGAAGAATAGTTGACAGTTTTCAGTCGGCAGTAAGTAGCCTGTAACCCAATGATGGAATTTGACCCACGAAAACTCACTTAGCATCTTCGAGATGCTAAGTGAGTTAGGATGAAACATTTTTGAAAGGTTTGAAAAACTATAAACCAAGATTGAAATAGCCGGAAATAACCCAACGGTTTTTTTCTTTTAAAAATATTATTCAAAATATGAATAGGAAGAGTTTTCAGTTTTCATTTATCGCAGCAGCCATTTTTATGATCCTCGGCACCACGGCAAAAGCACAGGATTTATACGACATCAACAACTTCACAATTGTCGAACTTAATTTTCAGCAAAGCAACTGGGACCAGCTGTTGGACAACCTTGTTTCCGCCGGACAAGAGGGTCGATTGCTTGGTACGGCCACCGTAAATGGAGTTTTTTTCGACAGCGTAGGTGTTCGTTACAAAGGCAATAGTTCCTACCAGGCCAACCAAACAAAGAATCCGCTCAATATAAAACTCGACTACACAATTAAAAACCAGGAATATGATGGTCATGGCACCCTAAAGCTTTCGAATGTTTTTAAAGACCCTACTTTTGTGCGCGAAGTGTTGAGTTACGAGATTCTCCAAAATTATTTACCGGCCAGCAAAGCCAATTATGCAAAAGTGTATATCAATGGGAACTATATCGGATTTTATGTAAGTGTTCAATCGGTCGACAAATATTTTATCTCTAACCATTTCTCGAACAACGACCAGGCTTTTTTTAAAGGGGAACTGACAAACTCAGGCCCCCCAACAACCCCCAAAGTATGGGGCTATTTTGGGGCAGATTCGAGCAACTATTCCAACTACTACGAATTGGAATCGGACTATGGTTGGGATAAGTTGGTCACCTTTCTGAACATATTGAATAACCAGCCTCAAAATGTGGAAGATTACCTGAACGTGGACAGGCATTTATGGATGCTTGCCTTCGATATTCTTTGTGTGAACCTCGACGCACCAGTCAATTTTGGGCACAACTATTATTTGTATGAGGATAATGCAGGGCGTTTTAATCCAATTATGTGGGATTTGAACGAAAACTTTGGGGTATTCGGAAATCTAATGGGGCAAGGGCCTGGCAGCGTCAACCTTCCCGAACTTGATCTTTACCTGAACAGCGCCAACAACAATTATCCTATCATCAAGCAAATCTTCATTAACCCTCAATATAAGCGAATGTATGTCGCACACCTGAAAACCATTATGGAGGATTTTTTCGCAAATCCGGTTTATATGACACGTGCCAACGAACTTCAAACACTTATTGCCACCGAGGTCCAAAACGATCCCAATAAACTTTATTCTGATGCCTGGTTTACCAGCAATTTAACGACCTCCGTTGGCTCAGGGCAATCATTTCCCGGAATTCAATCCCTGATGCAGTCGAGAATGATTTTTTTAAATTCGCAATCCGACCTCCAAGCTATCCAACCTACTATTTCAGGACAAGAATTTGAACCAGCACAGATTGTTGCCAACACTACTTTTACAATCCGCACAACTGTCGCAACTGCCAGCACCGTTTGGCTGGGCATGAAAGCCACAGGAAGCGAGCAATTCACAAAGCAGCAAATGTTCGACGATGGCCTGAACAATGACCTCCTGGCCAACGACGGAATCTACGGCACAAGCCTAAGTGTCGACCCCGGAAGCTACCAATATTATTTTTATGCTGAAAACAGCGATGCTGGCCGATTCTATCCCGCGCGGGCCGAATACGAATTCCTGGAATTTTCCACCTCCGGCAATCTGGTCATCAATGAATTTATGGCCTCGAATCAAAGTACTATGGCCGACCAGGATGGCGAATTCGACGATTGGGTGGAAATTTATAATAATGGAACTGCACCATTGAATTTACTAAACTATGCCCTTTCCGACGATGGAGCGGAGCCAGCGAAATGGATGTTCCCGGATACCACAATCGCAGCCAATGGCTATATGATTATTTGGGCCGACAAGGATAGCTTGCAAGATGGACTACATGCAAACTTCAAATTATCGGCATCGGGCGAAAGCATTATCCTGAGCGACAACCTGGGTGGGCTACTCGACCAAATTCTATACACCTTCCAGCAAACCGATGTTACCACGGGTCGCTATCCAAATGGGACAGGTAGCTTTATTGAAATGTCCCCCACTTTCAGTTCTGAAAATATGAGTACTGTTTCTGTTGAAGAAGATTTTTTGGATGAAAGAAAAACCGAATTGTATCCTTGTTTTCCAAACCCATTCAATCAATCGACCACAGTTCAATTTTTCCTTTCAAAAGAAGAAAAAGTGAAACTTGGTGTATTCAATATGATGGGAACAGAGATTCGTGAAATCGAAAATTCGACCCTTCATAAAGGAGAATACGCTTATGCCATACATGGCGATGGTATAGGATCGGGGATTTATCTGGTGGTAATGACAACTTCAGAAAGCAGGTATAGTCGAAGGGTTGTGGTGGTTAAGTGAATAAATCATGCCTGATTATTCTTGAAGCCCAACAAAATATGGATAGAGGGTAATTCTTAAAGATTCCTCACTTTATTCAGAAAAACCTACCATATTTAATAATGACTAAAAGATGGACTAAAAGAACGACGACAGAAAATCCATCTGCCTGATATTTTCGAGCTGTTGCTTTTTGTTTACATCGCGGTTGGCCAGGGCTGTTTCAGTGAAATAGGTATGTTTTTCGATAAACCCGATTTGTCTTTTCAACCATTCATCTACCGACTTTATGCGTTTGCGTTCGTACAGTTCCATAAAAAGATCGCGCGAAATAGGGATGAAATCGCGCCTGCCCAGATAATCGAGGTCAGCATCGCACATTATCATTTCGAGTTTGTTTTTAGGACTCGGTGGAACTTTGGTGGTCATTATCAAATTGCTTATAAGCTCGATCTGCTCTCTGGTGTATTGAAACCGGGGTAGTATTTCACGGGCAAGCTTTACTCCATAAATCTCATGGTTATCGTATCCAATGGTGAAGCCACTATCGTGAAACAAGGCAGCCGTTTTCAAAAGAATAATTTCTTCGTTGCTGATCCCTTCGGCTTGTGCTATTAATTCGGCTTGCATGCATACATCAATGGTATGTTGCAAATTATGATAGTAGAGATTTTTGGGCAATTCCTTCTCAAGCTTTTCAAGCATGTAATCGTAGAGGTCTTTGTACCGGATTTCAAATAAGTGGAAACGCAATTTACTGTTTGGGATTGTACCGTATGCATCTTCTGCAAAACCTTTTTTGATTGAATTTACGATATACATTTTTAGTTCGGCACCGGCTTTTTCTCGAATAGTGCCATGATATTCGCAATCGAAATAGTCTTTGGCTAAGTTGAAAGTTGTTTCCGAGATATTGATCTTGCCAACTTTGCCTTGCGACTCCATGCGGCTAGCAGAGTTTACGGTTACTCCCCAAATATCGTATGAATACCGCTTTGTGCCGATCACCCCCGCAATGGCCGGTCCTGAGTGGATTCCGATACGCAGGCCCCAGTTCAAATGGCTGGTTTTCTCATTGTCGAACTCGAATTCCTTCATATACTCCCTGATTTCGAGTGCTGCCAGTATTACCTCAATGGGATTGGTCCTGTCTTTTTCAGGGATTCCACCGGCACACATATAGCCATCGCCAATGGTTTTTATTTTTTCGATCCGGTACTTTCCCACAATAGTATCGAAACGAAGGAACAATTCTTCCAGCTTGTGAACCAAAAGAGAGGGGTCGATAAGTTCTGCAATCTCGGTAAAGCCTTGTATGTCGGTAAACAAAACACTTACAAGGTCGAATTTGTGGATCGAAGCTTTGCCTTTTATTTTCAGTTCATCAGCAATTTGCTGCGGAAGCATGTTCACAAGAAGGTCTTCGGCACGTTCAATTTCTTTCAGCAATTCATCGGTACGTTCCTTAATAATTTTTTCAAGTTTGTTTTTCTCCTTTGCAAATTGATAACTACGGTACCGGAAAAAGATTATCAGGAAAACTATCAGAAAAATACCATAAACAATATAGGCGATAATGGTTTGATAGAAGGGAGCCAGAATCGTAAATTCAATTTTAGCTTCCTTGTATTCTGCACCGTATACATTTTTGGCCTTCACGCAAAAGACATACTTACCGGGCCTTAGAAAATTATACTCTTTTCGCGTAAGGTAACTCCAGTCCGACCATTTATCATCAAAATTCTCAAGAAAAATTTTATACAACATGGTTTCGTTGCCTAGATAAGCAGGACAAACGTAGTCGAACTGCATTGAATTAAAATGTGGCTCTATTTTTATATTATTCTTTTTGATGCTATAATCGATCATTGGATTTAATGGGATTATCGAGTCATTGCCAAGAACTATCCTTTTAATCAATATTGTATGCTCAGTGCTATCGGTTTGCAAAATATCCCTGTCGAACCGGATCAGTCCATCGGCCCCACCAATCCACAGTATCCTGGCATCTTCCACATAAAATGTCTCCACGGTGAAATCGCTGATTTTATTAAAAGGGGCAGTAATCAAATTATAAGTCTCTGTTGCCTCATCGAAAAAAGCTACCATGGTCTCTTTCTTAAATGTTTTGTTCGACCCTCTCGACATAATAAGTGATTTTGTCTCTGATTCGTAAATAGGAAACACCCAGCGATCTTTTGCTGTTGAGCTTATCCCAATCAAAGTATCGTCGTAAAACTTGGAGCCTTGGGGGTCGAACCGATACAAATGGCCCGATTCAGTCGAAAACAACATCCCCATTCTGGTATTATAAACATCAATCCATCCATGATCGGGGGGCAGCATGGAGTTTTCACCAAAATGTGTAACCTTCATGGACTGGTTGTATTTCTTCGGCGAGTTTATTTGAAAAACCCCATACGTATTTGAACCTAACCAGATATCGCCATTTTCGGCCAATGCCATAGTGCGTATTGAGCCTTTAATCTTGGAAATTGGCCCCAGGTTTCGGAAAATTCCATTTTCGTATTGCAAAGCAGAAAATCCAAACAAGCCGCCAATAAATAGTAAATCGGGATGTTCTGGTGAAAACAATGCACAACGTAATTGTTGATCATACACAAGTTTGGCTTCTGCCCCATCTATCGAATAGATACCATTGTCAGTTATGGCATACATTTTATCTTTGAATTCGATAAATTGATACACCATAGCCGACACATCTTTTACTTGGGAGAATGATTTAATGTTAGAATTAAAATCTATTACCTCCTCAGATGTATTATGCTTCAACATAAAAGCACCCGAAAGAGTACCCGCATATAGTTGGCCTTTATGCCTGACAACCGACAAAACAGCACCTTGCAAGCCAGTTAAAAAACCAAAATAAGTAAAATGACTGGGGTACTCAATTTTCGAAATCCCATTTCTAAGCCCGGCCCAAATATTGCCCGATTTATCGTTAAATAAACAATATATGCTATTGTCGTTCAGTCCATTATTCTTGTTCAAGTGAATAATTACCTGCCCCTTTTTGTCAAGGATTATGATTCCCTTGTCATTGGTGCCAAAAGCAATGGTGCTATCTTTTAAAACAACGCCACGGGCATAATTAAAGCGACTCAAATATTGGTCTGCCTGGGTGTGATATTGCGTGACTTCGTTAAAATCATACTCCAAAAAGTAGGGCAGGCTGTTCAGTTTAATTAAAATAGAATTACCATAAGAAAGGATATCCTGAATATCCTTCCCCTTAAAATATTCTCCCGAAGGCAATTGGACTATCCGATTGTTTTCAAATTTCGACAATCCCAATTTCGAATGGTTTATAAAAAGGCTCTCACCTGTGGAAAAAACAGTAAGTGGTGAATGATTGGAATCGAGCAATTCAATTACATCGTTGTGGTAATAATACAATTCCTCGTTGGTTTCGAAAAAAACATCTTTGCCATAGGAAACTACATTAAATATAGCATCGAAATTGGTAGGTTTCCAGAACTTATCTTTTAATGAGAAAAAAGAAGTAAGCCCTGTGCTGTCGCGATCCAGATAACCAAATTCGTTGAATGCCCCCACATAAACACGTCCATCGTCGCAACTAGTGAGGTAAGGCCAACCTTGAATTTCTATCAATCGCCAGGAAAGATCGTCGTATTCCAGGATACCACTCATATTGCCAAAATACATCACTCCTTTTGCGTCTTGGGTAACCGAAAAATTCTGAGGATCAGTGCCATATTCTTTCGAAGGGTAGTTCCTAATATAGGGTAAGCCTAACTCGTATTCTTGTGCCCTCAGGCTATCGGTATAAAAAAAAAGAAGATATATTAGTAGAAAAACAATAAATGAATCAAATTTTAATTTATTTTTACAGAAATTGCTCATTAAAAATAGTATGTTTTGTAAACGTAAAAAAGACTGATAAATATAAATATTATAATTCGACATAAACCAATTGACTATGAAAGATGCTAAAAAAACTATTATCGTGCCTTGCGACTTTACCGAAGTGTGCCAATATGCCACCGATTATGCTGTAAGGATCTCCCGCTTATTGGGGACAGACTTCACTTTGGTGCATATTGTTGACGAAGGTGGATTTTTTGCGAATGAAGAAAAAAGGAAAAAAGCGGTTGAAGCAGCCACCAAAAAACTGGAGAAAATTGCCGACAGAACTTATGAGGAACACAAAGAAAGGCCCAAAATAATTGCCAGGATCGGGAATATTTATTCAACCATAAACGAAATTGCCGACGAACTTGAAGCCCGAATGGTATTGATGGGCATACATGAATTTAAGGGGATGCAAAAAATTACAGGAAGCCATGCACTAAAAGTAATGGCCGGATCGAAAATCCCCTATATTGCTATTCCTGGGGCTTATGTGTACAGGGCCGACAACGATATTGTATTCCCTGTCGACCATAAGGTTGAGAATAAAGAGAAACTGGTATGGGCTAACTATATGGCCAAGACCTTCGACTCGAAGATTCACATAATTACGGCCAACCATAGCGATGAACTTCTGAAGAAAAAAATCAATGCAAACCTCATTTTTGCCAAAAAATATTTGGACGAAAAAGGCATCAAATATGAGATTACCACTGCGGAAAAAGGAGTGAACTTTGCCGAGGCTGTAGTTAAATTTGCCACAGACATGAACACGAACCTTATCCTGATTATGATAACCAAAGAGATTGGCTTTCAAGACTTCCTGCTTGGTGCCGACGAGCAAAAGATAATTTTCAACGATGGCAAGATTTCAGTTATGTGTGTGAACCCACGGACAGATTTACGTAAGTCGGGAGGCTTTAATTAGTCGGCAGTCGGGATTCTTCAGTTGACAATCTTCAGTCAGCAGTCAACAGTTGGCATAGGTTCGAGGGGATTGTATAATGAATGGGATTTGATTGAATGTGGCAGGAGTCAAAATAAAAATAAATACTGAACATTGAATATTGAATATTGAATGAGAGGTGAGATGACGATGGCAGTCTAATGCCTACTGCCTGGTGCCTACTTAGAACTGCCAACTGAAGTTTGCAATCATGCTCAAACTATACCCAGATATAATTATTCCATGAAAAAGCTCATATTCGCTACCAACAACCCCCATAAATTAAAAGAAATCCAACATGCCCTCAAAGGTATTTTTGAAGTTATCAGTCTGGCTGATTTGGATTTCGAGGAAGAAATACCCGAAACCCACGAGACCATAGAAGAAAATGCCTCGGAAAAATCATATTTCATCTACAAGCGCTTTGGCATAAATTGCTTTGCCGACGATACCGGACTCGAAATTGAAGCCTTGAACGGAGAGCCTGGCGTGTACTCGGCCCGCTATGCCGGTGATAATCCAACCTTCGCGGACAATATGAACAAGGTGATGAAATTGCTTGATGGCAAGGAAAACCGAAATGCTTGTTTCCGGACAGTGATTTCCCTCATTATCGATGGGAAAGAAACACAGTTTGAGGGCCGGGTAGATGGAAAAATTCTGACCAAAAAACACGGGCTGGATGGTTTTGGCTACGACCCCATTTTTCAACCCACAGGCTACACCGAAAGCTTTGCCGAAATGGATTTAGATCTGAAAAACGAAATCAGCCACCGGGGCAAGGCAGTGAAAAAATTGGTGAAATTCCTTTTGGAAATTGATGGACAACAAAATCCTTCCAAAAAATAAAGGAGAATAAAACTGCAAACGATACTGAATTGGAGTAATGGAATGTTGGAATATTGGAACCCAAGTGGCAAAACACACCCCAATATTAATCAAGCAAAGCTTTACCTTCGCAACACCACATCACTACTAAATTATGCTCCCTAGTTAATGTTGCCCCCCCGTCCATAATTATTTGGGTGATAATTGTAGATTTGTAACTATTTTTGCTAAAAATTTGAAATTGAGCATGAGCGACAATCAGGAGATACATAATTTGGAAGAAAACCTTGCCCCTGGTGAAGGGCTTAACGCTAGAGAACAACAGGCCGAAAGAGCGATACCCCATAAAAAAAGAAGAAAATACCTTCTCTGGTTTTGGCTTGCCTTCCTTTTTCCAATTGTGTCAGCGATTTTAATATTTACTCTAATTGCGTTTGGGAAGTTAGGATTTATGCCCTCGTTCGAGGAATTGGAAAATCCGACAACCAATCTGGCCACAGAACTAATTTCTTCTGATGGTGAAATTTTGGGGACTTATTTTAATACGAACCGGTCGAAGGTGGAATATGCCGATTTAGCCCCTTCCTTAATAAATGCACTGATTGCTACAGAAGATATTCGTTTTCGCGACCATTCAGGCATTGATGCAAGGGCAATTGGCAGGGCCGTATCAGGTGTTGCATCGGGAGGTACAAAAGGTGGAGGATCGACGATTACCCAGCAATTGGCAAAAATGCTGTTCCCCCGCGACGATCTGAATTTCATTGAATTGATAATACGAAAACTACGAGAATGGGTAATAGCTGTAAAGCTCGAAAGAAGCTACACGAAAGATGAAATTATTACCCTATACCTCAACAAGTTCGATTTTAACAACCTGGCCGTGGGCATTAAAACTGCCTCACGAGTATATTTCAAATCGACCCCCGACTCTCTGAAAATACAGGAAGCCGCCATGCTTGTTGGAATGGCAAAAAACCCCTCGCTTTTCAACCCGCTAAGGCGACCCGATACCACATTGCATCGTCGAAATGTGGTCTTAGCGCAAATGCTAAAATATGGCTATCTCGAACAAGCCGAATACGATTCTGTGAAGTTATTGCCACTTGGGATAAACTACCAGCAGGTCGATCATAAATTAGGCCAGGCCACTTATTTCAGAGAGTATTTACGCGTCACATTGAACCATTCAAAGCCCGACAGGAACAATTACTGGTCGTACAACATGTTTAAAGAAGACTCAGCCGAATGGGAAACAAACCCTCTTTTTGGGTGGTGCAACAAAAACATGAAAGCCGATAGTACCTATTACGATCTTTATAAAGATGGTCTGAAAGTTTTTACAACCATAGACTCGCGGATGCAGCAATACGCCGAAGAAGCAGTGGCCGGACATTTAGGTTTGGAATTACAAGATGCCATTTATAAAGAACTCCGGCAGCATAGATATCCTCCCTTTTCCAACGATCTCGAAAAGGAAGATGCAGATAGGATCATGGAACAATTAAAAAATCGGTGCGAACGCTATCGTGTCCATAAAAAGAATGGCCTTCCGAAAGACACTATCGACAAGCGTTTCAATACACCGTTTCCCATGAAGGTATTTTCGTGGCAAGGCGATATAGATACGGTGATGACACCGATGGATTCCATTAATTACTACCTCCATTTTCTGCAGGCAGGTTTTATGTCGATGGACCCGCATACAGGGTTTGTAAAAGCGTATGTAGGTGGGATCAATTACCGGCATTTCAAATACGACCACGTGAAGGTAGGGAAACGGCAGGTTGGCTCCACCATAAAACCATTCCTGTATACCATTGCCATGCAGGAAGGATATTCCCCCTGCGATAAGGTTCTTTGTATACCAACTTCATTCACCTTGGCCGATGGTACCACATGGACCCCTGAAAATGCCGGACAAGACGAATATGAGGGCAAACAAGTCACCCTTAAATGGGGG
This sequence comes from Bacteroidales bacterium, assembly GCA_021740905.1. Taxonomy (GTDB): domain Bacteria; phylum Bacteroidota; class Bacteroidia; order Bacteroidales; family M50B96; genus JAIOYV01. The sequence continues at coordinate 31,585 of JAIOYV010000013.1, forward strand.
CTGGCCAATTCCAATAATTATATTTCGGCCTGGTTGATGAAACAATTCAACCCCGATATTTTTGTCAAAATCATGAAAAAAGCCGGGGTGAAAAGTTATATCGATCCAGTGTACTCAATGATCCTCGGCACTTCTGATATTAGCCTTTACGAGATGGTTGGGGCATACAGCACGTTTGCCAACAAAGGCATTTACACCGAACCCATTTTTGTCACCAAAATTGAAGACAAACACGGCAATGTGATATCTACTTTCAAACCCAGGATCGAAAATGTGATAAGTGAAGAAACCGCTTACTTAATGTTGAACTTATTGATGGGCGTAGTGCGCGAAGGGAGCGGTGTACGGTTAAGGTACAAGTATCAAATGTTCAACGAAATTGGGGGGAAAACCGGAACAACCGACAACCATTCCGATGGTTGGTTTATGGGTGTTACACCCGACCTGGTTTCGGGTGGCTGGGTTGGCGGCGAAGTACGGAGCATCCATTTTGAAGGATTAAAACTGGGCCAGGGAGCTAATATGGCACTGCCTATCTGGGCACTTTACATGGAAAAAGTATATGCCGATTCGCTCAACTTAGGCATATCAAAAGAAGATTTCGAAAAGCCTTCGCGACCCTACAATTTCAACCTTGATTGCGACAAAGCTGGCAACAACTCGAAAAACAATTATGATTTGAACAACTATAACAATCATTTTTTCAACTAGGGGATTGAAATAGCGAAGTTTGGGTGTACGACAAATTCCACCAGTAAAATTGTTCTTATTAATTTGTGAATCTCCCTACTACACTTTAATTCATGTTTTGAAACAAACTTTTTAATAATTAACGGCTCTGTATCGGGCAAATTAACGCGTATGTCGAACATTGTTTCCTGTGCCGAATTTCTTACACTTCAACAAAAAAACATAGCTATTGTTGATGTCCGGACCCCTGCCGAATATAAGCTTGGTCATATTCCTCAGGCATTCAACGTCCCTCTTTTTTCTGATGAAGAAAGAGTTGTGGTTGGCACAAAGTACAAACAGGAGAATAAAGAAGCGGCCATTCTTCAAGGATTGGATTATGTAGGGCCAAAAATGTCGGGGTTCATAAAATCCCTTCAAAGGATTACCCAAAAAAAGGAAGTTTTGCTGCATTGCTGGCGTGGTGGCCATCGTAGCCGGAGCATGGCCTGGTTGTTCGAGTTAGTTGGATATACAGTTTATATTCTTGATGGGGGCTACAAGGCATATCGAAATTTTATGCTTGAATCGTTCTCGCAAAGGGCTAATCTAATAATTTTAGGCGGGATGACAGGCAGTGGTAAGTCCGACATCCTTAATGCCATACATTCGTTTGGGCATCAAATTATCGACCTCGAATCGATCGCACATCACAAAGGCTCGGCATTTGGCGCAATTGGACAAAAGGAACAACCAACACCCCAACAGTTCGAGAATAATTTGTTTGCAATTTGGCAAGGCCTGGATTTATCGAAAGTAATTTGGCTCGAAGATGAAAGCGCTTCCATTGGGAAAACATCCATTCCCAGTCCACTATTTCAACAAATACGTAGTAGTAAAGTCATTAAGATTGAAGTTGAAAAAGACCTTCGAGTCAAAAGGCTGGTAAGCGAATATGCCGTATTCGGAAAAGATGAATTGAAAATGGCCGTTCGGAAAATTGAAAAACGGCTTGGGAATCTGTCCACGATGAATTGTTTGGAAGCCATCGACAACGACGATTTCGAAACGGCTGTAACGCATATTTTAAGGTACTACGACAAAGCTTATTCAAAAGGGTTGTCGAACAGAGACCAGGAAACGGTATACTCTCTCTCGGTCGAAGGCTCAGATACGATGGAAACAGCCCGGAAAATAATACAGTTTGCGAAAGAGAAATCATTGATCTAAACAAACAGGTTGTCCGATGTAATCCTCTTTATTGTAGATTGCCAGAGGAATGTGGTATTGGTTATTGAGTCCAACTACGCTATCTCGCCTGAAACGAGACCATGGATAAATATTGGGGTGGATACGACAAAATCCACTTTATTTTTAGAACGACCATCTTCGATTCACCTACATAAATAATTGTCAATGATTGATTGTGACCACTCCCTCACTGGGTGAACGACAAATTTCCATCAACAAAATCTTATTATTGAATTAAACGAATCACACAAATTATTACCAGCCTAAGGCAGGTGAAATTCGATCAATTCGATGAAGAAAATATTTTCTGATGTTTGAAATGGGAAATTTGTCGTAGCCCTCACTCCAATACGACATTACTCCAAAGTCTTTTTTCAGCAAAGCTTGATTTTGTCTTATACCCCAAAATACTAAGCCCCAATTCTGTCCGTTTAGCTGTGTGAAAAAGAAAATTGTTCCTGTCTGTGGCCTAACACAAAGGCTAATACCTTTAAATATAGGCAATAACTTTAGGTTTGCTATTTTTTTATTAATTTTGCATGGCTATTTTAGGAACAAAAAAGTGTAGATGGAAAAAACAAAAATATTGTATATATCGCAAGAAATTACTCCGTATCTGCCTGAGAGTGAAATGTCCATGATTGGACGTCACCTGCCACAGGGAATACAGGAGATGGGTAAAGAAATAAGGACTTTCATGCCGCGTTTTGGATGTGTGAACGAGCGGAGGAATCAATTGCATGAAGTCATACGACTATCAGGTATGAACTTGATTATTAACGATACAGACCACCCATTGATCATCAAGGTGGCATCGATCCAGGCAGCTCGCATGCAAGTTTATTTTATCGATAATGAGGATTATTTTTACCGCAAACATGTGTTCGGCGATGATGATGGTAATGAGTTTGCCGACAACGATGAACGTACAATTTTCTTTACTCGTGGAGTATTGGAAACTGTCAAGAAATTGCGCTGGTCGCCCGATATTGTCCATTGTCATGGATGGTTTACCGCCCTTGTGCCCTTGTACCTAAAAAAAGCATTTAAAGAAGACCCCTTATTTCACGAATCGAAAATCGTATATTCTGTGTACGACGATGAATTTCACCGGCCCATGAACGATTCGTTTGTCGAAAAATTGATTATCGAGGGGGTAGAAGAAGAAGATATTGCAGGCTTGAAAACCCCTAACTACCAAAACCTAAGCGAACTGGCCATTAATTTCGCAGATGCGGTAATTTATGGGTCGGATAATATCAGTCCAAATCTTAAAAAATTCATCGAATCGACCAACAAACCTGTTTTACCGAATATGGAACTCGATAAAATAGTAGACGAATATTCAAAATTTTACGATAAGCTCTTAGAAGGAGTCTACGAACATGTTTAATAAAATGCGCTACATCAACCAATTGTATTTATTATTTCTGATTTCAATTTTTGCAGTCTTGCAGTCATGCACCGATGGCGACAACATTATTGGCAAGGATATTTTACCTCCCAGCGATGAAGTGCTCCTGGATTATTCCGAAGGTTTTGCCATTGAGAGCTATACCCTTTCTATCGACTCGTTGATCTCGGACGATGGTGCTTTTAGTTCGGCCCGCCCCTACAATTTGCTAGGTTCTTATAACGACCCCGTTTTTGGGCAGTCGGATGCCGGATTTTTGACCGAGGTTCGCCTGTCGAAAAACCAGGTAAATTTTGAAGATGATTTTGTGCCCGATTCCCTGGTATTAAGCCTTGAGTTGAAAAGCATTTATGGGGAGCCTCGGCAAAGTGGACCTCTCGAAATATTTGTTTATCAACTTAGTGATTCCATAGAATTAGATAGCAGCTATGCTTCCAACATGGATGCGTCGCCCTACTTCGATGAAGCCAGCCCCTTAGCACATTTTCAATATGCCCCGTTGTACATCGATTCGGTGCTGACTATCAGGATTGACAACCAGGAGCTACTAGACATTTTTAAAGATACTTTTAACCTCTACGACAATGAGAATTTTAAGAAAGTATTCTATGGATTCTATTTAAAAACAGGCACTATTACTAATTCGGGTTCAATTGTAGCATTCAACCTACTTTCAGAATTAAGCAAGCTTAGCCTCCACTACCATTATTATACGGGGTCGCCCATCGTGTCGCCTTCTGAACGTTTGCAATTCGATTTGCTGATAAATGAAAAATGTGCCCGCATCAATTTATTCGACCACGATTATCAAAATGCGCAATCACCTATTCAACATATAGATGATCCCCAAGCCAACGATACCTTGATATATGTACAGGCAATGGCCGGGTTAAAATCAAAGATTTCATTCCCAAATATTGAACAATGGGCCGAATCCATTAAAGTTGGTTCTGGTAATTTGGCGATAACCCGGGCACGTTTATATATTCCTGTCCTGGAAAACTCGACCGATAAATACACGCCACCACCGAGCCTCAACCTCTTTAATATAAACGATGATGGAGAGGAAGAAAATTTCCCTGACCTTATCAGTAATGGCACCTTGTACAGCGAATATTTCAATGGTTTATACAATGAGGATATCAGTGCGTACGAGTTCAATATTGCTCAATATATCCAAAAAGTTATCAGCGGTGAAATTCCAAATAATGGATTTTATATTGCTCCCTATCTCTCTACAAATATTAGCTCAGCCAACCGGGTCATCCTTAAAAGTGGTAGTGCAGTAGATGGAATAAAACTTTACATTTCATATATTGGCCTTTAACCTTGCTTTTCACGTTCTGAAGATTTTGCCAACCCTGGTCATAATGATCAGAAATATGTAGGTTTTGCTTAATACCCCGATTTAATTATTTATTTTTGCCGACGTAAATGTGAGTAGGAAGGAGTATTGCTACAAATATATATTTTTAAAGTACCGTATTGATTATATAATTATATTATTATGTGTGGAATTGTAGGTTATATTGGTGATAAAGAAGCATATCCAATATTAATAAATGGGTTAAAACGTCTTGAATACAGAGGCTATGATTCGGCTGGTATCGCATTGATCAATTCACAGACAAATACCTATAAGGTTAAAGGAAAAGTAAGTGATTTAGAGAAGTTTGTTCAAGGAAAAGATATCAGTGGGAAAATAGGGATAGGACATACACGCTGGGCTACTCATGGCGAACCAAACGATGCCAACGCCCATCCACACGCATCATCAAAAGGAAATTTTATTGTTATCCATAATGGCATTATCGAAAACTATTCAACCTTAAAAGAGACGCTGATAAAAAATGGGTATACTTTCAAAAGCGACACCGACACAGAAGTGTTGGCCAACCTTATCGAATACATATACGAGGGGGAAGGAATTTCTGCGGAAGATGCCGTTAGGTATGCATTACAAGAAGTATCAGGGGCGTATGCTCTTGTCGTAGTCGCCAAGGACGAACAGGATAAGCTTATTGCCGCACGCAAAGGAAGTCCGCTCGTAATTGGCATTGGTGAAGGCGAATATTTTCTGGCCTCGGATGCCACACCTATTATCGAGCACACGAAAAGTGTAATCTATCTGAACGATCTTGACGTCGCAGTGATTACCAAGCACGAACTAAACCTGAAAACTCTCAAAAATGATAAAATCACACCCAAAGTACAAAAGCTTGATCTTGAAATTGGAGAAATAGAAAAAGGTGGTTTTGATCATTTTATGTTGAAAGAAATTTTTGAACAACCACAAACCATTACAAATACACTTCGCGGTAGGATATCTGCCGATTTGAAAGATATTCATCATGGTGGGATTTCCGGGGTAATACCGCAACTGGTGGCAGCCAAAAGGTTAATCATTATTGCATGTGGGACATCGTGGCATGCTGGTTTGGTTGGTGAATATATATTTGAAGAATTTGCCCGCCTCCCTGTTGAGGTGGAATATGCTTCTGAATTTAGGTACAGAAATCCTGTCATTTATAAAGATGATGTGGTAATTGCCATAAGCCAGAGTGGTGAAACCGCCGATACCCTTGCCGCTATTAATCTGGCAAAAAGATCGGGCGCACTAGTACTGGGTGTTTGCAATGTAGTTGGCTCGTCCATCTCGCGCGAAACCGATGCTGGGATATACACGTATGCCGGGCCGGAAATCGGTGTGGCTTCTACTAAAGCGTTCACCTCGCAAGTTACGGCACTTACTTTTCTTGCCCTTATGATAGCCCACCGCCGCGAAACCATCAAACAGGAAGACTATGAAAGGATAATTGCCGCCATGGTCGAAATCCCCAAAAAAATAGAAGCATTGTTGCAAAACAATGACCAGTTCAAAAAAATTGCAGCCCTTTATAAAGATGCTGATAATTTCCTTTACCTGGGCCGTGGTTATTTTTTCCCGGTTGCTTTAGAAGGAGCTCTAAAATTGAAAGAAATTTCCTACATCCATGCTGAAGGATATCCGGCAGCTGAGATGAAACATGGCCCAATTGCCCTGATCGATGAAAAAATGCCGGTGGTGGTAATTGCAGCCAAAGATAAATCATACGAAAAAATCGTCAGCAATATCCAGGAAGTGAAAGCGCGAAAAGGGATTGTAATCGCTATTGTGACCGAAGGCGACACGGTGATCAAGAAAATGGCCGACCATGTATTGGAAATCCCTCACACAGAAGATGTTTTGGCCCCTATCTTAGCAGTCATACCCTTGCAGTTGCTGTCGTACCACATCGCCGTATTACGTGGCTGCAATGTCGACCAGCCACGTAACCTGGCCAAGTCGGTGACTGTGGAGTAGGTTTGTTTAGAGTTCATCCCCATCTAAGTTTTCGTTTTCATAGCTTTTTTTCTCCGCCCCCTTTAAAAAGGGGGACTGTGGTTGTTTCAGAGACAAGACAGTAGTAATTTACCACTTAATTTTGCAACAGGGACAAGCCCTTCCTTATTTTAAGGAAGGGTTGGGATGGATGAAAAAATGCTGTGGGTGCGTGTCTCGGGATTGGATGCCTACTAGAGACCGCCAAACTCAGAACTCAGAACTCAGAACTTTTCAACTCAGAACTTTACAGCAGGATGGCTTTGTGAAAATATTTTTTCCCTTTCATACATACTTCAACATAAAATAAACCTTTGGTTTGAATAGGTATATTGTATTTGCGCCCAATAGCTTCAACAGGGTTGTCTGTATGAACAAGCCTTCCATGGCTATCGTACCAATTTATTTGAAGGATTGTATTTTTGGAAGAAATGGATAGATAATCACTTGCCGGGTTTGGGTGAATTTTCACATCATCGCCATCGGCAATGTCCTGGATTCCTTCGACAACACTTAAAAGCGAGGCCTCATCGACCAAGATAGGTGTACGATCGGCATTTTCATACATGGCCTTAAAAGAATCGATCCGTGACGAGGAGTAACTGAACAATTCCGACAACCATTTATCATTCGCAGTTTGATAATGAAGTTTTGTCGATACCTGCAGGTCATCGATATTACCAGCCAAAGGGATATGAAAATGCACAATATCGCTGCCATTTCCTTCGATCCCGTTGTCGTGGTTGAAATCGGTGTCGTTTGCAGCTGTTCCCACAATTTTAACCGTGTCGTAGCTGGTGTGTGAAACTGAAAAACCACTTGGCACCAGCCTGTTGTCTTTTAGATGCGAATCGGCGTAGAGCAAAACAGTGGTCTGGTTTCCTTGGAAATCGGCCATCACCATCTCGTAAATCTGAACCTGATCCTCAGACTTGATCACATTATAATGAGGTTCGTAACCGGAATCTTCATCTATCAATTTAAAATCAGAGTTATATTTACCACTATGGAAGAGTGTATCGCCCCAGGTATCGATGACCACCAATTCAAGAAACGCACGACGGATGGGAAATCCTGACGGGAATTTATGCCCTGTAAGATTTGCTAATTCCACGTCGACAAATAGGCTGTCGGGTGTGCGGTTGATTTCTTCTAATTGCATATCGACACTATTATTCTGAAGCAAATTCAAGGTGCGCGAAATAGTGGTGTCGAATTGGGCTTCGGTGGCTGTAACGCCCAGCGCGGTTGTATTCATCTTCAAAAGCCTTTGCATGAAGATGTTTGCCCCTACCAGAAAATGTTTTCCAAAAGGTGTCCGTGTATCGTTAAACCATCCAGGCATCGATGAAATTACCACAGGATTAGTTATTTCGGGCACATGGCAGCTTTGGCAGCTTGAGCCGTTGGCAGGATACGAAGAGTTTAACCACTCGTGATAGATGGCCTGTTCCACAAAGGAATTTCCTGTTGGAGTTCCGGTATTGTCAACCGAATGAGTGATAAGCGTATGACAGGATGCACATAATTTTGAAGATTTAACATGAGGACTGTAGGTTGGTGTATATCCAGTATTGTTGATCATAGGGCCGGTAAATGGAAAAGTGAAAGGCCCCCAAATTTCATGCTGGTCGCCGGAAATAAAATCACCTGAAAAATTCCCCATGGACCCGGGTGTTATTTGGTGACAAATCGTGCAAGTCACCCCATCGCGGGCAATGGCGTTGGCATCCATTTCAGCCATACTATAGCTTGCTTGCCCATTGTGGTGGGCATCGGCATTGGCAGCAGGTGCATGACAACGTGTGCACTTATCCTCGATGGCCGCCTGCAAGCCCGGGTTCACCAGCACTTCGTGGCTTACCTTTGCCTGCCATAGTGGGTCTTTAGCTGCATTGGCCATCATGGTTGACCGCCAGTCACTTAAAATTCCAACATGATTGCCCTGGTTGTCGGTAATGTTTTCGTGACACATCAAACATTCTCCACTGGCCGCAAAGAGGGTATTAAACCCCGTTGGCAGATTTGTTGATTTACTGCTTTTTTCACTCAATTGGTCATGTTCCCCTCTGTACCGATGCCGGTTTTGTTGGAATCCGAAAATGACAAATGCAAGTACTGGGACTATAACTAATGATATTCTACTGGTTGGCTTCATCGTATTTAATTATTTAGATGTGTAAATATATTAAAACTAATGATGGCTTTTATCCTGATATGGAATTTATACCGGTTCTAAATTACCTGATTAAAAAAGAGACAGAGTGAAATGAAGGAGATCCTTCACTTTGTTTTGAAAATCAAGGGTTCTATTATTAGGGGAGGCAATGGCTAATAGGGATAGTAACTAAGCTTGTCAATAATTTTGTTTCTCATTCGATATTCTATCAATATAGGTGCGAGTGGCAGTAATTCAGGCATCGTCATCTTACAACCCGCGACCCGAAACCCAAAACACGAAACCCGAAACCTTTTATGTTAACGTAGGTTAAGGTTTTTCCATTGAATGAAACTGTTTCGTACTTTTATATCCTGAAAAGCAAAAAGGCTGAATGAAAAAGAAACTAAGGATAATAGCAATCATGATCGGGCTGGCACTGGCGGGGATCATTTACTTTCAGGTGCAGTGGTTGCGAAGTTCGTACAATATATGGCAGAAGCAGTTCGACACAAATGTGCGCGAGGCCCTGACCGCTGCCATCGAGAACAACTTACAAGATAAACTCATCAGCCTGTCGAAGATTTACAGCTTTGGCAATGGGGCAGGTCAAACAACCATCAAAATTGTTTCAACCGACAGTGTGCTGGATTTGACGAACGTATTTTTTAAATTGGACAAATCGGATCTTGTACACACCGAAGATTTCTCGGGAATAAAAAAATTGACTCTTCTTTCCGACAGTTTAAATAGGTCATTCAAAGAAGGAATAAGTGCTTTAGAAGACAGTTTTAAAATCAAGTATAATGAAGGGTTTAGTGATTTTAAAGCAGATTTTGACATTAAGGTGGAGGTCTTGGATTCTGTAAAGAGAAGCATTTCTGACAGTCTTGTTTGCGACTCGGTATTCGTAGGTAAGAACCGCCCCACGTTTATAGTTTCTTCCGAATCATGGCTTGATACAATAGCCGATCAACTTATTGAAACGAAAATTAAATGGAGCGAAAAAAGCTACAGCGATTTTAGGGAATCGCTTTTGGAAGAACTGCACAATTTCGATATTAATTTACCATTTTCACTCGGGGTGTATAATCTCGAAAGCCACACTTTCGAGTATATAAACCCGGAAAGCTGTGACACCAGTTTGTTGCAAAGTGGTTACAAAGCCCCTTTGCTGGGGAACAAGGATACAGCAAATTTTGCCAGCTTGTATTTCCCCGATCAGAAATCATACATTTTAAAAAAGCTTTTGCCATTGCTTATCGGATCGTTTCTACTGTTTTTTATCGTGGCCGGGAGTTTTGCTTTTATGTTCCGTACTATTTTCAGGCAAAAAAAGCTTTCCGAAATAAAAAGCGATTTTGTGAATAACATGACCCACGAATTGAAGACCCCCATTTCCACAGTATCGTTAGCCCTGGAAGCCTTGCAGGATTTCGATGGGTTGAAAGACAAGCAACGCACCGAAAAGTACCTGAACATTGCCCGTAGCGAAAACAACAGGTTGGGCTTGCTGGTCAACAAAATCCTAAAGATGTCGACCTACGAACAGCATGATCTACAATTGCACATAGAAGAATGTAACATAACCGAGTGCCTCGAAAATGTATGTAAAAATTTCGATGTTCAGCTCCGACAAGCCAACGGAAACCTCATCAAAGAGTTTATGGCCGACAGACCAGTAATCCGGGCCGACCGGGTCCATTTCAACAACGTAATCTATAACCTTCTCGACAATGCCATGAAGTATTCCAACGAAAGCCCCGAAGTAAAGGTGTCGACCCGAAATGTTGAAAATGGCATATTAATAGAGGTGGCCGACAATGGGCCCGGGATTTCAAAACAGCATCAGCAAAAAATATTTGAGAAATTTTACCGGATCCCAAGCGGAGATCTGCACAAAGTGAAAGGGCATGGACTGGGCCTGAGCTATGTGAAAAAAATAGTGGAAGCCCACGGAGGGAGTATTTCTGTGGAAAGTAAGCCCGACAAAGGGAGTCGGTTTAGATTGCTTTTTCCACAAGAACATGCCCGGATATAATAAAATTATCTTGATACTGATGTCTCAATACTATTATCTTTTTATGAATGAAACACAAAATACTAATTGTTGAAGACGACCCAAACCTAGGGATCATCGTAAAAGAAAGCTTTGAGACCCGTGGCTTTGAAGCCAGGTTGAGCGAAAATGGGAAAAAGGGCTATGCTGAATATGTGCGCTGGAAACCCGATGTGTGCATACTCGACATAATGATGCCCGAAAAAGACGGCTTTACACTGGCCGAAGAAATCCGTGCCACCGACCAACATACGCCCATCATTTTTCTTACAGCCCGCTCTTTCAACGAGGATGTGTTGAAGGCTTTTGCCATTGGTGCCGACGATTACATCAAAAAACCTTTTTCGATGGAAGAGCTGATCTATCGCACAAAGGCTATCCTGAAACGCCTATCGGGAACAGGATTGGAATTCAGCAAAACCTTTGAATACCCACTTGGGAAATACCAGTTCGATTACCGGCACCTTACCCTTACCTTCAACAACAAACAGCAAAAGCTTACCTCGCGCGAGGCCGACTTGCTAAAACTATTGTGCGATCACAAAAACCAGGTCCTCGACCGGGGTGAAACCCTGAAAAAACTTTGGGGCGACGATAACTTTTTCAATGGCCGCAGCCTCGATGTCTTCATCACCAAAATTAGGAAATACCTGAAGAATGATGATGATGTTGAAATAATCAATGTGCGGGGGAAAGGGTATAAGTTGATTGGGGACGATTGAGTATCTTTATGGTATTATTTAAACCAATAGAAATGAAAAAAACAGAAATAGTACAGCTATCCATAATTATTTTCGGGATACTTATAATTGTCCGTTCTATCGAGGTTTTTGTTACACAGGTGGGCATAATAATTGGTTATTCCGATCAGGATCATGGTTCTAACATTCCAATCATTGCATTTACCGGAGGATTGTTACTGATGATTTTGATTGGAGTTGCCCTGGTTCGAAAATCTCTATGGCTTTCCAAAATTATAATTAAGGTCCAGGATGAGGATGAATTATCCGTTCCGATTCGGATGACCCGTTTGGATCTATTATCGATAGTTATATTAATAATAAGTATCTATTTCCTTATTATCGGATTTCCGACTTTTTTTTCATCAGCCGCTAATTTGGTTGTGCTTTTTTTCGCTGACTACTCCTATTTTAAGGAAATATATCAGACTCATGTTTGGCAAATCCTTCAGTACATTTTAATTATCCTGATGTTTTTTCGGGCAAAATCAATATCTATTTGGATTGATAAAAATGTGATCGGAATTGGGTCGAGCAATAATGAGAAAATAGATGAGCCGTAAGTTTTACAGAAAGGTGAAAGTCCCACTTACTAAGCATCTTTAAAATGCTCAGCAAGTAGTTAAGTAAATTGGCATCCTATTTTACATTACTTATTAATTTTAACTTTTTTGTAAAATTCATAATTATCTGTCCCGTTTTTGTCCGAGGGATCTGGTTGACAAATTATCTGTAGTGTGTAATAATCGGGATATAGGTTGACTTCAAGAGCTGAGAAGGTGCTTTTAGTAATGATTGATGCGAGATGCTCTACCTTGTCTTTTTCAACATTATAATATTTAAATTTAAATTTAAAGTCATTGACCAAGGTTGATGGATGTGCTTCAAGCTTTATTTTTATGAAGTAAGAAGATTTTATAAAATCGTATTGAAGGTTGTATTCAATATTGGACAGCCTGAAACTTACAGGCTTATCGTTCTGTTTTTCTACCAGCTTAAAATATTTTGCAGGAAGCAAAATCGACACATTCGAATCGAGAAATTGGATATTTCCTTTTGGCAACAAATAATCATCCAATAAATCCGGTACATCCAAACTATTATATGCAAGGAAAAAATCAGCAATATTATCACGGGTTTTAATAGGATCCTTATCCTTTAAAAAAGCAACATAAGCCGAATAGTTGCAATCGGCATGGGGCATTGCTACACGAATCGAATCGCATATATTGGCAAATACGGTAGTGGTGTCGACATGGATGTTGTTTTTCGCATTAATGGTTTGTAAATACTTAATCTCTTTGTATGATTTTTTGCTGTAATAATCGAACGGAATATATCTATTTATAAAATTTGATAATACCTCATTGTTGGATACTCCAGCGATAAGTTTGATATACAAAAAGTTCATGCCATTATCTTCTGGATCAAAATCTTGAAAAGTGAAATTGCTGTAATAGGCTTTTACTCGCCACTCGAAATTAGACAATATACTGGTTGTATAAAGTTTTTCTTTCAGGTTTTTCTCGAATGATATTTTTAGGTCAGTGCCGAAAAATTCGAACATATAGTTTTTTTTTACTATCAGTTCGAGCTGGTTGAAGGAGGCAGCACCACTAGGATCATGACTATTCTGTAAGTCCCTGTAAAACATGTAATCAGCCGAATGCCTACACCAGTCTTTCATAAATCCAAGTTCAAGTGGAAAACCTTCAAATTCCTGATTGAGAAAAATATTTGATAGCGAAGGATAATACCGACGGGATGACTGTGCAAGCAGGTTGACAGAAATTAAAAGGAAGATCAACAGAAATCTAAAATTCACGGTTTTTAAATTTAGTAATACAGTAAACAAAAATAGGTAATTTTTTTGTTCGGTAAAGGTGGCGCGACTGGAATGAAGGGAACAGAATGCCCACTTGCTAAACATCACAAAGATGTTTAGCAAGTAGATAAAGGAAATGACACCATCCTACTCATTAAAAACCTGCCAGATTCTCTGAAATACATTCCGCTCTCTTGGTCAAAACTTAAAAAAAAACTTTCACTAGCCCTTTTATACCAATTGTGTATTAAAATGCGCTGAAAGCCATTTTAATATTTACAATGGTAAATGCCGGTATATACCTGCCTGTCCGGCAGGCAGGTTTGAAGGGGCTTTAGGGCAATTTAATATAAAACTTTTTGGATAAAAAGATATCTGTTATTTTTATCTTTGTAAAAATAACACTTTATAAAATGGATCACTTAAAAGTAAAATCGTTTGGACCTATTGGAGAAGCTGATATAAAATTTGGTGATCTCACCTTATTGATAGGTCCACAAGCAAGTGGAAAGAGTATTCTACTTCAACTTGTAAAGTTGATTATAGACAAAAATAATATCCCATCAGTACTGAAACAAAATAATTACGAGTGGGGCAATAAAAAGGAAAATTTCTTGGACTTGTTTTTTGGTGAAAGTATGTCTTCAGTCTGGAATCCAGACACTAAAATTTACTCTGATGAAAAGGAATATGTTATAAGGTCATTTCTAGCGAAACAAGGAGTTAGAGAAGCTTCAAGAACCGAAAAACTCTTTTATATCCCTGCTCAACGTGTTGTGACAATGAGTCAGGGTTGGCCTAGAGCTTTCGGTACATTTGATATCGGAGACCCATTTGTTCTGAAACAATTTAGTGAGTCTATTCGAGTGCTTATGGAGAAAGAAACCATAATTGGAGACAGTGACAATAGCAATGTTTTTCCAAAACCCAATCGCATTAAAGAACCACTTAGAAAAATATTGGATGAAAGCATCTTTCATGGTGCCAAAGTAGAATCAGATAATTCAAGTTTAAAAAGAAGATTTCTGTTGAAAGTTGGTGAAAGCAAACTCCCTTTTATGACATGGAGTGCTGGTCAGAAAGAATTTATGCCCTTACTCCTTTCACTTTATTATCTGATGCCTGCCTCAAAAGTAAGATTGAAAAATGACATAAAAACAGTAATTATCGAAGAGCCTGAAATGGGATTGCATCCAAAAGCAATCCAAGCCTTGATGGTTGTTTTTCTAGAACTTATTGCAAGAGGCTACAGGTTAATTATCTCAACACATTCTCCCGTATTGTTAGAGTTACTTTGGGCTATGAATTATATTAAAAACTTCGGCGGCACCCCTGGTGATCTATTCGAACTGTTCTCACTTGAAAAGAATGCTTCAATAGCAAAAACATTCAATACTATTATCAATGAGAAAACTTTTGCAACCTACTTTTTTGATCAAAACAATAAAGGTGTTGACGTTCGGAATATTTCATCCCTTGACGCTAGCAGCGATGATATGGCAACCTCCAATTGGGGCGGACTTACAGATTTTGCATCTAAAGCAGGAGATATTGTATCAAAACTTGTAGCAAATGAAAAGTAAAAAATACAAACCCAATAAGAAGAAGACATTTAAACAAGCTATCGAAGCCACAGAGGAGGTTCGATTTTGTTATAAAGAAGGCAAATCGGCAATTTTAAATAGAGAACGAAACAAAGTTGAATTATCGGATCCTAGAAAATGCGGAGGAAGTTTATTTATAGATCAATGTCTGATTGAACAAAATTTATATGCTCAGGATAATCGTTGGGATTATGCTATTGATTATAATGGAGAGGTGTTTTTCTTTGAAGTACATACTGCAAATACTCGAGAGGTTAGGACTGTATTAAATAAGCTTTCATGGTTGAAAGATTGGCTTAATCAAAAAGCTCCCGAAATAAATATTTTGAAAGCTAAAACCTCATTTTATTGGGTACAATCAAACGGATCTCACATTCTTAAAAATTCTTCTCAAGAAAGAGAAGTTCTTCAAGAGGGGTTAAAACCGATTTCAAAACTAGTTCTTAAATAACATGAGTAACAACACGTCTAGTATAGTGTCAAAAGTCTGGTCTTTTTGCAGAGAAAGAACCAGGCATTTAACCCTAATTAGTCATGTTTCTTCATAATATTGGGTGGTATTGAAAGCGATAACTTCATTTCTCCTGACTCGGGGATAGAGGGAAATGAACCTCCCATCCCATTTTCTTCATCAATCTTACTCTTCATTAATTCAGTCGCAATAATCCAGCTTTAATAAAAACACTCAACCACCCGGATGCTTTTGTGTCAAATCCCCCAATGCTGATTCAATATCAGGATAATCGAACTTGAAGCCATTCGATTGGAGTTTTTCTGGAATTACCCAGGGGGCATTTACCATGATTGATGATGCCTCGCCATACAGCAAACGGAGGATGAATGGGGGGACGATGAAAAAGCTGGGACGTTTCAAGACTTTCCCCAATGCCTTCGAAAATTCTTTGTTGGTGACAGGTTTTGGTGCAACCAGATTATAAATACCGTTTGCATTTTTGTTGTTGATGAAATATTGAATGGCATTCATCAAGTCCTTAATGTGAATAAACGACAAGGGCTGCATCCCTTTGCCAATACGGCCACCAACTCCCATTTTAAAGGGCCGTGCCATAGTGGGGAAGGCCCCACCTTTTTTGGCCAGTACCACACCAAGTCGCATGATAACCACCCGGATATTGTGCAGTCCGGTAAATTGCAAATTGCATTTTTCCCAGTCTTGAACCAGGTGGCCAACAAAATTAGGATCGAACGATTGGCTTTCTTCCGAGTGGATTTTTTCCGATGTTTCGTAAATGCCAATAGCGGAAGCTGCAATATATAAAAGTGGCCTGTCCTTTAGTAATTTAAATGCAGTGTATATTTTCTCGGATGTGTCGACGCGGCTGCTCCTTAATTTTCTCTTATAGGATTGCGTCCATCTCTTTAACAAAGGTGCTCCGGCAAGGTTTATCAGCACATCGGCTTCGCGAAAAAACTCCTTAAATTCGTGAATGTTGCGCTTAAAATGCTTCCTCCCCAATGGCACTACCTCGTGCCCCTCAGCCTCGAACATTTCTTTCAGGGCACTACCAATCAAACCACTTGCACCACTAATTACAACCCTCATCGATCATCCTTCTTATTGCAAAAAATCAAGCCGCAAAAATATCAATTCTATTGTCGTTTGAAAAGGGATAGGAATGTTTTTGTTGTGGGTGTACAACAAAATAAACGAATTGAAATAATTGCCGATAGTGATTGTTTTATGAGATCAGATTCCTGCCCCGCCACTGCGGTGGTTTCATCCAAGCCGAATTACTTTCCATATTGTTTCATTTTCTATTTTACCAAAAATTGGTTACCTTTCGCAAGCTTCTGACACACATTCTCATTGAAGGGAGAAATGGTTTGGCGTAATTGATGAAATTTATTTAAAATATTAAAAAACTCATAGCTATGAAAAGCAAATTTTTTCATTTTATATTATTTGTTTCCTTTCTGTTTTTGACTGTTACCTTGTCGGCGAGTGCCCCTTTCATGCCTTCATCAACAGGCTCTCAATCGACTAATCTTTTCTCCGATGTGTTTCTCATTCAAGG
Organism: Bacteroidales bacterium; assembly: GCA_021740905.1. Classification (GTDB taxonomy): domain Bacteria; phylum Bacteroidota; class Bacteroidia; order Bacteroidales; family M50B96; genus JAIOYV01. Next base: position 48,702 of record JAIOYV010000013.1, read on the forward strand.
CATAAGTTGTCCGGGTGCCAACAATGCGGTGGCCGTTGTTGCCACCTTCACAGGCCAGCCACCCTACACGTTTTTGTGGAGTACGGGCGACACCACTGATCTTGTCAATAACTTATCCGCCGGTTTTTATACCATAACAGTAACCGAAGCGCAGGGGGCTGTTGATATCCTGGAGCTATTCGTCCCACCTCCAGACCCTATCCTTATTACCATCACTCAAATTGGTGCCGACTCGTTAGTGGCGGAGGCAAGCGGAGGCATGCCGCCTTATTCCTATGTTTGGTCAAATGGTTTTCAGGCACCTCAAATTGGCAATCTTCCTAATGGTTTGTATGAAGTTACAGTTACTGATGCAAACTTATGTTCACAAACTGAAAATTACGAAATTGCGGCCACCGGGCCAGGCTGGGTAATTTACCCCAACTCCCAATATCATAGCATTGTAATTCCCAGTCAAGCAGATCTTACGGTGAATGGAGACCCTCTGGAACCCGGCGATCAGATTGGTGTTTTTTACGATTCGTCCGGAACACTTGCCTGTGGTGGCATTTTGGTTTGGCAAGGTGTAAGCGATACCCTTTTGGCTTATGGTGATATTTTTACAACCACCTCTGTTGTTGAAGGTTTTTACCCAGGGGAGCAATTTACCTGGAAGATTTGGGATGCTTCGCGAGATGAGGTATTTAAAGCCTTAGTAGAATACAATCCTACCGCATTTCCAAATGCCGGGAACTATTCCCAATCTGGCGAAAGTGGAATTATAAAGCTACAAGGATATGCCGAGCAGTTTGTTGGCATAAATGAAGGATGGGGCATTATGTCTACTTACATCGATCCATTTGAAACCGATATCAATGCTGTTTTATCTTCCATTTATCAGAATTTGATCATCTTAAAAGATGAAAACGGAGAGGTTGTTTATCCGGCCTGGAACCTAAACACCATTGGATCGCTTATAATTGGTGAAGGATACCAGATTAAAATGAACACATTAGGGGGGACGAAAACAACATTTGTTTTGTACATAAATGGCATAAGGGTCGATCCTGATACAGAAATTATTTTACATCCGGGCTGGAATATAATTTCCTTTTTACACAAAGAACCTTATCCAATTACTACAATGCTCCAAAGTATCGATACAGTAACTGGAATTGTAAAAGATGAATTGGGAAACCCCTACATTCCAGACGATTCGCCCTGGGTGCCCCCATTAATCCCTTTGAATAATATCGGCGATATGCAACCCGGTAAAGGCTATAAAATAAAAATCATTGCTAGCAACGATGTTATCCTGATGTACCCACCTCCCCCGACGAAAAAATATGAGGTTCCTACAAATATGCCCACTCCGCCAGAACATTTCAATGGGGTCATCAATACAGGAAACAATCACACCATGATAATCCCTGTCAATGCGCTGCCGTTCGATCCCGAAAAAGGGGATGAGATTGCTGTGCTTTCCAACAGCCAAATTGTTGGGGCAGCTCAACTTCACCAGGATTATTTCTGCGTGGCGGTTTTTGGCGATGATGAAACCATTAAAGAGAAAGATGGGCCAGTAGATGGCAATGTATTGCATTTCAGGTATTGGGACAATTCGGAACAATGCGAAATAGAATTCAGGGTATGCGAATGGATTGAGGGCGATGATGTGTATGAAATCGACAAAATCAGCATTGCAGGGGAAACTGAATTCAAAAACGAAAGCGATCAGGTTACCATTTCGGTATATCCTAATCCCAACATGGGCGATTTTAGTTTGCTGTTCGATGGTGTTGAAGAAATTTCCAACCTGGAAATTACCAATACGCTGGGTCAGGTATTGTACGAATCATCCGAAATTATTACATCCAATCAGGTACTGGAATTTAGCGATTTTATTCCTGGTGTCTATTATGCAAAAGTGAAATTCAACGAAACGACAATCCTGAAAAAGATAATTGTTCAGTAAAGAAAACGAGGCCGGTGAATTAGAACCGGCCTCGTTTCTTTTAATATGTTTCCATCTGGCTTAAATTGATATTTGATTAGTCTCATTCAATTACCAATCGTTCCATAATACTCTCTTTCCCCGAGTTGATTTTCAGGAAATAAAGCCCCTTGTCGAAGTGCGAAACATCGATCCAACTAGCCTAAAAAGACCTGATCTTTTGTAGCGTATACTCATTTAGCCAACCTTCCGAAGTCCTTACCCAATCCTTTTTAAGGCCAATAATATCGAAGCCCATCTGCTCGAAAAGGTGGAGGCTGGCTTCGTTATTTTCCAAAATGTTGCAATACAGCTGGTGCAAGCCCAAAGTGGCAAAGCCATAGTCGATGGTAAGGATCAATGCCTCGCTCGCAATTCCTTTATTGCGTTGGCTTGCATCGATAACAATCCCTAAACCGGCCCTTTGATGATAAGGCTCAAAATCAAAAATATCTATACTTCCTACCGGGAATTCCAACTCATCTTCCTTTAAATCGATCATCAACCTCAATTGCTTGACCTGGAAAATATCGAGATGCGATTTTTTGATGTACTCCTTTAACAGGAATTTTGAAATGGGGGTGATGGTATTACTTATTTCCCAAAGGCTCTGATCGTTTTCCCATTTGTAAAGGATGTCGAGATCGGAAGGCTCTGGAGCTCTTAACTTTAGCTGTTCGCTTTCTATTGTTAACATAAGAAATATCCCTCATTGATTTGCTGGGATAAAGTTATGAAATTATTCTGTAGGTAATAAATAGTTTTTTTGGACTTATTCACAATTTGTAAACAGTCTTCATCCGCAGTTGCCACCCATTCGCTTTCTTAAAAGAATGAAATTCGAAATTGGGCAGTTAACCAGATTTGATATAGGTCTCTCCTCAATTTCCAATTTCTGATCACACACATCATCCAATTTTCCAACACCTTGCCGACTACAAACTACCGACTGAGTCCTGCCGGCAGAGGTCTGAGGACTAAGCTTTCCTGTCCATGTTCCAATTTTCGAGATAATCAGAAATCCGCTTTAGGAATTGACCACCCAATGCGCCATCCACAACTCTGTGGTCGTACGATAAGGAGAGCACCATGATATGCCTAATGCCAATAAAATCGCCCTGGGGAGTTTCAACCACAGCAGGTTTTTTCTTTATCGCTCCCACACCCAGAATGGCGACTTCGGGCTGGTTTATTATGGGCGTTCCTGTAATGTTATCGAACGATCCGAAATTGGTAATGGTAAAAGTCCCGCCTTGTATTTCGTCGGGCAGAAGCTTTGCCTTTCTTGCACGTACTGCCAAGTCGTTCACCGATCTGGCAAGGCCAACCAGGTTCAAGCGGTCGGCATTTTTAATTACCGGTACAATCAAGTTCCCGTTCGGCAGGGCTGTGGCCATACCAATATTAATATTTCTTTTTAGGATGATCTTTGATCCATCAACCGACACGTTTACATTTGGAAAGTCGCGCAAAGCACGGGCGGCTGCTTCAATAAAAATAGGGGTGAAAGTAATTTTCTCACCTTCACGCTTTTGAAATTCATCTTTATGGGTATTTCTCCAGTTTACCAAATCGGTCACATCGGCCTCTACAAATGAGGTGACATGGGGCGATATCTGTACTGATTTAACCATGTGGTCGGCAATGAGTTTCCGCATACGGTCCATTTCAATAATCTGGTCGCCATCGCCAACTGTAATTGGTGCCGATTTTATCGGAAGGGGATCTGCTTTCACCAGCGATTCACCTTTGCTCACAGGGTCATTCATCGACTTTGGCACTCGGATACCCAAATCCGATTTCCCACGGTTATCGACATAAAGCAACACATCTTGTTTGGTAATCCTTCCGTCCTGCCCCGATCCCGAAATTGCATCCAATTCAACTAAACTAATGTTTTCGCTATTTGCAATATTGCGCACCAATGGGGATAAAAACTTGCCAGTTGGAGTCCTGCTTCCAACCGTATTGGGCGAATCATCATCGTTTTCCGTTTCTATTATGCTTTTGTCGGGCGTGGCAAACGTGTTTATTTCTGGTGCAGGAGCATTGATTTTGTCGGACTCATCTTTCGAAACCGTATCCCCCTCTGTTGTAATAATTGCAATTACATCGCCAACTTTGGGTACATCCCCTTCGTTGAAAAACACTTTTGCAAGAATACCATCGGCTGGCGACGGGATTTCAGAATCCACCTTATCGGTTGCAACTTCCACAATCGATTCATCCTCTTCAACCTTTTCTCCTTCCTTTTTTATCCATTTGGTAAGGGTTGCTTCTATAATGCCTTCTCCCATTGGCGGGAGATATACTTCAATTTTTGCCATATCTTTAGATTCTATAATTTGCTTTTAGTTAGCCTGATCACTTTATTGTTCAAACAACGATACAAAGTTAGTTGTTCCCATGTTTCTAAAAAAGCCTGAATCAATTTTTTGTTCAACATCAATTCACTACAACGGAGTTATTTCGAAATAACTTGACCGCTTCTATGAGTTCTTTTTCTCTTTAACTAACCAAAACTATTTTTTTCTTCAACAAAACAAACCAATTTTAGAAGTGTTCACGGCGAATTGGGTTACGGGCTATCAGGCAGATGGAAGTCGTGGGATGATTTAAAATTTCTCCCGGCAAATGCTCCGGTGCTTCATTGCAAGGGAAAAGAGAAAAAGGACTTGATCCCTTTTTGCTTCAATCAACATCCTTCTCCTTCCAGTTGTATACAATTTTGATAGAATTATCAAACGAATCGCTAGGACCGGGTGTAAGCCTTTGTTTTTCAGCCTCCTCTTCTTCCTCAATTTCCCATGAATATTTTCTGCGTTGAGGGCCTTCTTTCCGGTAATAAATGGCCAGTCCAAGTCCACTTAACAATCCCATGGCATGGGCCTCGAAAGAAATTTTTGGGTCGTTGGGGAAGATGCCCCAGATCAATCCACCGTACATAAAGGCCACAGCCAGGGCGATGGCCAACAATCGGTTATCCTGGCGGAGTGCCCCGCTAAAAAATAAAAAAGCGGCGAAAGCATACACCAGTCCGCTGGCCCCTATATGGTAACTTGGCCGTCCGATAAGCCACACAAAAATACCCGTGGCCAACCAAGACACAATAACCACCCGGTGGCCAATGCCCCGATAAAAATACAGTATGGCTACCCACAAAATAAACACCGGGACCGAATTTGAAATAAGATGTTTAAAATCGCCGTGAAGGAATGGGGAGGTGACGATCCCGGGCAGGCCATACAACTCCCGGGGGAAAATGCCCAACCAGGCAAAACTTTCGTTCGAAGCCAGCTCAAAAAGCTTGACCAACCAGATTACGAGTAAAAAAAGGCCGGGGAAAACCAGGCTATGATAGATTTTTTGTTTTTCGTTTAGTACTTTGCTCATAAGGCCGACCCCTATCAATATTGTTGCCGTTCATGATTTCCTGTTCTTTTGTCAGGCAAATATATGTTTTAATGATAAGTAAAAGATTCAAAAAAACTTTCACTTACAGTATTTTGTCCCACAACCCAATACTCCATCACCCAGATTTCTGTGAATTCTCATTTCATGGTGGAAGATTTTTTTTCAACCCCGGGCAACGTTTTTAACCTCGATTTTGTCTGTGCCGATAAATTTGGATTAACTTATTGATAAGTGGTGGAAAGAACTGAAAGATCAGGCATTGAAGAAGGAGGAAATTCAGAAAAGTGGATTTAATTTCATATACTTGTACGCTTATTTTTGATCAACGATTTTATCAAATTTAAATATAATGAAAAGAAAAGCAGCAGTGTTAATTGGCCTAAGTATCTTGTTAAGTATGACGGGCTTGGCGTTGATGGCTCAACAAAGCAAATCGAATGTGACTGTGTTTGTCGAATCGCAGAAAGATTTTCTGGAAGATTATGCGGGAGAAACCATTTTCCATTTTCATATCCTTTTCGACGATCGCTTCACCAATGCCAAAGAAATTAGGGAAACGACAGAAACAATCCCTGATGTGATAAAACTCGGCATCAAGAATTCTCCCGACATGAAAACCGGAAGATATTTATGCTACCTCAAAACATCCTCACAGAAACCGCAAGATACCTTTGACCTTTTTCTGAATAAATTCAATATCAGCTCTATTTCGCTGGAAGGCAAAGAGGTATCTGTAAAAGAATTCAACTCAAAAATAAATAACTTAAAATAAACAGTCATGAAAAGCTATTTTAAAAGTTTGCTCGTATTGGTGTTTGCAGCAGTATTGCTGGCAGGCACTATGGAAGATGCCTTCGCACAGACACCCAGCCAAATATCAGCCCCGGCCGGAACTTCGCGTATTCCTTCCGATTATGTGGATACATCTATCCCCGATGATCCAGTCTTCATTTTTTGTTCGCCAGATGCCAACGGCGATTCCGTGTTAGGGACCCTCTCGGTAAGTGGTGGTGCTCCTTTATGTAACTTTGTATGGGGATTGTACGATCCTGATCCTTTAAACATTGCTACCTATCAGACATTTGTCCCTTTCCTTACTGAGAATAACCAACCCTCTTCGTTGGTTTCCGGTCTTCAATCTGGTTTTTATCAGGTCATCGTTACCACAAACGTAGGTGCAACCAACGAGGCCAAGCATTGCCGTCGCGCCCATGTATTTGTGAACGAAACCATTATTGACTTCGATCCCATTGCAGCCGGCTGTCAGCCCTTTTCGCTAACAGGTGGGATTATTGATGCCGTGAATGATTTTACCATTTACGACCCGCCCCCAACTCCATTTGAGGTGGACTCGAACACCACTATCAAAGTTTGTTTCTGGGCCGACCATACTTTTGTGTCCGACCTTGGATTTTACCTGATTGGGCCTGCCGGAAACCGTGTCGACCTATTGCCGCCTGTTTCGGCATGGGACCAGGGAGCACAGGTAACCACTTTGGATATTAGTGTTGTTACCGATTGCGACCCCCTCGACTATTACACCAATTGTAACTCGGGCAACCACCTTCAGAATTTCTGTTTCACTTCGGCTCAGCCTGCAGGCGACCCTAATTTTACACCCTGTGTTTGCGATATGTCAGCTCCATTGACTGGGACTTTTGCTTCCTGTGGACCCTGGGATGGTATATATGGCAACATGGCCTCGCAAGGGGGTTGGAAAGTACAGATATACGACTGTACCCCTGCCGATGTGGGCTACCTTCAAAAAGTAACCATTTCATTTACCGGACAAAGCGAATGTGGACAGACTACTTATGAATACGATTCAGGCCCTATCAATGTGTCCATAACCGACAATGCTTGTACACCGGCTACTGCTGCAACATACACTGTTCCGTTAAAAACCACTTCGTCGCATACTATTACCAACGAAGTTACTGCCCAATGGTCTAGTTATCCGGTAGCCTGGAACACTGCTGCTTGGGGGTCACAAGATTTTGCCCTTAACCCAACCCCAAGTATTAACCCCGAACCCCTTACAAGTACCACTTTCTGCCTTACCGTTTTCGATCATTTGTACGATACATTAGGAAACGAAATCACACAGACCAACTTTCCTTTATACAATCAGTGCCAGCCGCAGGTTTGCCAATATTACGAAACCCTTCCTACCGATGCAACTATAACCTGGTATCCCCAGTATATTTGTAAAAACTCACCACCGGTACAGCTAATTCCCCTATTCTATAGTGGGTCGTGGACTGCCAATGGTGGACAACCCTGGCCTAATGGGCCGGTCACTTCGAACGGTTGGTTCTATCCCAACCAGGCTTTGCTCGGCGACAATACGATCAATTATGCCTTTAGCGGTGTTTGTGCCGATGACGAGACTGTGATCATTAATGTGGTAGATGCGCCAGTTGTTTCCAATGTCCAGAAAATATGCAACGGCACCAATACCCAGTTCCAGGTTACATTTACTGTGGTAGGTGGAAACCCGGGTTCGTATGAATTCCTTAATAGCTCCGATAGTACTGTTTTCCCCGGTAACTATCTTGGCACAACCTTCACCAGTGGATGGATCAACAGCCCCAGCAATTATAGCATCATAGTTACCGACAACTGGGATTGCGACCCCTCTATTGTTGCAGGATACCATAATTGTACCTGTACTTCTCATGCCGGGGATATGCCAACGGCACTTGTTGCCCTTTGCGAAACCGACCAAACCAATGTGCAGGTATTACCAGGCCCCGGAGGGAACCCTTCGTACACCCTTGATGCAAACGACGGGTGGGAATATTTCCTACATACTGGTCAGTTTGGTGTTTTGGGCACGGTGCTGGGCCATAATACAACGGGTATTTTCCAGTTTATTCCCGGGCAAATGAATTACAACCAGGTGTACTACATATCGCATGTGGTTGGAAACAACACATCGGGCGACCCTGCCAATCCATTAGTGAGTACAACGGATGGATGTTTATCTGTTTCGCAGGGAACCCCTGTAAAGTGGTACAAACTTCCGACTGCCTACGCAGGACTTAATGATTATACTTGTGGAAAAACCATTCAATTAGATGCCGATACCGCCAATGTTGGTGTAGGTACGTGGAGCTGCTTAACTGCATCAGGTGTAATTTATGCGCCCAACTTCAACGAACCCAAAACTTCGGTAGTCGTTCCTTATTTTGACACCAATCAGTTTGGATGCCTGTTGAATACCAATTTCACGTTCCGTTGGACTATAAACAATGGCCCCTGCCAGCACTTCGACGATGTTACCGTAACCATGAAACCTGTACCTAACGCATTTGCAGGGAACGATTTCTCGATATGCGGTATGGTAGCCAACTTACAAGCCGAATGGAGCAGTTTGTGTGGGCCAACAGGTCAAAGCGAAGGCGAATGGTTGGGTTCGGGCAACATTACCGACCCTTTGGCCCTAATTACTGAAGTCAATGTTTTCAACCCGGGTTCGTACACCTACGTATGGCGCGAATACAACGGCGAATGTGAAGATGAAGATCAGGTAACCATAACCTTTATTAAACAACCTCTTGTTGATGCCAACCACGATGACTCGATTTGTGGTAATGTTTATGCCCTTCAGGCAAATTCGACTATGGGCGTTGGATGGTGGGATGGCCCGTTAAACACTAGTTATGCTAGCTCAACTTCTCCACACACCAATGCGACCATAGCTTTCAACGGTCTGAGCGAAGTTACGGCAACTTTTACATGGACAGAACAAAATGCGTTCTGTACCGCTTCCGACGATGTGACCATTGTTTACTCCACCGTGCCCAATGCAGCAGCCGGAAACGATGTCCAGGTCTGTGGTACTTCCTTTACTTTCGATGCCGATATAATTGGCTATGAATACGCCCTCGGTACATGGAAAACCGACTTCATTACGGCCACTTTCGACGACAAGCACGATCCGGCCGCCACGGTTACTTTACCCAATACGGGTTCGTTCCCGGGGTCGACACCATCAGGGACGTTTGGTGATACCTCGTGGATTGCACTGCCGTTTACCTGGATTATGGACAATAACCGGTGTACCGACGAGGATGTTGTGCTGATTTCCTTCTTCCAAACTCCTACAGCAAATGCAGGCCACGACACTTCGGTATGCGGGAAAAAGTATTTTATGACGGCCAAATACAGTATTGGTAATTCAAAAGGGAAATGGTCGATGGTTTCCGGGCCAAGTTCAGTGCCACCAACATGGCAAGACGATACAAAACCCACATCCTGGGTACAAGTGCCTCAGCATGGGCAGTATGTATTCAAATGGAAAGAAGACAACCAGCTAAAACAAACCTGTACTTCGTCTGATGAGGTTACTGTTTTCTTTATCGAAATACCCAATGTGGATGCCGGGCCCGACAGGTATATCTGTGGCACCGATTTCGAACTTGAAGCTATAGCCAGTACCGGAAACGGGCAGTGGCTACCTACATCGGCTCAAATAACCGATATTCTCGATCCAAATTCACCTACCCATTACGGGCTTACGGGCACCAACGAGGTAGTAACCTATGTTTGGCAGGAATACAACGAATACAATGGCATCCAATGTGTTGATTATGATTCAGTAGAAATTGTTTACATGATTGTGCCCGATGCCGAGGTGTCATTTACAGCGGGTGTTAGTACCGACCACGTTTGCGGTAAAACCGAAATGCCTTTTGATAATATTATTCAAGCTGTTGCACCAGGCATTACAGGCCCTAATGTGACCGCTTATTGGTCGGCCAACGATTCCGAATTTTATCCTAATTCTCTTGCAAAAGACCCCGATAGTGTAAGGGTTGGTAATTATGGGGTACACACGTTTTACTGGAATGTAGAGAATCATCATGGCGATTCAGTGTGTCTCGACTACGATTCGCTTATAGTCGATTTTATTAAACAACCAGTAGCAAACCCGGGCCCCTTATTCGACACAGCTTGTATCGACTCGGTGTACAGCCCCTATTATCACTTACAGGGATCGTGGTCGGTAAACCTAATGCCATTCACACCACCGGGTGTTGCACCTGATAGCCTGGCCGGAAAATGGATTACCACTGCCCCTACCGGGGTCACTTTCTTGCATATCAATGCCACTGATACTTTCCCGAACGATACTTTGCCCAAAAACTGGGTGCATGTTACACCCATCGACTATATTAACCCGGATGTGTACGAATTTATATGGCAGGAAGAACATTACGGTGCCCCGATAAATGGAGAACCCCGTAACTTGTGTACTGATATTGCCTCGACTACTGTAATGTTTGCACCACGTCCAAGTGGAAAAATTGAAACTGATTTCCCTCAGCATCCTCCTTTTTGTATTGGTTATCCGGCAAAGATAAAAGCAAAAGAAAATACCGGGGTCGTAAATTGGGATTGGTCTGATATTGACGGTGGGATCATAGTAAGTTCAGAAACCGGCACACCCCAGGACCCGGGGAAAGGCCCCATATATGTGAAATGGTCCAATGCTGAAAAATTGGAAGAACACGCAGTACGGCTTATTACCACAAACAAATGGGCGTGTAAATCGATGGCTGATGCTGTTATAATAGCCGAACCCGACACAGTAGCAGTAGAAATATCGGATGATTCGGAACCCGCCAAATGCGGGGATGCAAGTGGATCTATTCTATTATTGGCACCCACTTCGCAGAGCAACACCTATAATTGGATCGATAGTCTTTCTGTTACCTACACCGACCACAGTGCAGATATGCAGGAAAATCTTATGACCGGTGATTATTTCTTTAGTGCAAACTCCTTGTCGACTGTGACTCCGAACCCTGAGAATACACGTTGTACCGACACATTTATGATACTTGTACATGACACTGGATATATGGCAGCCTTGTTTTATATTCCGGCAGATACCTTTGGTTTCGCACCGTTTACTTGTGATTTTAGCAACTTGTCATATACAACTGACAGTACCTATAAAAATAATAAACCAAATTATCTTCACATTAATAATGTTTTTGATTATTATAATCAGCTTGGGATGGCTCCATTTGATGAAAATGCTGAATATGAGTGGAGATTTTATCATGTTCGTTTCGATTCGTTACCCGATTTTGAAACCCAGGCAGAAATCTTCCCTTGGGAAGACCCAATCGAAATAGATGGGGAGACTGTGTTTTCGGATGCGAACCCATCTATCACGTTCAAAGAGGCAGGCTATTATAAAGTCCAATTGGTTACAAGAAGTGAATTTGGATGCCTCGACACCATTGTGATAGGGTATCCATTTACCGATGCCAAATCGGATATCGTACCCGGTGTAAATGTATTCACACCCAATGGCGATGGACAAAACGATCTCCTTGAGTTCGAAACTGCGACTCTCCGCAGTATGCACGGACAAATCTTCAGTCGCTGGGGCAAGCTCGTTTATGAGTGGACCTGGAATACTGAAACGGGTGAACCAGACCCAGGTTGGTGGGACGGCAAACTCAGCAATGGGCAAGATGCCACGCCTGGTGTTTACTTCTATGTAATTGAAGGGGTGGGCCTCGACGATACCGAATTCTCAGGTAAAGAATACGCCAAAGCTTTCCACCTGATACGCGAAAAACAATAGATTAATAAATAGGTAATAGAGAAAGGCCCGCTTTACAGCGGGCCTTTTTTTATTTGCCCCCGTGCAAGTGTCTTTTTTGTGCATTGGTACAATTGTGCGTTTTCGTAAAATAGGATAAAGCCAAATCTGGTGACTTCCTCGGCTACGGTCTAGCACAAACCCTTTAACTCAAAATTTTAATAATCTCTTTCGGAGTTTTTGATGGAAGATTATACCAATTGTATATTATAATGCGCTGAAAGCCTTTTTAATATTTACAATGGTAAATGCTGATACATATTTGAAGGGGCTTTAGGAGAGGATCGAACTAAAGGCGTATTTCAAATAGTAATCGGTATTACTCATACGGCTGCATCGAGGGCCAGGGTATATTCGAGAATACCCTGTACTTCGTGTTTTTCATGGTTTGAATTAGTTTATAATATTTCAAATAATGTACTTCTTGCTACTCAGTTTAACAAAGGTAAGGTTTATTCCAATACGCTGGCGTGTATTTTCAATCCCTGTTCCCCACCAATCTCAATACTTCACAAACTTCTTACTAACAGAAAAATACTCCCCCTTTAGTGAAATAAAATAGATGCCTGCAGGTTGGGCTTGTAAGGACAAAATAAATTCATGCTTGCCAATAGCTTGCTCTTCTATATCCATCTGTTGAATCAGGTTTTGTTTTGAGTCTAAAATTTCTATTTGCAAAGAACTTGGAGCTGTGAGGAAAATCTCTGCGGTTATTTCGCTGGAGGCCGGGTTGGGTTTAAGTTTCAGGCTTTTCATTTTATTGAATGGCTTTGGTGATTGAATGGAAACTGTGGGCGAAAACAATTCATCCAAATTAAAAGTGTCTGGTTCGTTCTGATAGCCGGGGATTCCGTTGTGATGCCAAGCCAGCAACAACTCCCTGTCGTCGGGGCAGAATTGCATAAACTGGATATTGCCCGAACCTGAGTTTGAATACAGGCGCATTTTTTCCCAATTATCAGCCTTGCTTATCCCGGTGCTATCAGTGAACGAGGAGACTATGCCATTGTACCGCGAACAGTAGTGGAGGTGGTCGTTTCGTTTTATTTCATAGTTGGCCGCATAGAGGTTGTCACCGGGGATGTTGTCAGGGTAATTATTATATCGAAAAGTATGGGTTGGAGTATTGGGTGTTACCTCTGCCACCAGTGCAATCAGGCTGTCGGTTATGTGGTCGGCTTCGGCAAGGGCTGTAATAATGTAGCCTTCGGAATAACCATGCGAAGAAGCTGCCAAAGCCGAGCGGACATCGTTCACATTTTGCACACCATCACTATTGTAATCGATTTTTTCGAGTGCCCGGCGCAGGCTAAACCAGATAGGGTCATAAGGCGGGTTCATCGTACTTGGCTCGTTGAAATCGGAGAGCATGTGTTGAAAAGTTGCCATGCCACCATCATTTACCCCCGATAAAACCGACATTTGCCCGGCAAAGCCAATCATGGCCCAGGGCTGTTCATCAGTTTCTGAAGGAATGTGGATCACTAACACTTGGTTATTGGTAAGATAGGGGCTGGCAGTCCAGTCGAGGTGCCGTGAGATAAACGCTTTGCCTGCATCCACGCTGCCTGTGGTGGCCTCGCCCCAGGTCATCAGGCTTGAACAACCATTTTTCAGTGCTTTTGTTCCGAAGTTGTCGTTCAGGCCCATCAAATCGAGGAAAGTGTTGGCTACCAAAATGTCGAGGTAGTTACCATTTGCAACACTGAAACCCGCTGCCGTCATCCCATCATAAATAGCCTGGGCTTCGGTAATGTACTCCGGCTGTATACTTAAAACCTGACCCTGTTGGATCAGTAGCTTTGCACCGGAAAGTCCTGCTCCGAATTGGGGCATTAGGTAGCCTTCGTAAATATTCTTGATTTTATTGGCCAACAGAAATCCATAAGCATAGCCCCGTTCCTGATGAGTGCCCCATAGTTTTACTACAGTCAAATTATTCTGGTCGGAGATTATTTCGCCATTTACTTGTTGTGAGAATACATTTCCGAAAGGAAGTAGACTAAAGCAAATCCATAATAGCATAGTTTTTTTCATGATCGTGATAATTGGGTTACAGGCTGTAAATTTATATTATATTTTTGATTTTTTCGTACAACCATTTAATCTACTTACTTTTGTCTTCACAAAAAAAAGAAAAACTATGAAACGGATATTTTTAGGTCTTTTCACCATACTGCTTTTACAATTTCTTACGACCCCCTTATCGGCGCAAAAACAGAGCCATCTGTTTGTTGTTTTTCTCAACACAAACCCCGACAGGGAAACCCTGCCTAGTGAGGAAGTAGAGAAACTGCAAGCAGCCCACATAGCCAATATCGACAGCTTATACAAAACAGGGGATTTAGTGGCAGCCGGGCCATTCGACGACGGGGGCGGTATTTTTATCCTGGTAGCAAAAGACTCCGCAAAGGCCGAAAAGATTTTCAATACAGATCCTGCGATCCAGGCAGGGCGTTTCAAATTGGAATATTTTCCTTTTAAAATAAGTGCTGGAGGAATATGCAAATATAAAGAACCGGTAAAAATGAAATCCTACGGTTTTGTGCGCTGGTCTCAGATAGAAGGCAAAGAAATTGAACTTGTTCAGTATGGACGGTTGCTGGACAAACAAGCCGATTTCTTCACCGAATCGCACCTGCGCGACTCCTTGCTGATAGCAGGCAACTTTGGTCTACGGAACGAAGGCATCATGCTTTTCAACCTATCTTCAAAAGAAGAAATAAAACTTGTGGTGGAAACCAGCCCAATTCACAATTCCGGCCACTTTACATACAAATTCCGAAAACTTTGGACTGCGGAAGGCACTTTTTGCAGGAAGGAATAAAAACGCTGTGCTGTCATTTGGCTTCGCCGTCATTTTCACTTCGTGAATCATTCGCTTCGCGTCATTTATTGTCAATTGCGCTTCGCACGTAATTGATAGTCAGACAACATAATAACTATCAATGACAATTGAATGACACCTAATGACGCGCAGCGAATGACTATTAATGACGCGCGCAGCGCATTTGACGGCGAAGCCTAATGACGCAAAGCAAATGGCAAATAATGTTTATTTTTACTTCCTGAAAAAAATCGGGATATGCAGTTTCAAAAAATCATAGGTCAGGAAAAAGTCAAGCAGCGTTTCATCAGGAGCGTAAAAGAAAACCGGATCAGTCATGCACAGTTGCTGACAGGCCCTCCGGGTGTGGGTAAATTGGCACTCGCCATTGCGTATGCGCAATTTGTGAGCTGCACCAACCGTCAGGAAAATGATTCGTGCGGGGTTTGCCCATCTTGCAAAAAGTACGAAAAACTGATCCACCCCGATCTGCATTTTGTGTTCCCGGTGGTTTCGACCCCCAAATTTGACAAGCCGGTAAGCGATCACTATATTGCCCAATGGCGTGAATTGGTGTTGTCGTCGCCCTATTTCAGCCTTCAACAATGGCTCGATTTTATTGGCTCGGAAAACAAGCAGGGCCTGATCAGCAAAAACGAAAGCTCGGAGATACTCCGCAAGCTCTACCTGAAAACTTTCGAGGCCGAATACAAGATCATGATAATCTGGCAACCCGACAAAATGAACCTGGCTGCTGCCAACAAACTCCTGAAGTTGATTGAGGAACCACCTGAAAAAACCTTGTTTCTTTTGGTCTGTGAGGATCAGGAACAACTTCTTAAAACCATCCTGTCGCGGACTCAAATAGTGGCGGTAACCCAAATCGACCCGGCCAGTCTGCAACATCACTTGGCCGACAATTTTGAAATTTCGGAAGATGAAGCCCTCAATATTGTAAATCTTTGCCACGGCAGTTTCCTCGAAGCCCAAAACCTGATCAGGTCGAGCGACGAATCTAGATTCAACTTCGAGAATTTCTCGAACCTGATGCGGATATGCTACAAAAAGGATGTCGTGGCCATCAATGCCTGGGTGGATGAAATAAGCAGGATTGGCCGCGAAAAGCAAAAAAGTTTTATGGAATATTCGCTCAGGCTGGTAAGGGAGAGCTTTATGTTGAACCAAAAACAGGACAGGATTTCGTTTTTAGCCAAAGAAGAAAAAGAATTCGCCTCGAAATTTTCGCCTTTCATCAATGAGCGAAATACTGCCCAGATATACGAGCAACTCAATCAGGCTCATTTCCATATCGAGCGTAATGGGTATGCAAAGCTGGTTTTCATGGACATGAGTTTAAATATGATTAAACTTCTGAAGTTGTGATTGATTTCTGAGAAATTCCTAAGTCTGAAATTTGGGAAGTTATTTCGACAGTTTCACTTACGTATTTTGGGCAAAGAAAATAAATGTCTATCTGCAACATCATAAATTACGATAGATCAGGGGGGCTGAATTTCAGCTCCCCCATCACACCAGAACCCCATCACTCCAACACTCCAAGTAAGCATCCAAAATAGTACATAAAAACCTGACATGATATTTAACGGCTTCTATTATTGGTTGCCCGCCGCTCTCATTCCTTATTTTTTGTACTTTTGCCATCACCTATTTTAAGGGACAAAATATATGGCCAGCTTACTTAGCGGTAAATTGGCCCACAATAGATAAGAACAGAATGGAAGATCAGGGAAAATTTGCCAGGGGCTGCCCTTCAATCGATAAGGAAAACCCAAACGTTCCGGTATGCCGCAAAGGAAATTCGTGCAAACTGGATGTGAACGACTGGCTTGATGATATACCACGTGTGGCAAGCGAAAATGATTTGGTGGAAGTTCGGTTTAAAAATACCCGAAAGGCTTTCTATCGAAACGTGAACAGCCTGGCTCTCGAAAAGGGGGACCTGATTGCCGTAGAAGCCTCGCCCGGCCACGATATTGGCGTAGTTTCCCTGATTGGCGACCTGATAAATTATCAACTTAAAAAGAACAGGATCCCCTTAAATTCCGAGTTTCAGAAAGTTTATCGGAAGGCCAAGCTTAACGACATCGAAAAATGGGAAGCTGCCATCGAACTGGAACATTCCACTATGCTTGCTGCCCGCAAAATGGCCGAAGACCTGAAGCTTGACATGAAAATTGGCGATGTGGAATACCAGGGCGATAAAACCAAAGCCATCTTTTATTACATCGCCGAAGAAAGGGTCGATTTTCGCGAATTGATCAAATTACTGGCCGAAAGGTTCAGGATACGTATCGAGATGCGCCAAATCGGGGCACGCCAGGAAGCCGGCAGGATCGGTGGCATCGGCCCCTGTGGCAGGGAGTTGTGCTGTACTACTTTTATTACCAATTTTGTATCAGTCACCACCAATGCAGCCAGGTTTCAGGATTTGTCGCTAAACCCTCAAAAATTAGCCGGACAATGTGGCAAATTAAAGTGCTGCCTCAATTACGAACTGGATGCCTACCTCGATGCACAGCGCGATTTCCCCAACGTGGATGTGCCCCTTGAGTTGGAAACCGGAAGGGCCTATCATTTCAAAACGGATGTATTTAGGGGCATAATGTGGTATTCGACAGACAAAAACGGGACTAATAGCATTGTACCTGTACCTGTTGAGCGGGTAAAAGAAATTATCCTGCTCAATAAAAAAGGCCAAAAAGCACCAGCCTTAAGCCATATAAAACCTGTTCCTGTCGAAAAATCACTCGATTTTCATAATGTAGTGGGCGAAGACCGACTCGACCGATTTGATAATAAAAACAAATTTAGGAAGAAGAAGAGGCGAAACCCCAAAAAAGGAAATTTCCATGCAAATAAAAATAAAAAATAGCTTCTTTCTTTTATTATTGATTGTTGCTACCTGGTCGTGCGATAGCAACAGGGTATTCGAACAAAATGTTGACATCCCGGCCAATGGATGGCATAAAGATAGTGTGCTGTTTTTCAATGTCGATATCGAGGATACGCTGTCGGCCCATTCTATTTTACTAAACCTCCGGCACGAAAGCGATTATCCAAAACAGAACCTCTACCTGTTTATTAATACTGTTGCCCCATCGGGACAGGGAATTAGGGATACCTTCGAGCTAATGCTGGCCGATGAAAAAGGGCGCTGGTTTGGTTCGGGTTTGGGCGATATCTGGGATTTTCAGAAGGTTTTTAAGTATAATGTACGTTTTCCTGTTTCGGGGGTTTACCGCTTCGAAATTGAACAGGCCATGCGCTACGAGAGTCTTCCGAACATCCGAAGTGTGGGACTTCGTGTGGAAACGATTGACTAAACCATTGATTCGAAGTGGGAAAAGAAAAATTACGACGATTTGCCGAAATGAAAGGCATGCCCCATGTGCTGGAGCCGCATATTTCAGAATCTCTTAATAAAGATTATAAATTGAAGGGCAAATGGGCCTGCGAATTCTTTCACGACAACAAAGAAATAATCCTTGAACTGGGCTGTGGAAAAGGAGAATACACCAATGAACTGGCCAGGGCTTATCCTGAAATCAACTTTATCGGTGTCGACATAAAAGGGGCAAGGATGTGGCGTGGCGCAAAAACCGCACTGGAAGAAAACATAAGCAATACCTCCTTTCTCCGGACACGCATCGAGTGGATAGGTTCTTTTTTTGCCGAGAATGAAATAAGCGAAATCTGGATAACTTTTCCCGACCCACAGTTGAAAGAACGCCGCGCTAAAAAGCGATTGACAGCAAGCTATTTTCTAAATACCTATAAGAAAATCCTAAAACCTGGAGGCAAAATTCATCTTAAAACCGATAGCTGGGAATTGTACGAATACACCCGCAAAATTTTGCAATTCAATTCAACAGAGGCCATTGTGGACATCAGCGATTTGTATTCGATGGAAGGAATTGAACCCATATTGTCGGTGAAAACACACTATGAAAGGATTTTTTTGAAGGAGGGCAAAAAGATTACTTACCTACAATTCAGCCTCAACAAAAATACGCAATATGCCGAACCTATGCTATACGATGTACCTGATGAAGAAAGAGGAGAATAACTTTTTTGAAAAGGTGTATGAAATTGCCCGCTTGATTCCTACAGGCAGGGTCACGTCGTACGGAGCCATTGCTCGTTGCATCGGCTCGGCACAATCTGCCCGTATGGTAGGCTGGGCTTTGAATAAATGCAGTTCGGCCAAAGAATATGTCCCGGCCCATCGTGTTGTGAACCGGACAGGCTTGCTTACCGGTAAGTCTCATTTCGATGGTTCGAACCTAATGAAGGAATTGTTGGAGAATGAAGGAATTGTAATCGAGGAGAATCAAATAATAGATTTTGATAAGGTGTTTTGGGACCCGATGAAGGAAATGGAAATAGTCTAAGTTAACCTTTTCCTTTTAACAAGCTCTCTGTTTATGATTCAAGAATGGAACATATAATCCAATTCAACATCCAGTTTATCACTAAATTACTTGTTGCAAATTCACAGTATTTTTAAATGTGATTTTAACTATATTTGAAAATAATTTGACGTATATCGGATCCTCTCAAACGATAAAATCGCATTGGTTGTATTTATCTTAAATGAATACCCATTTTGAAAAAATCTCAAAAAACTAGCTCCACAACATAAAAAGTCAGTATTGCACATGAGCTTATTTTCTCTACCTTTGGGGGATTAATACTAAGTGTAACCCAAAACATAAAAAATATCATGAACGCAATTGATTGGAAAAACCTTCCATTCGGATACTTGAAAACCAACTACAATGTACGTTGCTATTTCCGGGATGGGAAATGGGGGGAACTCGAGGTTTCATCCTCCGAGAAAATCGACATCCATATTGCCGCAACCTGTCTCCACTACGGGCAGGAAGCCTTTGAAGGCCTGAAAGCCTATATGGGAAAAGACGGCAAAGTGCGCTTGTTCCGTTGGCGCGAAAATGCCAAACGGATGCGCAGGTCGGCGCAAGGTGTCCTGATGGCCGAGGTCCCCGACGAGTTATTTTTCGAGGCCATCAAAAAAGTGATCGGCTTGAACAAAGAATTTGTTCCCCCGTATGGTTCAGGGGCATCGCTGTATCTTCGCCCATTGCTGATCGGGACAGGCCCACAGGTGGGCGTCAAGGCTGCCACTGAATATATGTTTATGATTTTCGTTTCGCCTGTTGGCCCCTATTTCAAAGAAGGGTTCAAGCCTGTTGATATGATGATTTGCCGCACAGCCGACAGGGCGGCACCCCTTGGTACCGGGCACATCAAAGTGGGTGGAAATTACGCCGCCAGTCTCGTTTCATTAAAAATGGGGCACGACAGGGGCTTTGCTTCCGTTATCTACCTTGATGCCAAAGAGAAAAAGTATATTGACGAATGTGGGCCTGCCAACTTTTTCGGAATAAAAGACAATACCTACATTACGCCGGCTTCTCCCTCAATCCTGCCATCAATAACCAATATGAGCCTGATCCAACTGGCCATCGACTTGGGGTTGAAAGCAGAAAGAAGGCCTATCGACATTGCAGAGCTCCCCACTTTCGAAGAAGCCGGTGCGTGTGGCACAGCGGCGGTTATCAGTCCAATCCGTAAGATAGTTGATGAAAAAACCGAAGAGGTATATGAGTATACAAAAGATGGTGAGCCAGGCCCTATTTCGGTGAAACTTTACAACAGGTTAAATGCTATTCAAACCGGCGATGAAAAGGATGAACATGGTTGGGTTGATTTGTTGGAAATATAAGTTTGAGAAAGGCTAAAAATTGAAAAAGCTCGTGGGTAGAATAACTCTCGGGCTTTTTTTATTGATGTTAATTTGAGGCTACTTTTCCAAATCCATTCTCGATGCCATTTCCAGTTACCTTGTATAAGGCTTGCCCTGCAGCTTTTTGTTCGGCCTCTTTCTTCGAAAATCCAAAACCCGAGCCACATATTTCGCGCTCGATCCGGATGTAAGAAACGAACCTATCCGATTGTTTTGGATCGACATCAGTATCAATGCTCATTTCGAGTTTATACTTTTGTACCCATTCCAACAACTGGCTTTTATAATTGGTGTCCAAATTTTTCA
Organism: Bacteroidales bacterium; assembly: GCA_021740905.1. GTDB lineage: Bacteria > Bacteroidota > Bacteroidia > Bacteroidales > M50B96 > JAIOYV01. The sequence goes on from JAIOYV010000013.1 coordinate 69,634, forward strand.
ATTGCACCATGTCGATGTGATTACCTATAAGGTAGTTGACGATATATTTTCGGGTAAAAAGGTAGCCCCTGTCTAAATACATTGCCCCTATAAAAGCTTCCAGGGCATCGCCATATAGATTTTTCTTTACATTATTTTTGCTGGTGTGGGAAACTATTAGTTTGCTGAGGCCAATTTTTTTTGCCAGCTTGTTAAGGTATTCGCGCTTTACAATTTTTGAGCGCATTTGGGTAAGAAAACCCTCGTCCTCGTCGGGATATTTGGTGAACAGATAATGAGCTACCACAGCATCAAGGATGGCATCACCCAAGAATTCGAGCCTCTCGTTATTGATAAGGGAACCATCGTCTGCTTTAATGGATGCTGAACGGTGGGTAAGTGCAATTTGGTAATACTTATAATTATCAGGATAGAATCCCAATCCAGATTTAATTTGACGGTAGAATTTTCTATTCGTCAAAAAAAGTATCTTAACCGGCCTGATTAGTGAATAAATCACAAAGCTTTATTCCGTGTATTCTTTTAAAATAATGGATGCATTATGACCACCAAATCCAAAAGTATTGCTCAAAGCATATTTCACTTTTCTTTCCTGAGCTTTATTAAAAGTGAAATTCAACTTATAGTCGATATCTGGATCGGGAGTATTAAAATTAATAGTGGGAGGAACTATACCCTTTGTGATTGCCATTATTGAAGCAATAGCTTCAACTGCGCCCGCTGCTCCAAGTAAATGTCCGTGCATCGATTTTGTTGCACTGATATTTAACTTGTACGCATGGTCACCAAATACTTTTTTAATGGCTATTACCTCTGAAATATCACCTAAGGGGGTGGATGTTCCATGAACATTGATATAATCGATAGCTTCAGGCGGCAGATTGGCATCTTCGAGAGCGCATTTCATCACCCTATACGCACCGTCACCCTCAGGATGTGGAGCGGTAAGATGGTGTGCATCGGCAGACATGCCGCCGCCAACAACTTCGCAATAAATTTTCGCCCCCCGTGCCAGTGCATGTTCCAATTCCTCCAATACCAATGCACCACTTCCTTCGCCCATCACAAAACCATCTCGTGTAGCATCAAACGGCCTCGAAGCTGTTTTGTACTCCTCGTTGTTTTGTGAGGTTGCCCTCATGGCATTGAAACCACCCATCCCTACTTCGTTGATAGCCGATTCTGAACCTCCAGTCACAAAAGCGACAGCTTTACCCAGACGGATATAATTAAAGGAATCGATAATGGCATTGCTCGATGATGCACAGGCGGAAACTGTTGTGAAATTAGGTCCTTGCAATCGATGCCTGATCGATATTTGCCCTGAGGCAATATCGGCAATCATCTTAGGAATGAAAAATGGATTGAACCTCGGTACTCCCGAACCTCGTGCAAAATCAGAAACCTCCTGAAGGAATGTATCGGAACCTCCAATTCCAGAACCCCAAATCACGCCAATTTTGGTCCGATCGAGTTTTTCGAGATCCATACCGGAATCGGCAATGGCCTGGTCGGTCGAAACAATAGCATATTGGGCATAAGGATCAAGTTTTCGTGCTTCCTTTTTGTCGATGTAAGTGGAAATGTCGAAGTTCTTGATTTCGCAACCAAATTTCGTTTTGAAGTTTGAAGTATCAAAACGAGTAATATGGTCGGAACCACTCACTCCTTTAGCCAGGCTTTCCCAATATTCATCAACTGAATTTCCCAAAGGGGTAAGGGCTCCAAGCCCCGTAACTACTACCCGTTTTAACTCCATTAGAACAAAATTGAAATGATTACTTTAATTCTTTCTCGATAAATTTAACGGCATCGCCTACTGTTCCAATACTTTCTGCCATTTCATCAGGAATAGAAATATCAAACTCTTTTTCAAATTCCATGATCAACTCTACAGTATCTAAAGAATCTGCACCTAAGTCATTTGTAAAACTAGCTTCTGAAGTAACTTCGTCGTCTTCTACGCCTAACTTGTCAACTATTATTGCCCGCACTTTTTGTTCGATATCAGACATAACTTATAAATTTAGTTAATAATTAATGTACAATTTTAAAACCGTGCAAAGAAATAAATTAAACCCACAATTTTCAAAAAAAAAAAAACATTTATACACGAATTGGTAAAAATAAGTCTTTTTTTTGCAACTATATCAATGAATTAGATTGATTTACTTTCATTGGAAAAAAGAATAATTAATCATAAAACAAGTGTAGTATGAATAAACTGGCGGTGTTTGCTTCGGGTTCGGGCACAAATGCACAAAAGCTTTACGATTATTTTAAGGACCACCAACTCATTGAGGTAAACTGTATATTGTCGAATAAAGCCTCGGCTTATGTGCTCGAAAGGGCAAAAAACATGCAAGTGGAAACCCTTGTTTTCAATCGGCAGCAGCTTTTCGAGGAAGATTTTGTTCTGAATTATCTTTCCAAGAGGGAAGTTGATTGGATTATTCTGGCTGGTTTTTTATGGTTGATCCCCGAAAAATTGATCCAGGCTTACCCCAACAGGATCATCAACATTCACCCTGCACTATTGCCCAAATATGGTGGAAAAGGGATGTATGGCAGCAAAGTGCACGAAGCAGTTATTGCAAATAAGGAGAGTGAAAGTGGTATCAGCATTCATTATGTGAACAAAAAATTCGATGAGGGAGAAATTATCTTTCAGGCAAAGTGCTCGATTGGACAAGATGACACTGCTGAAGACCTGGCTCAAAAAATACATACACTGGAACATACATTCTTCCCAAAGATAGTTGAAAAGGTAGTATTGGATAACCAAATGTAAGCATGCGGGTATACAACAAAATCCACGGAGTATGATAGTACTGTGGCTTATTGTTTAAAGTATGACATTTGAGTATTGGGGGGAGTTTCCCAAATGCGCTCCATTACTCCAACACTCCAGTACTCCAGTCTATCATTTGCCTGACAGTAATTTTTAAAAGCAATTTTGATCTTGTCATGCACCTTTTATCCCTTCATTGCCGTTTCATTAAAAAGTATTATTTTTCAAATATATTTTGTGGTGTTTAACTTATACAATTCATAAACCTGTGAAAGATTATATTATACTAATACTATTCGTCTTAACTAATTTGCTTTCGAATGCACAAAGCGATAGCATAAGAAGAGTGAAATATACTCCCGACTTTCAATTTACCGAAGGGGTTTACCTTTCATTCGAACAAGTGCGAAATAATAACCCCATACCCAAGTCTCGGATTGTCAGCAACCAAGACATTGATGACATTCAGTTTTTCGACAAGCTTTTTGAAGAAGATAAACTGGTTCTGTTCGATAAAAATGGAATGAAGACTGAATTAAAAAAAGAAGAAGTTTGGGGCTATTGTAAACTAGGGGCTATCTACATTTATCACAACGAAGACTTTAATAGGATACCAGTTATTGGTAGCATTTCTCATTTTGTAGCTACAGAAACAATTGAAAATTATAGGGGCTACGATCCATATTACCGAAGTTACGATCCTTACTATTCCAACAATACACGTGGAAGATTCCCCACTACGTCGAAAGAACTCCGACAATATATGCTCGATTTCGAAACAGGGCAGGTGCTTGATTACAATCACGAAAGCCTGAAAGTTTTTTTAATGCGTGACCCTGCACTGTACGAAGAATTCAACAATTTGAGCAGAAGGAAACAAAAGAAAATGGTGTTTATGTTCCTGCGGCGGTTCAACGAGCAAAATCCATTGATGATACCAGTAAAAAGCATTGAAGGGTTAAAATAAACTATTGAATGAAATACATAAGCCTGATATTCCTTTTATTAACTTCATTTTGCAGCTTTGGCCAAAAAACACCATCATCCGAACAGGTTAAAGCCTTCTTTGAATCAAAAACTTATATTGTGTACGAAGGTAGCTTGTTTAGTTCCTACAACATATATTTGAAGGATGCCATCGACAAGGAGTGGACAATCACACCTTTTTCAACCATTCCTTATAGTCTTTTCGAGGCAAAACGAAAGGAAGCCAAATCAAGTTTTTTGGTTGTGTCGGATGTCCAATTTACAGGTGATAAAACTGGCACTACCTATAATTTCCTCAACCTTGTACTGGGGGGTAATTACCGTTCACTAACCGAAATGCCCGATCTCGTGAACATCCCGCTTTCCATTTCCGATCAGGATGAAGAAAATTATGTGTATAAATTAGTAGCCCTTATTAGGTTCATTCAAAAGCACATGCTTCTTTTGCAATCGCAGCCCGGATTGTGCAACAAAGAATTTGAAGGTATCTACAAACAAAAAACAACTGATTTTTCAGATAAAACCATCTACATGGTGAAAGAAGAACTAAACGATGATGTAAACAGCCTGCCGGAAATTGCAGAGGTATATCCCTATCCTGTGGTACTGAGCACCCTGGATGAAATCGAAGCAGCAATTGCCTCAAGAAACAGCAATGGGCTGATCCTGCACATCGTTGGGCCTGATTCCCCCAAAGGCAATCGGTCCTGTTTTAAAGTTCTAATTGGAACAGATGATGCAGAGGTTTATTATTATGACCAACATAAGGTTTCGGCCAAAAATCCCACTTGTTTCCTGAAAAAGGATTTTGAAAATATTGCCAAGGAGAAATAGTAATTCGCTTCGCTGTCATTCGATTGTCATTTGCTTCGCGTCATTGATAGTCATTCGCTGCGCTGTCATTCAATAGTCATTAAGTTGTTTCACAACCAATGACGCACGCAGTGCTAATGACAATAAATGACGCGCGAAGCGCAAATGACGGCGAAGCCAAATGACACGAAGCAAATTGCAGCGAAGCGTTTTTCGCGAAGCAAATTACTATCTTTGTACTTCAACAAAAAAAGTGATAAAAATGTCCGACGATAAGAAGATTATATTTTCGATGGTGGGGGTAAGCAAGACTTTTCCTCCTCAGAAACAGGTATTAAAAAATATTTACCTTTCGTTTTTCTACGGTGCTAAAATTGGGATTATCGGGTTGAATGGTTCCGGGAAATCCACGCTGATGAAAATTATTGCAGGGGTCGAGAAATCATTTCAGGGCGAGGTGGTTTTTTCGCCTGGGTATACGGTTGGGATGCTGGAGCAGGAACCAAAGCTTGACCCATCGAAAACGGTGGGCGATATTGTAGAAGAAGGTATGCAAGAAACTGTTGATGCCTTAAAAGCTTACGAAGAGGTGAATAATGCCTTTATGGATCCGGCTGTGCTCGAAGACCCCGACAAGATGGAGGCATTGATGGACAAACAAGCCGCGCTTCAGGAAACCATCGACCGCCTCGATGCCTGGAACCTGGATAACAAGGTGGAGCGCGCCATGGATGCCCTGGGCTGCCCCGAAAAGGATACTCCAATAAAAAACCTGTCGGGTGGCGAAGCCCGCCGGGTGGCACTTTGTCGCCTATTGCTGCAAGAACCGGACGTTTTATTATTGGACGAACCTACAAACCACCTGGATGCCGAGTCGGTGCAATGGCTCGAAATGCACCTTCAGCAATACAAAGGGACTGTGATTGCCATTACCCACGACCGCTACTTCTTAGACAATGTGGCGGGTTGGATCCTCGAACTCGACCGCGGTGAAGGCATACCCTGGAAGGGAAATTATTCTTCGTGGCTAGAACAAAAAACACAACGATTGGCCAAGGAAGAAAAAACCGAATCGAAACGAAGGAAAACCTTGGAGCGAGAGCTGGAATGGGTACGAATGGCTCCCAAAGCACGCCATGCCAAAGCCAAAGCCCGTTTGAACAGTTATGATAAATTACTGAACGAAGATGTAAAACAGAAAGAAGACCGCCTCGAAATTTTCATACCCAATGGGCCACGATTGGGTAATTTGGTGATTGAGGCACTTGATGTGTCGAAAGCCTTCGGCGACAGACTTTTATTCGAAGACATGAATTTCCTCCTCCCTCCAAATGGTATAGTTGGGATTATTGGCCCCAATGGTGCAGGAAAAACCACACTATTCAGGATGATCATGGAATTAGAGAAATCGAGCGGAGGAGAGTTTAAAGTAGGCGAAACTGTAAAAATAGGGTATGTCGATCAGGCCCATGCTGCCATCGATCCGGAGAAGACGGTTTTCCAGGTAGTTTCCGAAGGGCTTGAAAACATGGTTGTAGGAGGCCGCACCATCAATTCACGGGCTTATGTAGCGCGTTTCAATTTTAGTGGAGCCGATCAGGAAAAGAAATGCGGGGTACTTTCGGGTGGCGAGCGAAACCGTCTACACCTTGCCCTCACCCTAAAAGAGGAAGCCAATGTGCTCCTTCTCGATGAACCAACCAACGACATTGACGTGAATACCCTTCGCGCCCTCGAAGAAGGCTTGAACGATTTTGCGGGTTGTGCAGTAGTCATTTCGCACGACCGTTGGTTCCTCGACCGGGTGGCCACTCATATCCTGGCTTTCGAGGGCGACTCGCAGGTTTACTTCTTCGAAGGTAGCTATTCCGATTATGAAATCAACAAAAAGAAACGCTTGGGCGATACTTCTCCAAAGCGGCTAAAATATAAAAAGCTAAAGGATGACTAAGACGGGTACAAACAGTGCAGGCAATAAAATCTATGCGGTGCTGACAGGTGACATAGTGAAGTCATCATCGCTTGACCATACGCAACGATCCCAATTATTTGCCCGCTTGAAAGAAGCTTTTGCCGCTATTAAGCCTATATTGGGAGAAGGAATAATTGCATCGGATTTTTCAATTTTCCGGGGCGATAGTTTTCAAGGGGTTTTAAACGATCCTTCCTTCGCACTAAAAACAGCTATATTGATAAGAGCCTCGCTCAAGGCGGCCAACCCCGGACCCCGGGCAAACCTTTGGGATGCGCGTATTGCCGTTGGCATAGGCACGATTAACTATTTCCCTAAGGATGGCGCAGAAGCCGATGGCGAAGCTTTTCACTTGTCGGGGCCATCTCTCGATGCTTTCAAAAAAAACCGCAGAATCCATATCATAACCACCAATGAGACGATAAATAAAGAACTGAAGGTAGAATGTCACTTTCTTGATACTTTGATGGACAAATGGTCGGCAGAACAAGCTGCTGTGGTTTTGGAGGCACTTCGCAACAGCAGTCAGGAAACCCTGGCGGAAATGTTTTCCATTTCGCAACCTGCCATCCGCAAACGCTTGCAGGTTGCTGGTTTTGGTGCCATCGAAGATTTCTTCGAGCGCTTCGATGAGTTAACAAGAGAATTAGCATTATAACCCCACTGGGTTATATTTAGTAATTATAAGTCAGTAGGGTTATATTTAGAACTTATAAGTCAGTAGGATTACATTTACCAAGTATTAGTCAGTAGGATTATACTTAGGAATTATAAGCCTACAGGCATCCAATCTTAAAGAGTGTTACTATGAATGATATTATTACGGCACAGGATATTTCGGTACTTATGCGCCTTTTGCTGGCCCATATTTTGGCCGATTTTTTTCTTCAAAGCAAAGCCATGGTAACCGACAGGAGCACAAAACACTGGAAATCGACAAAAATGATTTACCATGTTCTTATCCATGCTGTATTGGTGTATGTGGTTTTATGGGAATATACCAATGTATGGCCTGCCGTGCTTGTATTAATAAGCCATTACCTAATCGACCTAGTAAAATCGTATCAAAAGGAAAGCATATACAGTTTTCTGGCCGACCAATTGTCGCATATTGCTGTACTTGTTTTTATTTGGATGATTATCAGGAATATCGGAACGGGCGAATTGATCCAGGCAATAATTCCTGAAAACAAACCTGAAATATGGATCTATCTTTTTGCATTTGTCTTTGTTACCTGGCCGGTTGGCATACTGATATCGAAATCCACCTATAATTGGCAATCGCAACTAACTTTAACAAAAGGGTTGCCCGATGCTGGGAAATGGATCGGGATTTTCGAACGAGTACTTATCCTGATTTTTGTTTTGGTCAACCAATATGCTGGAATTGGCTTTCTGATTGCGGCCAAATCGGTGCTTCGGTTCAACGATATAAAAAATCCGGAATACAAGAAAGAAGCCGAGTACATCCTTATAGGCACTATGTTGAGTTTTACAGTGGCCATAGCAAGCGGATTGGCCCTGAAAGCGTTAATAGGTAATCTAATCTACGTATGATTAAAATTGTAAATAAGCAAGTCCTGACAAATCTTTCGTCTGAAGCAGCAGAAAGCCCACGTTTGAGAAAGAACCTAAACTTGCATGAATATGCAGGTGATCCTTTGCAGCGTATGTTGAATGCCTTTGAACCGGGCACTTATATTTGCCCGCACAAACATGAAAACCCCGACAAACGCGAACTCTTTATTTTGATGAAAGGGATAATTCTGGTGGTGATTTTTGATAATAAAGGAGTCATTTCAGATTCCATCCTTCTCGATAGAAATAAAGGTAACTATGCGGTTGAAATCGCCCCACGAACATGGCACACAGTGGTATCGATGGAACAAGGCTCCGTAGCTTTCGAGATAAAGGACGGACCTTATGATGAAAAAACAGATAAATTTTTTGCCCCTTGGGCACCACCGGAAAATCATACGGAGGCAGGGGAGTATTTAAAAAAGTTAGTTGCTGAAGTGATGGGAGAGTGAATTTAAGGAAGGGGAATTTGAAATTGGAACTCAGAACTTTTTCTCCTTCTAAGGTTACCCTTTAGTCTTTTTCGATACTCATCAGAAGCGAATTTTTGCTACTTTTATTCATTATTCTGAAAACTAATATATGGCTGCATCATATTTTAAACACCTGATAGCAATTGCGCTGTTCTTATCGCTTTGTGCCCCAGGGGTAAAAGCAATTGCCCAAACCGATGAAATGCTTGTTGAAAAAGCAGAACATTTTTACCAACAAAATAATTTGGATTCGGCTATTACTTACTTTACAATGGCCGGGGCGAAGTTTCAGGAAGAAGGAAACTTTGGCAAACAAATCGATTGTCTGCTCGATTTAGCCCAGCTTTCCATTGAATTGGAGGACTTCGAAAAATGCAAAACCTATATCGACCAGGCTGAATCGATCTATGCCGGAAAGAAACTTGAAAGCGGCGAAAAGCAATCGCATATTTTGTTTTCGCGCGGAAGGTTATTGCTGTACGAAAACAATTTTAGAGAATCGGCAAAAGTGTTGAACAAGGCCATTCAAATATCCGATGAAAAAGCAATTGGAGACAAAGCAAAATTAGCCGATGCCTACAATAACCTGGCAACCGACTATTATTTCCTGGGACAGTTTGACAATACTATCAGCTATTTCAAAAAAGCCCTGGTGCTGAACAAACAACTTGACCAGCACGATGGCATTGTCACCAACCTGAACAATTTGGGTGCACTGTACCAGACTATTGGAGATTATCATACTTCTATTGCTTATCTGGAAGAATCGATGAACAGGGACAAAGCCAACAACCTGGATAAAGACATGGGGGTTTACCTAAACAACATTGGCAATAATTACCTGAAGTTGGGACAATATCAAAAAGCCCTGGAGTATTTTGGACAGGCTCTACAGATCGATTTGGAGGTTGGCAATGCCAGGCAATTGGCCATCGACTTTAATAATATTGGGTATGTCCAGAAAAAACAGGGACAATTTCCAGAGGCCATTATTAATATGTCGAAAGCTGTTGACATGGCCCTTCTCTCCGGTAATAAAATAAATTATGCTAGGTATTTAGACAACTTGGGCGATGTATACAGGATTACTCAATCATACACTCTAGCAGAAGAATCGTTATTCAAGGCCCAGCAGATATTTTTTACTGAAGAGCAACGGAAAAGCCAAGCTGAGAATTGGAATAACCTCGGCAAACTTTATAGCGACCTCGGCAAATTTGAAAAAGCAATAACATGCCAGCACAAAGCTCTTTCCATTAACCGGGAATTAAATATCCCACGAGCCATGGCGGCCAATTTCAACGAAATGGGGATGGTACACCTGGCCCAGGACAGTGTTATGTTAGCTCTGGCATCTTTTCACAAAGCCGTGGAAACATTGGTGAAGGTAGGTAGAGATTTCCATGCTTTGCCCGAAAGCGAGGAACTACCCTTAGAAAAAAACTTACTGGATGCCCTTAAAAACAAAGCTGCCTGTTTTGTTAAACTGTCCGAAACTTCAGAAGAAAAAGAGAATTACCTGTTGGCAGGAATGCAATATTATCTGTTGGCCATTGGTTTGATTGACCAGATGCGCCTGAGTTTTTATTCAAAAGACAAAATGTTTTTAAGCAAAGCTGAACGCGACAGCTACGAACAAGCTCTAAAAACCGCCAAACAACTCTACGACCTCACGGGCGACAGGAAGTACGTTTCGATTGCCTTCGAAGTGGCCGAGCGCAGCAAAGCAGCTCACCTCTATGAATTGATAAGGGAGAACGATGCCAAATTGTTTGCTAATATCCCCGACTCTTTATTGTTGAAAGAAAAGGTTTTGAAATCGGATATCTTCGAGCTTGAGAAAAAAGTAAACGAGGAAAAAGCGAAACCTAATGCGAACGACTCCCTATTGGCCGACATAAATCAACAAATTTTTGAAAAGAAATTTCAGGAACTTGAAAAACTAAAGACTTATTTCGACATCAACTTTCCCGAATACTACGAGTTGAAATACCACAACCAAATACTAAGTATTGGGTCGGTGCAGAAACATTTAAGAAAAAAAGAAGTGCTGATTGAATACAACCTGGGTAACGATTTCATCTCAATTATCGTAATCCGCAAAGATTCGGCAGCTTTTATCTTGAATGAAATCGATCCTGATTTTATAAATAATATCGGGATCTTGCATAATGTTCTTTCGAATATGGTGCAATCGGTCGATATTTTCAAGGATTATGCGGCTAGCTCCTTTCAGGTATATAAAAGCCTGCTTCAACCTATCGAGGGGCTTATCGCAAATCAAAAGTTGATTATAGTCCCTGACGGCTTGCTTGGCTATATCCCTTTCGAAACGCTTGTCACAAAAGAAATCGATATAAACCAAACCTATTACAAAGCTGCCCCCTATTTGCTTCTCGACCATGCTATTTCGTATGCCTATTCGGCCACCCTATTGTGGAAGCCTACCAGAAGAAGGCAAGACCAGCCCACGAAAGACCTGCTGGCCATTGCCCCCTCTTTCCAACCCGATGACAACCTTCCGACTTTCCTCACCGAAAGGGGAGAGGAATTTATTGACCTGATTGGCTCGCGTATAGAAGTAACCAGTATCAACAAGATTTTTAAGGGCGAACAACAACTGGACAGCCTGGCGACCGAGAAAAATTTCAAGGAGTTTGCAGGCAACTACAAAATCCTGCACATTGCCACCCACGGCTTGATAGATGATGAAGACCCCATGAACTCACGTCTTCTGTTTTACCGCGATAAAGACACGCTCCAGGATGGCGATCTTTACACCTACGAATTGTTCAACATGCAATTGAAAGCCGAATTGGCCGTGCTCAGTGCTTGCAACACGGGTTATGGAAAACTCGAAGAAGGCGAGGGTATTATAAGCCTGGCGCGTGGGTTTTTGTATGCTGGCGTGCCAAGTATCGTAATGACCCTGTGGTGCGTGCCCGATGGCACTTCGGTGATGATTATGGAGCACTTCTACCAATACCTGAAAGATGGCTACCCCAAAGACATTGCCCTGCAAAAAGCCAAACTGGATTACCTTAGCCAGGCCGACAACCTGAAATCGAACCCCTTTTTCTGGGCCGGCTTTGTGAATATTGGAAATACCGACCCTTTCACACCCAACGAACTTGGAAACTGGTATTTCTGGGCTATCTCGGCTTTTATCTTTATTTTGCTCTTGTTGGTATGGCGAAAAATAAGGAGAAACCTAAAAGAAGAGTAGAGTTGGTCCTTGTTGGCTTCATCCTACTAGAATGAAGCTATAACAACAGAACTCATCATTTGAGCAAATTTTCATAAAGCAAATCGCAAATATTCTTTTAATTTATGTGAACCTCTAAATCAAAATCTCCCATAATATTCAATCTTGATTTAATGTGTGTAGAATATCAGATAGCAAAAAAAATATTTGCGATTTATTAAAAATCTGAATTTGCGAATGTTTTTGTGAAAAATGCAAATATGACGAGTTCTGAACAAAGTAGATTTGTTATGGATCCCATCCATGCAATACCCCGAAATCCCTATCTTTGCAGGAAATTTTATATACAATGAATATTGAAATTCAACTAAAAGAGGCAATTATAGAGGCTGTTCAACATTTATATAAGCAGGCAGCAAACGAAAAAGCCATCCAGATACAGGATACCCGGAAAGAATTTGCAGGAGATTTCACCATAGTGGTTTTTCCTTTTTTGAAAATGTCGAAAAAATCGGCAGAAGCAACGGCTCAGGAAATTGGCGAATACGTGCTGGAAAATACGAAAGAAGTAGAGGCTTTTAATGTGATAAAAGGTTTCCTAAACCTGTCCATCGGCAACGAATATTGGGTCGATTTTATGAACCAGAATTTCGGCAACGAAGATTTTGGGATTGTTGCCGAATCCGGTGATGCTGAAAAAGTAATGGTTGAATTCTCCTCACCCAACACCAACAAACCCTTGCACCTGGGCCATATCCGAAATATATTGTTGGGCGATGCGGTGGCACGTATCCTAAAGGCCAATGGTAAAAAAGTGTATAGTGTAAACCTGGTAAACGACCGGGGCATCCATATTTGCAAGTCGATGTTGGCCTGGCAAAAATGGGGCAATGGAGCCACGCCCGAATCGACCGGCCAAAAGGGGGACAAGTTGGTGGGCGATTATTACATCAAATTCGATCAGGAATATAAAAAGGAAATTGCAGGGTTGGTTGCAGCAGGAACGGATGAAAAGTTAGCAAAAGATCAAGCCCCCCTGCTCGTTGAAGCCCGCGAAATGCTTCTTGAATGGGAGGCGGGCAATGAGGAAGTCCGCAAACTTTGGGCAACAATGAACGGCTGGGTGTACGAAGGATTCGACAAAACCTACGAAAAAATGGGCATCGATTTCGATAAAATATATTACGAATCGGACACCTACACGCTGGGCAAAGAACTTGTGCTTGAAGGCTTGAATACCGGTGCCCTCCATAAAAAAGAAGATGGCTCTATTTGGGCCGACCTTACCTCCAATGGCCTGGACGAAAAAATCCTGCTCCGCTCCGATGGCACCTCGGTGTACATGACCCAGGATGTTGGGACTGCCCATCAACGATTCTCCGATTTTCACATCGACAAGCATATTTATGTGGTGGGCAACGAACAGAACTACCATTTTCAGGTGCTGAAACTAGTCCTGAAAAAACTGGGTTTCGATTGGGCCGATGCTATTTATCACCTTTCGTATGGGATGGTGGAATTGCCATCAGGTAAAATGAAATCGCGCGAAGGCACAGTGGTCGATGCCGATGACTTGATCGACGAAATGCTGCGCACGGCCCGCGAGATTTCAAAAGAACAGGGAAAACTGGAAAATTTCTCGAAAGAAGAGGTGACCGAAATCCTGCGGAAAATTTCGCTTGGTGCCCTCAAATTCTTCATCCTGAAAGTAGACCCGAAAAAAAGCATGACTTTCATCCCCGAAGACTCTATCGATTTTAATGGCAATACGGGGCCGTTTGTGCAATATTCGTATGCCCGTATCCAATCTATATTCAGAAAAGCCAAAGAGAAAGATATTGAAATCCCCACCGGGTTGATGGCTGATTTTAATTTTGATGAAAAGGAAATGCAGTTGCTAAAGATGAATTTTTCGTTCCCAGCCACAGTGCATGAAGCCGGCAAAAACTTAAGCCCTGCCCTCATTGCCAATTATGTGTATGAGCTGGCCAGGGAATACAACCAGTTTTATCACGAGCTGCCCATCCTCATTGAAGAAGACAAGGCAAAACGGGATTTGCGCCTGATGCTCTCAGAATTTACCGGGAATACGATTAAATCGGCGATGGGGCTTTTGGGTATCGAGGTGCCACCAGCAATGTAGTGATGCGAAGAAAGTCCCATTAATCATTTATACGGCTACTTTAGTCGTTTCACTTTTCGCTCAATTTTTTTCTTGATTTTCATGTACGATTTTGGAGGCCCCGTGCCCATTTCTTTTCCATCGATAAAGATACAATCGGAATAGCCCCATTCCTTTTGAACGTCAGCATTGGTTGTGTCAATTAACTCAAAACTGACCTTTTCGCCCGAGTCCAAAGCGGCTTTTTTGGTCCGTTCGAAAGTAATATTTTGGGCCGGGCACCAACCCTGGTTGAAACAACAGACCCTGACCTGACCGGCCAGCATTTCAGGTTTCTTTATGGGGCGAATAAATTTTGGGGCGGTGGCATCTTCGTGAAATTTTTTCCAAACCAACGACTGAATTCCAATTCGATCTACTTTCACATAGCCGTTCTTCCTGTACCACGAGGCGCGCATCCAAACCGGGATGGCAAGTCCCCATGCAACCATCCCCTTTGCCCCCAACAACCATGCATCATCTTCGGCAGCCTTGAGCATTGCTTTGCCTACCCCCTTGTTCTGCCGGTTGCCCACTCCTTTATTTTTATATCCATGCACCCAGATGCACAAAATCATGTACAAACCTGGCCCTTCGATAAACGATTTTTCGGATGGCAAATATTGGATCATTCCAATCGCCTTGTCCTTTTCGTCGATAGCCAATTTGACACGCAGCCCCTGATCTTTCATTTTATCGTACCACTCGCGTTTTCGGTCGCCACTTTCTTTCATCTCGTCCGACCAATCTTCCAAACAGCACAAATAACTGTCTATGTATTTTTTTTCAAGATCGATTATTTTCATCATCCCAGTCGTTTAAATCGAGTACAATTTAGGGAAATGCAGGGAGATAAACAAGGGGGCAATTCAAGTTCCGGCGTTCTGATCAATGTAAAACTGACACCAATCCGTCAAACCCCATCCTGCGCTAAAGCTTCGGATGGCAGACAAAACACGAAACTCACTTATGAAAAATAGTGACATTCCCGCTCCTATTTCTCAGGCGTAGATCCGAAGTCTTTTCTTTATTACCTATGTGTCCTTTTAGTTCAAATTGTTTTTTATCCGCATCGAGACATTCGGTTGTGAGCGTGGCGAGATTTTCAGGGTAATTTATTTTGGTGTCGAAATGCTGCATGTTGAACGAATATCCCGATCCGGTCTCGAAGAAAAACTGCATGTCGGTCCACTCTGAATTAATTTTCAGAAAAGAAAAATCCTGTGAAATAAAGTCGAGGTTGAAGTTTCCATATTTCATGTCCATGTTGGCATTTTCAAACAATTCATCGATCCAAAAATCGGTAAAGAAAGCATCCCCTTGGATACTGTTTATTTTTTTGATGGTAAATTTGTCGCGCTTTGACTTCACCCTTAGTACGTTTACGCCCTCAATGCGGACCTTCGACGATTTGCAATCTATATCAAGGCGGTCGGCATCGCGTATTTCAACATCGGCATACGATAAAGTAAGGCGCGCTTCACCTACAGAATTTATCATGGCATCGCCAAACGAAACGGAAATCTCTGCTTCAGCGTTCAGGTCGTGTGCTTTTAGGTTGCCGTTCGATAGGTTAAGTCGCAGTTTTGCCTCGGTATCGTTGAGGTACACATCACCGTACTTGTTGTCGATATTAAGCTCAACATACCCGGGCACCATTACCATGTAGTTTATTTCTACATCGTTTCCGCCGTTTGCCAACGATTCGGCCAGGTTTATCAATTCGTTGATGAACCCCGGGCGTTGGTTCGAGAAGGTGGTTTTTGCACTTACAAAATAGGGGGTCCCGGTAAAATCGAAATCAATCGAGCTTATTGTTTTGTCGAGTTTTGTCGGTGAAGAAGATTGCACATTCATTCTAATTTCAAATCTTACCGAATCCTTTTTCCACGGAACAAGGTGTATTTTACCGTATTTATTGCTGATGTCAACCTTTGTGTTTTGGCTCACCTTAAAACTGCGGCTTACTGTTTTCGATTCGGTAAAAACTTGTGCCTGACTTTCGATAACCAAAGTGGCTAATAGGAATAGCAGGATGCTTACTGTTTTATATTTCATGATTTTTGATTTTTTCATTCGATGGATTTTCAAATTGATTGAGCATTTCAAGAATTTCTTCCAGAATCTGCAGCTTGAGCCGGTAGTTTTGGATCATGGCCTCAACCACCTCTTCGTTGTCCACATTGTCATGCAAGTCATTCTTTAATTCCTGATATAGAGAGTCAAGTTCGGAAATATCATAATCTACTTGTGATTTCAGTTCGGGGTACGTGTGCGAAAATTTATCAATTTCCGTCATTTGTTTGTTCATCTGCGAGGTATAATAGGCTTCCGCTTCGATAAGCTGGGGGTATTGCGCTTCTTCACTTTCAGAAGCCAATTCGGCAATAGCACCATCGTTTCGATGTAGCAATTCGGAGAGGGTAAAAGAGATGCCAAAAATGATCAACACCCCGGCAGCTTTCCAAAGAATGCCTTTCCAGTTGCGGGGTTTCAGTTCAATCTTTTTTTCCTTCTGGACGTTTTGGTTGATCTTGTCCCACATCCCGGCAGGTGGCTCTATTGTGTCGAACTCGTTCCGGTTGTCGATAATGAATTTTTCCAGTTTGTCTTCCATAATTATGCCCTCCTCTAATTCATCATTAATAATTCTTTTACTTTCCGTTTTGCCCGCATGTATTGCGACTTTGATGTCGATTCCGAAATGCCCAGTATTTCTGAAATTTCCACATGGTCGTAGCCCTCCAGCAGGTAAAGCGAGAATATTACCCGGTATCCATCGGGCAGGCGGTCGACCGCCCGTTTTACCCGCTCCACATCCATTTCCAGTTTCGATTCGTCGTAAGGCTCCTCGCTGTCGTCGAAATAGCTAAGGTTTTCGACATACACCAGATCGGCCTTCTTTTTTTTCAGCGCATTGATGCACTTGTTGATGACGATCCGTTTTAGCCACGCCCCAAAACTCGACTCGAACCTGAAATTTTCCAGGTTGATAAAAGCCTCGCAAAAAGCCTCCTGGAGCATATCTTCCGCCTCAGTTTGATTGTTCATCATCCGGCAGCAAATATTGAACATAGCCTTTGCATACAATTGATACAACTGGTACTGGGCTTTGGAATTTCCAAATTTGCTTTGTTCAACAATGTCCCGATGAATATCTGTATAGCCTTCTTTTACCATTTTAAAATTCAATCGACCCAAGAGACAAGCGATTTTTCCAAGGGTTGCATATTAGGGTGATAAAAATAGTGATTGTTTTTTGAAATGTAAGGAATGGTGGAGACGCAAGGTGTACGACAAAATCAACTCCTTTCTTTTGAATGCTTCCCATCGTATTAATTTTTTTGGAGTGATGGAGTGATGGAGTGATGGAGCGCAATTGGCAAACCACCCCCAATATTTATCAACCGAAGCTATAGAGAAGGTTGTCGTAGTGTCACGTTTGCATCGCAGGGTTGCCAAGCTGCACGGCTGGTTGTGTTTTGTAGAGACGCGATTTATCGCGTCTCTTTGGAGTTAATCCATCCCAACCCTTCCTTAAAACAATGAAGGGCATGTCGCCGTAGCACATTTCCTAAGAAGACTTCACTGTCGGGACTATGGAACATCAATTGTACGCCTTTTACTCCAAAGGGGGAGACAGAAGTGGGCAATAAACAGAAATGATAATGGGGATGAAAAAGATGAAAGCTTCTACTTCCTCAGCTCAAAATTAGCCCCAAGGTAGACTTTGCGTACATGTTCGTCATCCGACAATTCCTGTGCTGTGCCCGATTTTAATATATTCCCTTCGAAAAGCAGATAGGCACGGTCGGTAATGTTGAGGGTTTCATGCACATTGTGGTCGGTAATCAGGATCCCGATATTTTTGTCTTTCAAGGATTGAACAATACCTTGGATATCTTCCACCGCAATGGGATCGACACCCGCAAAGGGTTCGTCGAGGAGAATAAATTTGGGGTCGAGGGCAAGTGCTCGGGCAATTTCGGTCCTGCGTCTTTCGCCACCCGACAATTGGTCGCCCAGGCTTTTCCTGATTTTCAGGAGGCCAAATTCAGTAAGCAATGATTCTGTTTTTTCGCGCTGATACTCTTTCGAGTAATCCGCCATTTCCAAAACCAGCTTAATGTTGTCTTCCACGCTCAACTTCCGAAAAACCGATGCCTCCTGCGCCAGATAGGCAATTCCCCTTTGGGCACGCCGGTAAACCGGTTCCGTGGTAATTTCCTTATCATCGAGAAAAATATTGCCAGAGTTTGGCTTTATCAAACCCACGATCATATAAAACGAAGTGGTTTTACCGGCTCCGTTCGGACCTAACAGACCCACAATTTCGCCCTGGTTTACACTAATCGAAACTCCTTTTACCACAGTTCGTTTGCGATATCTCTTTACAATATTGTCGGTACGTAAAATCATTTTATGCTATTCGTTTTCGGAATACAAATTAACCTGAATATTTCCCAATTTTCAAACTTATCTGAATCAATCTCTGAATCGCATCTATAAACGCTGAAAGTTTGCCGGGATTGTGCTCTGTTGGCTAGTTGGCAGTCTCCAGTCTTCAGCCCACAGTCTTCAGTCTACAGTTGTTGTAATTGACTACAGTCGGGATAATGGAAGTACTTTGGATTGTATTTTTTAATCTGTAAATCTGTGGCATTTTTCAAGATGCAATTTTAGCCACAGATTATTCACAGATGCTACTTTTTGTGTACATGAGAAAGTTCACTGATTAAATACTTCAAGCAAAATCAGCCCAGATTGATCAATCTAAAGATTGATTTCTGTGTAATTGTTAATTCGGGAAAGTTATTTTAATAGTCTCTTCAAACTGTCAATTACAGTCAGCCATCTTCAAACTGAAGACTGTGGATAGAAGACTGCCGACTGCCGACTGTGGGCTGAAAACAAAAACACCTACCTTTGCCAAAAAAAAGATGGCCGGAATCTACATCCATATCCCGTATTGCAGGCAGCGATGCTACTATTGCGATTTTCATTCGAGCACCTTTCTGAAAAATATGCCCGATTTTCTGGATGCTCTTATAAAGGAGATCGAGCTTGAAAAAGATTACCTTGCCGGGGAAAGCATTCAGACCATCTATTTTGGAGGGGGAACACCATCTGTTTTAAATGCAGAAGAAGTGGATGCCATTATTCAGCAAATCTCGCTTTACCATGAAATTTCGTCCTCCGCCGAAATCACCCTCGAATGTAACCCCGACGACCTGAACCCGGAATACATCCGGCAATTGGCGGCATCCAAAATAAACCGGTTAAGTATAGGGATTCAAAGCTTCGACGACAGACAGTTGAAAGCCATGAACCGGAGGCACTCTGCCGAACAAGCCCTCGCAGTAGTAAAAGGTTGCCAACTAGCTGGTTTCGACAACATCAGCATCGACCTGATTTATGGACTCCCCGGTATGAGCCTGAAAGTGTGGCAACAAAATATCCAAAAAGCCCTGGATTTAAAAGTCCAGCATATTTCTGCCTATCACCTTACTTATGAAAAAGGGACCGTTTTTTCGCATCAGCTTAAAAAAGGGAATCTTAGAGAATGTGATGAGGAAAGCAGCAACCAACAATTCGACAAGCTCCTCGACATGACAGGCAGTGCCGGTTTCGAGCATTATGAAATTTCGAATTTTGCCCTGCCGGGATTGCATTCACAACACAACAGCAACTACTGGAAACAAGTAAAATACCTCGGCCTCGGCCCGGCTGCCCATTCATTCAATCAAACATCGAGGCACTGGAACGTAAGCCACAACAACAAATACACCGATGGGATAATGGCCGGGAAGCCAAACCGGGAAATCGAAACCATCGACAAAACCACCCGCTACAACGAATATCTGATGACCTCGCTGCGCACAATGTGGGGTGTCGATTTGGAATATCTGATGCAGGAGTTCGGCGGACCACAAACCACCCTGTTCGAGAAATCATTCAGGAAATATATCGATCAGGGTAAAGCCATCAAGGAAGGCCATTTCTGCAAATTGACCCGTGATGGCTTTTTTATTTCGGATAAAATTATTTCTGATTTGTTCGAATCATAATTCTATATTTGGGTGTTCGACAAATTCAACTCCGGTACCCCAGAAAAATTAATGAAATGAAAATACAATATGCTTCCGACCTACACATCGAATTTCCGGAAAACAAACTCTTCCTGAAAAAGAACCCTATCCTGCCAAAAGGGGAATTCCTTATATTGGCTGGCGACATTGTCCCCTTTGCAGTTTTGGATAAACACAAAGATTTTTTCGACTATCTCTCCGATTCGTTTGAAACCACATATTGGGTCCCCGGCAACCATGAATGAATATTCCGGAGTATAGTGTACAACGATTCCGGAGCAAAATGTACAACGATTCCGGAGTATAATGTACAATTGATTTTTGTTGTTCTATTTCATAAATAGGGTAAAAAAGTTGGCGTTGGGCGGGGGCCATCAAAG
>JAIOYV010000014.1 GCA_021740905.1 Bacteroidales bacterium
AGCATACTCGTAAACAATGCGGTAAAATTCACCGACCAGGGCCAAATTGAATATGGGTTCAATTTGAAAAATGGCAGCATCGAATTTTTTGTGAAGGATACAGGGATTGGGATACCAAAAGAAAAGCAGCAAATTATCTTCGAGAAATTCAGACAAGCCGACGATTCGCATACCCGGAAACATGGTGGCGTTGGATTAGGCCTGGCTATCTGCAAAGAACTAGCACCTTTATTGGGTGGGGAACTAAGGGTTGAGTCGGAGGTAGGCATAGGAAGCACTTTCTCTTTTAGCTTGCCTTTTATAGAGGTAGATGTACCGGTTGTAAACAATCCGGAATCGAATGTCCCGACCATCCCCGATTTTTCAAAAAAAACGATTCTTATTGCCGAAGACATGGAATCGAATTTCCTTTTCCTGAAACGTTTGATTAACCTTACCAAAGCCAATATTATTTGGGTCCAAAACGGTGTCGATGCGATTAATTCAGTAAAAGACAATCCCGAAATCGACCTTGTGTTAATGGATATTCGCATGCCCGGCATGAATGGACATGATGCTACCAAACAAATTAAATTGTTGCGGCCAGAACTAATCGTAGTAGCCCAAACAGCTTACGCTTTGCCAAAAGACAAGGACGAGGCCCTCGATGCCGGTTGCGACGATTATCTTGCAAAACCCATCCGAAAGAACGATCTATTTGCGATTATCACGAAACATTTGAAGGGGTAAGGATATACTTGACAGATTATCGTTAAAATTGAAGCAAGTTAAATAAATGCTTTCTCCATCAATAAACCTGTAGCTTTAGCTCGGGTATTGATATGGCTTGCGTCACCGTCCAATTTCAGAACTCATCAGTTAAGCATATTTCCCTATAGCAATTTGTTGTGATATTTTTATGAAAAATACAAATATGATGAGTTCTGAATCTGCCCGAATTCCCCAATTCCCTAATTCTTCCTTTTTTTCGCCCGAAAATAATTTGCAATTTTGCCGCGCAAAAAGTTTAGCTATGATAGAATTTCGAGATGCACTCAATATATGCCTACAATCAGCGAATGCACTGCAAACTGAAAGGATCGGGTTTATGCGGTCGCGGGGCCGCATCTTAGCCGAGAATGTGGTATCCGACATCGACATGCCTCCCTTCGATAAAACCGCTGTGGATGGTTATGCCTGCCGCCGGGCAGATCTTTCATCCCCATTGGAAGTACTTGAGCTTATCCCTGCCGGAGTTGAACCCACAAAAGTAGTTGAAGCCCGAAAATGTTCCAAAATAATGACCGGGGCAAGAGTCCCCGATGGAGCCGATTGTGTAATCATGGTCGAAGAGGTGGAGGAAATTGACGAAAAGCATATCCGTTTTATTGGCGAAAAAACAGCCAATAATATTTGCTACCTCGCCGAAGATGTAAAACTAGGCTCCCAAATCCTACCCAAGGGGACACTGATAAAACCACAGGACATTGCCATGTTTGCCTCGGTAGGCTACGTTGAACCAATGGTTTATAAACAGCCAAGAGTTGCTGTTATTTCTACGGGTAACGAATTAGTCGAACCGGACCAGAAACCCGGCCTGTCGAAAATCCGCAACAGCAACGCTTACCAATTGTTGGCCCAGGTCGAGAACCTGGGGGCTATTGCCAACTATATGGGAATAGCTGAGGATAGCGACGAATCTTTGTTTTCTATTATCACCAGGGCAAAAGAAGAAAACGATGTTATCCTTCTAACAGGTGGCGTTTCGATGGGAGATTTCGACCTTGTGCCAAAAATGTTAAAAGAAACCGGATTTGAAATCCAGTTTAAGAGCATAGCCATTCAGCCTGGCCGCCCTACCCTATTTGGTAAGCAAACCGACAAATATGTGTTTGGCCTACCCGGAAACCCGGTCTCCTCTTTTTCTCAATTCGAGCTATTGGTGAAACCGTTTTTATATAAATTGATGGGCTACACATACCAACCCAACAATTTGCTTTTGCCCCTGGCCGAAGACTATTCACGCAAAAGGGCCGATCGGGAAAAATGGATCCCAGCCGTGCTTACTGAAAATGGTGAATTAAAACCCACCGGTTATCATGGCTCTGCACACATCCACGCACTGTCGTTTTCTGGATTCATGTTTCAGGTGCCCATCGGCGTAGATCAATTAAAAAAAGGAGCAAAAGTCCATGTTCGATCAATATAACCGGCTCATAAACTATCTGCGTATTTCGGTGACCGACCGTTGCAACCTACGCTGCGAATATTGCATGCCTGCTGAGGGCATTCAGTTGATGAGCCACACCGACATCCTTTCGTACGAAGAAATGTTCGATGTTGTGAAGGTCGGGGTTTCGTTAGGAATATCGAAAGTCCGCATTACAGGTGGCGAACCATTGGTACGAAAAGGCATCGTTTCCTTTGTTGAAATGCTTTCCTCTCTATCGGAAATAAGAGATTTGGGTATGACCACCAATGGGATATTGCTCAAAAAATTTGCCCATGAACTGGCCGCTGCCGGCTTGCACCGGGTAAACATCAGCCTCGACACAATGGATCCGGAAAAATTCAGGCAAATAACCAGGGGTGGCGATATCAATGCCGTTTTTCGGGGCATCGAAGCCGCCCAAAACGCCGGGCTTCATCCCATTAAAATAAATACGGTAATAAGGCAAAGCCGGGAAGAACCGGATGCCGTGGCTGTAAAGGAATTTTGTGAAAAGAACAATCTGGAAATCCGCTACATCCATGTAATGGAATTGAGCAAGGGTGAGTTTTCGGTAGTCGAAGGCGGCGAAGGGGGCGATTGCGCCAATTGCAACCGCCTGCGGCTTACTGCCAACGGGATGATAACTCCTTGCTTGTTCAGCAATAGAAAATACAATGTGCGGGAACTGGGGGCCGAAGAGGCATTCAACCAGGCTTTGTCGAACAAACCAGCTTGCGGCACTGTTAACGAAGTAGGACAATTTTATAATATCGGGGGATAACAAATGTCGAAACTATCGCACACCGACGAGGCAGGAAAAGCCAAAATGGTTGACGTGGGAAACAAAGCCATTCAAAAACGGACAGCACGCGCTGAAGGGTTTATAAAGCTGCAACCAGAAACCGTCGGCCTTATCCGCGACAACCAAATGAAAAAAGGCGATGTGCTTACAATTGCTGAAATTGCTGGGATCCAGGGAGGCAAAAGAACAAGCGAACTAATCCCCCTTTGCCATCCCTTGCAAATCACTAAAATGGATGTAAAAGCGAACCTTGAAGAAAACGGAGTACGGGTAAAATCCGAAGCCCGTTGCATTGGGCAAACGGGCATCGAGATGGAAGCACTGACATCTGTTTCGGTTGCCTTGCTTACGGTGTATGACATGTGCAAAGCAGTGGATAAAACAATGAAGATTGGTAATATTCACCTGATTGAAAAGACAAAAGAAGACGTAGTAAATGATTAGTGATTTGGAATGAAATCAGAAAAAATGGAACGAAACGAAAATATCAGCATTTTATCAGTCAACATATCCCTTAAAAAAGGCACTGTAAAAACACCTGTCAACAAAATCGTTGTCGATGCAATGGGAGTTGTAGATGATGCCCACGCAGGCGATTGGCACCGCCAGGTCAGCTTGCTTGGCAAAGAAAGTTTCGACAAGTTCAGTCAAACCGCAGGACGGAAAATTGAATTTGGCGAATTTGCCGAAAACATTACCACCGAAGGCATGGAGCTTTTTAAAACCACGCCCGGCGACCGCTTTATCATTGGGAACGTAGAATTGGAAGTGACCCAGATAGGCAAGAAATGCCACGGCACCAGTTGCGCTATCTTCAAAGAAGTGGGGAATTGCGTGATGCCAAAAGAAGGGATTTTTTGCAAGGTGATACGGCCTGGCGAAATAGTTGCCGGGGATAGGATGGTTTATGAACCGCAAGTACTCTAAGCTGAATTCTTGCATAGAATAAAGTAATCTTTCAAAATTGCACTTTGAAAGTATTTGATATATACTACCTTTGTTATTGAATGTCAAAACACAAACTGAAATGATAATTGATGAGATATTTATTGAAAATTTTAAGTGTTTCAATAAAATAAATGTTCACTTCAATCATGGAGTAAATTTGTTTGTTGGTGCAAATGGGAGCGGTAAAACAGCTATTCTTGAAGCCATAAATGTAGCAATAGGTGGCTTTTTTGGTTCTCAAGAGCATAAAATGCAAAGAATGATTGAATTTGACGAGATTAAAATTACAAAGGGAAAAAGGGAATCTTATGCTCGTATCAAAGCTCGTTCATCCCTACTAGATGGAGAGTGGTCTAGAACTATTAAGAGAAATACAAGAAAAAATGACACAAAAGATTTATTGCTTGCATTAGGGTATGGAAAGAATTTTTTTTGGGAATTTGAAAATCAAAATAATAAAACAATTGCTCCTATTTTAGCCTATTATTCAACTCAACGATTATTTAAAGATGCTAGCCAGTCTGGTAAGCAGAAATATGATGCTTTGTTTGGAAGGAGAAATGGGTATCTTCAATGCCTCAAGGAAACAGCTATAAAATCCGTTCTAAATGAATGGCTGGGAAATGCTGTAACTAGAAGGGCCACTTTACAAATTAAAGAAATAAGTAACCATGATTTAATTTTAGAAAATGTTGAAAAAGCCATTCGGCAAACATTGATTCTTTTTCTAGATTTGCGTACCGATTTCCCATTAAAAATATATCAGGACCCAGATTTAAACAATGAGTTGTTTGTCAATTTTAACGATGAAAACAATCTACCTTTAAACTATTATTCTGATGGTTTCAGGAACCTGTTATATTTAGTTATTGATATGGTATGGAGAGCATCCCAATTAAATCCATGGATGAATTTTGAACAGTTGTCAGAGACTGTTTTTGGGGTTGTAACTATAGATGAAATAGATTTACACCTTCATCCAAAGTGGCAATCAAAGGCCATATCTGTTGTTCAAAAATTATTTCCAAAAGTCCAGTTCTTCATTTCAACCCACAGCCCTACTGTTGTTGCAAATTTTGAAAATGGAACATTGTTCACAATTGAAAATAACCAAATCCATACACACAAATCAAACTATTTTGGAAAACAAATAAACAATATATTAAGAAATATACTGGGAGCCTCAGATAGACACGTGCCTACCCAAAAAAAATTGAATGAATTATTTGACCTTATAGATAAAAACGAACTCGAGAAATCAAATCTGTTGTTAGATGAGCTAATTGACCTAGTTGGCCTTGATGATGCAGATATTAATAAGGCCAAGGCTTTGATAGAATGGCAGGAATCGATTATTACTAATTAGGATGCAATATATCAAAAAGCAAAATACCCCACCTAAGAAATGGGAAAGTTGGTTTACAAAAGCAACGGGGGAAAGATCATTCGATTATAGTCAGGACTATGGCTCTTTAACGGAAATCAGGTTTGCAAGACAATTCCTGATTACTGAGCAAAATGATTTGTGTGCCTATTGCCAAAAGAGGATCGATATCAATAACTCATCCATTGAACATGTTATTCCCAAAGAACACAATAAGGAAATTTCAACGAATTATTATAATCTGGTGGCAGTCTGCAACAGTCATCCAAAAGATGTTTTTACGAATAAGCTGCATTGCGACAAAGAAAGGGGTAGCTTATTATTAAGTCATATTATCTTCTATACAAATTCTGATGTAAGTAAAAATAGAAACAATTGTTATTTTTCAGCTTCCGCAGATGGCACAATTAGGGCAAAGGATCATTTAACTGATAACATTAAACACCAAGTTGAAGGATTTATTAATATCCTCAATCTAAACCATTCGGCCTTAAAGGAGACCAGGGCAAAAGACTTTTTAGATGGAATGATTGAAGAATATCATTCAATTCCACCGCATCAAGGAAACACATTTTGGCAAATAAAATTTGATAGACTTCTTCTAGATAAATCACATCCTTTCAGACAATTTCTATTAATCTATATTGGAAATAAGATCGGGATAAATTAATCATTTATTCAACTTATTTCGCAATATTAAATTCATACTTGAAATGCACAAAATTCAAATATTATCCGTCAACCTCTCCGAAAACAAGGGACCTAAAGTGCCCATGAAAGAAATTTACATCAGCCCCGAAGGGGTGGATGGGGATAAACACTTTGGTACGGAAAGGCCTATCAGTATTTTTGCTATCCACCATTCCGAAAGGTTTACAGGGATTACAGGTAGTCGTAAACCAGAATTTGGCGAGTTTGCCGAGAACATCACAGTAAATGGATTAGAAGAAACCGAAGTAATGGTGTTCGACCGATTCCGGGCTGGCGAAGTGGAACTTGAAGTAGTGAAAGTGGGCAAGCCTTTTCACGATGAGTTCAAGGAATTGGGAAACTATGTGATGCCCCGGGTAGGTATTTTCTGCCGGGTTAAAAGCCCTGGTGCTTTAAAACCAGGCGACAAATTCGATTTTCTCCCAAAGCATTTCCGAATTCTCATCATCACCCTCAGCGACCGGGCCAGCAAAGGTATTTATGAAGATTTAAGCGGGCCGGCCATCCGTGGCCATGTCGATAAAGTGTTCAGCAAAAACAACAAGCGTTTCGAAATTGAAAGCCTTGTGATCCCCGACGATGCCGAGCAACTGGGACAATACCTCCAGTTTGGGAAAACCAAATTCGATGTCATTTTTACCACTGGCGGCACAGGGATCGGCCCGAAAGATTTCACTGTTGATGTGGTCAAGCCCATGCTCGATAAAGAAATCCCGGGCATCATGGAAATGATCCGCATGAAATACGGCATGGAAAAACCCAATGCCTACCTTAGTCGTGGCGTGGCTGGTGTTATGGGGCAAAGCCTGATCTATACTCTACCCGGCAGCGTGAAAGCTGTGAATGAATACATGACCGAAATAGCCAAAACCTTAGACCATCTTATCTACATGAAACATGGGGTGGATGTGCATTAAACAGTAGGCAGTAGGCATACGACAGTGGTTAATCCGAAATATAGATTCTGTATAAAACCTGTGGGATTTGTTATTCTTTACTGAAAGATATTGACATCTAGCCAAATAAATAACAATATTGATTACTCACTATCTGATATACTGAGTACTGCCTACTGAAGACTGGCGACTGAAAACTGCCTACTAACGAACTATCGAAAACTTACCAGACTTTCTTCCCAATTCTGAATCAATAACAACAGAATAAATTCCAGGTTTCAGGTCCTCCACATTTACAGTAACAATATCTTGTTGATTTTGAATTTTAACAGATTTAACAATTTCTCCTTGCGTGGAGACGATCATGGCCTGCCCGATATTCTCAGAAAGCCCAGAAATGTTAATCATTGAACTGGCCGGGTTTGGGTAAATGTATACTTCAGGTCCCGGTTTTGTTATTTCTGGCTCCTCAATCGAAACAATGGTAAGCAATGAATCAATCGAAAGGGAAATCATGGAGCGGGCATAACTCCCAACAATAATTTTATGGAAATAGCTATCGTATTCAATGTCATAGACCGGGATTATAGGCATATCATCCGACAGCCGTGCCCATTTTTGTCCCCCATTATCAGTAAAATAAACTCCTCCATCTGTGGCTGCCAATATAACCTGATCGCCATAGCCTTCAAGAATTACCAAATCGTTCACCGAAATTTGCGGCAAATCACCCGATATATCGACCCAGGTATTGCCATAATCAACCGACTTGTGAACATGAGGGATAAACTCATTATCGCGATAGCCCGAATGGCTAACAAAAACAGAGTTGACATAGTTTGGTGATGCCTTTATGGAGGTGACATACCTGTCGGGCAATCCGGTAAAAATGGCTTCCCAAATTGCCCCACCGTTCAAACTTCGCGAAACATTTCCATCGGAAGTACCTGCATATAAAACGGAAGCATCAATTGATGATTCATCCAGGCAACTAATCACATGGAACTTATTGTTTATTCCGTCTGTTAAATCGGGGCTTAGGAGTGCCCAGCTTCCTGTAGGAGCGCTTGGGTTCTTATAAATCCGGTACGTGCCGGTATATAATACAGATGGACTATGCGAACTCATAATAATGGGCATATCCCAAGCCCTACGGTCGTTGCTGTAAATACCTGTCCCAAAATACAGCCAGCCGCCTCCATTTTTATAGTACAACAAACCATCTTGCAATTCCGTGTACATAATATTCGGATTGATATAATCGAACAAGGGCTGGAAACCATCGCCCCCATTTATTCTTTGCCACGAATAATAATTGCTGATACTGCCATACAAAGTACCATTGTCTTGTGCCCCTCCTGCATAATACCCAGGATTGTGCGGATCGATGGCCACACGATAAAATTGTGTATTGGTTATATTGTCGTTGTCTGTCCAGGTATTTCCCCCATCAACGCTCTTAAATAACCCTCCATCGGTAGAAGAAATAAGGATAAGGCTGTCCACAAATATCAAGTCGTGCTTATCTGCATAGAACTCATTGGTGGCCCAATTGGGGCCGACAGCGGCCCAAGTAAGGCCTCCATTTGATGATTTGTACAAATCAATCCCAAGTATGAATAATTCGTTGTCATTATAAGGGCTTATCCTGATCTGTCCAAAGTACCATCCAAAACCGCCATACGCATAACTAAGGGGAGTTCCAACAGGAAGCGAGGTCCAGCTTGCCCCAGCATCAGTGGTTTTATAAACCCCGCCAACCTGAAGGGATGTGTTGGTCATTACCGCATATAGGAGACTGGTGTCGCTGCCTGACATACACAGACCTATCCTGGACATAACATTTGTTGGAAGGCCATTGGTAAGCACATTCCACGTGCTGCCCCCATTGGTCGACTTATAAATTTTCGATTGTTGGCCATAAAGAATACTTTGTGAATTATTCCTGATCCTGTTCCAACCTGCAGCATAAATTGTTTGTGAATTGGGCACAACGATCAAATCAATAATCCCTGCATTATTGCTTAAATATAAAACCTTGTCCCAACTTAAGCCTCCATTTGTGCTTTTGTACAAGCCCCTGTGAATATTCTGTTCGAAGGGTAAGCCCATGGCTGCAACATAGATCAAATCCGAATTGTTGGGATCGATCGAAATCTTTGAAACAATGCCCACTTCCGATAAGCCAAGATGCTCCCAACTTTGGCCTGCATCCAAGCTTTTATAAATTCCATTGCCAATAAAGGGATACCCTGTGATATTAGGATCGCCGGTACCCGCATAAATGATGTCCGGGTCCTGGGGATCGAAAATAAGTTCCCCAATAGCAAGATAAGCGTGATCGTCGAATATTGACTCCCAATTTTGCCCGCCATCTATAGTTTTAAAAATACCTCCCGCTGCACTCCCAGCATACATAATACTTGAATCAAAAGGATGGACAATTATTTCATTTATCCGTCCACCAATGTTGCCAGGCCCTTCGCTAAGCCAGGATATTTGTGATGGGTACATACTGTTTTTCTTCTCTATATCGTTTCGCACCTGGTTTAACCCATCTTTATATGCCTTTATATCAATGGAGGAATCAGGGTATGCCCGTTGATGAAAAAAGAAATCGGAAGGCTTGTTTTTATGGATTAACTTTTGATTTGCTAATGAATTCGGATAGTTTATATCGCCTTGTAGATTGCACAGCCCGGCAATCAATAAAATATAGACAAAAATATGCGTTGAATTTTTCATTCTATCAAAAAATTAATTTCTTCAAAAAAACAAGGTTTTTGCTACTCTTCTTTGCTTTCTTTTGATTGCGTTATTTATGGAACAAAAATATTCAAAAAAAAAACAAATGTCAAATTTTTAAATCCAAAGAAATCATTTACATACGATTTTTAACAATGTGTAGGAGCATTACTGCTTTCGCACCCTAAATATACAATTAGTTTTTCGTGATAAAGGAGATCATTAATTTATTAGTTATCCCTATGGATTATATTTCGAAGCTATAAAAATCCCCTGGTGATCCTGCATTTCCATTAAGTCATTTAAGCTGATAGTAGGATTTTGATCGACATATTTTTTTACAATTTGCCAACCTATCCAATTGCCTACGCGGGCAGGCGAATTTTTAAACCCGGCCGTGAAAGGGCCATCTTTCGTAAAACGCACAATGTCCTTATACTTGGTCGAGAATAGGAATTCGTTTTCAACCATAAACGCATACATTTCTTTTTCACTTTTCACGCAATAGTCAAGCTCGTTTGTCGAATAGCGGATTATGACTGTGTCACTCTTCTCAGGCATCATGGCCTTCGCAAAGTACAATATCTTCCCATTGTAAATCATGGTATTAAGCACATTTTCGATCGAATCTGTATTCGGAAATTCCATCATTGCCCAGGCCCTCATACAATCGCTGGCAATATTTTCTTTTTTCAATTGCTTTCGGGCAAATACGGGAAGCCCTAGTTGATAGTAAAATCTGCACTCCTCGCCCAGATATTTGTCGAGACCAATGCCGAGCAAATCTTTGTCGGTAACTATCGACTGGTTGAAGCCCCCAATAAAAGTAAACACCTTGGGAATTTCCTTTTCTGGAAAATAATAGGCGAAATGTGTAAACGAGTTGTCTAATTCTTCGATCAGGAAATTGTCGTTTTCGAATATTTTTTGTGCCTCCTCGTACGATTCGCGAATTACCGGGTCTCCTAAAAACTGACACAAACGATCGGCAAACATTCTATCGTTTGGTCCGCCAATGTTTAATATCTGATAGGTGTACATTTCCCAAAACTCGCCATACTTTTGATGTATATCATACACCGCATCAACAATCTTCGAAGTGTCAATGGCAAATAAATCATTATCAAATCGGATAGGTTGGATATCGACGTCAATACCGGATACATCAACATTCAGCCTATCGCCTTTACAGGCTAGAAAGGAGACCAGGATTATCAGGAATATCAGAATTTTAGACTTAATCATAAGAACTAATTTTTTGTTTGGATTAAAAGAAATAATTTTGCCACTTAACTGTTTTGTACAAAAGCTCAAAATTATGAAAAAGACAATACTATTTGTAATGCTAGTGACCGTATGGTCCGTAATTTATTCACAGGAAGCAGGAAAAAAGGTTCGGATAGGACTTGAACTAGCCCCTTCCTTTTCGTGGTTTAAATCTGACTATGAAAAGGTTGAAAACGATGCACTCAAGCTGAGCAACAGGGTTGGGGTAGTTTTTGATTATAATTTTTTTGATAATTATTTTGTTAGCACAGGGATTTTTATGAGTTGGCAAAAAGGTGATTTACGCTACACCGATTCAAATATCAACTTCGATATTGATCACGAAATAAAGACATTCAATACAACCGAGGAAGCAGTGGTTTTAAAATATGCCTTGAAATATATCGAAATCCCCATAGGGTTGAAACTCAAAACCAACGAAATTGGCTACATGACCTATTTTGCCAAATTTGGGTTGAACACTGCTTTCAATATCTCGGCCATGGGCGATGCCAACCAACAATCGGTCGAGAATGCTGACTTTAGCAAGGAGGTAAATTTTATCAATGTGGGATATCATATTGGCGGAGGCATGGAATATTCCCTTTCATCGAACTTTATATTTACAGGAGGCCTAACTTTTCAACAAGGGTTTATCGATGTCACCACAAATACCGATGGCCGCGAAAAGGACAAAACCATTATGAACCAAGTACGCCTGAATTTAGGGATTTTATTTTAGGTAATTTCGAGTTCTGTCTTACAACGCTAAAACTTCATAGGATAAAAGATTAAAGCTCTAATTTCAGCACAGATACGCCGTCTGGCCTTCGTGAACTTGTCAAGCAAATCCAGCAAATTGATAATTATGCAGAATCAATCTAAAGATTGATTTAATCTGTTCAAATTGTATATTTGAGGTGTCCAAATCTGTGAATCTGTGGCTTTTTTTTCACATGAACCTAACAGCCACAGATTCACAGATTAGTAAACCAATTTAATGGATTTAATTTGAAAGTTTCAGGAAGGCAATGAAAATGATAAAAAAATTTATGATTGAGAATAAAGTCCTTCTTCCTGAATTTCGATCCGTTTTACAGGATTCATATAAAATGTTTGATTAGATGAAAATTGCACTGGCACAACTAAATTACCATATTGCCAATTTTAAGGCAAACAGTAAAAAAATAATTGCCCATATCGACAAGGCAAAAGATAAAAATGCCGATTTGGTCATTTTTTCTGAACTGGGCCTTTGTGGTTATCCGCCACAAGATTTGTTAGAACAGGAAGATTTTATTGGCGAAACTGAAAAACATATCGAAATAATTGCCAAAGCAAGTGCCGGTATAGCTGTCATTATAGGTGCCCCGGTGATCAATAAAAGCAAACAAGGCAAGAAGCTTTTCAATGCCGCACTTTTTATCGACAATGGAAAAGTAGCCCACATCCAGGCCAAGACCCATCTGCCAACTTACGATGTGTTCGACGAATACCGCTACTTCGAGCACAATACCACCTTCGACATAATCGAATTTAAAGGAAAACGCATTGCCCTGACGATATGCGAAGATTTGTGGGACACGCAACCGGTGGGCAATTCATTTGCAAAAGATAAACTGTACACGGTTTCGCCCATGGAAAAATACAGTGCCCAAAATCCCGATTTTGTGATCAATATTGCTGCCTCGCCATTTTCGTACAACCAGGACGACAACCGAAGAAATATCCTTGTGAACAATGCCGTGGAATATGCCATCCCGATAATCTATGTGAACCAGGTGGGGGCACAAACCGAATTGATTTTTGATGGAGGCTCTATGGTCCTGAACAAAAAGGGTAAGGTGGTAAAAAACCTGAAGCATTTCGAGGAAGATTTTTTGCTTATTGATGTAGATGAAATCGACAAGCTGACTGAAATCAATCAAGCACCTTACGAGCGGATCGCCAAGATTTACGATGCACTGGTGTTGGGAATCAGGGATTATTTTTCGAAGATGAATTTCCGCACTGCCACACTAGGTTTATCGGGAGGCATCGATTCGGCAGTTACCTTGGCCATCGCAGCCGAGGCTTTGGGCAGTGAAAACCTGCAAGTGCTCTTGCTCCCCTCTAAATATTCATCCGACCATTCGATAAAAGATGCCATCGACCTGGCCCATAACCTGGGCGTGAAATACGAGATCATCAGCATCGAAAAAATAGTTTCGGCTTTTGATGGGAGTCTGGGCAAGTTGTTTGAAAACCTACAGCCCGACATAGCCGAGGAGAACATCCAGGCACGGGCCAGAGGAGTCCTGTTGATGGCCTTATCGAATAAATTTGGGAACATCCTGTTGAACACCTCCAACAAGAGCGAGGCGGCTGTAGGATACAGCACTTTGTACGGCGACATGAACGGTGGCCTCTCGGTGCTGGGCGATGTCTACAAAACCGATATCTTTAAATTGGCCAGGTACATCAACCGGGATTCTGAGATAATCCCGGAAAACACCATCACAAAACCGCCCTCGGCAGAATTGCGCCCCGACCAAAAAGACAGTGATTCGTTGCCCGATTACGATACCCTCGACACTATTTTGTTCAACTATATCGAATTAAAGAAATCCTCAGCCGACATTGCTTCCCTGGGGTTCGACCTCGACCTGGTGATGAAAGTAATTTCGATGGTAAATAGGAATGAGTACAAACGGTTCCAGTCACCCCCCATTTTGCGGGTATCCTCAAAGGCATTTGGCTTTGGGAGGAGGATGCCCTTGGTGGCTAAGTACTGATTCGTTATTGATGTCAAAAAAAATTATTTTAGCTGCCCTGAAATCGGCACGGGAACGTTCGACCGATGTAAATGAAAAATGAAAAAAGAATGAAAAAAGTAAATTATCTAATTTTTAGTATCTTGATTATGGCAAATATCAGTTTGAATGCTCAGAATAATGGAGGCATTTCAACCCAAATGCTGCAAAGCATGAAACAAAAGCACGAGGCAAACCCATCGACTGTGGCTATCACCAACGCACTCAGCAATGGTGATGTTAAACAACTTGCATTGAATAGGGAAATTGTTGGAAAAACCGACCATAATTTTAAGTACAAAGTGAAAGTAAGCGGCATTACCGACCAAAAAAAATCGGGCCGCTGTTGGATGTTCACCGGCCTTAACATCCTTCGCTATAAGGTAATCGACAAATATAAGCTAAAGGAGTTTGAGTTCTCGACCAGCTACCTCTACTTTTACGACATCCTCGAAAAATCGAACCTCTTTCTCCAGGAAATTATCAATACCTCAAATCTGACTATGGACGACAAGCGCGTGGAATGGCTGTTCCGTTCACCTGTTGGCGATGGCGGAGTGTGGAATTCGCTGGGCAACCTGGTCGAAAAATATGGCCTTGTGCCAAAGCTGGTGATGCCCGAATCGAAAAACAGTGAAAATACCTCGATGATGATCCACATGGTGAACCGTAAGTTGCGCGAAGACGGGCTGGAACTTCGGAAAATGATGGCTGGAAAAACCACGAATGAAAATGTGAGCAAGAAAAAAAACGAGATGTTGGCAGACATCTACCATATCCTTGCCCTCAACCTCGGGCAACCACCCGCCGAATTTGAATATCGCTTTGTCGACAAGGAGGGCAACATAGGGGAAAACACCAAATATACACCCCTCAGTTTTTATTCAAGTTGTTTCCCCGATAATAAGTTTGATGACTATGTAATGCTGATGAACGATCCCAGCCGCCCCTTCTATGCGCTTTACGAAATCGACATGGATCGCAACGTTCTGGAAGGCCGCAACTGGAAATACATCAACCTGCCTTCGGATGAAATAAAACAATTTGCTATGGCTTCCATAAAAGAAAACGAGGCCATGTATTCGTCGTGCGATGTGGGCAAGCAACTGAACAAGGATGAAGGGGTGTTAGACCCCAGCAACTACGATTACGAATCGCTGTACGGTATGCCTTTTGGCATGGACAAAAAAGCCCGCATCATTACTTTCGAAAGCGGCTCCTCGCACGGCATGGCATTAGTGGCAGTAGATGTGGACCAAAACGAGAAACCTATAAAATGGCAAGTCGAGAATTCCTGGGGCACAGAGGCCGGCCACAACGGCTACCTCACCGTCACCGACGAATGGTTCAACGAATACTTTTTCCGGGTAGTGGTCCTCAAGAAATTCATCGATGCCAAAACTCTGAAAATATTAGACCAGAAAGCCACTCTTTTGCCACCATGGGACCCGATGTTTAGTGCGGATGAGTAATCTTTAGATAGGACTCATTGGATGAATCGGAGTCATCCGACGAGTAGTCGGAGCCTTGCGATTTACTAAAAGAGAAATAAATAACCATGGAATTCAATAATGAAAAAACAGCATGGTTTGATGCAGAAATAGTAAATGAGGTGGTAGTAATCCGTACTAATGAGAAATCATTTAGTATGGATGAACGTGCAATGAAATCTTACTCTGAGTTTAAAAGAATCCTTTCAACATTAGCTGAAAGTGACTATAAAGGAATGGTTATAAACTGCTCTACTATTTTTTACTTACATTCAGGCACCGGACCAGATACGTTGGCCTTAATCGGTTTAAAAAGATTAAGGCCAATAAAGAAAAAACTTGCTTTATGCTGCATTTGTGAACCAATGCTTCAAATACTCAAGTTAATGCAACTTCATAATGTCTTCTCCATCTTTGACCGGGAAGAGGATGCGATAAATTTTGTGGGGGCAAATGATTCACCCTTATTATAAAACAAAAAGAGACGCACTTCCGCACGTCTTAAATAGGATTAGTTGTGAATTGCTTTCAACTGCGGAGCTCTCACGAACACCTTAAAAATAAAAATCTGTGAGTAAAATTAGATTATGCGATCTTTGACACAGCTAAAAATCATCCAACCCATTTGAACCATCTGTTGTGAATTGCTTTCAAAATTAGATTATGCGATCTTTGACACAGCTATTCCAACTTAATCCCAAGTAAGCATTTCGTTGTGAATTGCTTTCAAAATTAGATTATGCGATCTTTGACACAGCCACTTGTAAAGGGTTGGCTTGCCGTTGTTAGTTGTGAATTGCTTTCAAAATTAGATTATGCGATCTTTGACACAGCTTTTTTTGAGTTTTAAAAGTGATGGCCTCAGTTGTGAATTGCTTTCAAAATTAGATTATGCGATCTTTGACACAGCGTTTCTTTCGAAACAGATTACAATTGCCGTGTTGTGAATTGCTTTCAAAATTAGATTATGCGATCTTTGACACAGCATTACAACAGAGCCCCAATATTGTTTTAGCGTTGTGAATTGCTTTCAAAATTAGATTATGCGATCTTTGACACAGCGTTTAAGCATCTCCATGAAATGCCAGTTCTGTTGTGAATTGCTTTCAAAATTAGATTATGCGATCTTTGACACAGCATCCGGCTCTGCGTGGATTTCTTCAAACCTGTTGTGAATTGCTTTCAAAATTAGATTATGCGATCTTTGACACAGCCATTTGTCACATCGTACACTTGCACGGCCTGTTGTGAATTGCTTTCAAAATTAGATTATGCGATCTTTGACACAGCGTGTTTCAGCTACTTTGCTTAATTGATCCCGTTGTGAATTGCTTTCAAAATTAGATTATGCGATCTTTGACACAGCTTTTATTCACCCTTCCCATCGAAGTATTGAGTTGTGAATTGCTTTCAAAATTAGATTATGCGATCTTTGACACAGCAAAACCTGACAGCAATCAAAGCAACTTATGGTTGTGAATTGCTTTCAAAATTAGATTATGCGATCTTTGACACAGCTCTTTTATCTGGGACCTGAAAAGTTCTAAAGTTGTGAATTGCTTTCAAAATTAGATTATGCGATCTTTGACACAGCCAGGGCTGGTAAATAATCAGAAAAAAGCTCGTTGTGAATTGCTTTCAAAATTAGATTATGCGATCTTTGACACAGCAGCCACAAATACAACTCGCGGCTTTCTCCAGTTGTGAATTGCTTTCAAAATTAGATTATGCGATCTTTGACACAGCACCTACCGAAGCCGGTGCAGTGTTGCGACGGTTGTGAATTGCTTTCAAAATTAGATTATGCGATCTTTGACACAGCCTTCAATCTTGGCAGGATTTGAGCGGACCAGTTGTGAATTGCTTTCAAAATTAGATTATGCGATCTTTGACACAGCTGTCCGCTCATAGCATCACATTTTCAGCGAGTTGTGAATTGCTTTCAAAATTAGATTATGCGATCTTTGACACAGCTGGGCAACAAGAAATGGCCCGTCTTTGATTGTTGTGAATTGCTTTCAAAATTAGATTATGCGATCTTTGACACAGCCCGTTTCGCGATGGGCATACACACATGCTAGTTGTGAATTGCTTTCAAAATTAGATTATGCGATCTTTGACACAGCTGTCCGTATCGGTCGATGTAAGGTTGTCTAGTTGTGAATTGCTTTCAAAATTAGATTATGCGATCTTTGACACAGCCAAATTAAAATCAGATAGATATGCAAGATTGTTGTGAATTGCTTTCAAAATTAGATTATGCGATCTTTGACACAGCAAGATCACGAGGCATGGCATAGATCACTTTGTTGTGAATTGCTTTCAAAATTAGATTATGCGATCTTTGACACAGCAACCTTTGCCGTGTTGGCTGCAACTTCATTGTTGTGAATTGCTTTCAAAATTAGATTATGCGATCTTTGACACAGCACTACGCTTATAGTTTAATGACTGTCAAATATTTGCATTAAAAACAGGATCGCAAAAATGAGAAGAAACCGTTCTTTGTTGCATACAAAGGACGGTTTTTTTATTTCTAGCAATCATTTGAAAGGCTGCCCCGATTATTACATGAAGATTGATAATCGTTGCTAAGCAATTGTGATCAAATCAAATAGCTGGATTTTCAAAAAACAGTAATCACAAACCTTATTTATTTACCGAGAAACAAAACTATCAAACTGGTCGAAAGCTGCTGCCTTTTCTAGGAGTTGGCCCCAAACAACAGGTGCTACTTGCGGTGCAACTATGGTATATTCGTCAGCTAAAACCCAGCCGGGTGGCAACATCGTGTTCAGGATATCATTTGTTATCATTATTGGATTTTCGTATCCGGTGTTTAGCATAATGAAATCGTATTTGCCCACGATAGTGCCTGCTTCATTGGTCAAAAGTTTCAATAACTTTTTGCCATCCTCATTGGCTACTTGCATAACACTTCCACTTGCAATAAATGGGAGGCCATATTGTACATTCATGACAATATCAAAAATCCTGGTTTTCAGTTCTTCTCCTTCAAACCTGTAAAATTCATCATAAAGGCGTTTGCCGAAATGGACTTCCCTTACTGGGCCTAAAATGGCTATTTGCTTACCCCCTTTTAATACTGCTTTTAATAAACTAGAGTCATTTTTTTCAAGTTTATTTATTTTTTTTGCAGGGTATAATTCTTGCCCAAATACAGATTTTCCATCTTCGTCTACTACTTTCCCTCGGGTAAAATCAATAATTGAACTTACAATAGTATTGGTCAACTGATAGTCGAACTCATTCGACAAAACCGTGTTTCGCACTTCAATAAAACCTTCTTCAAAGGCAACTTCAACCCCTCGGGCCGATTTTCCATCGACCCAACAGTACATTGTCCCTTCATCTCTTTCAGTCAACTGAGCATTATCAATCTCAGCAATTCGTTGTTTGAACATTGAAATGTCGAGTGGGTGTTGAACAATAATTTTGTGTGCTACGCTCATTTTCTTTTCTTTATTTAATTAAAATAGTTCTAATTGTTGCGGGGTGTCCGGGCGTTTGCTTTCTTTTGGCCCACGGAAAAACTCCATCTGCCCAAACTGTTTGTCGGTGAGGGTGAAAATAATGACTTCGCCTTTGGGGGGCAAAACCGATTTCACCCTCCGTATGTGAACATCGGCATTTTCGCGGCTGTTGCAATGCCGTACATAAATCGAAAATTGCATCATGGTAAAACCATCCTGCATCATGCCCTTCCTGAAACGGGTATAATCCTTCTTGTCCTTTTTAGTTTCAGTCGGCAAATCGAAAAATACAAAGACCCACAAAATACGATATTGGTTTAGGCGATTATAAAATGTCATGTGTGCAATAAGTCAGGGTAAGCAATTTTCCGGGCACTGCCCTCGAAACATTGCGACAAGGAGGCACTGGTGCGGGTACAGGCCACCATCAAGGGGCTTTTTTCGTTGGCTATCAGCACATCGATCACAGGAACGGCCAATATTTTCTGCTTCAGTTCTGTTGTCAGTTCTTCTATTTCGCCTGCCTCTTCCGACATTTCCAATACCAATTTATCGACCATGGGCCGATAAGGTTCCATTATATCGTCCGCCAGGCAATAGGGGTTGTATTTGTTTCTATGAAAAATACCGGATACCGGCAACAGCCCACTTGAAACCAACGAGCGGGCCATGATGGAGCGGAGCACGGCATAACCATAATTCAACAGATTATTGGGGGCATCGCCAAAACGATGGCGTTTAAGCCCGGGGGTGTCCTGAAACAAGGCATCCCAATAAAAACGGGCCGCCCGGCCTTCCACATTGTCGGGGTCGCCGCTGTTTACCTGCTTTGCCAACTGGAAAAGCCTTTTTGCAGGTCCTCCAGCCCAGGCCAGCACTTCTGCCTGGTTCTGTATTTTAGCCGAAACGGTTTGCTGCCACAGGTTCTTTTTCAACGATGCACTAGCATTTAACTGGTGTTTCACCTTTTCGGTATAGGCATGGTGGCTGTGCATGGGCAACATAAGGGCGTGGGGCAAATGCTTTTGGTCGCAATTCAGCACGGCTGCATTGTTTTCGAGCAAGGCTGTCAGCAAGCCCTGGGTAATGGTGATCTGGTAATGGTCGAGCACCACGATGCCAATATCCTCGATGGGCACCGACCGGCTTTCTTTATCCTCCCCGGGATAATCAATCAACAATTGGTTTTGCTTCTTTTTCAAGTAGCAGGGATTTCCGAAATAAAGGGTACGTTTTATCATAGTTGGTAGTTTTTTTTATATCGTCAGTGTCGTCTTCCATAACCGTCGGTGTCGCTCGGAGCAACGCCAACGGTAGTTCCATTGCCAACGCTGGGGTATCTTTTGCGTTCGATTACCGTCGGTGTCGCTTGAAGCGACGCCGACGGTAGTGCCAACAGTCACCGACAGTACTTTTATCACTGCCGTATCAATTCAAAATTCGACATATTCATTTGCCACCAGTTTGTTGATTAGTTTGCCGTCGCGCAACCCAGCATAATCCATTGCCGATGAAAACTCCCAATCGGTAACTTTCTTGACCAAACCCGCAACCATTGGGTTGTCATGTATGTAATCGAAACATATTTGCGGGTATTGAAATTCGGGGTGTTCGATATGGATTTGTGTACCTGACTTTGTGTTGTAAAAAGATGGGGTTATACAGTCCTGGCAAGTAAGGCACTCGGCTTTGGTTTTTTCCCTGAATAGTTTTCCTGATCTATTTTCTTGTTTGTTTATAGCATTCGTGTAAGAACGAAGCATGATTCCAATGGAATCGTTTAATGATCTCTGCCGGCAATTACCGTCGGTGTCGTTTGAAGCCAGTTGTTTGCGACTACCGTCAGCGTCGCTCGAAGCGACACCGACGGTTGTGTCCCTAACTAAAACCATAAAATGAAAATGATTCGGCATCAAACACCAGGCAATTATGTCTGTGTAAGGCAGAATATGTATCCGAACCTTCCGCAAAAAGAAAAGATAGTTTTCGTGGTTGAAGAATAACTTTTGCCGATTATTTCCCTGGTTGTAAATGTGAAACAAATGCCCTCTCTCAAATTCCATGGTTTCTCCTTTTTATTGTTTCTTACCTCTATCGCCTGCCGATACCGTCGGTGTCGCTTTGAGCGACACCGACGGTAATATCCCCGCCAACGGTAGTCTTCCAAACATTTCTTTGTCTATCAATTTCCGCTTCCAAAATGCAAATCGAAGGTTTCGCTCCGAGCAGAGCCTTCGATATTGCCACCTTCCTTACACCTCATCTGATGACCCGAGATTCCCATAAAAGTAGCTCGAATCTCAGCATATATTAGGGGCGCGACTCGAAGTCGCACTCCCAATGTAGTACCACACTAATTTTCTTGAGGGTTACACTCATCGGGTGACTTAAAGTCACCCGATGAGTTGCGGCTCGTTTTTAATTGCCCATACTTTGCAAATTATCCAGAGAGGACATCGCTCGGAGTGAAACTCTCGCTTGTCCAAACCGCTAATACTCCCCAACCTTTACGATTCTTCCCAAATGATTTATCCTAACTTTGACAAGTTTCTCTAAAGTTGCCGTTTTCTGAATTTGTTTGTAGGAAACACCTTTTAAAACTTTATTATTTTCCACATTTGTTTCTAAATGATGACGAAAAACATATTCTCTAATGAAGGAATTTCCATATTTTAACTTTGAAAACTTTTGGACCCGATATAAATTGGGACTTATTAGTTTTGAATTATTAATATCCTGCAAGTCAATCTCTAAAGGATCAAAATTATGAGAAGGAAAAACGAAATATTCATTTTGTTTCATAGAAAATAAAAACTTCCAATTTCGATTCTCATTTTTTACTTTATCAATAATTGGCAGACTTTGTCTTACTCTTTCTACTGCTTCATAAAATGAAACGACTTCATCCTCAATATTTCCATTTTCATCTTTATATATTGCCACATGATGATTATTTCCTGTACTTACAAAATCGACTGGCAGAGGATTCCCCTCAAAGTCTAAAACCCGTTCCCCTTTATTGTTTTTTTTATAGTGAAGTGGCTCAGCGTTACTGACTCCTGTAATAGTGACCCTTTTAATACTTATCCCTTTTTCTTTATTTAACCAAATCGGGTTTTCGTCGAGATTCGAAAATGCTTCCTTTGTATTATTACCAAATTCGTTAAGCCGAGCTTTCAAAATCTTTTTAATTCCATTATCAATTATCTTGTCAATTTTCAAATCGGGTGTTATGTCCTTACGTATTGTATAACAGTCCTCCATGTATTGAACTTCAACTCTTTCGGGCAATTCAATGGTTTTGTCCTGGTCAATAAAAATAGGGTTTTTGGTGGGTGAGTTTTTCCCTCCAAAAGCCTTCTTTGGGTTTCCTTCATTTTGAATCAGTCTTGAAAGCAAAGCTTCACGGTACACTTTTTTCACAACATGATTGATTTTTTCTAAATCGAACTTTGTCCCCACTTTTTCATCTGTAATTACTGGCTGTTTTATTTTGCCATAAACAGTTTCTTTGTGCAACTGTCCACGGGGAGTCAGCTCAATCCTTTCTTTGAAGTTTTCTTTTCCGGCCACCTTTATCTTATTCTTGTTTCGGGTCACTACTTTGTTTTTGGCTTTGAAAGAAATCAAAATGGATTCGATATGCTTTTTGGCCTCAGCTCTAAATTCGGTTAATGGAATCGGTGGCTTAAACAGTAGTTTTCCATTTTCATCTCTGTACAAATATTTTTGTTCGATGCCATAAACCGTATGATACTTTTTGTGGGACTCATCTTTCCGTGCACTCATGTTATTTAGATATTGCACATGGCTGTACGAAGTAAATGCAACCGTCAAAGCGTCCATTGCATGATGCCTGTGATCATTCCGTTTGGTCCAATCTTTAATTTTAGGAATATCTTTTCCATCCTTGCTTTTCTCATAATAAGTAAGTCCCAACGCATTGTATTTATCCCAGTTAAGTTCTTGCATAACATTTATCAATTGCCAATCTTCGCGTAAGCGGTCGGTAATACTTCCTGTTGTTGTATTTACAACCCT
The DNA here is from genome assembly GCA_021740905.1 of Bacteroidales bacterium. Classification (GTDB taxonomy): domain Bacteria; phylum Bacteroidota; class Bacteroidia; order Bacteroidales; family M50B96; genus JAIOYV01. The sequence goes on from JAIOYV010000014.1 coordinate 22,761, forward strand.
GACTACCTCAAGCAACATTTGCTTTGCCTTTTTGGCTATGTACTGGCTATTTCGCAAATCACGCTCAATAAATCCGTCAGGCAAATCCGTACCCTTCATCAACAGCTTATTGTATTTCGCTTTACTAATAATACCTTTCCCTTTATCGAACAACTTCTCTATATTGTTGACATAGCGTTGGTACTCTTTTGTACCTTCTCCATACTTTTCGACAATCGCATCAATACCTGTTTTATTGCTTTTTTCTCGGCTGTTAAAATCGCGTGTAGCGAGAGTTTTATTTGAGAATGAATCATCAAACAAAGTGGCTTGTGGAATAATATGCTCTATGTCGAATTCTTTTGTAAATAATTTCTCTAAAGGAATGTATGTGTTTGTATAAAGGGTTTTATATCCAAGTGGGGCAAGCTCCTCATATAGTTTGTACTTAATAATATCATTTTTGGAAATCCTGACACCATTATTAAAAGGATGTATATCTTTTAATATGTTCCTTATCCTCTCGTGGTTTAGGTTTGCTTTGTTTATACCTTTTGTCATTTCCTCTCGCTCGTTTGCGCTTTTTTTCAACTCTCTTGCAAGCTCAACCCTTATCTCATCAGGTTTCCCCAGGCTTTCGTCGGCGATTATTGCATTAACAACATTCACTAATTGATTCAGTATCTTTTCTACAATAGGATTCCGCAAAGAGTTTTTGGGCAATAGGTCCAATCTGTCTTTCAATTCCCTATTCTCATTTTCCAGTTTGGTAAACGACGATGAATGATTGTACCCAGCCAATTCACAAGCACCTTCACTTTGGCTATCAGATTCTTTTCTTGCATAAGGATGGCCAGCTTTCATGTATGGTAATATTTTCCGTATTGCACGGGAACTCAGGCTTCCATAGTCTGTTTGAAATTCTACTTTGGCAATTATCTTGGCATATTCCTTTGAAAACCCAAAATCGGATTTAAGTTTTGCGATTAGACTTTCATCACCTGACCTCGAATTATCCCCTTCGTATGAGTAAAGCAAATGCCATAATTGCATAATAGCTTGTTTGTCGAATAGGTTGCCATCAAGCTCGCAATTAAAAGACAAGATATCTGTGGTGATCCCAATTTCAAGGAATTTTGTACTCACAGGATCGTTGATATCAGCTGCCGCCATATTTGCAAAATCATACTTTTCTCCTTCCAATTCTAATATCTGTTGATAAGCCTTATACAATGAGGCATTTGTCCTATTCCCTTCAATGTTTTTGAAATTGAGTTGAAAATCTTTCGGGTTTTCAAATAATATATCCAATATCTGAAGGTTGCTTAAGCTATCGTTTATATTTAACTCATTAAAAAGCTGTTCCTTCTCCTCTTGGGTTAAACAGAATTTTTCCTTAGTAAGGACATTCCTGTATTCGAGATTATGTAAAATCTGCCATATTTTGAATTCTTGAAATAGGGGAGATGATTTTGGGATTGTCTTATGGTGTTTTTCAAATTCACAATGTGCTATCAGGTGCTTTTGCGATTTTAGCCTTCGTTGATAGAAAATAATAATATCACGAATTTCTTTCTTCAACTCAGTGGTCAATTCTGGATGGTGCTTTTGTTGGATTTCCCAGATGGTCTCAAACTCATCCAGATAGTCCTGTCGATAAAAAACCTGGTTTCTTAACCTGGCATGTGGGTTCTCTTCAAGTTGGTTAAATTGATATTCTCCAACTGTTTGTTTTGTAAAGTAAAGTTCTTTGCTGCGGTCGCTAATGGCTCCCAAATAACCGGATGATTGATTCTTTTGGTTGTTAATTTCTTGAAGTACAATTGCCAGTAATTCTAAATCTATCTTCTCTGATAAAGCTGCAACTCTCAATCGGTATTTTTCAATGCGTTGTTCATTTATTTTACCGTTTAACTTAATGCCAACAATATTAAATGGGTCTTTACAAATAGCCCAGGTCTGGGTTTTATTTTTATCTAATAAGTCATCTTTAAGTTTTTTACTTAAAATTTCGAGATAGTATTTCTTTTGAGTTCCCCAAACTTTGTCAAACTCATTTTGGAGGTCGGAACGATAAAAATCAGGTACATGTTTCTTGCCTGATTTTAACAACTCGAATACATATTGTCCTGGGGTAATGTCCTTATCATACAATATCTTTGCTACATCCATCCCTTCAATCGCAGTTCCCTCATCTTCCGATTTTGCTTTCCTACTACTTTTGTATCCCCTCTTTTTATTAATCATTAGAAGGACTTTGGCAAATTCTTCTTTCGATATTTTATCCCTTGCCGCATTTGCTCTTAGCCTGTGAGTAGTGAAAGTGGATCCTTTTCCTTCTTCAGCCAAGACACATCCATCCTTGATAAAACCTGATGATTTTAGGATTTCTACCAAGGCATCCCGCCTTTGTTGATATCGGTCAAGGTTTCGTCTTGCTCCCCGCTTTAAAGTTCTATCAGCATTTACAGATGTTGCCTTTCCTTTCAGGAAATCGCCTTCCTCATCAGTTGTGAGCGGAATTACACGAACCCCTAATTTAATAATCTCCGACTTCTCTGTATCGTTCTCTGCTTCTTTAACAAAGCCCCAACCAATACTTGTGGTCCCCAAATCCAGTCCTAATATTTTTTTCATCTGTTCCTGTTTTATATTGCAATTTTATTTATCTTCGTGCTTTGAAAGCAATTCACAATAAGGATTATTCCGTTGTGAAAACATTTAAAGCGGCCACTTCGGTGGTCGCTTTCTTTTTGGTGTTTTATTTTTCAAATGTAGCGATAATCTTAATCCGTGATACCCATTAATAAATCAATCCTATCATTTATTCTCGTTCCTATTTATTAACAAGGTATAGTGTACTGGGCAATGTTGCTTGCTTTATAGATTTGCAGGATTTTATAGTAGTGGTTGAAGTTTGCAGACAACGCTATTCCGTCAGGATAATTGTCAGAGAATTTACTCGCTTAGGATACCAAACAAACCAACTTGTTGATTATATTTCGGAAGCCGTTTATATGTCCGGTCCTTAACTTCTCCTACGCCTGCGAGGTTTAAAATAATCAATTGTCAATAATCAATAATCATTTATTTAGGTACTTTCGCGAAATTTTTCAAACAAAGCATGAGCATAATATTTAAACCCAAGCTTTTCAGTATTTTGAAGGCAGGTATTGGCCGCAAGCAAATTTCGTCGGATATTTTGGCTGGTGTGGTAGTTGGCATTGTAGCACTTCCGTTGGCCATTGCCTTTGCTGTGGCATCGGGGGTTTCGCCCGAAAAGGGATTGATCACAGCCATTGTAGCCGGGTTTCTGATCTCCTTATTGGGAGGAAGCCGTGTGCAGATTGGTGGGCCAACCGGGGCCTTTGTGGTTATAGTGTATGGAATAGTAGAACAATACGGAATTGATGGGCTTATTATTTCGACCATCCTGGCGGGGATCATCCTTATCCTGTTTGGGGTTTTGCGGTTAGGGGCATTGTTGAAATATTTCCCACAACCCCTGATCGTAGGTTTTACCAGTGGCATTGCGGTGGTGATTTTTTCCACCCAGATAAAAGATGCTTTTGGGCTTGACATCCAAAAGGTGCCTGCCGATTTTATCGACAAATGGAGGCTCTACTTCGAGAATTTCAGCCATATTAATTTCTACGCACTTGGCATTACTTTGATCACAATATTGATTACCATTTATTTCAGAAAGATAACTAAGAAGATACCAGGTTCTTTTGTAGCTATTCTTGCTATAACGGCCCTTGTACCTATTTTCGACATTCCGGTTACTACAATCGAATCGTTTTTTGGAGGCATCCCAAATTCCTTCTCCTTTACGATCCCTGATTTTGAGATTACCAACCTGCATTACTATTTGGCACCTGCCCTGACCATCGCCTTGTTGGGGGGCATCGAATCCTTGCTTTCGGCAGTGGTTTCCGATGGGATGATCAGCGGTAAACACCGTTCGAATACCGAACTGATTGCGCAGGGCATTGCCAATATCGTTACGCCTCTTTTTGGCGGGATACCAGCCACTGGTGCCATTGCACGGACGGCAACCAATGTGAAGAATGGGGGACGGACACCCATTGCCGGGATTGCCCATGCCATCACCCTTTTGTTGATAATGCTCTTTTTTGGGAAATGGGCAAAGCTGATCCCAATGTCGTGCCTGGCCGGTATTTTAATCGTTGTCGCTTACAATATGAGCGAGTTGCGCTCCTTCGGCTCCATTCTTCGGGGGTCGTTCTTCGATATTATTGTGCTTGTCACCACCTTCCTATTGACCATATTGGTCGACCTTACCATAGCCATCGAAATTGGGGTAGTTTTATCGGCCCTCTTGTTTATGAAACGCATGTCGGATTTGGCTGAAAAAAGGGTAAACAACATTATTGATTCCGACATTATTGAAGATTACTCCGATTTGCCTGCCGGGATTTCGATTTACGAAATAAGCGGCCCCCTTTTCTTTGCTTCAGCCCGGACATATACCGAGGTGATAAAAGAAGTTGGATTCGAAAGCCAGATACTGATCATCCGTATGAGGCATGTTTCATTCATCGACCAAACCGGGCTGCACAACTTGAAGGATACCATCAGGATTTTACAGGATCAGGGCGTATTGGTTATTCTGTCGGGGGTAAATAGAGACGTGATGAAAGATATTGCGAAAAACAATATTGCAAGCATGGTCAATAGTTCAAACATCTTCGACTCCTTCAACAGTGCTATAAATTATGCAAAAGCCAGGATCGATCAGGATGAAATAATCCCGGTAGCTTAACATACAAAACCTACCACAGCTAAAGCTGCAAACAAAAATTTGAACGCGGATGACACGGATGATACGGATGATACGGATTTGCGCATATTTATCAAAAACGTGGAATGCCCTTTTACGATACTTTGCTTGTAAAAAACTTTGCTAAAGAAACAAAGTTTTAGGGGGTAACAACATATTTCTATTTTTGTCAAAGTAATCTAATACGACTACTTCCAAAACAAGCATATAACCAATTTTCAGGCTTTCTGAATAATTCTTACTGATGCTCGCCTTTTTCAGCTTCTGTATCCAACCATTCCATTAAAAGTGTTTTCATATCTTTCGACAATTTTGCATCCCCATGCATCAAAGTATACGACCACATAGGCATTTCACCTTCTTCAATCATTTCGGAACATTCGTTTAGGATTTTCCTTTTTTTCTTTGCAGAATAGTCTGCCCAGGTTGAAAAATTGACGTGTTCGCGGCCTTCGTCTATATGGTTTTTCAACATCCACGAAACGGGTGCAATATTGGAATACCAGGGATAAACAGTTTCGTTGGAATGGCAGTCGTAGCATGAAGTTTTGAATACTTTGCCGATTTCCATAGGAACTTGCGCGACAGTCAGATAATCTTTTTGAATATCCACTTTGGGGTTTGCTTTGTCAATCCTGAAAAATTGGATTATAATCAATACTCCAATCACAATAAGTACAATCAATTTTGCTTTCATAGTTTTATTTTTATTGATCTTTACTGAATTTTAAAACATAATAATCGAATTTGACGGTTCATTTAATTTCATCCAAATATAGAAATAGTTCTGGGATGGAGGGTCGTATCCATTTTTTTTCTTTTGAAATGAACAAACTAGAAAGCGGCTTGTTGTTACCCTCTGATTAACTATAAGAGGTTTGTTCTATTTTTGGGAATGGGAAGTATCCCGTATCATCTTTCCCTTAGACGGTCATAAATCACTTGCTATAATATGTTGTTTGAATGAGTGTTGGTGCAGTAAAGTTTTTGAATACAAAAGATCCTGAATTTATCAATGAGTTGAGGAAGAGGGTAAATGCCTATTTTAAAGAGAAGGGGATATCGAGGTATGGTAACTGGAAAATGGTTTTGAAATCCATTGTCATGATGAGTTTGTTTCTTGTGCCTTATTTCCTTGTCCTTTTTTCGGGATGGACAAGTGATTGGCTGATGTTTGCTTTGTGGATAATGATGGGTATTGGCCTGGCCGGTATCGGTATGTCGGTAATGCATGATGCAAACCACGGCTCCTATTCTAAAAATCAAAAGCTGAATGCCATTATTGGCCATGTCATATTTTTTATCGGTGGCAGCTCGCTGACCTGGAAAATCCAGCACAATCATTTACACCACGCCTATACCAACGTGTATGGAGCCGATGAGGATATCGAGTCGATTAAAATACTACGGTTTTCGCCCCACCAAAAACGGAGTAGCATCCATCGCTTTCAATTTATCTATGCCTGGTTTTTTTATGGCCTGATGACCTTATCACGCTATTTGATAAAAGACTACGACCAGTTGATCCATTTTAAGAAATTGGGATTGATAGAAAATGAACGCAAAAGTTTTGGCACTTTGTTTAGCCGCCTCGTAATTTCAAAAATGGTATATACATTTTTGATGCTGATACTGCCCATCATTTTTTCACCTATTGTATGGTGGCAGACCGTGCTTTTTTTCCTTGCCATGCAATTTGTCACCGGTTTTATTTTCAGTATTGTATTTCAACCGGCACACGTAATGCCCGACTCAAAATACCCTCTCCCCAACAAGGAAGGACAAATTGAAAACAACTGGGGCATCCACCAATTGATGACCACCACCAATTTTGCCCCTAAAAGCCGTATTTTTAGTTGGTTTGTGGGAGGCTTGAATTTTCAGATCGAACACCATTTGTTCCCAGCCATATCACACGTACATTACAAGAAGTTATCGGTGCTGGTAAAAAGCACAGCCCAGGAATATGGCCTCCCCTATAACCTTCAACCCAATTTTGCCATGGCCTTATGGAATCATGGAAAGATGTTGTATATGCTGGGAAGGCCGGGGTATACTGCAAATATTTAGTTCTCGTTTGGTGGATGTTGCCCCCTCGACGAAATCTGTGAAAATATGTGTTATCCGTGCTTGCCGCGCTTTTTCGGCGGTGGTCATCCGTGCTCAGATTTTTTTTTTGCTGCTTTAGCTGCTTTTAAACATTTTTTAAATCCGACTCAAGTTCATCATCATCAAGATCATTCCTATTTACCCCAAGCCATTCATATAATTCGCCGGCACAGCATACCCGGCTTTTGCTGCCTGCTGGGCATATTCTCTGGCTTTCGCGTTGTCTTTCATCATAAAATAACACACCGAAATATTGTATAGTAGGCTGCCTTTGTCCTGTGTTAATTTCAGGGCCGCCTCGAAATCTTTAATGGCTTCGGGGTAGTTTGCCATATTGTATTTTGCCAGTCCTCGGTTTTGGAACAGGGAGGATTCAAATGGGTTTTCCTGGATCAAAAAATCATAATCGGCAATAGATTCTACGTATTTGCCTGAATACAGATAGGTATAAGCCCTGTTGATGGCCACGGCCTGTAAAGGGGCCCCAACCTCAATTGCCTTCTGAAAATCGGCCAATGCTTCGGCGTACTTCTTTTGGATGCTGAAAGTGATGCCCCGGTTCACATAGCCTTTGTATTCGGTGGGACCCATCTCAACCTGCTTGCTGTAGGCTTCGTGTGCTTTGTCTATGTCGTTCCTCATTCGGTGAATGTTGCCAATATTTCCCCACACCTGCGAATCGACCCCATTGTTGGCCACCAGCACATCGTAATCGCGCATGGCCTTATCGGGCTGGCCGTTTTGTCCATAGAAGTTTCCACGGTTTTTGTACGCCACATCCGCTGCGTGGTAGTTCTCTATGGTTTGAGTCCAAAGAGTGCCGGAGTTTTCCCACACTTTGGTTTGCTCGTGGCCACGATAGCCAAGCCATATAGTCCAGACAGCCAACACAGCGGCTGCTCCATATTTCAGAAATTTCAGCTTTTGATCTTTGTTTTCCCAGAGGTAATTGAAACCATAAGCCAGGATAAAAAAGAGGCCAATGTAGGGCACGTAGGTATAGCGGTCGGCCATTACGGCACGGCCCACGGTTATAAATTGCAGCACCAGGGCAACTGTTATCAGGTAAAAGATCATCCCAAAGAAGAACACTTTCGTCTTGCGCAGGCTAATAATCGCGGCAGCTCCCAGAACCACGGCAATGCCAAGCATGGCATAAAAATTCCAGGGAAGGCTTCCGCCATCGGTGAGGAAAGGGTAAGGATAAAAGGTTGCAAGGTTCACCGGAACAAATAAACGGGAGATGTACATCACAAAACCATAGCCTGCAAACACAAACTTGTTCCCGTAGCTTATCACGCCCTCTTTGGCTATGGCCCCCCCCGATTGTATTTCGATGGCCAATAACCCAAAATATATAGACAAGGCCAGAAAGGGTATTTTTTCAATGATAGCCCGCTTATCGAACTTCCGCCCCTTAAAAAAGTCGACGGCAAAAAGCACCACAGGAAAAACCACTGCCACTCCTTTCGACAAACAAGAAAGCACAAAAAACACAAAAGCGAGGAGGATAAATTGCAGCTTGTACTTGTCGAGATATTTCACATAAAAAATCAGTGCCGACAGGAAAAAGAAGGTATATAGTACATCTTTTCGTTCCGATATCCAGGCTACAGATTCAACGTGCATGGGATGGATTCCGAACAAAACGGCCACCATGATGGCCGGAAGTATTTTCCGATAATTCAGAAAATAAATAAAAAGGAACACCAGCAAGCTGTTCAATAGGTGGAGGATAAGATTGGTGGTGTGATAGGTTTTGGCGTTGTAGCCAGGATATAGATTATCCTTCGTTTTTTTTCCTTTTGAGTCAGCTATTGAATAATCCATGGCCAGCGATAGCATGGTCAAAGGGTGATAGTTCAGCGAAACAGGGTTGTCGGTATTGAAAAAGTATTTGGCTGTTTCCAAATCAAAATTTCTCACCATTGGATTTTCGGTTACATACGTGGGGTCGTCCCAATTGGTCCAGTCGTTTTTAAGCGAGGGTTGATACACAATAAAGACGATGATGACAATAGCAGCCATGCTGGCCAAAAACTGCCAACTTGTTTTGTTCGCGACAATCTGCTTTTTTTGTTTTGTCTCCTGCACAGTTTGCTTTGCCTGTGTTTTCCTTTCAAATTTCTTTTTTGCCATACTATTATCCCTTGGTGGTTTGCTTCAAAATCAATTTCAAAAGTATAAAAAAAATGGATGTAAGTTCGGAGTTCAAAGTTAAGAAGTTCGGAGTTGAAAACGCATGAAGTTCGGGGTTGAAAAGTCCTGAATTATCAGGTTGAAAATTTAAAGATGCGTGGGTGCCGGTTGCTGGTTTCGGATATCGGGTTTCGATTAATTGTTGATTGTGATAAGCGTCTGGGGACAGCCGACTGAGGACTGAAAACTGCCTACTCAGAATTGTCCGTATACGTACAGTCAAATCATTGTTTCGGACACATTCTGAAGAGTGAAAAATAACTAAAACCTTATTTACAAATTGGTTAAACCTACTGGCATAATTACTGTAAAATTTATGATCATTAAAAAGAAAGCTTAGACAAAAAAAATATTACCTTAATTTTAGGTAAGTATGGTTAGTTAATAGACAGAATCCCGCTTTAGAAGTGGGATTCTATTTTTTGTGCCACGGACGCAATTCTGAAATCACAAATTCCTAATCCTTTCCCTGAAATCTAATTTCCCTAATTTCCCAATTTTCATCCACCGAAGCTTTAGCGAAGATGGACCTCAATCACCTAATTTCCTATTTCCTCAATCAACACATCCACATATTCCCAAAATCTCTTGTACCTTTGTTCCTGACATAATGAGATATAAAACATGGACGATATACTAGCACTTATTAAAGGAAAATCTATCGAAATTTTCAATGAACTGAAGTTTATCCGTCAGCACCTGCACAAACACCCCGAGCTATCATTCGAGGAACACGAAACGGCAGCCTTTGTGGCTCAGAGACTTGATGCAATGGGCATCTCATATAAAAGTGGCCTTGCAGGGACGGGTATTATCGGGAGCATAATCGGAACTAAAGAGAACTGTGAAAAAAAACGGATTGTTGCTCTTCGGGCTGATATGGATGCCTTGCCCATAGTTGAAGAAAATCAAATAGACTATAAATCTCTCAATGCGGGAAAAATGCACGCCTGTGGCCACGATGTGCACACTGCATCGCTATTGGGTGCTGCTAAAATCCTTGCTTCGATAAAAGATCAGTTTTCCGGGACTGTACTGTTGGTTTTTCAACCCGGGGAAGAACGGATACCAGGGGGTGCAAAACTCTTGCTGGAAGCTGGAGCCCTGGACAATCCAAAGCCAGACCTTGTTATTGGGCAACATGTAATGCCTTCGATGGAAGTAGGGACCATCGGCTTTAGAGAAGGCCTATACATGGCCTCGTCCGACGAGGTTTTTCTTACAATTCGCGGAAAAGGGGGCCATGCGGCCATGCCCCACGACATAACCGACACGGTGTTGATCGCCTCCCATATTATCGTGGCCCTGCAGCAGATCGTAAGCAGAAACGCTAATGCCTCAACCCCCACAGTATTGTCGTTTGGAAAAATAATTTCCAACGGGGCTGTTAATGTGATCCCTTCGGAAGTAAGGATTGAAGGCACTTTCCGCACAATGGACGAGGAATGGCGGGCCAAAGCCAAGCTGAAAATAGCCAACATTGCGCAATCCATTGCCCACGGAATGGGTGCAGAGTGTGAGGTGGAGATCAGACACGGTTATCCTTTCCTCGTAAATAATGAAACCATTACCCAACAAGCCAAGGATTTTGCCAAGACCTACCTGCCTCCTGAAAATGTTGAAGATATGAGCATCCGAATGACCGCCGAAGATTTTGCCTATTATTCGCAAAAGTTTCCGGCTTGTTTTTTCCGGCTTGGTACCGGCAATAAATCCAAAGGGATTACTTCCCAACTCCACACCTCCACATTCGACATTGACGAAGAAGCCCTTAAAATAGGTGCAGGTATGATGGCTTGGCTGGCGTATTCATTTTTGAATGACTAAATTTTTGTAAATTTGGGGGATAAATCCCAGAGAAATGGAAAGTGAAAAGAAACAGGTAAACGAACCAATTGCTGAATACGGAAGGCCAGTGACTTTTGATGATGTTTGGAAAATGTTTCAGGTAACTGATAAACAGTTTAAGGAGACTGACAAGCAAATGAAGGAGACCGATGAAAGAATGAAGGAGACCGATAAAAGGATGAAAGACCTACAGAATCTTTTTATTGGTCAGTGGGGGAAACTTATCGAATCGTTGGTGAAAGGAGACTTAGTACGTGTTCTCAATGAATGGGGTATTGCTGTTCAAGATACTTCGGAACGAAGAAAAGGAAATTATAAAGGCACCAGCTATGAGTTCGACATTATTGCCCGAAATGGCAAGGAAGTAGTATTTGTAGAAGTAAAAACTACCCTGCGGCCAAATGATGTCAAGGATTTTATTGATAAATTACACCATGTAAAAGAATGGTTGCAGGAATATAAAGACAACATTATTTATGGTGCAATGGCATTCCTCACCGACGAAGGCGCCAGTGCGCGCATGGCCGAGAAAAAAGGTTTATTTGTGATCAGGGCAACGGGCGACAGTGCGGCCATAGTAAATGAAAAGGATTTTAGGCCACAAGGCTTTTAATAAATCATCCTTCATTTTTCTTGAACATTCTATCATTTCCTTTGTCTTGGTGACTACATATTACAAGATTGAAATCAATGTTAAAAAACACAAGGGCTGTATTGCGTATCATACTCGGAGGAATAGTCCTGATCTTTGGATTGAACAACTTCCTTCATTTTATCCCGATGGAGATTCCTTCCGGAAATGCTCAAGTATTATGGTCAGCCTTCGATCAAAGTGCCTATTTTTTCCCAATGCTTGGAGGCATTGAAATCCTCCTTGGCCTGGTGTTGATTTCTGGGTTTTGGACAAAGCTTGCCTTATTAATACTTTTTCCAATCAGTATCAATGCCCTGCTGTTCCACCTTTTTTTATTTCCTGAAAAAGTGGGCGCCGCCGCTGCATTGTTTACGTTGAACATTTACTTTATTATTTTGAATTTCAAGGAATACAAACATTTGATTAATAAATAATTACTAATATTATAAACAAAATGAAAGCACAAGCCAAAAAAGATTTCCGGGTTCACGAATTTATAGAGAAACGTTGGAGCCCGCGGGCCTATTCCGACAAACCAGTATCGCAGGGTAAAATAAATTCGTTGTTTGAGGCCGCCCGGTGGGCAGCATCGAGCCGGAACGGGCAACCTTGGCGGTTTATCTATGCTACAAAAGAAAACAAAGAAACCTACGACAAGATATTTAAAGTAATGGTAGAATGGAACCAGTCGTGGGCAAAAACGGCCCCGCTCCTGATCCTCACCATAGCCAAAACCAAAGACGAAAAAGGAAGGCCATTGGGACACTCTATGTACGATTTGGGCTTGGCACTTGGCAACCTAACCACTCAAGCAACTTCGGAGGGTATCTTCCTTCACCACATGGGAGGTATCGATCCTCAGATTGCAAGGGAATTGTTTGACATACCCGAAAATTATGAAGCCATCACCATGATCGCTGCTGGCTATCCGGGTGATATTGCAAATATCCCAGCCGATATTGCTGCCGGTGAATATGCCATACAGGAACGTAACCCACAAAGCGAGTTCGTTTTCAGCAATAAGTTTGGGGAGTAAGAATATTTTACCCGATAAACAAGATATATAGTGGTTAGCCATTAAATAGTCAGTACTTTTGTCGGGAAAGCAGGCCGTTCTATCGCTGCTCCACCTAAGGTGGGGGAGAGGAAAGTCCGGGCAACGCAGGGCACCATTCTTCCAAGCGGAAGATATCCGTGAGGGTATTGAAGTGTAATAGAAAATAACCGTCACGACTTAAGTCGGGATAAGGGTGGAAAGGTAGGGTAAGAGCCTACCAGGGCTGTGGGCGACCATAGCTGCTGTGCACCAAATGGGTTGTAAGACCATGTATACCGGCAAACGAGGACGGCCCGTCCGATGCCGGGGGGTAGGTCGCTTGATCCCGTATTATGCGGGACTAGATAAATGATAGGAGTCCCGATTTATCGGGAAACAGAATCCGGCTTACAGGCCTGCTTTCTTTTGTTTTTGACTTCCTTCGTATAGCGAATAGTTTATAAATCGACATTCCAATGCGCCATTATATAATACTGTCTTACTGGTGCTCTTTAAACCTACAGCTTTGCTGGCTTCCACGTTAGCCGTCAGGATCCAGGCATCGTAGCCCATCCATTCGTGCTTTAACCGGCTCCCGATGTTTCCATACAAAGAAAGCAGGTCGGGGATGTCGAGCCTTTCCCCATAAGGAGGGTTCATCATTATCACTCCATCACTGGGAATTGCCTGCAATTTTTCAAAATCTTTCGTGAAACATTTTACAGTATCCCCAATGCCCAACCGCTTTAGACTTGCCTTTGCCATACGTGAAAAAACAGGGCTAATATCGGAGCAAATAATATCAGGCCCTTGCTGTAGAACAGGCAAGCCGGCTTTCAGTTTTAGGTATAGTGCCTCGTCGTAATCGTGCCAATTCATAAAACCATATTCGGTACGGATGACCCCCGGAGCGACATTATGAGCGATCATGGCCGCTTCGATGCCCAGAGTGCCCGAGCCGCACATAGGGTCGACGAAAGGGCTTTTCTTGTCCCAACCCGACAATAATACCATGCCCGCGGCCAACACTTCGTTCAATGGGGCAATATGATGCCCGCTGCGGTAGCCCCGCATAAAAAGGGGGTCGCCCGAACTGTCCAACGAAATATCGCATTTGTTTTCGCTGATGTGCACGTGGATACGCAAATCGGGATGCAGGACATTCACCGAAGGCCGTTGTCCATATTGGTCCCTAAAATAGTCGACCACTGCATCTTTTGTACGCAAAGCCACATATTTGGAATGAGTAAATATTTTTGAGTTGACAACGGAATCGATGGCCAATTCGCCAGTGTAGGCCATGTAATTGTCCCATTTCATTTTTTTGACCTGCCGATAAAAATCGTCCTGATCACGAAATGTAAACTGATGGATGGGGCTTAAAATCCGCAGGGCGGTGCGTAGCCTGATATTTGCTTTGTACATCAGTTCTTTATCGCCCACAAATGACACGGCGCGGTTTAGGATTTTCACATCCGTACCACCTATTTCGCGGATTTCCTGTGCCAAAACCTCTTCCAGACCGAAAAATGTCTTGGCTATAAATGTCTTATTTTGCATGAACTTATTTTGAGTTTATCTGGCAAAAATACGATTCCTTGACATCATTAAGAAATAGATTGCATATCTACTGGTATTGAGCCTCGTGTTTCGTGTTTCGAGTTTCGGGCAAATGCTCGCCAGACTATAGGATTGACGCGATGGATTGTAAAGACGCGATTTATCGTGTCTCAAGAAAACCGATAGGCGATTTGCCGACCTGTGACTGGTAATTGTTGGAAATTCTTTGAACATGAAACCCGAAAAGAGAAGTACCAAATCCGAAAAAGGAAACATCTAACAGCACTCAAAATTTCAATAAAAGCGAACTAAATCAAATCGAATCGATTTATTCAATAATTATCAAAATTTCGCTTCCTCTTCAATTTTTGAAAGTAAAAAACAAGGTCAAAGCAATAAAATATCAGTAGATTTTACTCATCCGACAAAGAATCAACGAGAAAATTTGCTTTTTTTTAGACCCAATAATTTGCCAGCCTGGCACTGGTATATTGATCGATCATCCAACTTAATCAATTTTATATCAATAATCTAAAAATAAAACTATTTTAAAGATTTGCATAACTTTCAAGTGAAATTTTCGTAGTGATCCATTAATTTTGTATTAAGGATGAATCAAAGTTTTAAAATTCTGAAATTATTTCTAATTTTGATTGTTATGAAGCAATTCTGTGATTCAGAATCAACATATAGTTCAACAACGAACATGATAGTATGGTAATGAGAACTTTACATAATAAATAATTTTAATAACTAACATTTAAATCTATGAAGAAAAAGTATTTTACATTTCTCGGATTGATGCTGGGTTGCCTGTTTATTTTCACCCAGGCCAATTCCCAGATTACGGTAAATCCAGTAATTACCGATATTACTTGTAATGGATATTCTGATGGTGCCATCAACATATCACCTTTGGGTGGTTCAGGCACCTACATTTTTGATTGGTCGAACGGAGCTACAACACAGAACGTGTCCGGGTTAGCTGCCGGAGCTTATACTGTGACAGTTACGGAAGACCTAAGTGCCCCATTTTCGTGGAGCTATACCAACACTGGAAACAATCATACTATTATGGTCCCTAGCACGATTGTTATTTCAATTGATGGAATAGCACCTGCCTCTGGCGATTATATTGGAGCATTTTATAATGTTTCCGGTGGAGGCCTTGCATGTGGTGGATATATTCCTTATTCCGGTTCTTCTACTGCTCTTGCGGCATGGGGGACACAGGCTGGGATGAACGATGGTTTTGCCACAAGCGAAGTGTTAAAATTCAAGTATTATAGAGCTTCGACAGGGGTGGTAATCGATCTTACCGCAACCTTTGCAGCAGGCTGGCCGAATACGGATACCTATGCGACCGGCGGTATGAGCGTTTTAGAATCATTGACGGGTACCTCACCTGTTGCTCAATTTGCAGTTCAATCGGCAACAGTTGGCGACCCAGGTGCAATAAACCCAAATGGGACTGTTACCAATGTATCGGCAAGTGGCGGCAGCAATGGGGCCATCGACTTGAATGTGCTTGGTGGTACAGCCCCTTACACCTTTGACTGGGGTGGTGGCGTTACCGTTGAAGACAGGACAGGGCTTACTGCTGCAACCTATACGGTTACGGTTACCGATGCCAACTTATGTACTGGATCGGCCCCTTACACTGTAACAGAACCAACAGCTGTTACCCTTAGCCCCAATGTTACCAATGTAACCTGCTATGGAGGAAGCGATGGCGCCATTGACCTAACTGTAAGTGGTGGAACTTTACCTTATACAATAGTATGGGATGCAAGTATCACTGCCGAAGACCTTTCAGGCCTGACCGCCGGATCGCACAATGTGGTAGTTACCGATGCAGGTGGTTTTGTAGCTTCTGGAAGCTATACCGTGAATCAACCATTAGAGATTTCTATTGCCGCCACCACCACCGATGTTACTTGCAATGGCGGTACAAATGGGGCAATTGAGGTTACGGTTACAAACGGTGTTGCAACGATAGCTTACGCATGGAGCAATTCCGCAACTACCGAAGACCTGAGCAATGTGGGTGCTGGCACGTATATCCTAAACATAACTGATGGCAGTGGCTGTACTGCTTCAGGAAGCTGGACTGTGAACGAACCTGCTGCTGCATTAAACCTAGCTTATGCTGTCAACAATGTAAGCACCTTTGGAGCTTCCGATGGTTCAATCATTCTCACAGTTAGCGGTGGAACAAGCCCTTACTCTTTTTCATGGTCGAATTCTGCAACAACCAAAGATATTTCAGGGTTAGCTGCCGGTTTTTATCAGATTACAGTAACTGATGATAATGCTTGTTCAATTACAGGTCAAGCCGAAGTTTCTGATGCACCTCCCGCTTCGTTTTTAGTAACCGGTGTCAAAACCGATGTAAGCTGCAATGGTTTGTGCGATGGAAGTATTGATGTTTCTGTGTCAGGAGGCATCTTGCCATACTCATATATTTGGTCACAGGGTGGCAATACTCAAGATGTATCAGGACTTTGCGCCGGCACTTATACAGTTACTGTTTCCGATGCAACAGGTAGTTCGGTACCTACCTTTAATTGGACTTTTTCAACAACCGACTTTAACCACTCCATAATAATTCCTGCAACAGGCATAACTATTGATGGTCAGCCTCCCGTTGCCGGAGATTATTTCGGAGTTTTTTATAATACTCCAAGTGGCCTAGCTTGTGGTGGATACCAAATGTATCCTGCAACAGGGGTAACCTCGGTAGCTGCATGGGGAACCGAATCGGGCATGAACAATGGGTTTGCCCCTGGCGAAGTTTTCAAATGGAAATATTTCAGGGTAGCCGATGGAGCAGAAATCACTTTGGGCAATGCGACTTATAGCCCGCCTATCCCATTTGCCGGAATCGTAAATGACAGCACGTATGCACCTAATGGAGGAAGTATGATCCTCACTTTATCAGGAATTTCTTCACCACCGGCTTCAGCTCAAACCGAAGTCTTAACTTTTACCATTACCGAACCAAGTGCTATTGCAATCTCAGGAACTCCAAGTCATGTAATGTGCAATGGAGGTTCCGATGGTACTGTTGATATTACCGTTAGTGGTGGAAGCGCACCTTATTCATATTTATGGTCAAGCGGTCAGATAGTGGATGATATTAGTGGGTTAACAGCTGGTGATTATACAGTTACAGTAACCGATGCTTCGTTCTGTACTGCACAGATGACATTTACCGTGACCGAACCCGATGCACTTATTATAACAGGGGATGTTACATTCGTTTCTTGCAATGGCATGTCTGATGGGGCAGTGGACGCAACGATAACTGGCGGGACTTCTCCATTTACTTTTGCGTGGTCGAATTTAGCAGCCACTGAAGATATTTCGGGCCTTTCTGCCGATACATATATATTAACTGTAACCGACAGTCAGGGATGTGTTGCAACAAACTCTTTTGTAGTTGAAGAACCCATTATGTTAGCTGCTTCAGGAACACCAACAAACCTTCTTTGTTACAATGATAATAGTGGTGCAATTGACCTGACTGTAACAGGGGGAACACTTCCTTATGGCTACTTATGGTCCAATTCAAGCATGAACGAAGATTTAAGCGGAATTGCAGCTGGCACTTATGATGTTACTGTTACCGATGCCAATGGATGTATTGCCTATGCGTCGACTACAGTGACTGAACCTGCCGAGTTTTCAGCAAGTGGTGTTGCTACCGATGTAGATTGTTATGGCGCAGCCACCGGTTCTGTTGATCTAACAGTGGTAGGTGGTACAGCTCCTGTAGTTTTTGCCTGGTCGAATTCTTTTATGGGCGAAGATCTTATGACAGTTGTTGCAGGTGCTTATAGTGTTGTTGTAACAGATGACAATAATTGTTCACTAAACCTTTCATTCACCATAAACGAACCTGCCGAACTTGTAATTGCAGCAACGATTAGCAATGTTTCATGTAATGGATTAAGCAACGGAGCAATTGATGTGGCTGTAAGCGGAGGTACTGCACCTTATACTTATAGTTGGATGGGTGGTTCTGCCTTAGAAGATATGGACAATCTGGCTGCAGGTACCTATATGTTAACTGTAATGGATGATAATGGCTGTATGAAAGATGCTTCGTTTACTGTTACAGAACCACTAGAATTAACTTCTACCGGATCGGCCACTGACTTACTTTGCAATGGCGATGGAAATGGTACAGTGGACTTGATGGTTGATGGTGGTACAATGCCATATTTTTACAATTGGTCAAATTCATCAACCGATGAAGACCTTGCGGGATTGTCGGGAGGTACATTCGATGTAACAATTACTGATAACAATGGCTGTATCACTACCAACTCATTCT
The DNA here is from genome assembly GCA_021740905.1 of Bacteroidales bacterium. Lineage (GTDB taxonomy): Bacteria > Bacteroidota > Bacteroidia > Bacteroidales > M50B96 > JAIOYV01. The sequence continues at coordinate 41,269 of JAIOYV010000014.1, forward strand.
CCGTTTTTGAACCTACGGTCCTTGTGGTTTCAGGGACTACCAGCGATGTATTATGCTATGGTGGATCAGAAGGTGCAGTAGACCTTTCCGTATCAGGCGGTACACCTACTTATTCATTCCTTTGGTCGAATGGAGCCATGACAGAAGATGTTTCTGGCTTAACTGCCGGCAACTACTCGGTTACTGTTGTTGATGGCAACGCTTGCCAGGTGATTATGCCATTCACCATCAACGAGCCAGGAGCACTGACAATCAACAGTTCCGTAGTTAATCTTTTATGCAACGGCGATAGCGATGGAAGCATCAACCTTACCATATCAGGAGGAACTGCTCCTTTTGTCTATTCCTGGAGCAATTCGGCAGTAACCGAAGATTTATCTGGACTGAGTGCCGGGGTTTACAATGTTACTGTAGTTGATGCCCATTCCTGCACAACATCAGCATCGATTACCATATCACAGCCCGCTGCGTTGACATTGACTTCAGTAATCACCAACGTGAGCATCCTTTGGGGTTCTGATGGTGCCATTAATATTACTGTAGGCGGGGGTATCTTGCCTTACTCCTTTGCTTGGAGCAATTTAGCGGTAAGCGAAGATTTGAATTTCATTAATGCCGATACCTATACCGTAACGATAAGCGACGACAACAATTGTACACTTATTCAATCTTTTACAATAAACCAGCCACCCGACAATCCTGGTTGGAGTTTTACAAACACAGGGATCAACCATACAATTATTGTCCCTGATTTTGCTACACTCGTAGTTGAGGGTAGCCCATTGATCCCAGGTGATTTTATTGGCGTTTTCTACGATTCGCTTGGTACACCTGCATGTGGTGGTTTCATTCAATATACCGGGATTACCCAGGCTCTTTCTGCTTGGGGTGCTCAATCTTCGATGAACGATGGTTTTGCCGATGGCGAAGAATTTACCTGGCGTGTGTGGAAGGCTCTTCAAAATACCGAATATGCCGTAAACGCTATCTATATGCCCATTGGGCCTATGCAAATAACTCACCAGGAATTCTTTGCTTCTCAGGGAATGAGTGGTATTACTGCACTGGAAGATGTAGAAGCAAGACAGTATATTGAGTTGACCCCAGGCTGGAGTTTAATATCGAGCTATGTAGTGGCCCCACAAATGGATTTGGATAGTATCTTCTTTGATATTGTTGGAAATGTTGGATTAATGAAAGACGATATGGGTAGTTCCTATTGGCCATTTTTCGGTGTAAACCAAATTGGAAATTGGGTATCAGAAGAAGGTTATAAATTGTATATGACTGGAATCGACACACTGGTTATTGCCGGCGATAACGTAGATCCTCTCCTTACTCCTATAAATCTTCCTTATGGTTGGAGCATGATGGGCTACTTGTTAAGTACTCCTGCAAATCCAATTGACATTTTCAGCCCGATAAACGGTTTATTTGATATGGTGAAAGATGGCAATGGACAAGTTTACTGGCCGATGTTCGGATTTAATAGCATGGGTAACATGATGCCAGATAAGGGCTATGCTATCTATACAAATACGGCCACATCACTTTATTTCCCAGTTGGTCCAACTAATGTCACTAAAACCTACAATAAGGAGATTGAATCGAAATACTATGGAAAACCTGCCAATACCGGAGCCAATATGACTGTTGGTATTCCTTTACAGGCTTGGGAAACACTTCCTGAGTATGGCGATGAAGTAGCTGTTTTCAATGCCAATGGACAATTGGTCGGTAGCGGCGTATTTGCCAACACTGTTATGGCCATTGCTGTTTGGGGCGATAATGATCAAACAAGCACCAAAGATGGATTATTGGAAAATGAAACATTCCAATTGAGGATTTTCAACAATGTTGATAAATCAGAACAATCACTATTTGTAAACTGGTCGCAAGGTTCGGCGAACTATGTTACCGATGAGATTGCCATAGCAAGCAAAGTCTCAATGAATGAGTCATTCTCCAATTATCTTGGACAAAACATGCCAAACCCTGTAAGCTCATTAACAGAAATTGAATATAGTCTGGGTAACGATGCCAATGTTGAGATTTCGATTTTCAACATACTTGGTTCGAAACTTGACGTACTTGTTTCCAAAAGCCAATCGGCAGGTACCTACAAAGTACAGTTCGATGCTCGTAACCTTCCTGCCGGAACTTATTTCTATAAGCTCCGCACCGATGACTTCGAAGCTGTTAAGAAAATGAATGTAGTGCGATAAATTGCGTTCAGAAGAAATAAAAAAAGCCTCTCCGTTTTGGAGGGGCTTTTTTTTGTAAATTGCCGAACCTTAAATATTGTGGCATGTAATTTGAAAAGTGCCGCCTTTGAAATTTTAAAAATATCGAACATGAAAAAAACAACTTTATTTACTTGTGTAATCATTGGATTACTCTCCTTTTCCGCCTGTACAACCACCCGTACTGTCGACCGTGTTTCTCCCGATCAGCAAATCGACCTGAGTGGGCGCTGGAACGATTCCGATTCGAAATTAACAGCCGAGGCATTGGTAGAACAATTGCTGCAACAAACCTGGATCGACAAGTTTAAACAAGCCCATAACGGCGAAGCTCCGGTTGTGGTAGTTGGTCTGGTGAAAAACAAAAGCCATGAGCACATTTCTGCCGAAACTTTCATTAAAGACCTTGAAAAAGCCATCGTTAAATCGGGCCGTGCCAGATTGGTACAAGCCGGCGACAAGCGCGAAGAATTGCGTGGCGAGCGAGCCGATCAACAGGAATTTGCATCAGCCTCCACCACAAAAAAATGGGGTCAGGAACTGGGTGCCGACTTTATGCTCCAGGGAACCATCAACTCCATTGTCGATTCGTACAAAAACGAGAAGGTTGTTTACTACCAGATCGACCTCGAACTATCCAATCTCGAAACCAACGAAATGGTTTGGATGGGCGACAAGAAAATTAAGAAAGTGGTTACAAATTAGAAATCATTGCAAGAAATTACAGACTTCATTTTTATTCAACTCATAAAATGAAGTCTGTTTCTTTTCCCTTACTTTAATTCACAAAACTGAAATTATCCATTATGACAAATCGGATATTGCCCGTACTATTCATATTTTCGTTGTTTGTATTTTCATCCTGTGCCACCTATTATAAAAAAACTTCCAAATTCCAGGAGTTGGTGACAAGCGGCAAACTTGAGAAAGCCCGGTCGCTCCTCGAAGACGACAAGAAAGATCTTGAAAACCGCAACAGGATGCTTCAACTCATGAACCTGGGCTGGGTAAATTTCATGCTCCAGGAACACGAGAAAAGCAACGAGTATTTCAACCTTGTCGACCAGATGATCGAAGACCTGTCGAAAAACTATGGGAAGGAAGCCCTGGCGCTGATCTCCAACCCATCGATAAAACCATACCTGCCCGAAGATTTCGAGCGGATCATGCCCAACTTTTACAAGGCCATCAATTACATCCAGTTGCAGCAATTCGAAAACGCCTTGGTCGAATGTCGGAAAATCAACATTAAGCTAAATCAACTAAACGACAAATTCCCCGACCATAAAAACAAATACCAGCGCGATGCCTTTGCCCACCTACTGATGGGCTTGGTTTACGATGCCCAAAAAGAGTACAACAACGCCTTTATTGCCTACCGGAATGCGTACGAAATTTACACTAGCGACTATGTTGAAAATTTTGGCATCGGTGCACCCGCACAGCTAAAGCAAGACTTGATGCGAACGGCTTACCTCACAGGTTTCAATGAGGAATTGAGCCAGTACGAAAAGGATTTCAAAACAAAATACACACATCAGCCCAACGAAAATGGCGATTTAATTTTTCTTTGGATGAACGGCTTTGGCCCGGTTAAATCGGAATGGAGCATCAACTTTACCAAAGTGGATGGGCAAGGTGGTTTTGTTACCCTGGTGAACGATGAGTATGGCATTAACTTTCCGTTCTATATTGGAGATAAACCAGATAACGAAAAAAGTGCCTTTGCCCAATTGAGCTTCCTCAGGGTAGCCTTTCCAAAATATGCCGAACGGGCCACTGTTTTCAATCAGGCCGAAATAAAAATCCAGAATCAGGTTTATCCTCTCGAAACAGCCGAGAACCTAAACGACATAGCTTTTAAATGCCTGCACGACCGGATGCTCCGCGAAATGGGCACATCGTTGCTCCGCCTAGCTACTAAAAAAGCACTTGAAGCGGCTGTGCGAAAGGAAGACCAGAACGCAGGAGCGGCCCTTGGCATAATCAACGCCCTCACCGAAAAAGCCGATACCCGGAATTGGCAAACCCTCCCCTATTCCATCTCATATTCACGGATACCGCTAAAGGATGGCACAAACCAAATCGACCTAAACATGAAAGGGCAACGCGACAAACAAACCATCAATTTAAGCTTTGAATCGAAAAAAGGCGTGACCCAATTTTTCACCTACCATAGCCTGGAGAGTTTTCCTCCAATGATGGAGTAGATGGAAGGAGATTGGTGAAGATTTTGTTTGAGGGTCGGAGATTTTCGTATTTTTGAATACATTGATTTTAATCGTACCAAACAATTATAATGAACATACAAGCACAAAAGGCGATTATCATAGAGCAAATTAAGCAGGTTAATGACGTAAACCTCATTAATGCAATAAAAAACATGCTTGACTATGCTTTTAAAAAAGAACAGGAAAGCTTTGATATTCCTGAAGCGCATCAAAGATTAGTTTTGGAACGGTTTGACAAAGTAAGAAAAAGCCCTTCCCGACTTTTAGATTGGGACGATGCGAAAAAGACACTGAAGTGTTAGCAGTAATAAGCACCAGCAGAAATCCGAAGATTTGGAAGGAAAAAACAAGTGATCATTAATATGCGTCATTTGCATAAGCGAGTGCAGCAAAAATATCATCCTTTTCTAAATTGGGATATAAACTCAATAATGTTTCAAAACTTTCGCCTGATGCTAATAGGCCTGTTATTGTGCCAACAGTAATCCTGATCCCACGTGCGAGGTTTTCCGTACACTACTTTTAGGTCGATTGTAATTCGATCAATATTTGGTATGTTCAAATTGTGACATTATTTGATCAAAGTAAGCTTGATAATCTCAATATTTTGATGATAATAAACCCTCAGATAATATACACCTGATTTTAAATGTGATAAATCAGATTTGATGATTCGCTGGGAAAGTGCAAAGATTAATGACTCCACAAATTTGCCTTCAATTGAGAAAATATCAATCTTTTCAATTAGACCATCCGATTCAAGAAAAATATAACCATTCGAGGGATTAGGATATACATTGGTGACTTTCTGCGTGTGATTTGAAATCTCGTTTCCGGCAAGAACGACAATTGAAGTAGAATCTTGGCTCGTACAAATTACAGGGTTAAAATTGGAAACCTGTGCATATATCCAATGTGTGCCCGGACCTGCATTTGAAGGATAAAAATATCCCCCACTCACAAAATTTCCGGAAATTTGAGCGTAAGTAGGATCAACGTTTGGAAGTACCACCGGGTCATCATTTTCATAAACAGTATCATTTGGAAATTCATCCAATTGCAAATAGGGGTATGGATATACATTAATGATATATGTAATTGTACTATCAAATCCTTGAATATTGGTTAGGTTCTCAGTAAAACTGTACGAATTCGCATACCATAGTCCGCTAATTAAGACACTATCTCCCTGACAAATATGATATTCAAGAAGATAACTAGTCTTTGGAATAATTAAATAAAGATTTTTTGGATGTTTACTAATGAAACTTCTGTGGTTATTCGAATCCAATTCAAAAGGTACTATTTTGCCTGCTTGCTCAGTCACAAATATTGGGGCTGAGAATTGAGCTGTCCCATCATTTAAAAGTGCACCAATGCCATATCCTAATGCGATAAATAAAAGATCAAGATTCTGGTCATTGTCAATATCAAAAGAATTGATTCCACTGCCAATTGCCGAACAAACAAGGATACCATTACTAAATATCCCATTACCATTATTTTTAAAGAAGTAAAAACCGTTTAACCCATTTGATATTATATCAACTAATGAGTCGTTATCGAAATCCCCCGCTAAAATACCATGTGGCTGATCAATTTGAGAATTTAAAAAGTGTTCCGAAGAAAAAGTCCCATTTCCAAAATTCTCATACCATGCTACTTTATCATCATTCCAAGAGGCTATTAAAATATCTATATCATTATCATTATCTATATCGTTTGTAGATAATTTTCTATAGTCCTGTACCTGGATTGATAAATAGTTTGCGACACCAAAATTACCATATCCATCATTAGGATGCCAATAAGTTGTACCTAAAAGGTTTATTAAAAGGTCATCAAAACCATCTCCATTGAGATCTTCTGAAAATAATTCATAGGGCATACCTACATTAGTTGATATTAAGTTTTTAATTGGGAAGTACCCTAATCCATCATTAGGATACCAAACAATTGAAGAATCATCAATGGAGTATGCAATTATATCCAGAAAACTATCATTGTTTACCTCTGCGAAAATAAAAACATTGCAAAAATCAGTAATAGGAAGTTTTCTCTTCTCAAGAAAAATATTATTACCACTCTGTTCTAATATGCTTATGCAACTGTCTGCTAAATAACAAATAGCTATGTCTAAGTCAGAATCTCCATCAATATCACCAACGATACAATCCTGCAAAACAGTATTGGTAGTACTTATTACCTCTGGTTCATTGAATTGATAAGAGTTCAATTTATTAATTACGCATAATGTTGAGGATGTACCACATATAATGTCATTCAATGTATCATTATTCATTTTTGAGACTAATGTATAAGCACCATAACCATAGGGTAAGGAACATATATTATGTGGATAAAACTGCCCACCCGAATTAACATTCTCAAACCATACAAATACTGAATCAAAATGATTTGCTGCAATTATGTCTAAATCTCCATCATAATCAACATCATCAGCGAGGTGGATCCCAATATACATATTACTTGTATCCATAATCTGTTGGGACCCAAAACTTCCATTTCCCAAATTCTGATACCAGGATAAGGGATTATTGGAAGAAGAAGTAATTATATCTGGGAATCCGTCACCCGAAATATCATCTGCATTTACCCAAAATAAATCATTCCAAATGCTTATGAGTAACTGCTTAGTGGAGAATGTGTTTCCACCCAAATTTTTATACCAATATACCTTATCGCTGATGTTGGGTATTACTGAACCAACAAGTATATCTTTTAAATTATCACCATCCAAATCAGTGATTTTTATAATAGTTGGAAAACTAATATTACTATCAATTGAAATAACCGAAAATCCAATTCCATTATTTATAAATAATTTCACATAGTCATCTAATCTTGAAGCTAATAATATATCCACATCATTATCATTATCAATATCTGCCACACTTATCCTACAGGAGGACGAAACATCTGAAGTATATATATCGAGAGTCGTAAATTCAGCAATTCCATTATTATAGAAAATTCGCAATAAATCATACGAAGTTGTAACCAGGTCCAAATCCCCATCATTATCGAAATCGGCAATGGCAACACAGCTGATATACGAAAGTGAATCAGCAATTCTTTTAGGGGTTGAAAAGGTTAAGTTCCCCAAATTTTTAAACCAAAAAAGGTCATCTTCACCATCTGAGCCACAAACAATATCGATAAAACCATCCCCATTAATGTCTCCTGTGTCAAACGGATACATTGTCTGTGGCATTTCGCCAATTAATATTGTGTCGGTAAAGCTCAAAATTTTTTGCTGTGCATAACCACAATAGTAGCCTGTAAGTAGCAATAATAAAAGGATGTATCGTTTCATATCTTTAGGTATGGGTTTGTTTAGTGGCCGAAAATACAAATTAATATTGAGTCGTAATTTGAATTTGAGTTAATCCACTCTACATTTTTTACAGAATAGAAATTCAAATGAATACTATTAATTGCTTATCTGCTTAAATCAAGTTGCCTTGTTCAAAATATTCAGTGGGGTAGGCGGTGTAGCAACAGCCTGTTGTATCAAACGATAGAACAATTTGCCCCTGTATGTAGATAGTTTCCTATTGAAACGAAAGGCAAACTCATCCAGATAATAAGATAGATGTTTAGTTGACACTTTTCCCTGATGTGTCCCATTAAGCCATCTCTTCAAGAGGGAATCTACCATATGAACGTGAGGTAGTAGTTCATGAGCTTCTTGTCCACTTCCAGAAATAGTTTTCATTGTATGTACGTATTTTTTGGACTGGGACAATGGACTGTAACCACTCCAGCCATCAGTAATTATGGTGCTTCCTGTTTCAATATTGTCTTCAACAAATGCCATAAGCTCCTTGCCTGATGCTTCGGATATTATCTTGAATCGAACACGCCCAATTTGCTTCCCTTTACATTCTGCAGCAACTACAACTAAAGCTTTGGTATCAGCTCCCCTACCTTGTTTTCCAGTACCAATTTCTTTTCCTCCAATATAGGTTTCATCAACCTCAATTTCCCCTATGAGTTTCTCTCTATTGGGGCGCACCATTGCTCTTCGAAGTTTATGAAGCCATACCCAGGCTGTCTCATAACTTCCAAAACCCATAAAATCTTTTAGATTATAAGCACTTGCACCCGTCTTTTGGGCAACAACCCACCATATTATATGAAACCACAGCATAAGAGGTTTTCTCGTACCTTGAAATATTGTGCCTGAAGTAATAGATGTTTGATGATCACATTCAATACAATGAATCAATTTCTTTTAAGTAATCCAGTATTTATCTCCATTGCACTTGGGACACCGAAAACCATCTGTCCATCGCATATCAAAGAGATAATCCCAACAGTCGCTTTCTGTCTTAAAATAATAGAGAAACTCTTGGAAGTTCTTTGGGTATCGTTCAGGATTAGCCATTGACAAATCTACAAAAAAAATTTACTTGACCGAAGCAGATAAGCAATTACTATTATTCAAAACATTGAATGACTAATCTGATTTATCCTTTTTAGAATTAACCTTCCTGGTTTCATAATTCTCAAGTTTTTCTTGAAGCATTTGCTTTTCAAAATCTGATTGTCCTTATCTTTTATCTTTCTGTTGGCTCATCTCAAATAATATATGCGGGTCGATATCAAGGGGCCCTCTTCTTTCGGTGCCATCATAATCTATCATTTTTACACTATCTTCCCAATAGATAGTTGTCACATCACATTTGGCCTCCAAAAAACGTTCTTTGTCTTTAAGCTGAGAATAAGAGTTTTTCGGATTTTTTGCCTTTTCATGTATGAAATTGCATAAATCGACAATACGGGTTTCATTGTCATTCCATAAACAAGTAATCATATAAGGCTCAATATCAAATATTTTAACAATCCATTTCATCGATATCCATTATTAGTATAGAGGCTTATTTTATTATAGCTCTTTAATTCTTTGATCCTTCCATTATCTCTTTTCCAAAATCGCTGAAAGAATCCTTGAATATTTCATAATCTACTTCAAAAATATAATCGCCAATCATATCCCAGTAATCAAGAGGAGAATAGTTCCTCTCAATACAAGTCAATGTTCCATTACATAGAATGAATTCGAAATACTCAAAGTCTGCTTTGATTGTCGATTCCAACATTTCCTGGTAATACTCCAGATTTTTGTCATACTCATATTTGAAGTTTTTGTCCACTTCTCCATTTTCGATCTCTTTCTTTGTTTTAACAACAAAATCTTCAATCTCTTTCTTTTTCCATGCGGATAATTGCTCTGAAATTATTCGATAACCATCGGTAGAAAACAATGCTTCAAAACAGATTTGTTTACCTGTTAATAAATCAAAATTATAATATTCTATGCCCATCGTGCTTCCAGCACCGTTAATGCTCGATATCATTATCACAGAGTATATGCGACTTGTTAGGCATTTGAACTCAAAATCTACATGCGAAATCCATGGCATGGTTGTTTCTTCATTATCAAAAAATTCAAATAGTACAGTAAAAATATACGTGGAATCTCCTCCTGCATATCCGGCTCCAATGAAGGAATTAAAAATTGTTTGATTAATCGTCCTGGCAATTGGTTCAGATTTCCCGAACAAGTAAGGAAATTTATAAATCCAAGTGACATACTCAGAATCTTTATCGTTCCATTCCGCGACTATTTCTTTTACCTGATAATCCTGTGCAAATAAATTTGATGCAAGCAATACAAATATGATAGTTTTGATTTTCTTTTTCATTTTTGCCAGATTTTAAAATAAATGTAAAGATATTCAAACATTTTCAGATATTCAGAACCGTATCCCATTTTATACAGGATTCCACCAATCACAAATTTTTACTACTTTTACATCTACATATTTAGAACATTAAATAACTGATAATAAACATAAAACTGATTAACAATGGCATTTGATATCCAGATGATTAAAAAGGTTTACGCCGAAATACCCGGTCGCGTTGACCAAGCCCGGAAAGTAACAGGAAAAGCTCTTACCCTTGCTGAAAAAATTCTTTATTCGCACCTGTCGGAAGGAAAAGCTACACAAGCTTATACCCGAGGAGTATCTTATGTGGACTTCAACCCCGACCGGGTGGCTATGCAGGATGCAACCGCACAAATGGCCCTTTTGCAATTTATGCAAGCCGGAAAAAGTACAGTGGCTGTGCCTTCAACGGTGCATTGCGATCACCTGATACAGGCAAAAATAGGCGCAAGCGAAGACCTCGAAACAGCCAATGTAACCAACAAAGAAGTATATGATTTTCTGGCCTCCGTGTCGAATAAATACGGCATTGGTTTCTGGAAAGCCGGTGCCGGGATTATCCATCAGGTAGTATTGGAAAATTATGCTTTCCCCGGTGGAATGATGATCGGGACCGATTCGCACACACCCAATGCCGGAGGCCTCGGAATGGTGGCCATTGGTGTCGGAGGAGCCGATGCTGTCGATGTAATGGCCGGAATGCCTTGGGAGTTGAAATTCCCCAAACTGATTGGCGTAAAACTGACAGGTCGTTTGAATGGCTGGACAGCTGCCAAAGATGTGATTCTGAAAGTGGCCGGAATCCTTACCGTAAAAGGAGGAACCGGAGCTATAGTTGAATATTTTGGCGAAGGGGCCAACAATCTTTCCTGCACAGGAAAAGGCACTATTTGCAACATGGGAGCTGAGATCGGTGCAACCACATCGCTTTTTGGTTACGATGAAAAAATGGCTGCCTACCTTAAAATGACAGATCGTGAAGAAATTGCCAACGAAGCCAACAAAGTGGCATCTTACCTAACAGGCGACCCAGAAGTATATGCCAACCCTGAAAAATATTTCGATCAGGTAATCGAGATCAATCTTTCGGAACTGGAGCCTCACATCAACGGACCTTTTACACCCGATTTAGCCACACCGGTTTCGGAATTTGCAAAGGCAGTGAAGGACAACAACTGGCCTGAAAAAATGGAAGTCGGTTTGATTGGTTCTTGCACCAATTCGTCGTACGAAGATATTAGCCGGGCAGCATCGCTGGCTCAACAAGCCATTGATAAAAATCTGAAAGTAAAATCTGAATACACAGTAACTCCAGGATCAGAGTTGGTACGCTATACGGTTGAGCGCGATGGTTTTCTGGATACCTTTGAGAAAATCGGCGGGGTTGTTTTGGCCAATGCCTGTGGCCCTTGTATCGGTCAATGGGCGAGACACGATGCGGATAAGCAAAAAAGGAATTCCATAATGACCTCCTTCAACCGGAACTTTGCCAAGCGCAACGACGGCAACCCCAACACCCACGGCTTTGTGGCATCGCCTGAAATGGTAACAGCTTTTGCCATTGCCGGTGATCTTACTTTCAACCCTATGACAGATTTCCTGACCAACGAAAAGGGTGAAAAAGTTAAGCTCGACGAACCAGCAGGATTGGAACTTCCAACCAAAGGTTTTGCTGTGGAAGATGCCGGATATATTGCCCCTGCAGAGGATGGCAGCAAAGTAGAAGTACTTGTCGATCCCGAATCGAAGCGTTTGCAATTGCTCGCCCCATTTGCCGAATGGGATGGAAAAGATATCAAAGGTCTAAAGTTGCTGATCAAAGCAAAGGGAAAATGTACGACAGACCATATTTCGATGGCCGGTCCCTGGTTGCGTTTCCGGGGTCATTTGGACAATATTTCAAACAACATGTTGATTGGGGCAGTGAATTTCTTCAACGAGAAGACCAACGAAATCAAGAACTTGATAACAGGAGAATATGGCGAAGTTCCTGCCACTGCCCGTGATTATAAAGTAAAAGGATTTGGATCGATCGTGGTGGGTGATGAAAACTATGGGGAAGGTTCATCACGCGAACATGCAGCCATGGAACCACGCTTTTTAGGTGTCAGGGTTGTGCTGGTAAAATCGTTTGCCCGCATCCACGAAACCAACCTGAAAAAGCAGGGAATGTTGGGCCTTACCTTTGCCGATAAGTCCGACTATGATAAAATCAAGGAAGATGATACTTTTGATATTATCGGACTGACTGAGTTCACTCCCGGTAAACCATTGAAAGTTGTTGCGCACCATATAAATGGCAGCAAGCATGAAATCATGGCAAACCACACCTACAACGAAGGCCAGATTGAATGGTTTAAAAATGGTAGTGCACTGAATTTGATCAAGAAAGAAAATCAGTAAAACAATTTCAACATCTAGTTGTATCAATGAAGGGTAGAATGAAATCTACCCTTCATTTGGTTTAACATGAATATAATTTCTTGACTACCCACAAAATTGACAATTGCTGTGCTAAATATTAATTTTGAGTATATTTGATGAAAAATACAGACATGAACTTGATTGAGAGAATAACAATAAATCCTGAGATTTGTAATGGAAGACCAACCATACGTAATACTCGATATACGGTTGATTTAATTCTTGATTTATTATCAGCAGGGATGAGCAATGCGGAGATTATGGATGATTATCCGGCACTTGAGATAAATGATATAAAAGCTTGTTTGTCGTTTGCTTCACAATTATCAAAAGTTAAAACAATCCATAGGATAGTCGCATGAGATTTCTGATTGATGCAAATCTACCTTATAAATTAGCTAAGTTATTAATAGAGAAAGGTTATGATATCATCCATACAGATAATTTGCCTGATAAAGAAAGAACTAAAGATAACGAGATTAGAAAGATTTCGATAGATCAAAATCGAATCGTAATAACAAAGGATTTTGATTTTCTTGATTCTCATGTAATCAAAGGAATACCCTCCAAATTATTATTTGTTACTACAGGAAATATTATTAACATAAGTCTGATTCAATTGTTTGACAATCAATTTGAGATAATTGTTGGCTTATTTAATTCTTATGATATAATTGAGTTGAACAATGAAAATATTATAGGACATGAAAAATAGCAATAAGTCTGACATACATATACCGAATTTGAACAATTCCGATTTTATGGATCATATCCCGACCTTTGCCAAGGAGCTTCCATTTGCCCTTACGGTTTGCGATACCAAGGGCATAATCCTTTTCATGAACGACAGGTCGATCAAAACCTTCGAGAAGTACGGCGGGGCTGATCTTATTGGGCAAAGTTTGTTTGATTATCACCCTGAGGCGGCTGCGAAAAAACTTTGTGAACTACTCGACACAGCCACATCGAATGCCTACACCATCGAAAAAAATGGAATGAAAAAATGATTTATCAATCACCCTGGTACAAGGATGGAAAATTTGCAGGTTTGGTGGAACTTTCCATAGAAATCCCTACGGAGATGGCTCATTTTGTTAGGCCGTAGTCCTCCTTCCTTACACGCTTTTTACACAAAACACTGATAGAGGTGGAATAAGTGTATCGAATTACCAGTCATTGCATGTAGCCCTTACTTCTAAAAAGGCAATCCGAATATGTCAGTTACTTTGATATTGAACCCTAATTGCTGGAATTCGATGAATTCATCTGGATTTTCGTAGAAACTGTATTCTATCCTGTTTTCAATCTTCTCGAACATTTCAACCTTGGTTTCGTTTTGCGATACAAGGAGATAGTACTTCAATGAGGGCAATTTCAGGTAGTAGTGTTTTTTTATGTTACGGTCGTAGAGTTCAGTGCAATCAGAAAGGACTTCAACAATAATGGAAGGATTTTGAATGAAAACACTTTCCTTATTTGATAAATCATTCTTATCGCAGGTCACGAGGACATCAGGATATACATAGAACTCATTTGCTTTAAGTTCCAATCGAACTTCATTAGCATAAGTTTTACATTTTATATGCGATAACGAATTGTAAAAAGCCCTGGCTAGGGCTAAAATAATTTCATTATGGTCAAGAGTCCCTCCAGCCATATTATAAACTTCACCAAAAAAGAAATCATGTTTCTCCTGACTTTGTTCTTCCAGTTTTAAATAATCCTGAAAACTATATATCTTTTGTTCTTCTTTTATTGCATTCATGGCTGTATATTTCATTTCTTATTCATCACAAATATACAATAACTTTTATCTGAGGGCAAGTCATACCTTCTCTTCAAATGTTTTGATTCAACTGATTTAGAAAAGGGTTTCCCTATCTCCATTCCACCACCTCCTCCAAAGCCTTTCTCTTTTTTTCTCCTTTTTGATACCCATCAACAGAATAGCCCAAAGGAGTAATAGAAAACACCATTTCATTTTCATCAAGGTCGAGGGCTTTCCTTAGTTTTGCTGGATCATAAGCTTCGATCCAGCAAGTGCCAACCCCTTCGAATTCGGCAGCCAATATTAAATGGTCCATGGCAATAGTAAGGTCAGTTTCGATAGAATTGTAACCATCATAAGCCCGTGTCCAGGCTTTGGTTTTATCGCCCATGACGATCAAGATATGAGGAGCATCTTTCAACCAATCGCGGCCATAGCAGGACTTGACCTCGGCCAAAAGCTTTTCTTCTGATACCACGATAAATTTCCAGGGTTGAAAATTGGCTGCCGACGGCGCTAGCCTTCCCGCATCGAGGATGCGCAAAAGTTTTTCCTTCTCTACTTTTTTGTCTGGGTTGAAGTGTCGAACACTTTCTCTTGATTTGATCAATGTGTAAAAATCCATTCCTGTTTTGCTTTTGTTTTGAAGCTCTGAAAATAAACAAAGTTTTTTGATAGGCAAGGGGAAATGAGGCTGGAAAATTGAAGTTGGATACTGGATGCCTAGAAGACAATGTCTGAAAAAGGTTGATCAACCAGAACTTATAATCAAGCTAATGACTTAAACCAATTTGCAATTCTTTATCAACTTCACACGAACCCAGCATCTCGCAAACATCGTCGGCAAAACCGATCCCTGCCTCGCGGTAAAGGTTGTAAGCAGAATGGACCCCCAGTTTTTTAAGCTGTTTTACCTCATCTTCGAAAGTGGCAGTGGCTGCCAGCATTCCTTTATAATCGATCGCTTTTAGCCGTTCTATGGCCAACAGGTTCGATTTATGGTCCTCCATGCAGAGCAGAACAAGTTTAATCTGACCACCTGGTTTTGTTTTTGCGTATTCCCAAAAATCGACATCGGTGGCATCGTCGGAAACCACATTACGACCTTCCGCTTTGTGTTTCAATACAGTTTCCTGGTTGTAATCTAAGGCCAACACTTTTTGTCCATAGCGTTTGTTCAGTTGATCATAAGCAGCAGTGCCCACATAGCCCATCCCGAAAATCAGGATCTCCGCATCGCGGATGTCGATGGTGCGGTCGTAAATCAACCGCTTGTCGGACTCAAATCTGGACAAATATGTTTTTAGGCTATCATAAATCTTATGTGAATATAAATTTAGTGGCGACGATACCACAAAACTAATAGCGAGGGAAACAGCAATGGTAACAAGCCAGTCGCCTGGCAACCACATTTTCTCGACAGCCACGGCGGCTACAATCAACCCAAACTCGCTGTAATTGGCCAGGGCAAGGGAGGCATGAAGAGATGTCCTTACGCGGAGTTGAAACCGTGTAAAAACAATAAAATAGAGTAGGGTTTTTATGTTGATGAGAAGTGCAAAGAGAAATGCCACCATTATGATTTGCATGGTTGGGATACCCGACAAGCCAATCGACAAGAAAAATCCGATTAAAAATAAGTCTTTAAAACTTAGAAGATTATTGGCCAACTCGTTGCTTTTCGGATGTGATGAGATTAATATCCCTGCAACCAAGGCACCCAGATCGGCTTTTAACCCGGCAAATTTGAATACTTCGGCACCCACGATAAGGGCAGCGAAAAACCCAAATAATATGAGCAATTCCCCATGCCCAATTTTTTCGAGTACCTTAAACAATATCGGCCGTAGGGCCAACAACAAAAACGGAACACCCAAGGCATACCAGTTGGGCGATTTGCCCGCAGCCAATGCAATAAATACCACAGCAAAAAGGTCCTGGATAATCAACACCCCAATCGAAACATTTCCATGCAGGGAGTTTACCTCGCTTTTTTCTTCAAGCACCTTTACGGCAAACACAGTACTCGAAAAGCTAAATGCAAAGGCGATCAAAAAAGAAATTTTCCAGTCGAAATCGTAAAATAAACTAAGCCCTGAAAAACTTAACGCCCAAATTGCAACACCATAAATTATGCTTATAAGAAAGAGGTGTGTGGTTGCCCCAGCCCAGACCTCACGCTTCAAGATGTTTTTAATCTTTAGTTTTAGGCCGATGGTAAATAGCAACAAGGTAATCCCCAATTCAGAAGTAACTTGCAGGAATTCACCTTGAGTTGCACCTAAACCATTCAGCACAAAACCAGCCACCAAATAGCCAACCAAGGGGGGGAGGCCAATTGCCCTCACAGCAAAACCAAACACAAACGCTATTGTTAGCCAAACTGGATCCATGCCCGTAAAGATACAATTTATAAGCAAAGGCGACTATACCACAATAATATCCTTGGGATATTCAATATGGGTTAGGTAGAGACCTTGAGCGGGAACCGAGAACCCGGCCAGTGAACGATCCTTTTTTTCAATGATGTCGCAAAAAGCATCCATATCGATCTTGCCAACACCCACATCCAATAAAGTACCTACAATGGCCCGCACCATGTTCCGCAGGAAACGGTTGGCCGTAATGGTAAACACTAGCACATTTTCCCGCTGGGTCCATTCCGCAGAAGATACCGTGCAGTCGTTTGTCTTCACATCGGTGTGCAACTTGCTGAAACTGGTAAAATCGGTATAATTCATCAAAAGGCTGGCTGCCTGGTTCATCTTTTCAACATCCAGGTGTCGCGGAAATTTGTAGGCAAAATCTTGAAGAAAGGGATCTTTGTGCTGAACAATCCAATACTCGTAAGTTCGCGATATAGCGTCGAAACGGGCATGGGCATCTTCCTTTACCGGAAAGACATCTTGCACAGCAATATCAAAAGGCAAAAAACTATTGAGCGAGT
This sequence comes from Bacteroidales bacterium, assembly GCA_021740905.1. Classification (GTDB taxonomy): domain Bacteria; phylum Bacteroidota; class Bacteroidia; order Bacteroidales; family M50B96; genus JAIOYV01. The sequence continues at coordinate 58,641 of JAIOYV010000014.1, forward strand.
AAGCCAGTTTTTTTTCATCGCTATAAGGCCATGCCGTGTCAAAATGAGCCATGAAATAGCGGGCATGGACTCCGGCATCAGTACGGCCTGCCCCGGTCACTTGAATTTCTTCCGATAGAATCGTAGACAGTGCCTTTTCCAGGCTTTCCTGAATGGACAATCCATTGGGCTGTATCTGCCAACCCACATAGTTTTTCCCATTATAAGAAAGCTGTATAAAATATCTGTATTTCAATTGGTTCATTTTCTCTTATTTTCAATTCACATTCAACATCTTGTCCACCCTAATTCACCTTTGGTTTTTTCAGACGCAATGTTTACCAGCCGAAGCTTTAGCGCAGGTTGGCCTTGCGTCTCTTCACGTCCTCCAAATTCCACATTTCCTTACTCAACTACTCACCCTAATTCCCTAATTCACTACTCACCTTATTACTTCCCTCACAGGCATTAACTTTTTTTAACAAAAATAAGAATTTATTATCATAACTATGATCTTATTTTGTAAGAAGTTAGCGTTTGCAGAGAGTGCTTTTTTAAAGGCAATTAATCAATGAAATAAACGATTATTTAAGATAAGAAAAACAACTAATTTATGAATCAAGCAGTTGATATTAAAGAATTGAACGAGCGCATCCAAAACGAGAGCGCGTTTGTGGAGATGATAAACATGGAGATGAACAAGGTGATTGTTGGCCAAAAGCACCTGACTGAAAGTCTCTTGATTGGCCTGTTGTCGAATGGGCATATTTTGCTGGAAGGGGTTCCGGGTTTGGCAAAAACCCTTGCCATTAACACCCTTGCCGACACTGTTGATGCAAAGTTTCACAGGGTACAGTTTACGCCCGACCTTTTGCCTGCCGACTTGCTCGGTACGATGATCTACAGTCAGAAGCGTGAAGAGTTTATCGTGAAGAAGGGGCCAATTTTTGCCAACTTCATTCTTGCGGACGAGATTAACCGTGCTCCTGCAAAGGTGCAATCCGCCTTGCTCGAAGCCATGCAGGAACGCCAGGTGACCATCGGGTCGGAAACATACAAACTGGAAGAACCTTTCCTGGTATTGGCGACCCAAAACCCTATTGAGCAGGAAGGGACCTATCCATTGCCCGAAGCACAGGTCGACCGGTTTATGTTGAAAGCAGTAATCACTTATCCAACAAAGGATGAAGAAAGAATGATTATTCGTCAGAACATTGCCAAGGATTTCCCTAAAGCGACTACCGTAATTAGCCCTTCACAGATAGCCAAAGCCCGCAATGTGGTGAAGGAGGTTTACATGGACGAAAAAATCGAGAAGTACATCATCGACATTGTGTTTGCTACCCGCAATCCCGCCGATTACAAACTCGATAAATTCACCAACATGATCTCTTTTGGCGGTTCGCCCCGTGCAAGCATCAACCTGGCAATGGCTGCCAAAGCGTTTGCTTTCATCAAGCGCAGGGGCTATGTGATTCCCGAAGATGTGCGTGCAATTTGCCACGATGTAATGCGCCACAGGGTAGGGCTTACCTACGAAGCCGAAGCCGAAAACATCACCTCGGAAGAAATCATTACCGAAATTCTGAACACCGTAGAGGTACCTTAATTTAGGTGAGTAGGGAATTGGGTAATTAAGGTGAGTAAGGAATCGTGGAATCGAAGTAGGACAGTAGAGACGCAAGGCTTGCGTCTCGAAATACCACCAGGAAAAAGATGGTTTGAAGAAATGATACATCGAGGTTTTGGAGAATTGCACACTCAACATAATTCCCTAATTCCCCAATTACTCACTCAACTAATAAACAAAAAAGAATGGAAGCCAGTGAACTTATAAAGAAAGTCAGGAAGATAGAAATCAAGACCCGGCGCTTGTCCAAGCACTTGTTTGCGGGTGAGTACCACTCGGCATTCAAGGGCAAGGGGATGACCTTTAGCGAGGTGCGCGAGTATCAATACGGCGATGCCATCCGCGATATCGACTGGAATGTGACAGCCCGTTTTAATCATCCTTATGTGAAGATTTACGAGGAAGAGCGCGAGCTTACCGTCATGTTGATTATTGATATGAGTGCCTCGAAAATTTTTGGGACCACCGAACAACTCAAACAAGATCTGATCACCGAGATTGCGGCAGTGCTTTCGTTTTCGGCCATGCTGAACAACGATAAGATTGGGGTGATCTTTTTTAGCGATACCATCGAGAAATTCATCCCCCCACAAAAAGGCAGGACCCATATTTTACGTATCATCAGGGAATTGATCGAGTTTACTCCCGAGCACAAAGAAACCAACATTGCCGAGGCTTTGCGCTATTTCACCAATGTGATAAAGAAAAAGTGCACGGCATTCATCATCTCCGACTTCATCGATTCGGGTTACGACGAAGCCATCAAGATTGCCAATAAAAAGCACGACCTAATTGCCCTAAAGATTTATGATGAACGCGAAACCATCCTACCTCCAATAGGTCTCCTTAACATGAGAGATGCCGAGACTGGCGAGATGGTTTGGGTGGACACATCGAGCAAAAAAGTAAGGGCAAACTATGAGAAATGGTGGATCGAAATGAATGCCAAACAAAAGGAAATATTCTCGAAAGCCGGGGTCGATTCGGCAGCTGTCCGGACCGATGAAGATTACGTGCAACCTTTGATGAAACTGTTTAAAAAGCGATAAAATACGACGTTTTCAAAATGAAGAATCTCAAATATAAAACAGGTTTGCTTTTGCTGGTCTTTGCCTTTGCCGGACAATTTGTTCGGGCGCAGCAAATTACCGTGGAAGCCAAACTCGACACCAACCTGATAATGATTGGTGACCAGATTAAATTTCATCTTTCGGTAGACCAGGATCGGGGCTTTATGGTCGATTTCCCCTTGTTCCCCGATACCATCGTAAAGGATGTGGAGATCATCGAGCGCAGCCAGGTCGACACAACTTTTCTTTCCGACAAGCTTATGCGCCTTAGTCAGGAATACACCATTACTTCTTTCGACAGTGGCTTTCATGTAATTCCGGCAATCCCTTTTCCCTTTCGGGGGAATAATATTTCCGATACCATCGAAAGCCGTCCCGTAGTATTGATGGTGTACACTTTTCAGATCGATTCCGTGCAAGGTATTGCTGATATCAAACCGCCTATTGATGCACCTTTCACCTTTGCCGAGGCCGTGCCATATATCGAAATTGGCCTGGGGATAGTCGCCATTTTAGTTTTGATTTTTTGGTTGATCAAAAGGTTTGGCAAAAAGGAAACCCAAACTTTCAGACGGGAAATCCCCAAAGAACCGGCCCATGTTATCGCTTTGCGCGAACTGGATGCTTTGGAGAAAAAGAAACTCTGGCAGCAGAGCAAGTTCAAGGAATACCACAGCGAGCTTACCGAAATTATCCGGGTTTATATTGAATATAGGTATAGCATCATGGCAATGGAGCAAACCAGCCCTGAAATTATCCAACAATTTGAACGAAATGGCATGTTAAGCCCCGAACAGTTCGAACATTTAAAACAGATGCTCACCCTGGCCGATTATGTAAAATTCGCCAAGCTGGTCCCATTACCCGATGAAAACGAACTGAGCCTGAAACATGCCTACGATTTTGTGCTGAAAACAAAGATGAAGGTGGACCTGACTAGCAGTAAAGAGTCGGCAGATGGCAGTTCACAGCCGGCAGGTGGCAGTACTCAGTCTTCAGTCAACAGTCCCCAGCCTGCAGAATCCAATTCACGGGAGGTTATGGATGATATGCGCGATGAAAGTGGGAGCAATTTTAAAAGTGATTTTTAAAGTAATTATGCAAGACTTATAATGGACAACTTAGTATTTTTAAATAAAGATTTTTTCTACCTTTTTATTCTGGTGGCTGCCATGATTGTCTGGTATGTCTTCAAACAAAAGAAAGCCAATGCCAGCATACAAACATCCACCTTATCGGCATTTAAAGGGAGCGGAACCGGATTGCGGGTATATTTCAGGCATCTGATTTTTATCTTCCGAGTACTTGTGGTATCCTTGCTGATAATCGTTTTGGCACGCCCACAATCATCGCTCGATTGGACAAACACAACCACCGAAGGGATCGACATTGTGATTGCCCTCGATATTTCGGGCAGTATGCTTGCCGAAGATTTCAAGCCAAACCGGCTGGAAGCATCGAAGGATGTAGCTATCAAATTTATCAATGGCCGGCCCAACGACAAAATTGGTTTGGTTGTTTATTCCGGCGAAAGCTTTACCCAATGCCCGCTTACGACCGACCATGCGGTTTTGATCAACCTTTTTAAGGATATTAAAAATGGCATGATTGAAGACGGAACAGCCGTTGGTAGCGGACTTGCAACTGCCGTCACCCGCCTTAAAGAAAGCACAGCAATCAGCAAAGTTGTTATTTTACTGACTGATGGGGTAAACAATGCCGGGGACATTTCACCCATGACCGCCGCCGAAATTGCCAAAACTTTTGGGGTTAGGGTTTACACGGTCGGAGTTGGGACGATGGGAATGGCCCCCTACCCTGCCACCGATTTCTTTGGCCGGAAAGTATACCAGCAGATGGAAGTGGAAATTGATGAGGCCACTTTGCAAGATATTGCCCGCATGACCGACGGGCGGTATTTCAGAGCCACAAACAATACTAAATTGGCAGAGATTTACGAAGAGATCGACAAGCTGGAAAAATCAAAAATCGAGGTAAAAGAGTATAGCAAGAAACAGGAGGAATTTCTTCCCTTTGCCCTTGCTGCCGCCCTTTTGCTAATAATGGAGGTGTTGATGAGGCAGACTTTTTTGAGGAATATTCCGTAGGGAGTTCTGAGTTCAAAGTTCTTAGTTCAAAGTTCTTAGTTCAAAGTTCTGAGTTCTGAGTTCTGAGTTTGGAATCGCAGAATATTAAAGTACTGTAAGAAAGAGATTGAATGAAAATGATTGAGGAGAGAGTGAGGAAAAAGATTGAAGGAATTAGATAAATGAAAATTTGAAATTTACACGAATAGAAGTTCGAGTCCCTCCTGTTTCACAACTTAGAACTTGGAAACTTAGAACTTATAAACTTAAAACAAATGTTTCAATTTGCAAATAGAGAATATTTATACGCCTTGCTGATCATCCCGGCACTCGTGATGATCTTCATAATAGCATGGCAAATGCGCAAGCGGGCAATCAAAAACTTTGGCGACATGAAAATCATCAAGGTGTTGATGGAGGATGTCAGTTTGCTCCGGCCAATCTGGAAATTTGGCATTGCCATGCTGGCAATGGGATTCCTGATTTTAGGGATTGCCGGGCCCCAACGCGGCTCAAAATTAAAAGAGGTGAAACGCAAAGGGGTGGAATTGGTGATTTGCCTCGATGTGTCCAACAGTATGCTCGCCGAAGACATTCAACCAAACAGGCTGGAACGGTCAAAAAGAGCAATCTCCAAATTATTGGATGAGCTGCAAAACGACAAAATCGGGCTAATCATTTTTGCAGGCGAGGCTTATGTCCAGCTTCCCATTACCACCGATTATGCAGCCGCAAAAATGTTCCTTTCGACAGTGAACACGCAGGTTGTACCGACGCAAGGGACAGCAATTGGTGCCGCTATCGAACTGGCCATGAAAAGTTTTACTACGGATATTGAGAAAAATAAGGCCATCATAATCATCACCGATGGCGAAAACCACGAGGACGATGCCATAGCAAAAGCTCAGGAAGCCGCCGATAAGGGCATTATTGTCCACACCATCGGGATGGGCTTGCCAAAGGGTGCGCCAATCCCGATAGGCAATTCAGGGCGTTCCAATTTCCGCACCGACCGCACCGGACAAATTGTTATTTCAAAATTGGACGAAACCATGTTGCAACAAATTGCATCGGCAGGACAAGGGAAATACATCCGTGCCAACAACTCACAAACGGGTTTAAATAAGTTGTTCGAGGAGATCAACCGGATGGAACAAAGCGAAATTGAATCGACAGCTTATTCTGAGTATGAAGACAGGTTTCAGTATTTTATTGGCGTAGCGCTTTTGCTCTTGTTCCTCGAATTTGTTATCCTCGAAAGGAAGAACAAATATTTTAAAGGGATAAGGCTGTTTGGGAATTAGTTGAGTAGGTAATTAAGGTGAGTAAGGCAGGTTCGGAAACTGGGATTTGGGAATTGTAGAGACGTAAGGCTTGCGTCTCATTTGAACGAGGTGAAATTTACAAAAATTCTCAGCCCGCCAAAAAAAAAGTAAAATTTGAAATTATGAATTATATAGGATCAATATTAAAAACAGGGTTTCTTTTGATGATGATAGTAGCATTTACGGTTCCAGCATCAGCACAAAAGGAACGCAAATACATCAGGCAGGGGAACGATTATTATGAAAAATCGCTTGGCGATTCGGGTTATGTCGATACCATCCGGATGCAAAATGCCGAACTTGCCTATCGCAAAGTATTGGACAAAAACATCGATTCTTACGAAGGTGGCTTTAACCTGGGAGCATCGTTATACAAGCAAAAGAAATTCACCGATGCCTCCGACCAGTATAAAATTCTGGCATCGAAAGAAAACGATAAGGAAAAATTGGCAAAGGCTTACCACAACCTCGGCAACTCCCTGCTTATGGATGGAAAACTCAAGGAAAGTATCGAGGCATACAAAAACGGCCTGCGCAACAATCCTTCCGACACAGCTACTAAATATAATCTGGCCGTGGCTCAAAAATTATTGAACGAAGCAAAACAGCAGCAACAACAAAACCAGGATCAGAATCAAGATCAAAACCAGGACAAACAAGATCAGCAAGAACAGGATCAACAACAACAAGAACAGCAACAACAAGAACAACAGCAGCAGGAACAGCAAGAACAGCAGCAGCAACAGGCCAAGGAAGATGAGAAAAAAGAAGGCGAAGAAGAAAAGCAGGCCATGAAAGAAGATAAAATGTCGAAAGAAGATGCTGAGCGTTTGTTGCAAGCGATCCAGCAGGACGAGAAAGAATTGCAGGAAAAATTATTACAGGAAAAAAAGAAAGCGAAGAAGGTGATGATCGAGAAAGATTGGTAGGTTAGGAATTGGGTAATTGATGAATTAGGTAATTGAGGAATTAAGGAATTGGGGAGATTGGGAATAAGTACACCATTTAGAGACGCAATATATTGCGACTTTGAAGGAAACCCAAACAACGAGAAATACCGGGAGTAGAGACGCAAGGCTTGCGTCTCAAAAAGAAACACCGCCCTCAAATACCAAATCCCTTTGAGCTAATGCTTTGGATGGCAAACCAACAGCCATAGGCAAAAGACCAACAGCCATCACCAAAAAATAGTATTTTTGAAAGTTGAATTTGAAAACGACATAAGGCATCGAAATAGAAACACAATGAAAAAGATATTTTTAGTCATACTCCTCACATCTGTCGTAGCCGGGCTTTGGGCACAGAATATTTCCTTTACAGGAAGTGCCCCCAGGGTTGTCCAAATTGGCGAACAGTTCCGGCTTACTTATGAAGTGAATGGCGAGGGTCAGGGTTTTACGGGACCGGCCACCAACGATTTTCAAAGATTGTCGGGGCCAAACCCAACCAGTAGTTCGAGCATCCAAATGTCAGGTGGCACAGTGACAAAGCAAATTACGAACTCCTACACCTACATTATGGCGGGTCGAAAGGAAGGCAAATTCACAATTCCTCCGGCCAAAATTACAGTCGATGGCAAAAGCTATACCTCCAATTCGGTGGTAGTCGAAGTGGTGAAAGGCCAGGCTGCATCGAGCCAGAACAGGGCAGGGCAGCAATCGAACCAGCCTGCCGGTTTAAAAGATGACGATGTTTTTGTAAGGGTTGAACTCAGCAAGTCGGAGGTTTGGCAGGGCGAACACATCATTGCAACCCTAAAGGTTTACACACGCACCCAGAATATCAAATTCACCAAAGCCACTTTTCCATCCTTCGATGGTTTTATGACTTCCGATATCGAAGGAACCCCAAATACTTTGTTCCGCGAAAATGTAAACGGCGAGGTTTTCTTTGCAGGTATTTTTAAGAAAATGGTTTTGTTCCCCACACGCTCCGGTGAGCTTACCATCGATCCTTTTGAGTTAGAATGTCAGGTGAGTGTTCAGTCAGGCTACCGCCGCGATTTCTTTGGAAGGCAAGTGCCAAACTATCAAAACCTGATTGTCAATGAGAAAAGCCCTGCGCGAAAAGTGAAGGTAAAATCACTTCCCGCCGGAAAACCTGCAAGCTTTACCGGGGCTGTTGGTCAAATGAACATGTCGGCCACCATGGACAAGACCCAAGCCAAGACCAATGAGGCGATCACCTTGACTGTTCGGGTTTCAGGTTCAGGGAATCTTAGGTTGATCGACCCGATGAAATTCAAATTCCCCCCCGATTTCGAAGTTTATGATCCTAAGATCAAGAATAATTTCAAGGCATCGGAGAATGGGATATCAGGCAATAAAACGTTTGAATACCTGATCATTCCCCGTCATGCTGGCGATTTCACCATTCCTCCCGTCCAGTTTTCGGTGTTCGACGCACAGACTGGAAATTATAAAACCCTTTCGTCGCAGGAATTTAAACTTCACATCGAAAAAGGCGACGACGACCAAAGCACCACAGTTATCTCTGGTTTCAACAAAGAAGATGTAAAATACATTGGAAAGGATATCCGCTTTATAAAAACCGGCGAGGTTGAACTCACAAAAATTGGGGATGTGATTTTTGGAAAAGCCATGTTTTGGATCACCTACTTGTTTGGTCTTGTTTTATTTTTTATGGTGATTGGCATCCAGCGAAAACGCGAAAAGGAAAGTGCAAACATCAGCCTAAGGAAAAGCAAACGGGCCAACAAAGAGGCACAGAAACGATTAAAATCAGCACAAACTTTCTTGAAAGAGAAAAATGAAAGTAAGTTTTACCAAGAGGTACTTTCGGCCATGTACGGTTACCTGAGCGACAAACTCGCAATCCCATTTGCCGATTTAAACAAGGAACTGGCCTTTGAAAAACTTTCGGTCCACAAGCTGGATGAGACTGACTTAACAGCTTTTCGTGAATTGCTTGACACCTGTGAATATGCCCAGTATGCTCCTGGGGGAGGCACAGGTCAGATGGAGCAAATTTACGGTGATGCCGCAAAGTTGATTGGTAAGTTCGAACAAAAAATTAAGTAGAAACTTGAAATTGGAAATTAGAAATTTTGGACGGGACTATTGAAGCTATTTTGATAGTAATTCAATTCTCTCAACAGTGTTGAGAGTTTTTAAATTGATAACATAATAAAGCTTGGGAATGAAAAGAGTATATGAATTAGATGTTTATCAACTGGCTGAGGAATTGTCAGATATGATTTGGTATGACTTCGACAAATGGAATAAGAAAGTTCAGAACACCATAGGATATCAAATTATTAGGTCTGCTGATAGCATCGCTGCCAATATTGCTGAGGGTTATGGCCGCTATACACCACCCGACAGGAAGAAATTTTATTTGTACTCACGAGGTTCATTTGAGGAAACAAAAGCCTGGCTAAGGAAATTGCTAAGAAGAAAAATTTTGAATGAATCAGATTCTGAAAGGTACAAGCTAATAATTGACAAGTTTGGTCCTAAATTAAACGCATTCATTAATAGTACAAAGTATGATACGAAATAGTTATATAACCTATACCACTAATTTAGAGTCAGGAAGCCATAATGCCAAATTTCAAATTTCAAATTTCAAATTTCGGAAAACTGGCATCTTGAAAAAGGTATTATTTTTTACCCTGAGCCTGTTTTTAGCTATGACCTCTTTCGCCGACAGCAACAATGCCCTCCTCGAAATGGCCAATAAACATTACACCGATGGAGAATACAATGAGGCCATTGCTAACTACGAACAGATAATAGAAACAGGTTACGAGTCGGCAGCATTGTACTATAACCTTGGTAATTCTTACTATAAAACAGGAGAATTGGCACCCGCCATTTTGTTCTACGAAAAGGCACACCTGTTGGCAGCCAACGACGAAGACATTGTATTCAATCTCGAACTGGCCAATAGACATGTGGTGGATAAACTGGAAGCAATCCCCGATTTCTTCCTTAACCAATGGATAAATAACTTGAGCATACAGCTTTCGACCAATCAATGGGCAATCATAAGCATGGTGGCTTTTGGTGTGGCCTTGCTTCTTTTCCTGATATTTCTGTATGTTTCGGTGCCCCTAGTGAAACGCTTTTCCTTTTATTTCAGCATGTTGCTGGTAATTGTTGCAGTGTCCGGGTTTATTTTTTCATCAAAAGAAGCCAACAAACTGACAGCCCACGACACGGCCATTATTTTCAGTCCCACTGTAACTGTAAAAAGCTCCCCCGACGAAGGTGGCACCGATCTCTTCCTCTTGCACGAAGGATCGAAAGTCCAACTGAACGATAGCATTGGCAACTGGGTCGAGATCGCCCTTAGCAATGGTAACGAAGGCTGGATTTTAAAGGAGGCTATACGGGTGATATAAAATATTGAGTTTTCCAATATAATTTCTTAATTTTGAAGTATGGAAACTGACATTCAAGATATTAAAATCGAACTCATTCGATGGTTAACAACTCTAGATGATACTACTATGTTGGAAAAAGTACTATTTCTACGAGAATCAGAGAAATCTGATTGGTGGTCCGAAATTTCTAATTCAGAAAAAGAGTCTATAGAACAAGGATTAAAGGATGCAAACTCGGGAAAGTTGAATCCTCATTCTGAAGCAAGAAAATTGTATGAGAAGTGGTTATAGCATACATTGGACCGACCATGCACTTTGGGAATTAGGCAAAACAATATCCTTTTTGGAAGAATACTGGACAAAAAGAGAGTTGATTAAGTTCACTTCTGACCTTGAACATACAATTGAATTAATATCCAAACACCCTTATATTTTTCAAGTTTCCATCGAAAAAGAAGGAATCAGAAAAGCCGGTGTTGCCAGATATAATAGTCTCTACTATCGCATAACCGAAAATACAGTTGAAATTCTATCATTGTTTTCTAATCGACAAGACCCTGGAAAGATAATGGTATAACTCCTTTGTTAAATATGAGAATTGAGAAACTAAAAATACTGGAGATTTATCCTTTATTTTACAACTTCACCTCAACTTTCTGAAGTCTTTTTAGGCTTTTTCAGCATTTTCCCATCAAGATATCTTCTTCCTATAGGCCGACAAAATATCAAGAACAAATTCAATGAAATTTTGGCACTGTTAGCCATGTAGAGAATATACAGCAATGGGGTAACGCCGTCACCCCATTGCTCCTCAACTATTTCTTTCTGCCCATCAAATCGTCTTCACCGGCTGATTATACTTCACTTTTTTAGGGCTTGCTTTTGGAGCCTGAACCTTGGGCACAACCTGCGGCTGGCTCAGTTTTATCGAATCCATCTGCTGCTTGTATTGATCCATCCATTGATTATAGTTCTGGTTATTTCCAGGTTGGTTGAAAAATGGGTGATTGAAAAATTGCTGAAAATGATCGTCAAATAATGAATGAATATCCGGTCCAAAATTACCGAAAGGATCTACCCCTTGAAAGAATGGATCGTTGAAAAACATCGAATCAGGGAACATAGTCCCGGGCATCATCGTGTTGAATTGCTGAAAAAGGGAATCCATATCGAATATCGAAAAATTTCCGAAACCATTGTTAAACTGGAACATGCTATCCGGAATTGACTCGTTCTCGCCGTTCGACGACCACGACCAAGTATAAGTTGAGTCGTAGCGGATCATATTCCCGTTTTCATCGTATTCGCGATTTACTTTAATATCCTCTTTTGGTTCGTTGGGTTGCTGGGGTTGAATTTGACAATAAGCTTGGGTCGATACAAACAAGCCAACAAACATTAAACTAAAAATTACTTTTGTTTTCATGACTTTGACATTTAAATTAACATTCAAAAATCGTATCCATGTTTCATCTTATATACTTTACATTAAAAATTCACATACAAATTTACGATGGAAATAGCCGAATAGTATATTAAGAATTGATAAGAAGTGTTAAAAAATTTGAAAGGATGCTGGTTACTGGTTGCTGGCTTGTCAATCGAATGACTACCGAATGACAACCGAATGACAACCAAATGACAACTGAATGACAACCGAATGACTACCGAATGACTACCGAAGACAACCCACTGACTGCCTACTGAGGACTGAAAACTGCCTACTACAGTCTACCTTCTTCGCCGTGGCCGAAAATTCTGCCTGATGTGCACCAGCGTGGCCCCATAGCCATATTCCTTAAACGAGGCATCCTGAAACTCGAACGATTTAAAATCCTTTTCAAGCTCCATTCTGATGTCCTGTTTTAATGTCCCCTGCCCTACTCCATGCACCAGGATCAGCTTCTTTCTATGCTTTTGAATGGCTTCGTCCATTGCCTTCCTAAAGTGTTTCATCTGAATTTCGAGGATTTCGGAATTCGACATCCCTGCATGGTTATCAATCAATTCTTGAATGTGCAAATCAACGATCATCTCCTGGTCATTTTCGGCCTGGTCATTTTTCAAAATTGGCTTTTTAGGTGCCAAGTCATTTTGTTTGCTGATCACTGCTTTTATTTCATCAGCCGAAATATTTTCAAGCTTCTCATTCAACGAATCATATACAGTAATCATTTGTGCAGGCTCGTCGAAATATTCGTTGGCCTTGAAACTGCCTTCTTTGTAGAATTTACGGGCATCGAGTTTGATCCGTTTTTCGACAGGAGGGTGTGGAACGTACTGCCCTGTTTTGTAGAAGATAAGCTGAACGAGGACTTCGCTTAGCTTATTCAATTGCTCGCGGGGGTAACTTTCGATAAAACATTTTGTGCCTTCCTCTAAAATTCCTGCCTCCCGAGAAATGGTCATACCATCGAATACGATCACATAATTGTATAGGACCAAATAGTCGGAATCGTTTATCAGATATGCTTCCAGGGAGCTGTTTAGTGGGTCTTTCGAATTTTCAGGCACCAGGCTGAACAGTACCAGCCTCGGGTCGTCTTTGATCTCTGCCTTTTCAGGAATGGTAAAAGCTACTGCAATTGCTTCTTTTTCGATTGGTGGTGCTTCAACTTCAGGCTCTTCCTCTTTTTCGGTTGAAGGAAGGGGGGCTTTTGCAATTTTCTGTATGGGCTTTTCAGGGGCTGGCTCTACAAGCATTAACTCGCTTCGAAGGGCAGGTAGGTCCCAATCATCACTTGTGCGTACTTTCACCATGTATTTGTCGATCAACTCAACCACAGTCCCGCCACCTACTTCGTTCACAAACTTCACCTTATCGCCAACTTTATATTCTGTCATTTCAATTTCATTTATTATTCGGGCAAAGTTAGCTAATTTTGCGTCCTTTAAATTGATATAGTTTTGAACGACCCTCGCCATATACGAATCGACGATTACCATTATCAGCTCCCTGATGAAAGGATAGCAAAATACCCTCTTGCGAATCGCGATGAATCCAAATTGTTGGTCTATCAGCAAGGCCATATCTTTGAAAAGCAATTTCTTCAACTGCCTGAATTGTTGCACGAAAACGACACACTGGTATTCAACAATACAAAAGTGATCCAGGCACGATTGCTGTTTCATAAGGCCAGTGGTGCGCGAATCGAAATTTTCTGTCTCGAACCTCTCGATCCCCATGAGTATGTTTTGGCATTTGAAAGCAAAAAATCATGCACCTGGAAATGCCTGATTGGGAATGCCAAAAAGTGGAAAGAAGGTGAATTGAATCTCCCGCTTGAAAAGGGAAAAGACAAAATCATCCTGACAGCCCAAAAAGCCCACACACTGCCCGATGCCTTTGCTGTGGAGTTTTCCTGGGACAACCCAAAATACAGTTTTGGAGAAATCCTCGAAATGGCCGGAATACTTCCCATTCCTCCTTACTTAAATCGTGAGACCGAAACCCAGGATTACAAAACATACCAAACAGTCTACTCCCAAATAAAAGGGTCGGTGGCAGCACCCACTGCGGGTTTGCATTTTAGCGATGGCGTAATTTCAAACCTGAAATCGAAAGGTATCAGCATCGAGGAAGTTACCCTGCATGTAGGAGCCGGGACTTTTAAACCGGTGAGTACCGAACGGATTGGGGAACACGCCATGCACAGCGAACAGTTTTTCATTACCTGGCAAAACATCGAAAACTTGCTGAACCGCAAAGGCCGCCTGATTGCTGTAGGCACAACCTCTGTCCGCACCATCGAAAGCCTATATTGGATGGGACTTCGGATTCTTCAAAATAAAATTCCTAAAAACTGGCATATATCTCAATGGGCAGCCTATGATGAAAATCCTGATATTTCTCCTGCCATAGCACTTGAAGCCCTGCTTGAGTTTATGCTGAAAAATAACTTGGAGCAACTCGAAGCCAGCACCCAAATTATGATTACACCTGCCTACAAATTTAAGTTGGTTGAAGGATTAATTACCAATTTCCACCTTCCAAAAAGCACCTTGCTTTTGTTGATTGCCTCGCTAATTGGACCCAATTGGAAAAGGGTCTATGATTTTGCTTTGGAAAACGATTTTCGTTTTTTGAGTTATGGGGATAGTTCTTTGTTGTTGCCTTAAGTTACTTTTGAAATGAAATGTTACCTGCAACTGTGTGATTGGTAATATGAAATAGTTAGTTACTCTTTGGTTATAATTTCAATTAGCGATGAATTGAATTTTTTAACTTTAATCATTAGCGGTTCAATATCTTCTTTTTTGAAGTCAACAAACTCAGCATAATCACTTTCTTGCCTCCAGTCAAATAACTGAGAATAAAGCTTTCCATAATCAATGTCGATTTGTTTCATTTTTATATAATGTTGAAAAAACATGGTTTTTAATCCATCGTGAGTTTTAGGTTCTATTCCATGCTTTACCATTAAAGCACTAACCAACTGAAAAGAAGAATAATATAAACGATTAATGCATGACCGCCATCTTTTATTCTCAAAAAGCAATATTGCATCCTGATAAATCTCATCCGATCTTTCAATGCGATAACTTATATAATTTGCATGGGAATTACTCATGTCAGTTTTACTCCTTCTGTTTGTATGTTTTTATATAAAGGAGTTGCGGAATGTTTTGTAACCCATTCCATTTTTGAAAAAACAAAAGTTGAAATGGGTTGTCCTATCTCCAATTCAAGTTCGAACATCGCATCACGATATATCTTTTCTATAGTCCTATCTTGCTTTATTTGATCAATTAGGATAAGTACATCCCAGTCTGAATCAACCCTCGCATCACCACGGGCATGGGATCCAAATAAAATCACTTCGGCTTTCGGGTCTTTATCTATTATCCGTTTGCCAATCATTTTTGCAATATTCGACTCTTTCAGTATCATATTTACAAAGATATATCTTTTTTAGCGGGCACAACTTAATAAGTGTCACTAAGTGAGGCTAAAATTTTACTACTTTTATCGAATAAAAAATTACGGACTATGAAAAAAGTTGCGATACATTTTGCCACCGGGTTTGAGGAGATTGAAGGCCTGGCAGTAGTTGATATTTTGCGCCGTGCAGGGGTTGATGTGTACATGGTTTCGGTGACCGATCGCCGCATGGTGACCGGTGCCCACGACATTACCGTAGTGGCTGACACGGTTTTTGAGGAAATGAACTACGAGGATATTGATATGATAATCCTGCCGGGTGGGATTCCCGGAGCCACTAACCTCGATGCCCATGAGGGCCTAAAAGCCATGATCAAAAAATTTGATACAGAAGAAAAGCAAATTGCTGCCATTTGTGCAGCACCTCTGGTTTTGGGAAACCTGGGCTTGCTCGAAAACAAGGAGGCAACCTGTTATCCGGGTTTCGAGAAATACCTGAAAGGAGCAAAAATTCAAAATGAAAAAGTGGTTGAATCGGGCAGGGTTGTCACAGCCAAAGGCCCGGGGGCTGCCATTGAATTTGGATTGAAGCTGGTAGAAAGGCTTGTATCCAAAGAAAAAGCGGACGAGCTTCGCAAAGGGATGATTGTGGATTAATCATGTAAGAAAAAATTCGTATTTTTAATTTTGAGAAAATGAGAAACTATGGATACACTAAAATTAGATTTAAATAAACGCTATACTTACGCTGATTACCTTACCTGGATGGATAATGTGAGTCGTGAACTCTACAACGGCTTTATTAAATTGATGACACCGTCTCCCTCAAGGAAACATCAGCTTATTTCGACAAATCTAGTCAGCATTTGTTGGAATTATCTTCGTAACAAAAATTGTGAAGTTTACCATGCTCCGTCGGATGTCCGTTTTCCAACAAACAAAAAAGACAAAGCCGACAACTCAATTTACACCGTACTACAACCCGACTTATACGTGGTGTGCGACCTCTCCAAACTTGATGACCGGGGTTGTCTGGGCGCACCGGATTTTATTATTGAAATTGTTTCGGCTCAAAACTCAAAGCGGGATATTAAAGACAAGTTCGAGATTTACCAAAACCATGGTGTGCGCGAATACTGGATTGTAAACCCCAATGATGAAAATGTGAATGTATTTCTTCTTGATAAAAAAGGGAAATACCAGCTTGGTGGCATGTTTGCCGGTGATGATAAAATCCCTGTCCATATATTTAATGGCGACTTAAGAATAAACCTGATCGAAGTTTTTTCCTGATAAAATAATCTCAATTGAAGTTTTCGTGAGTTGGCCATTACTTTAAATGGATCATAACAGTAGAATAAATTCCATCCCGGCTACTCCACTACAATCTTCCCACTATCCATAAAGGTTTCCCCTTCAACCAAAAAGAAATACATGCCTGTTGACAGCCCGGCAGCATTGAATTGCTTTTCATCTTTGGGATTGATTAAAATATCCTTGCTCAGTTTTCCTTCAGAATTAAAAAGCTTAACACGAAGTTTCTCATTGCCGATATAGTTAATAAAGATGATATTGCTTTCGCCAACAGGATTGGGGTAAAGCGCAACTCTTGATGAGCTTGCCGGATTGTTTTGTTCAACCACAGTTACCGTACCTCCCATGAGATTTACAGTGGAATCGTTTGAACAGATAAAGTACTGCCCCGTCTGGTTTATGCTGCAATTGGTCGAATAGGATAAATAGCTATTTGCACCGCTGACGGCATTGTTTGCCCCACACAATTGGCTCCAGGTACTTTCATCGGAATTGTCGGAACGTTGATGAAGGATGGCAACAGAGGGATTCAATATTACAGAAGATGATATTTCTCCATTCTGAGGATAAAACACAAGTTCTTCGAGAGGCGAAATAGTTTGATTACCGTAATTGTTCACAATCCAATAACTACCCAAATTTGGGTATGTGTTGGGACGATTTGCTGGAAGATAGTAAATGTGTGAAACCACGACTTTCCCATTAGGCCAGGTTCCTGTGGCAGGAAATTCAACAAAAAAGCCTTCATCAGCAAAAGAATAAAGCTGCCCGATATTGCAGGTTTGGACATGGCTTGAACCACTGCCAAGAGGAGCGGTTGATGACACTCGTTGTGCGCCTCCGCGCATGGTAGCATGAGAAATCCCATTTTTATCGAGCACCTTTCCCGAGTTTTCATTGAATTGATAATAGGAAATAAGATCAGGGTCGCTTGTTACTAATCCTTCTTTGGTGAGATGTCGTTGCAATCGGATTTCTTCTTCAGTGAGGGCACGGTTCCAAATACATACTTCATCGATCAAACCTGAATAATTGCGCGAGCTCCAAGCTTTGTAGCTTCCAATGTCCATTGTAGTCAATTCGACTGAATCGAGATTGGTGGTATGCGTTGCCCCTACCCCATTCACATATACGGTCATTGATATCGGGGTCGCCACCATTGCTACATACGACCATTCGCCGGCAGGGATGGTCAAATTGCTATCCCACCACCAGGCACCGCCCGGCCAATGATACCCCAACATATTGTTTGCCTTGAAATTGAACCCGGCAGTAGTGCCATTGTTGATCACAATTCCGGTGTATTCGTCCTGGATGCCATCGGGTTTTACCCAGGCGGTGATTGTAACCGTATTGCTTTTAATACCCAGGTCGGACGTTTCAGCAAAATCGCCAGAATTAGCGCATGCCATCGCAAAACCAGGTGTGGTGTCAGGTTCGCAAGTATTCACAACAGACACCATATTGCTTATACTTTTTGTTGATGCGTTTCCTGCACCATCTGTTATTGTTAGGCTTACATCGTAACTACCATCGGTACCAAAGACCACTTTGGGATTTCTTATCGAAAGCGAATTCACATACGAAGGTGCGGGATAAAACGACCAGGCCCAGGTTGCCCCATCGTGTTTCAGTACCGAATTGCAATCGAATTTTACCGTATCACGCGAGCAATACACCGTATCAGTTTCTGTCATTGGCATGGCTGAGGGAATAGATTCACTTACAAAATCCCGCTCCCAAACCCCACGACCAGTGGTTGCCATGCGCATTTTATCCTCTTTGTAAAACGGTTTCATCTCCAATGCTTGGGTCGAAGCGGGAAGCCCATTGCTGAAATCGGCCCAATCGGCCGCCAGGCTATCATAATAATACACGCCATTGGTACAAGCCAGATACACATTGCTGCTACCAGCCTGGTACTGGATATCGCGGGGTTTATCACCATTGAGTGTAGAGGTTGTCATGTTTTGCCAGCTATTACCTCCATTTGTAGTGCGGTAAACTTTTTCACCATTTGCACCATCCATTGAGCATAGCCACAGTTCATTTTCGTTGGATGGGTTAAGGGCAATCTCCAACCTCCAGGCGTTGGTGGTAATATTGGACAATTGAATCCAGGCAACCCCGCCATTGGTGCTCTTATACACTTTGCACCAGTCCCAGTATCCACCTCCAGGTTGTAAAACACAATACATTACGTCGGGATTGCTGCGCGAAATTTCAATCTCCAAAACCCGGCCATTGACACCAAAGCTATGCAACTGATCAAAACTAGCCCCTTCATCAAGCGATTTCCAGATTTTATTGTCCTTCCCCAAATAAATATGATGGGCATAATAGGGATGAAATTCGACTTCGCTGGAATAGGAGGTATAATAGCTTTCGTTTGGGTACATCGAAAGCGGTGACTGCGACGACACTTCCCCGGCAAGGGCATTGGGTAGCAATTTAGTGCTGATATCTGAAAAATAGGCTTTTCGTTTTTCAATGGGATTCACATATCCCGTTGGTGCTTCGGCACCTCCCAAACGTAGGGTATTTCCGGTTCCATACGTTTCGTAATACCCCGAGTTTCCATTGTGGTAGCGGCCCCCCACCATTATATCTTCGTTCCAGCCCTGGCCAAAACCCCAATAATCCGAAGCAATTATTCCATACTTTCGGGATTCGGTGGTCTGCAATTCATCTGTCGAATAATTGATCCCCCCATCGCAGCAAACCCAGATATCGTTGCCCAGCACATGGATGTCCTGAATATCGGGGTGTATCCAGCCAATGTCGTTCGCTCCGGCATTGTAAGCACCTATGCGGGTAAAAGTCGCGGCACTATCTGTTGATATCGACAAAGACAGGCAACCCAGGAAAACGGTTGCCGGATTGTTGTGGCTCACGCCTATGGAAAAATTAAAGAATCCCTGGTGAAAGCCAGTACCATCAGGATTGATCGAAGCCATGTTTGCATGAAAGGGCACACTATAAGGTCCACCATCAGGCAAGTTTGGGTTCGTCCAGCTTTCGCCGGCATTGGTGCTACGGTACACCCCAATCCAGCCATTGTCGTTTAGTTTGCTTTCGCCGATCATTCCTACATAAATTATATTGGGTGATCCGGGTGTCACTGCCATCCGCGCACCAATATCAGAGGCCTCTGAAAGCACATTCGGCGAGTACCATCCATTGCTTTTCAGTGTCCAACTTGCGCCACCATCAGATGATTTGAAAAACTCGCATCGTTTTAGCAAAGGGTTCGTTTTCAGAAGGTACATGGTATTTGTGTCGGCTGGGTGGTATTTCACATCCCAACATTTATCAGAATACAGATTTGTCCAAGTGCTTCCCCCGTCCAGGCTTCTGAAGAATCCTGAGTTGGCAGCACAATGGAGCACATTGGGATTGGTCGGATGGATCACTAATTGATAGCCCCTATCGCCCAGGTCGAATATTTGAGTCCAGGTTGCCCCCCCGTTTGTACTTTTATAAATCAAGTCCTCTCCTGTGAAATACACAATGGAACTGTCGGTTGGAGATACTTTTATGTCGTCGATGGTGGTGACAGGGACATCCTGCGATACCAACTGCCAATTCAATCCATGATCTGTGCTTTTGAAAACGCCACCTGCCTCAGTTCCGGCAAACAACACATCGGGGTATGCCTCGCACTGGTCGAAGCAATATACATTGGCTTGCCACGAAACGGGATAGCTGCCATCGCTGCCCAGATTGTAGGTTTCGAAAGGGCCAATGCTGGTCCACGAATTGGCCGACCGGGTTGTATTTTCATGTGAGGGCCATGACTTACTTTCTTGATTGAATTCGATATATCCATCTGGATTGATCAATTCATCCACATTTTTTCGCCAATATATGTAATTCCGCACATCGATATCTTTTTCGAAAGGGTTTGCTCGGAAGTATTGATAATACTCGAAATCGACCTCAAAAACATTGGGGTTTTCCGAGTACATCAACTGTGCCCACTTAGGCAAATTATCGGTTGATGTTGGATAGACTTTAAAGAAACTTTCCCTGTTTTGGGAAAAAGCAATACTTGTAAGGATTAAAAAGCTAGTCAATAAACTAAATGTCAATTTCATATTATACCCTTTTGAAGTGTCAATTTTAACGAAGTCGTAAAAATAAGGATAATTGGCAAACTTTCGGATGTAGGTTTTCATCTTCTATTTCTGCAAAAAAAATCTTTAATTTTGAAAAATGAAGTTCACAAAACAATTGGTTCATGGCAAGCTTATCAAACGGTATAAACGATTTCTTGTAGATGTTGAACTCGACGATCATAGCCTAATTACTGCCCATACCTCAAATACGGGATCGATGAAATCCTGCATCGAAGAAGGAGCTGAGGTATATCTTTCGGAAATCGACAGCCCCAATCGAAAAACCCGGCATACTTGGGAGATGATCAAAATAAATGGTCAATGGGTGGGGATGAATACTTCAGTGCCAAATATTCTGGTTTATGAAGCTCTATGCAATAAAAGCATTCCGGGATTGACCCAATACTCACATATTCAGCGCGAGGTGACTTATGGCCACAGCCGCCTCGATTTGATGGCTACGAACGACAAAGAAACCTGCTATATCGAAGTTAAAAACGTGACACTGAAAGAAGGCCAGTATGCCCGCTTCCCCGATGCCGTGAGCAAGCGGGGGACAAAACATTTGGAAAGCCTCATCGAAATCAAAAAGGAAGGCATGAGAGCTATCATGCTCTACATTATCCAACGAATGGATGTAGTCGTTTTTTCTCCTGCAATTGAAATAGATCCGGTGTATGCCTATAAACTTGCTGAGGCTGTGGCTGCAGGGGTCGAGGTTTTTCCTGTCCAGGTAAAAGTAAGCCCCACCGAAATTTCCCTTGTCAGGATTTTGTCTTTTGAATTGGAAGGAAAGAGGATTTCGGAGAAAAGAGATTTATAAATTTTCTTTTCTCGGGTAACCTTACACAATTAGACGCAAGCCAGCCTTCGCTAAAGCTTCGGTAAGTAAACCTTGTGTCTCTAAATCAGTAACGAATCGACCCAATCACCTTACTTTACTCAATTCCCCAATTCCATAATTACTCAATTACCATTAACCTATTTTTTAATACCTTTAAATGTTCAAAAAAACGGGTATGTGCGGAAGATATATTTTAGTCCAGAAGAAGGAAGTCATCGAAAAGCGGTTCAATGTTACGTTTGATGAAAAGGCTGATTATAAGCCAAGCTACAATGTGTCGCCGGGCAAGTTGGCGGCTGTGATTACCGATGATAATCCCCTGAAAGTACAGATGCTGCGCTTTGGTCTGACCCCTTTTTGGGCAAAGAAAAACATGCTTTTCATCAATGCCCGTACTGAGGGCGACAATAACAAGGAAAACAATCCGACCTACACCGGGGCGCGGGGCATCATCACAAAGCCCTCGTTTCGCAAGCCCATACGCTCGCAACGCTGCCTGGTGCTGGCCGATGCTTTTATAGAAGGGACAACCCAGGAAAAACTGAGTAAACCCTTTCTGGTATATCTGCGAGAAAAAGAACGCCCCTTTGCCTTTGCCGGGATCTGGGATACCTGGCAAAACCCGGATACCAAAGAATTGATCCAATCATTTGCCATTATTACGACAGTACCCAACGCCCTGCTGCAAAAAATCCCGCACCATCGTTCGCCGGTAATATTGCCCCGTCACTATGAAAAAAAATGGCTGCGACAAAACCTTCCGCTTACCGATGTTACTGCCATGTTGGAGCCCTATCCGGCAGAACTAATGAACGCCTACCCAATCAATTCTGCCATTAAAAACCCACAATTAGACAGCAAGGAGTTGATTGCTCCCATAGGTCAACGGATTGAAAAAGAATTTGAAGTGAAAACAACCGAAAAATGGGAGCTTTCGGGAATGGGTGCAAGTAAACGCTTTTCATATAATCCGGATCAACCTTTTGGAAAAAAAGAGGATTGAGTTTTCATAAAAAGAAAAACACGTAGAAATGTTAGCTATTTTTCCAATCACCATCCTCTAACTGAAAAATCTCTCCGATATCTGTTTCAAATACATGAGCCATTTTAAGTGCTAAAACAGTAGAGGGCACGTATTTCCCCAACTCAATGGCATTGATGGTTTGTCGGCTTACCTGCACCAACTCTGCCAATTGGGCCTGGGTAATGCTTTTGATTGCCCGCTCGACTTTTATCCTATTCTTCATCGCTCAAACTTTTTCGTGATTTGTATAAAACAAAATGGAAGCGGATAATGAAAAGCACCAGGATGGTGAACATATTGGCAAACATTATATAAAGAAAGTCGATGCCATAGACCGACAATACCATAATTGTTAAAACTATAAAGTGTGCCCAGGTTGCCCAAACCAGCGATTCGAGCCGGATTTTTGCAATAAACTCATCCTCTTTTTTTACACGGGCAAAGGCTACAAACAATCCACCCACTATAAGTAGCAAACTAACTATCTCAAACTGGATGTCATCGTTGATAATTCTGAAGAAGCCTGATTCCGCAGCTGAGCCACCCAAAGGAAAGCCTGAATTGTATATGGCAAAGATCGATATTTCCTTTAAAAAATCTAATTCGCCAAAGGCAATAAGAGGAATTGACATTGCCATAAGTATCCAGCCAATTTTCTTAAAACTGTGGGGCAATAAAAAATGAGTTTTCATAATAATAAAATTTAGATAGGCACAAATGTAATGTATATTTTTCTTTATGACAAATATATTTTACATTATGTAATGTATACATTTCATTAATATTAAAATAATTTCCGCTTAAATAAGAAAATACCTCTGCGCTTAATTGACTTGCCTCGTTTTATTTTGTAATTTTGGTTAGTTCACAAAAACTAAAACCTAAAATCATGAAAACAAAAATCTTAATCCTTTGCCTCGTTCTTGCCGCAGGCAGTATTCAACATTTGAAAGCCGACGAAGGAATGTGGTTGCCTCTCCTGGTAAACCGCCTAAACTACATCGACATGCAAAAAATGGGTTTAAAACTTACACCCGAAGAAATTTATAGTGTCAATCATTCGAGTATCAAGGATGCCATTGTGCTGATGGACAACCGGGCGACAGGCACTGTAATTTCGCCCGATGGCCTGATTATGACTTCCCACAATTTTGCCCTTGAGTATTTGCAGGCCAACAGCACCGGGAAGGAGGATTATCTGAAAGATGGCTTTTGGGCGACAAAGCGCACGGGTGAGTTGCCCAATTCAGGGATTTCAGTGTCTTTTTTAATTAGTATGGAAGATGTTACCAAAAAAGTGTTGGCCAAGGTGAAATCAGATATGTCGGAAATTGAACGTCAGGAGAAAATAGCGGAAGCAATCTCCAAACTTGAAAAGAAAGCCATCACAAAAAGCCATTTCACAGCAAAGGTGAAACCCTTTTTTGAAGGGAACGAATATTATTTGTTCGTGTATGAAAGCTACCCGGATGTACGCCTGGTAGGTGCACCCCCCATGTCGGTGGGCAGGTTTGGTGGCGATAGCGACAACTGGCAATGGCCCCGCCACACAGCCGATTTTGCCCTATTTAGGGTTTACACCGGACTTGATGGATTACCGGCTGATTATTCGCTATCGAACATCCCTATGAAATCGAAAAAAGTGCTGCCGATTTCTACCCAAGGAATTAAGGAAGGTGACTTTGCCATGATCATGGGCTTCCCTATCTCGACCAGCCGCTATATTCCTTCGTATGGGGTTGAGCTTGCATTGGACGTAGTTAACCCGGCCATTATCGAAATGAAAAGTAAAATCCTGGAAGTAATCCGTCACGACATCAACACAAACGAGGAGATTGCCATGAAATATGCCACCCGCGAGGCCAACCTCAGCAATATGCTGAAATATTATGTGGGACAGACCAGGCAATTGCAACGCTTCAGGTGTCTTGAAAACAAACAACAATTAGAAAAGGATTTTCAACAGTGGTGCCTTGCCGATCCTGCCAGAAAAACAAAATATGGAAAAGTGCTTTCCGATCTGGAAGGGGCTTATCAGAAAATAGCAACCTATCAGGTATTCAATACCTATTATGACGAAATTCTTCATAATGGATCGGAGGCAGCGGTGATGGCAAATAATTTTTATCCTCTATACCTGGAGATGAAAACATTGAACCCTAAAGAGGAATATACCATCCCTTCGAGCCTTAAAGAAAAAGTAAGGGACATGGCCAGGACTGTAAACCCAGCCACTGACAAGGAGGTGTTCTCTACCATTTGTAAACTTATCTCGCAAAATCTGCCAAAGGAACAGCATCCCGATATTTTCGCCCTGATAAAAATGGATTACAGCGACAAATTCGACTGGTTTGCAAACGATGTGTACCGGCAATCGATTTTCTGCAACATCGACCTGCTATGGTATTTCGTAAACAACCCCGATCCAAAAGTGCTGGAAAACGACTTGGTTTTCCGTATCATCTTATCGTGCCACAAATTGCACGACCAAATCGAAAATGATCTGGCTCCGGCCCGATTGATGCTCGAACGTTCCATGCGCCTTTATGTGGAAGGGATGCAAGAAATGTCCGTCAACAAGAGTTTTTACCCCGATGCGAATTCAACCATGCGCCTGTCGTATGGCCAGGTTGCAGGATATGCACCGATGGACGGCTTGGTAGCTAAACCTTATTCAAACTACAAGGGGATATTCGAAAAATTCGATCCTGCGAACCCCGATTACGCCTATCCCGAAAAATTGAAAGAGCTTTTAAAAAACGAGGAATTTGGGAAGTATGGCAATGCCCAATCGATGAATATATGCTTTATAACCAACAACGATGTCACGGGTGGTTGCTCGGGAAGCCCGGTGCTAAATGGAAGTGGTCAAATTGTGGGATTTACCTTCGATAAAAACTGGGAAAGCATGAGCGGTGATATCATTTTTGAATCCGACTACCAGAGAACCATAAATGTGGATGTGAGGTATATCCTGTTCATTATCGACAGATTTGCCGGGGCGGGATATTTGTTAGAGGAGATGATAGTGATTTAAGGATGCTGGTTGCTGGATGCTAGGCGCTGAATACTTGATGCCAGGTGTCTTCGTAGCCCTATTCAATCTCTGCCTTGCCACGCCTAAAACAGGCATCAAGGGTGACAATCCGTGTTTCAGAGCAACGACAATCTAATTTCCTAATAATCTCTGCAACAGAGACAAGCCCTACCTTGTTTTAAGGAAGAATTGGGATGGATGAAAAAAATGTATGAGGTTTCGGGTTTCGTTGCTAGTAGAGAAGCCCGGCTGAGCGTCTCTACGACTGCAAATTGCTGACTGTGGACTGTGGACTGAGAACCGGGAACTGCCTATTGCACCACTAACTTTTTCGTGATGCTTTCATTCCCCACCAAACGTATCCAATAAACTCCTTTGGCAAGATTGGGCTGTTCCAAGTAGTAAGAATTTCCTGAAAGATTATCTTCAAACAAAAGCTTTCCGGTGATGTCGAAAAGTTGGATAAGCCCGTTTTTGTATGATTCGGGGATGGTTACCAGTGCTGATTGTTTCATGGGATTTGGCGCAACAACAAAATCATCATTAGAAAGAATACAATCTATAGTAACAGGGTGGTGGATCACAACATACATTTCGACCGGCTCGCCCACGCATCCTTCGGCAGTGGTTTCGGTGACCGATAAATAGCCCTGATAAGGTCCCCAATGGATTTCGATATTTTCCAATGAATCGGTAGTGAAGCTGCCTCCCGAAACAAACCAATGGTAGCTTGAGCCAGGGTTAGGGTTCACATAGTAATATTCAATGGAATCGCTCCATACCGAATCGTTGCCAAAAATAGGGCCTGTCAAAACATTGATTACATTTACAGAAGTGCTGTAGTAACAGGAAGTAAAAGCATCACTTACAAAAACCGAGTAATTCGTCGATTGCGTGGGATATTCAAAAAGCAATGCCTCAGACGACCCGTTGCTCCATTGATAGCTATACTGGGTGGAATTGGTCGAAACAATTACCTCCTCTCCTTCACACACCAGGGTATCGCTAATTGTAAGGTAGGCTGAAATGATTGAAACTACACTGGTATCGCTTGCCTGGCAACCATCCTGATTAGTGGCTGTTACGATATAAGTTCCTGTTGTTGTCGCCATTAAGTCGGGACCTATAGCCCCAGTGTTCCAAATATAGCTATTTGCAGGGCTTCCGGACTGTAGCAAAAAGCTAGTGGCTATACAGCTTGCGAGAGTATCGCTTAGGTTTAATACAATTTCCGGCGATAGGGAAATTGTAACATTGTCGGAACATCCAAAACCACCTACTGACAACAGAACGCTGTAAACCCCTGAGTTTGTTATGTTGATAGAATTTGTAGTAGCTCCGGTCGACCACAAAAAGTTGGGTAAGTTGGTGACCACATCCAGTACCATGCTCGTACCATTGCAAATCAAAGTATCGTCTTGCAGAATATTTACCTGAAGCAATTGGGCATAGCTGGCATCTTCAACCAAACATCCATTAATATCGGTAGCCGTAAGCTGATAGTTGCCGGATTGTGTAACCGTGTTGTATTGCGTCGTATCGCCTGTACTCCAAAGATAGCTATTGAAATAAGGGTTACTTGAATTGATGATCGCATAGCCCTGGTTGCAAACCGAAACCGTATCGGGCAATCCAATGGAATAGGCGGGGTACACGGTTATCGAGACCTGGTCGCTGCAAGTGTTATAGCCATCGGTAGCCGAAACTGAAAACACAATTGAACTATTCGGGGTAAGAGTGACCGAAGAGGTTTGGGCATCATTGGTCCAATGGTAATTTCCGGTGCTGGAACTGGCCTGTAAAGTAATGCTTTGTCCGGGGCAAATTGCTGTGTCGCCAGTTAAAATTTCAATTGAAATCATGCTCACAAAAATCGAATCGGTGTATTCGCAGTTTCCTTCAGAAACTGTAAGCATATAATCCCCTCCCATTGAAATTGATAGCACAGGTGCAGTGTTGCCAGTGTTCCATAAATAAGAACTATATGAGTAACCTGTTGTCAGGTTATACGGACTTTGATTACAGAGCAATAGGGTATCAAGCAAATCGGGTAAAGGAGGGACAGTAATGTTAAAGCTATGGTTACAAAAACTCACATCATCACTAATCGTAAGGTTAGTTGTTTCGTTGGTAAAATAGGTAATCGTATCTGCTATGCCAGAATTTCCGGAACTCCATAAAAAGCGATACGTGTAATTGCTAAAAGGAAGGCTGGAAGAAATGGATGCGCCATTGAGTTGTGCGGCATAGCCATTCATATCGAAGCTTTCATCACCAAAAAAATAATTGAAATCGAAAAAGCGGAGCAAGTCGATATCTGTTTGGTTGTTGGTATGGAAATACATATTCGCATTGACTTCAGTACCATAAATTGATCGCCCCCACATTCTAACTTCATCAATTTTTCCATTGAACCAGGCCGGGGCAAGCAAGTCCGACGAGCGTCCAAGCCAGGCTGTGCCGCTTTGTTCGGTATTAAATGCGCCGGTTATAAGATTGGTCCCTCCTGAAACCCCATTCACATAAAAAGAATATTTAAGCGAGGGGTCGGTTCCAACCACTAAATGTGTCCAAGTATTTTGCGGAATGGTTTCCGTGCAGTAATATTCTGTTGAATTTATCTGAAGGATTAGTGAATCGTATTGATCGATGGAGAGGGAGAATACTTTTCCCGTGAGGCTTTCGCCATAACTAAACACACATTTTTTTGCTGATTGCCCTGCATTGTAAACCCATGCTTCGAACGAACGCTGAGCATTACCGATAGGAAAATCAGCATCGCTGAACGAAACGGATGAACCCGTTCCATTGAAGGTGACCGATTTCTTATTCGGTAAATCCTGCCACGCCATCAAGCTAAGGCTATCGCCATAACAAACAGTGGTATCGGGGTGAGTAAATTCAGCATTGATCAAACTAATAAGTACCGAATCAACTTTTACACAGGAGCTATCGTCGGTTATAGTGAGCCAATACAAGCCCGAATAATTCAGGGTAATATCCGAAACTGTATCGCCCCGGCTCCAAGTATAGCTTGCAAATCCAGTTGAAGCAGAAATGGTGATACTATCGGAATTGCAAAGAAAAACCGTATCCGGGATGTTTGCCTCCAGGTTCACAGTATCGCAATACGACTGGGCCACAAGCTGAAAAACTGAAAATATAATAAGTAGTGTAGCCAGCCCTATCCTGCTTTTTAATCTTGAAATGTGATGTCCATCCATGTTCATAATCTATTCAAATCTTTAGGCTTGAAAGATACAAGCAATCCTTTAAAACTAAAATAGGCAGGAAATAATATTTATCTGGAAGGTTTCGAGGTTCGGGTTTATGTGGAATAAATCGAAGAGATTCCTCACTGCGTTACCAATGACAGTGTTTTGTAAGGGGCTGGTTGATAGTATTAATGGGAATCACTAATGAAAAACAATAGTTGAACCCTTTCCGGGTTCTATCATCGTATTGTCCAGTAACCATGCACTGCGTACATGGTTATTCATGTTTAATCCCTTCGGGATTGGTCGGAGCAAATAACCACGAAGTGGTTAAACGTGAATAGCCATAGGCGAAACCTATGGACCCGAAGTAGTATTATGCACAAACCCTGAAGGGGTTTAACTGCATTCAGGTAAATTCATTGGCTGATTCGAGGAATCTCTTTTCTGTCATCTCTCTTTGTGGACAAAATTTTTGTCTTATCGCTCGGAAAG
>JAIOYV010000111.1 GCA_021740905.1 Bacteroidales bacterium
TGCTCATGTCGAGTTCCTTCTAATCAATATTATAACTACATTTTTTACAAGACCTAAAGGTAATAAATTCGGTGGTACTGTCCTCCCTGATTTATCAGGCTTTTTTTACAACGACGGAAAGGTCTTGTAAAAAATGTAGTTTCTACAATAGTTGTTTGACTCGCAAAGAAAAGTTCATCAACGATATCAAAAATACTTGAAACTGCATTTAAAAACTCAGATGTTATTTCATAATGTATAAAACTTTCAAAATTCAAATCATCACTACTCTCAAGCCCCTCTAATTCATTTGCATGTATTGGTTGATTGGATGAAAAGTGATATGGAGAATACATTGGATATTTCTTTGTTAGTGGATCCACAGCAAAGAACCTCCCGATCCTCGGGTCATGCATCCTGTACTTGTAATTGATCGAGTTCCCGCTCCCTTTTATCTCGTCATCCTTTTCCTGGCCCTGGAACCCGAAACGATAAGTATTTACCCATTTTTTTAAGCTGTCCCAACTTTTTCTTAGAACCGGATTATTAAAAAACTGCAACCACTTTAGGCCACCTTCATTTTCTCAAAGAACTTTTTTCTTTTTTTCTGTCCCCATAAAAGTACAGGTTTTTTCTTTTGGTTGTCCCCTTTCGTCCGTAGGTTTTTTCTTTTTCCTTTCCTTCATTTTGGCGCACCAATTCATTTTTACCGCTTAGGCATCTATGCCTGAGCGGTCAAAATGATTGCCCCCCGGACAGGCTTCATTTTCTTGGGGACGGCCATGCCTTCGTTTTCAATCCCGGGTGGTGCTATCGCCGGGTTTGCCGGAGGCAATTTTCTCAGAGCTTTCATGGCAAGGCAGGCGGCTCCCCGAAATAGCTTGGGGTTTTATTTTTTGGCGGGGCTTTTTGTTCCGAAGGGATGACAAAAAACAAAACAGACGTGTCCGACTACTGGCGGAAGGGATGGCCCCGAGGGACGGGGTAAACTGTGGGGACTGTGGGCTATCATTCTTCGGACAGCTTCTTTTCTTGTTCTATCTTTTCTTTCTCCCTTTGTATCTCTTGTACCAACTGTTTTTCGCTTGGCAGGTACATTTGGTATTTGGATGCAAAAATCTGTTTGCTCTCGTTCAGCAGGCTGTATTTTACTATGGTCCTGCTTTTCTCGGTGCATAAAATTAGCCCGATGCTTGGGTTGTCGCCCGGTTGCTTTATGTTGTCCTCAAAGTACCTTACATAAAAATCCATCTGGCCTATATCTTTATGGGTGAGTTCCTCTGTCTTTAGATCGATGAGCAGGAAGCACTTCAATATATAGTTGTAAAAAACCAGGTCGATCCGGTAATGCTTAATGCCGTCCGATATCCTGTACTGTCTGCCTACAAAGGCAAAACCGTTTCCGAGTTCAAGCAAAAAATGCTGTAATTTATTTATCAAAGCACTTTCCAACTCTGTTTCTGCCAGCTTCTCACTTTCTTTAATATTCAAGAACTCTAGTACATATGGGTCTTTTATTATATCAGTAGCTTGTGTTTTGTCTTCCAATGCCCTGCCATCTTGGAGCATGCCTCTTTTATCTTTGCTTATTAATGTCCTGTCGTAAAATAAGCTATTGACTTGTCTTGATAGTTGACGGGTACTCCAATTGCCAGCTATTGTTTCTTCTAAATAAAATGTTCGTGCAGGTTCTTTTTCTATCCGTAATAATAACCGATAATGTGTCCATGTTAATTCTGAACGCAGTGCGTTCAATTTTGGGAAAGAGGTATAAAAACTTCTCATGTAATACAGATTACGCACATCAAAGCCCTTTCCATATTCACTTGTTAATCTTTGAGAGATTTCTTCTATTAAGTGTTTTCCATATTCTGCCCGTCCTTCCCCTTTCTGTTCTTCTTCAACTATTTCCCTGCCGACGTTCCAATAAGCCTGGACCATTTCAATATTGGCGGTGCGGTAAACTTTGTTCCGTGCGCTTTCAATGATTTCACGGACTTTATTGTAAAGCAAGTCGATATTATGTGCCAGTTCTTTGCTCATGGTTCCTTGTATTAAGTTTCAAAAATAATCATTTATGATCGTTCATCCTATCGGGCTACTGCGCCAAGGCTTCTTAGCCCAGGGGGTGGAACTCATCAATATCTTTCCCAATTTGCTACGCAGTGCGTTGCGTTTTAGGAAAACAAGGAAAACTGCCGTATGTTTCTATATTTCATTTATAAATACTCCTCCTTTTTTCTTTGGTAAAACGGATCAAAGAAATACAGAACTTGCCAACCGCCGAAAAAGATAAAGTGATTTCGGTTGTTGATGCACTTTTAAAGGATTACAAAACTAAACAGGCGTACCAATAAAAAAGCCCGGTTTGTGCCAGGCTTTGCTATTTTTTTTATAAGGCACGGATTGCAAATCCGCGCCAGCATTGGGCTATAGCAAGGTAGTACAATATCTTTTATCACGACAATGATTACCTAAATGTACCGGAAGGTGGCAATTTATCAGGAATTATACGTAAATTTGTATAATTAAATTAATTGTAAAGCGATGGAACATGCTGTTAATAATCAATTTGCATATAGATTTACTACTTTCATTAGTAATTTGGGCAAAGTAAAAGTTCCTGAAGTTATGCGAAATTTATACAATAAGAAAGTGGAGATAATACTGATGATCCCCAAAGAAGATAAAGATACAAGTGATAGTATATCTGAGTTTTATGAAATGATAAATGAATATAATTCTATTGATGAACAAGAGTTGGACATAAACACGATTTTCAATGATAGAGAAAAACGAGAAACAAGGAAATTTATCTTTGATTGACACTGATACCCTGATATTCATACTTAGAAATAATAAAAATGCGATTGAGCGGAGCAAGGAATATCAGCAAAAATTCGGAAGTCTAAACATTAGTGATCTCACTTATTATGAATGTTTACGTGGTTATCAATGCACAAAAGCAATTAAGAAATTAGAAGTCTTTTTGAAATTGGTTGATAAAATAAATACTATTCCCCTGAATAGAAACATTTACAACAAGGCAAGTGAAATATATGCAGAATTGCGGATCAAAGGATTCCCCTCGGGCGAAATTGATATCCTGATAGCAGCAACTGCGTTGGAAAACGACATGACACTTGTAACAAATAATACAAAGCATTACATCAAAATTAGGGAGTACTTTGATTTGAGGATTGATAACTGGATTGATTGAGCACAAAATCTTCTGACTCATGAGGCACCGATTGCAAATCAGCGCCAGCGCTGGGAAATGGGGAGAGGGATTGATCCTTTTAACTTTTCCGATGGCAAATCCACTATCAATGGTATTGTTTTTCAGGCACAGATGAAACGTCCGGGCCAGCCATGGGGATACCTGGTGAGCGAAAGCGACCAGGAAGAAGTGCTCGACAACGATGCCGTAAAACGGATCAAAGAAATCCAAAACCTGCCACCTGCCGAAAAAGATAAAGTGATTTCGGTTGTCGATGCTCTTATAAGGGATTACAAAACTAAACAGGCGTACCAATAAGAAAGCCTGGCGCAAGCCGGGCTTTGCTTTATCTTTTATCAAGGTACTGATTGCAAGTCGACACCAACGTAGTGGGCCATATAGGCACTAACCAACTATTGATTTTAAATGCTGTTTTAGTTTCTTTTGATAGTAAAATAGAACATAAATTCCTCCAGCAAATAATAACAAAATAAAATGATGTGTTTCTTTATCTAATTTGAACCAATAAATTAGATTATAAATATAGAAGATTAACATACATATAGAAATTACTCCGAATATTAATCTACCATAAATGTTTACAAATATTAACTCAAATAAATTAAAGTCAATATACTGCACAATGCCTGTTATCAATACAAAAATATAAGAGAAAAAAAAGATGACTCCAAATAAGTTTATATAAAAACACAATTTTATTAAGTTTCTTTCAAATGTATTCAGTCTCATAATTCTTTAATCCTCATCTGGTTTTAAATCAAAACTACTTTTAAAATTTTCAGTTTTTGTTGTTGTTTTATCAATCTTACTTGGTTCTGGTTCTTGTCCTTTTAATGGTGCATATGAAACTTCACCTGAGACTATGGCTTTGAAACCAACGAGGGCTCTTACATCAACACCAAAAGAAAATTCTCCTTTCCATGTGGTCTCGTCTTCCTTTCCATCAATCGATTTAATTTCTCCAAAAAGTGCCTTCTTTGTAGATACAGTACCCTTATCCAATTCCTCAGACCTATTGACACCAGATTGTTTGGAGATTTCACCTCCAATTATATCTAATATACTTCCGCCTATGGCATACTCAACATTCTTTGATTCACTATCTGAATATATATTTAGAATTTCATCTTCTACTAAATACTCGAAGTTATATGTAGTATTGCCTTCCATTGAAAGACCTTGAAGTTTAAGCCCTATTGATCCAAGAAAATCTACTTCCCCTTGAATTTGAAGACCAAAGGACATACCTATTTCCATGGTTCCTTTTAGTCGATGTTGATAACCCTCAGGTTCCAGCCCTTCTAATTCAATGCAATCTATCACTCTATTTCCTGAAAATGCGTAAGGAGAATAGAAAGGATATTTCGCTGTAAGTGGGTCAACTGCAAAGAACCTCCCAATCCTAGGATCGTGCATACGGTACTTGTAATTGATTGAGTTTCCGGCACCTTTCACTTCATCATCTTTTTCCTGCCCCTGGAAGCCGAAACGGTATTCATCCAAAACTCATCTTATTTCCCGCTCAAACTCTTCGGGATCCTACCGTTTTTAATGGATTCGGAGCGGAGCCTGCGCCCAACAATCCGCTCGACCATGTTGCCCAATTCGAGTAATTTGTCCACATCAATCCCGGTGTCGATGCCCATTTCGTCCATCATCACTACCATGTCTTCGGTGCTGACTAAGCCAACGAGGCTAGGATCCTTGTAGTAATAGGAGCCGGTTCCTGACACGGGGACTCCATCGACAAAATTGGCTGGTTGACCGCCAATGCCGCCCATAGACGATTCGTAATTGGTCATGCCGGCTTGTAATGCTGCGAGCACATTTGCGAGACCCCAACCACGGGTTGTATGAAAATGGACAATGTGTTTCTGAGGATCCTGGAAATGATCCATCAACATTGAATAATAGCGGTACACCCGGTCGGGCGAGGCAGAGCCATCATGGTCGGCATGTTCTACATCGGTAGCACCAATATCTAACCAGCGTTGCGAAAACTCGATGGCCTTTTCCATTTTTGTCGGGCCTTCGATGGGGCAACCCCAAATTGTACTTACGGTTCCATTCACCTTCATTCCTGCATCTCTTGCTTTGGGGATCCATTCTGCGCACATTTTCCAGTAATCTTCCAACGAGAGACCTGAATTTTTTCTGTGGTGCGACTCACTGGTCGATACCATCACCAAAATCCTGTCTGGGCCCCAACCTTCTTTTCGCGCTTCGATAGCCCGTTCGATGGCCTTTTCACGAATGGTAACTGCGGTAAGCTTTACTGATGGGAGTAGGTCTTTTACCAGCTTGCTGCTCCTGATCCCCTTAAACACCTCGTCGGCATCTTTAAACTGGGGCATACCTTTGGGGTTGCCAAAGTTCGACACTTCCAGGTGCTTGAAACCAGCCAGTATCGATTGTTCCAAAACCCATATCTTGGCTTCGGTAGGTATAAATTTTTCTTCGTGCTGAAAACCGTCACGGACGGTAATATCACCAATTTTCACTTTTTTTGGGTAGTTCATTTCTGCCATATCTTTTAGTTTTATTGTTAGTTCAAAGTTCTGAGTTCAAAGTTCTGAGTTCAAAGTTCAGAGTTCTGAGTTCAAAGTTCAGAGTTCTGAGTTCAAAGTTCAGAGTTAAAAAGTTCTGAGCTAAAGACCAGTCCAACTACGCTTTCTTGCATGAAGCAGAACGATGGATGAAAGTCCAAATTTCAGGGAATGATTTTAAAGGTGTCGAATTCAACAGATATAGAATCTGGATTCATTTCTTTCTCTCAAATTTTTCATTACTTCAACACTCCATCACTCCAATACTCCATCACTCCATTCTTTTAAATGTTCATTTCCGGAATTTCTCCCTCAATAATCAACGTCCCTTCTGTGGCTTTCTTAATTTCTTCAACAGTTACACCAGGTGCTCTTTCTAATAATTTAAAAGCATCACCGGTAACTTCGAGGACAGCCAGGTCGGTCACAATTTTCTTTACACATTTTACACCGGTCAACGGGAGTGTACACTTTTTCAGGAGTTTCGAGTTGCCATCGCGGTCGGTGTGCTGCATGGCCACAATGATATTTTTTGCCGCAGCCACCAAATCCATGGCACCGCCCATTCCTTTCACTAATTTGCCCGGGACTTTCCAACTGGAAATGTCTCCTGTTTCTGATACCTCGAACGCACCTAAAACAGTAAGGTCGACATGTCCGCCACGGATCATCCCAAAGCTTTCTGCCGAGTCGAAAAAGGATGCACCATCAATGTACGTGACAGTTTGTTTTCCTGCATTAATAAGATCGGCATCCACATTCTCTTTTTTTGGAAAGGGGCCAATGCCCAACAACCCATTTTCCGAATGAAGCGTCACTTCCATTCCTTCTGGGATGTAATTGGCCACCAATGTAGGAATGCCAATGCCCAGGTTTACATAATAGCCATCTTGCAGCTCCTGCGCAATTCTTTTCGCTATACCATTTTTATCTAAAGACATATCTTTTTATTTATTATTGATAATTTATTATTGAATAATTAGTGCTAGTCAATGATTACCTATTATTTGGTATAGAATAATCATTAAACAATACTCATTAATCATTCAGAAGTGGTCACAAACTCAATCTGTTTCTTATAGTCAACGCCCTGGAAAATGCGCTGGACAAAAATGCCGGGGGTATGGATGCAGTTGGGGTCCAGTTCGCCTGCCGGGACAAGTTCTTCTACTTCGGCAATGGTTATAATGCCTGCGGCTGCCATCATGTTGTTGAAATTGTTGGCCGTGTGCCGATAGATCAAGTTGCCGGCTGTGTCGCCCTTCCAGGCTTTAACGATAGCAAAATCGGCACGGAGACCCATTTCCATTACGTGCATTTTTCCGTTGAATTCGCGCACTTCCTTGTCGCCCTGAACTTCGGTGCCATATCCTGCCGGGACAAAAAAGGCTGGGATACCAGCACCACCTGCCCTGATCCGTTCGGCCAGGGTTCCTTGTGGGATCAGTTCCACTTCCAGTTCGCCACTGAACATTTGCCGTTCAAACTCTTTGTTCTCGCCAATGTACGACGACATCATCTTTTTAACCTGGCTCTTACGGAGCAATTTTCCGAGGCCCACATTGTCGATCCCCGCATTGTTCGAGATGCAGGTAAGGCCTTTCACTTCAGTATCCACAAGGGCATCGAGGCAATTTTCAGGTATCCCGCACAAGCCAAAACCACCGAGCATAAGGGTCATTCCGTCCTTTATCCCAACGATAGCTTCTTGTGCATTGTTTACTACTTTTCGCATTGTTATATCTTTTAGTTTGATTATTTTATTGATTAATAAATTGTTTGAGCAATGCTCCAGGCTTCAGCAAATTTATCCCTGTCAATTTTTAGCGGGACATTATTGTCATGAAAAAATCCAATCAGGTTTTTCATCTGAAGGTTACCCACCAGTTCGGACCCGGTCATCGGGCATCCGCCCATACCTGTCAGTACCCCATCGTAACTCCGGCAACCGTTGCAAAAGGCAGCCTCAATTTTTTCTCTCCAGGTGATATGCTTTGTGTGAAGGTGTAGGCCAAAGTTTACTTTTGGGAACTCGGGGATCAACCTTTCAAAAATTGCCCCCATCGTTTCCACCGTTGAAACACCAACCGTATCGGAAAGGTTTATTTCGTAAGCACCTTGGCCGTGTAACTTGCTTACCCATTCTTCAACCAGGTCGACGCTCCACGGGTCGTTGTATGGATTGCCAAAACCCATCGACAGGTAGATCATCAGCGTTTTATTGGTTTTGTCGCACAGCTCAAGCATTTCCACTGCCTGGGCATAAGCCTTTTCAATAGTCGAATTGATGTTCAATCGAAGGAAAGTATCTGAAATAGAAAAAGGAAAACCCAGGTAGCTTACCTTTTCGTATTGGCTAGCTTCTTTTGCCCCACGCATATTTCCTACAATGGCAAGCAATTTTGTGTCGGTTTCGCTTAGATCCAAATGCTCAAGTACTTCTGCCGTGTCGCGTAATTGAGGAATAGCCTTGGGGGAAACAAAACTGCCAAAGTCGAGTATGTCGAAACCTACCTTTAGCAAACTGTTCAGGTATTTGATTTTCTTTTTGGTAGGAACAAACCGGTCCATGCCCTGCATGGCATCCCTTGGGCAATCTGTTAACCGAATGTTTTGACCTATTGATTTTAATGCTTGTGGCATAAAATTTCAAGTATATATATAGTTGTCTAATTCAATTTTAAAACTGCCACATAGATACGAATAAAATCTCATTCCTGAAATGCGTGTACGACAAAATCCACTCCTTCAAAGAATTGTTTCCCGCTTTTATTAAACTTTTCTGGAGTAATGGAGTGTTGGAGTATTGGAGCACACTTGGCAAGCCACTCCCCAATACTCCACAACTCAAACACTCCAATAACATACTTTTTTCACAAAACCACAGAACAACCATACTCCGTGGGTTTTGTCGCACACCCCCTGAAATTGTGCTCGTTGATAATTATTCGTGTTTGGTAGATCGGAACACCTATCCGATTGATTCGATTTTGCTGATTTTAAAAATTCCGTAGGTTTGTTGTCTGTTAGTACCATGCATTTGAAAAAATAAATGTACAAAGAATTACACTTTTAAGTTTTGAGAATGAATACTAAAAGATCAATATTTAATATTTCACAGATGACAAAATCTATCCTATTTACCCTAGCTGTTGTAATAGGGATCAACCTTCATGCACAGGATTTTTACGACCTCAACACCATCCAGACCATAGAAATAACTTTTGCCCAAAGCAATTGGGACCAGCTCCTCGATGCGGCTTATTCAAGCACGGGGGATTATATCATGGCCCAAAGCATTTCCATCAACGGCGAGGTGTTCGACAGCGTGGGCGTGAAATACAAAGGCAACAGCACCTACCAGGCCAACCAAACCAAAAACCCCTTCCACATCGAATTGGACACGTACAAAGACCATATTTATGAAGCTTATACCGATATCAAACTGAGCAACGTGGCCAAAGACCCTTCGTTTTTGCGTGAGGTGCTGTCGTACCAGATTTTGCGACAATATATGGATGCACCGCTTTCGAACTATGCCAATGTGTATGTGAATGGCACCTTGATTGGCTTGTACAGTAACTCGGAAGCCGTTTCGAAGAAATTTGTCAAAGACCGTTTCGGTTCGAAGAATAATACTTTCGTGAAGTGCAACCCGCCTGATGGCGCCGGGCCGGGTTCGAGTGATCTTCCCAATCTGGCTTACTTGGGCCAGGATAGTAGCAATTACTACGATGCTTACGAGTTGAAATCGGATGCTGGCTGGAACGAGCTTATCCACCTTTGCGATACACTTGCCAACAACGTGACTGATATTGAAGACATCCTGGATGTCGACCGGGTTTTGTGGATGCTGGCCTTCGACAATGTGTTGGTGAATTTGGATAGCTACATCGGTGGCTTTGCCCAGAATTACTACCTCTACCGCGATGACAATAAGCGTTTCGTCCCTGTAGTGTGGGACCTGAACGAGTCGTTTGGGCAGTTTGCACAGACAGGATCAGGTAACTTAAACACTACCACCCAAAAAAAAAAGATGAGCCATTTGCTTAACCTGAACGATACCGACTATCCTCTTGTCCAAAAATTATTAAACGTACCCATGTACAAGAGGATGTACCTGGCCCATTTCAAAACTATTTTGCTGGAAAATTTCGACAACAATTCGTATTATACTACCGCGCAGTCGCTTCAATCCCTTATCGATGCAGCAGTCCAGGCCGATGGAAACAAGTTCTTCTCCTACAATAACTTCATCAGTAATTTAACCACCGATATAACAACCGGAGGTGGACCTGGTGCCGGCACAACTCCCGGTATTACGAATTTGATGAATGGAAGGAACAGCTATCTACTTGCCCAAAGTGACTTTACGCAAACCGAACCCAGCATTGCAAATATTGCCTTGTCGGATACGATGCCGCTTATCAATTCTACCCTTGTGATCTCAGCTTCTATTGCGAATGAAAATGCCGTATATCTTGGCTATCGAACCGAAAAGAACCTCCCTTTCGAGCGGGTTCAGATGTACGACGATGGAGCCCACAATGATGGTGCTGCCAACGATGGCACGTATGCTGTGGAATTGAGCATCACCGATATTTTCCTTCAATATTATATTTATGCCGAAAATGCTGCGGCTGGGATGTTTTCGCCCAAACGGGCCGAGTATGAATACCATTCAATAACTGCCACTTACACCACCCAGAGCGGCGATGTGGTGATCAACGAGTTTATGGCTTCGAATAGTGCCACTGCCGCCGATCAGGATGAGGAATATGACGACTGGATCGAATTGTTCAACAATGGATCGTCGAGCATCTATTTATCTGGCTATTATCTTTCGGACGATTCGTCGGACCTGATGAAATGGACTTTCCCGGCAGGCACATCCATTGCGGCAAACGGTTACCTCATAATTTGGGCCGACAACGACGAAAGCCAGACAGGGCTTCATGCAAACTTTAAGTTATCGGCTTCGGGGGAGACTATTTTATTGGTCAATTCGGCAGGCGTAATTGTCGATCAGGTAAGCTATTTATCGCAAACCACCGATGTTGCTTATGCCCGGCTCCCCAATGGTACAGGAAGTTTTCAAACAAACGGGCCCACCTTTGAGGCAAACAACGAATTGGTGAATGAAATAATGATGGTTGTATCCGAACAGCCCGAAATAAAATTATCGCCCAATCCGGTATCCGATTCATTTACCATTGAAATAGAAAGCCAGAACAACCCAACAGAAGTCCTGATTTATGACCTACGTGGGGTGTTGCAATTTCGTGAAACCATTTATCAGCAATACACAATCGACTGCTCGCAGTGGGCAAAGGGGATGTATGTGGTAAGGGTTGGCAATTCGTTTGTGAAACTGATAGTTGGATAAAAGCATCCTTTGGGGAATATCAGAATCTGTTGTATTAACAATTGTTACTAATGGATTATTCTTTCACAAATTTGGACGAGAGTGTTTCATGGTCGGTTTCCATCCGAATAATATAAAGTCCAGGTTTGAGACAAGATATGTCAATGTGTTCGCCTTCTTGTAAATCATGTTCTTCGAGGATTGTTTTCCCAGTTATGTCGAAAATGGTTATAAGCTTTATAGAACTTGCATCGACATCGAAATAAAGCTTCTCGTTGGACGGGTTAGGATAGATTATAGTGTTCTTCCTTTTAATTTGTGGCACCGACACGATGGTCAGGTTTTCGATTATTTCAATATTCGTGAAATATCCTCCTGACCTAAGCACAATGTCCTGATCTCCATCGTTGTCTAAATCGCTAGTACGAATAAATGTACTACTATGTGACGATGGGATTTCGATAAAGGAACCAAAGTTGCCAAACCCATCCGTGTTTTCGTGCCAAACAAGTGGACCATATTCTCCACTGACTAATAAATCGTAATCACCATCTCCATCAAGGTCGCTAGGATATATTATGCGGGTTCCATAATTGGTAGATGTGCTGAATATCCTTGTTTGGAAGTTTCCTGCTCCATCAATATTCTCGTACCATAAAACTGTGTCTTCCGGCTGAGGGCTAGCCAAAACATCTATGTCGCCATCTCCATCCATGTCGCAGGCAAAAACATAACCTGCCCATAGTAGGGTATCAGAGATTATTATTTGTGGCCCAAAGCTTCCCAATCCATCAATATTTTCATACCAAGCTAAAGTGGAGTCTAGGTATGAGCTGACTGATAAAACGTCCAGGTCGCCATCACCATCAATGTCCTGGGCAGTAACCATTGGGGAATTAATATTCTCAATGATTGATTGTTGAGGTACGAAACTTCCTGTTCCATTCTGATTCCTATACCACAGAATTTTATCTTCTGAGTATGATACAACAAGGATATCATCGTGTCCGTCCCCATCAATATCACAAGGATAAAGCATTGATACCTCAATACTATCTATAAATGATGGAGTTGGGCTGAAGTTCCCAGATCCATCTACATTATCGAACCAAACTAACTTGCCGTAGAAGTTGGATCCTGCTATTGCATCCAAGTCGTTATCTCCATCTACATCGCAGGCAATAACATAGCTTGCACTTTGAAGAAAGGATATATTTTGTCGGTGTCCAAAATCAGATATACTTCCATTGTTTTCATGCCATCCAATAAGTGAAATTTGATGAGAACTTGTCAGAATGTCGTTATCTCCATCGCCATCTAAATCATCAATAAAAAAGGATGATATACTTCCGGAAGTTTCAGTGATTATTTGCTGCGTGCCAAAAGCTCCCAGCCCGTTGGTATTCTCGTACCAGGCAATCTTGTCATCCTCCCGTGAGGTGGAAAGCACATCCATATCTCCATCACCATCTAAGTCGGATGAGAATAAGGAAGTAGGGATGCCTATGTTGGACGTGATAAGCTGAGGTGCAGCGAAAAGACTGTTCCCATTGGTGTTTTCATACCATACAATCTTTTTTTGATA
The DNA here is from genome assembly GCA_021740905.1 of Bacteroidales bacterium. Lineage (GTDB taxonomy): Bacteria > Bacteroidota > Bacteroidia > Bacteroidales > M50B96 > JAIOYV01. Next base: position 12,717 of record JAIOYV010000111.1, read on the forward strand.
GGATGCTGTAAGGATATCCAAGTCGCCATCACCATCCAAATCGTAGGCGGATATAAAGCTAATATTGATGGCTGAATCAGAAATAAGCTGGCTTGGGCCAAATGTTCCAGTGCCAGAAATATTTTCGTACCACATTAAGGTTGAATTGTTGTAGGAACCTGTAAGTATATCTAAATCACCGTCACTGTCCAAATCGAAAGGTAACCCACCACATATCCCATCAATTGAATCGGAAATAATCTGTAATGGTCCCCATGTACCGGCACCATCGGTGTTTTCGAACCAAAAAGCATTAAGTTCATTACACGAACCACCAATAAAATCCACATCACCATCACCATCGATATCTCCTAATTGGAATGAGCCATCTTGGTCTGCAAAGATAATTTGGTATGGGCCAAAACTTCCCTGTCCATCTATATTTTCGAACCATGCAATAAAAAACCCCGTTCGGGCGATTACGTCTTGATCTCCATCGTTGTCAAAATCCAATGCAAAAACCCCTGCGGCATTCGCAGAACTGAATACATTAATAATGTTCTTAGGGCCAAATGTCCCATTTCCATCTAAGTTTTCGTACCATGCGATTATATCATCTTCGTAAGAGGACGAAAGAATATCCTTGTCTCCATCTCCATCGATATCGCTAACGGCTATAGATTGACCACCAATTACAGATGCAATAACTTCCTGTGGACTAAACACTCCATTTGAGTTTCTAAAGAGTGATATTTTGCTTCTCGATATGGCTAGGATGTCATTGTCGCCATCACCATCAATATCATTTGCTATTACTTGATATGGATCGTATGTATGGCCTACAAGGACAAACGGTTCGCCAAAGGTAGTTTGGGCATTCGAGAAAATTGTACCAGCAAGTAAGAAAAATGCTAAAAGGGAAATAGGTTTCATAAAGCCGATTTAGATTAATTAGTCTTCAAATTTACAAAATAAATACTTAAATATTAGAAATCTATGGCTTATATTTTTAGACTATTGTAATGCGAGGTTATTTCTGATTTGTCGTACTTTCACTTTTCCCACTGCTACCCTATTTTTGCATTGTGTAATAAATTAAAACCAAAACCACACGAATGGATTTCCCTAAATTCGGGACAAGCTGTGCGGTAGCGGCATAGGTAGGTATTAAAAATAGGACTTTCTATTCCAGTTTCTACTTTACAAATATCCAACCTTCGTCTTTGTTATCTCAGCTACTTTCTATTTCTTCGCAGGTATGGGAAAGGTCTTTTGTTTTTGGAAGTGTTCACCATGAATAAGAGACCTAACTTTTTAAAATATAAGGAAGCATCCCTAAATACCGAATGATTTACGCTTAATCTAAAAGAAACACAATATGGGAAACTTTTTTCCTGATCAAAGATGGAGCAGTGAGGGAGAACCTGAACTCGGGGTTGGGATCGTTACCGGAATTAGCAAAGGCCGGGTTCAGATACATTTTCCCGAATCTGGTGAAACGCGCTTGTATGCTGCAGAAAATGCTCCCCTGCGTAGAGTGAATTTTAAGCCCGGAGATACAATTATCGACACAAGTAAACGCCCATTGCTGATTGAACGGGTTGAACAAGAGGGCGAACTGTTCATTTATTTCGGCGACGACAGGGCCTTGTCTGAGGCAAACCTGGGGGATGTTTCGGTCAAACACAATATCGATGAGCGATTTTCACTGGGATATGTGGATATACCCGAAATATTTGCCTTACGCCGGGCAACACTTCAGCACGATCATAAACGAAGAATCTCCCACATAAGTGGATTTGTAGGTGGCCGGATCGATCTCATTCCGCATCAGCTTTTCATCGCGCACGAGGTAAGTGCACGGTATGCGCCCCGCGTGCTGCTTTCCGATCAGGTGGGTCTTGGAAAAACCATAGAGGCCTGCTTAATTCTGCACCGACTGCTTTTGAGTGGGCGGATTTCGCGGGTGTTGATTCTCGTTCCCGACTCGCTGGTGCACCAGTGGTTTGTCGAAATGCTGCGTAGGTTTAATCTGTGGTTTCATATTTTTGATGAAGAGCGTTGTGCTGCCGTTGAGGACGGTGCCCCGGATGGAAATCCTTTTCTGGAGAATCAACTTATTATTTGTAGTGTTTCCTTTTTGGCTGGTTCTGAAAAACGTGCCCGACAAGCTTTGTCTTCAAGTTGGGACATGCTTGTGGTGGATGAAGCGCACCACTTGGAATGGTCGGTCGATAAGGTTAGTCCCGAGTACGGTGTTGTGGAGCTATTGGGCAAAGTGGCCAAAGGATTACTTCTGCTCACTGCTACCCCCGAGCAATTGGGTGTAGAAAGTCATTTTGCAAGGCTGCGGTTACTCGATCCGGAAAGATACGCCGACTATGAAGCCTTCAAAAACGAATCGCGTGACTATAAAGAGATTGCCAATATTGTCTATGACCTGTCCGTAGGAAAAACCTTGCGGGCTGCGGATACCCAATTACTGGCATCGCTTTTTGGCAAGGGAAGGCTCGACTCGCTTGCGAAAGGAGGGGATTCGGCCCGGAATAATCTCATCGAGGATTTGCTCGACCAGCACGGGCCGGGCCGGGTGGTATTCCGAAATACCCGGTCGGCCATGAGTGGTTTCCCAAAACGAAAAGCCCACCTGGTACCCATCGAGGTATCGGAAAATCATGAAGTATGGATGCAGCGTATGTCGAAGGAGTTTTCGGTGGATATAAATACAACGGAAGGGCATCCTGTTCAACAAAAATTTTGGTTTGCAAGCGACCCCAGGGTTGAATGGCTTGTTAAAACAATGAAGGATTTAAAACCGGCAAAAGTACTGCTCATCTGTAGGAGCAAAGAAAAGGTGCTTGCGTTGGAAAAGGCATTGGAAAAACGGATCAATTTTAAAGTAGGCGTTTTTCACGAGGACCATTCCATTGTGCAACGCGACAGGAACGCCGCCTGGTTTTCCGAATCCCAGGGTGCCCGATTGCTTCTTTGTTCTGAAATAGGAAGCGAGGGCCGGAATTTTCAATTTGCGCATCACCTCATTTTATTCGATTTGCCGTTTCATCCCGAGTTATTGGAACAGCGAATTGGGCGTCTCGACCGGATTGGTCAGTCTGCCACAATACATATTCATGTTCCCTACCTCGTAGGAAGCCCGCAGGAAGTGCTCGTAAGGTGGTTTCACGAAGGCTTGAATGCCTTTGATGAAAACCTGGAGGGAGGAAGCCAATTAGCGCAATTGTTTGGCGATAGGTTGCTAGAAACCTTCTCGTCAGTCTCGTCTTCAAATGCCGGAGAGCAACTCGAATCATTGATCGCCGACACGACAGCTTTTCACAAGAAACTGAATGAAACCCTTGCCAACGGACGGGACCGCTTGCTCGAAATGAATTCCTTTCGCCCTAAAATTGCCAAAAAATTGGTAGATCGTATCCGGGCCGAAGACCTGGATATGAGCCTGGAATATTACATGACCAAAGTATTTGAGCATTTCGGCGTTGAAACGGAAGACCTTGCCCCCCGAACCTATTTTTTGCATCCATCCCATGCCAATCGGGAGGCTTTCCCTTCTATTCCCGATGATGGCATTTCCATCACCTTCGACCGGAAACGCGCCCTTAGCCGCGAAGAAATTAGTTTCATAAGTTGGGATCACCCCATGGCTACCGGTGCCATCGACATGATATTAAGTTCGGGAACGGGAAGTGCCAGTTTCGGTGTCCTTCGTGGAAACGAAACCCCCGGTATTCTCCTGGAGGTACTCTTTGTGCTGGAAACCAGGGGCGGGCAAAATGTGCATGTCGACCGTTTTCTTCCCAACACGCCCCTGCGGGTTGTGGTTGATCATGCCGGCAATGAGGTGACTCATTTATACCCTGTTGAAAAATTCGACGAGCACTTGATACCCGGACAAACGGACGGTTTGTTGGATAATGAGCTGTTCATGGAAACTATGCTTCCAAAGATGATAAAGGCCGCCACGGGATTCTCCGAAGTGCTTGGCGCGACAGAAATTTCAAATGGTCTACAACGAATGAACCTCACACTTGATCACGAAATCGGTCGGCTTAAATCGCTGCAGCAAAAAAACAAAGATATCCGGCCACAGGAAATCCGTGTTGCAGAAGAAGAACAGACAAACCTTGTATCCCTGATAAGAGATGCCCGGATCCGGATGGACTCATTGCAACTTATTCGGAAGGGTGGGTTTTAGAGGATTTTTTTAGCTGGTTTAAGCAATCGCTATATTTAGTTGTTTTTACTATAAGTAAGGAATGCAAAAAAAGGGACTTAATTGTTATGCTTTCGTTGTTTTATCACTAGATTCAAATTCCTTTAATGTTTTCCCATTCTGAAGTTTCCATTCTATAAGTCCATTTGCATTTCTACCTAAAACCATTGATGCAGCTGTTGATGGGCTACTAAAGATATAATCGTCTGAAAATTCCAATGAATCACCCTTTTGAATGATACTACTTTGATCAATTAGTTTTTGTCTTATGATCATAAAATTAGGGGCCATTGAAGGAACTGTAGTGCCGGCAGCTTTTGAACCTTTAAATACGACAAATCCTTCCGATGTCGGTTCGCCTTGGGCTTCAGCGCCACGGGCTGCTTTGATATAGAAAGTATCTTGTTTTTGCTTTGGCTTAAATTCTCTCTTTTCGTCAAACACCTTGTGTCCTAATGTATTTACAAGCATTTTTATATATTCAATAAATTCCTCCATTTCTGCTCTGTCTGATTCAGAAATTGAAGATTGAGTTGGAACAACTGAGTTGTCAACTTTATATCGGTTAGCTAATTTTGCTAAATCATGAAGTCTATTCTCCAGGTATTTTATGTGTGCTTTATTAAGGTTTTCGTCTTTGCTTATAAACACAATTGCCTCATTCCAAAAGTCCTTTTGTGTTAACTGTTGATTTAATCGCTTTAAAATTGATTCAGCTTCACCAATATAAACTTGATCTTTACCTTCATCGTCTTTGCCAAAAAGTAAGTAAACTCCGGTGCTTGTAAGGTCGTCTCGGTCTGAACAGTCCTTGATTTTAATTCGAGGTATTTTGTAAGATTTCCCTGACCAATTGGAAAGTTCACAACTCATCCTCCCATTTGGGTCTCCATCAATAAGAAATATTTTTATTGTTTTTCCGAATCTCATATCATTTTGGTTAATAATAGTATTTACTTATCGTTACAAGCTGGCACTGTGGACTTTTACAATATGGCATGAAATGTTATCAGGCCCACTTATTACCAATATTATTTCAATATCCAGTAGTGTAAGTATACAATAGGTGTGTTTTAGTGGTTTCTTAACTTCTCGATCTGCTCAACAGTAAATCCGGTAATTTTTGAGATTGTTTCAGAATCAAGCCCCATTTTTATTGAATTTTGCGCAACCTCTTCTTTTACTTCTTCTCTTGCTTCTTCTTTTGCGGTATCTAACGAATTTTTTAAGTCACGATAATATTTCAAACTATCTTCATACGACAAATATTCATCACGTGTAAACTTAGCTATTTCAGCTACTTCAAAAACACGTTCAAATACCTTCTCTTTCAGTTTTTCAGGTAGTCTGTCGAGTTTATGCAAGTTTTTCAGAATATATAACCACTTGTCAAAATGGGTTTCGAGTTCGTCTATTGACTTATTGAACTTGGGCATTTCAAAATAAATGAAAGTCAATTTGTCATAAAAGTTTTTATTCGTTTCAATGTCCTGAAGTTTAATGTCGTATCGAAACTTTTGAGGTTCATTCTTATCTGAATCGAACACGAAATCCAGGATTCCAATTGTATAAACTGCTTTTAATTCGTAATTCCATTCCGATTTCTGTGCTTGTTCCTGAATAGGAAAAGTCGCGTAGTAAACACTTCTGTCTTTGAAGAAGTTTTGTTTGCTCTTCTGCATTTCAACAATGAACTTTTCCCCTTTTTCATTCTCGCAGTACAAGTCGAAAATGGCTTTTCGGTCAAGTTCTGTCAATCCTAATTGCTCGGTCTTTAAATAGGTCAAATCAACTATTTCACCTTGTTGGTCTTTTAATAGAACATTTAAAAAATCAAGAAGTAAATCCTTATTGGGCTCTTCTCCAAATAGTCTTTTGAATCCAAAGTCAGTAAATGGATTAATATATTTCTCTCGAACCTTGTTCATTTTTCTTTTTTTTCAAAAATACAAATTTTCTGAAAGGTAAGGATTTTATTCACTGTACTTCATAGCTGTCCGGTAGTTTTTGAAAATCTTGATTTCCATGAGTTAAAGTACTGATTTGCAGGCGTAATATTTCAAAAAAAACGAAATATCATGCTTTGATAAAATTAAGACGAATTAAAATTCATAGCCAACTGTTT
>JAIOYV010000112.1 GCA_021740905.1 Bacteroidales bacterium
GTTTCAACAAGGGGAAAGTCGAATTTTTTATACTTTTATGCAGTGGAATAAAGCCCATAATTTTTTTTAAAAGTTTGCGCTTCAAAAATTGGAATTTTCGGGCTTTATTCCTATATTAATCTTTCGGACAGCTATGATGCCAAATTCAAAAAAACAAATTATGTTACAAATCTCGCAGCTTCGGGATCGAATTTTCACAAATGTATTATTGAAATGATTAACTAGCCAATGAAAACACTATACATACACGGACTCGACAGCACACCCAATAAAGAAAAGCTCGACATTATGAAGGAGGCCGGGCTTGTTCCTTATGCCTTGCATCTTGATTATCGCTCGGAAGTCAATTCTTACGGTTTGCTGAAAAACGAGGTCGTAGAAAAAAAGCTTGAATTTTTAGTTGGTTCGTCATTGGGAGGCTATTTTGCTTATTGGCTGGCCGAAGAGCTGGGCCTGCCCTGTCTGCTCCTAAACCCAGCCATGACCATCGACCGGACATTGCCGTTGGCCATTACCCACGTGAATGAGTGGAATTGCCCCTTTCGATATGTGGCCATCGGGGCAAAAGATAATATTATCGACCCTGTCCGGAACCTGGAGTTTTTCAGGGAGGCTGACCGTTCAACTGTCAAGCAACGGGTGATAACCTGCGATTGGATGTACCATGTAATCGACCTGGAATCGTTTGCTGCCTTTCTCGACTGGTCGCTGTCGGGAATCAGAAACAATAATCGTTTTCCTGAATTTGAACAATAACTTAGGGCAGCTAAAACTGGAATAAAAATTTGAACACGGATGACACGGATTAAGCGGATTTGCACGGATTTTTAAACCAAGATCAAAGCTATACTGAAAACGGGATAAATTTCAGCATTAGGGCAGAATTCAATCGGTTGATAAAAAGTTGATAAAAATAGCAATCGGCAGGGAATTTTAGGTGTATGAAAATTCTTGCTAGCTTTCTACCATACTGTCGCCTCTACGAGGCTACGCAGTCTTTCTCTTGATTGTTTCTACCATACTATCGCCTCTACGAGGCTTATCGAATATTTACTATTTGATTAGAGTTCCGTGGGAACGGCAGTATGGTAGCAATAAACAGAAGAAAGTTTACCAAGCCTCGTAGAGGCGACAGTATGGTTAGATGGATTTAACAAAATGCGGAAATTTATCCCGCTTGAAGTATAAGATATAAAACTATATTTGTGTAATTTGTGGACAAACCTACAACTTTATGAAACTGGATACAATGAAATTGAAGTATGCTGCCCTGGGGCTGCTTTTGATAATGGGGATTCTCTATTTGTTTGCTTTCAAAACAGAAGGGGTGAATTGGTTTGTGAGTGTTCTCATCCTGGTTTCGCTGCCTGTAGTTTTGTTGTTGTTCAATTTTAAATTTGCTGAAAAGAAAAAATCGAAAGACTACACCCAATGGTATTGGTTTGGGATTTTGATGGCAACAGCGATGGTTTATCTGCCAGCCCTTGCCCACGGTTTCTCTAATTGGGACGACCCTGATTATGTTTTGTCGAACCGCTTGATAAGGGGTTTCACAATAGAAAATTTAGTGGCAATTTTCAATGGCCCATTCAAAGGGATGTACCAACCCCTGAGTATTTTGTCGCTCCAGATTGATTATTTTGCTGCCGGGCTTAACCCTGTCCACCACCACCTGACAAACATCCTGCTGCACATTCTCAATACCTTTTTGCTTTTTTCAATCCTGTCGAAAATTTTTCAGAAGAAAGAAATCGTAATGATCGCCACACTGCTTTTTGCCATTCACCCTGTTCAGGTCGAATCAGTTGCTTGGGTGACTGAGCGGAAGAATGTGCTATTCGCTTTGTTTTATCTGCTTTCCCTTCTTCAATATTTGAAATACAGCGAATCGGGAAAGTCCAAATTCCTGATCTGGTCGCTGCTTGGATTTGCCCTCTCCCTGTTGGCCAAGCCGCAGGGCGTGATGCTGGCTCCTGTGCTTTTGCTGGTCGATTATGTGATGAACCGCCAAATCAACATTAAAAAACAAGTAATCGAAAAAGCTGGGTTTTTTGCGCTTGCGCTGGCGGCAGGCCTATTGGTTTTTTATTTTTCAGAAGGTGAAACAAGCGAAACGACAACCGTTCAACAAATCATTTTTGGCGGGTTTGCCTTTTCAAAATACCTTATTCAATTGATTATTCCTGTTGGATTCTCTGCCATTTATCCCTACCCCGAAAGCCTTGAAATAATTCATTACATCGGCTTTGCCTTCTTTTTGTCCACCCTTGTTTTGGGCCTGTGGATGTTTAAAAAAGATCGCACAGTTGCTTTTGCCTATTGGTTTTTTATGCTGAATATTGTGCTGTTGCTCCAGTTCGTGCCTGTTAGTTATTTCCTGATGGCCGATCGCTACAACTACATCCCGTCGATAGGTATTTTTATTTTGCTGGGCTGGCTTTTTGTTTTTCTGAGAGAAAAATACAGGGAATCAAAAAAAACAATCACTTACGCGTATGCCCTGTTTGCTATTGTTTTACTTGTGATAACCACTGGCAGGATCCAGGTTTGGGGCGATAGCCTGAGACTTTGGAACGATGTATTGGACAAATACCCCAACCAGGCCGAAGCATTGAACAACCGGGGTTTTGCCTATTACTTCCAGGGTGATTACGAGAAAGCCTTGGCCGACTACAACCAAGCCATAAAAATAGATCCCGGCTTTTCGACTTCCTACGTAAATCGGGGCACCTTGCTCATGGACAACAATAAAAACGATTGGGCTCTGAAGGATTTTACGAAAGCATTGGAAATTTATCCAAAACATGCCACGGCCTATATAAACAGGGGCATTATCCTAAAACAAGAAGGAAAAACGGAGGAAGCCCTCAGCGATTTCAATCATGCCATACTACTCGATCCCTTGATGGCGGAATCTTACATTAACAGAGGCGCCTTGTATGCTGAAATAGGAAAGTTTGAACAATCGATCAGCGACTATTCAATGGCTATCGAGGTCGATCCGCAAAATGCAATGGCATACTCCAACCGGGGCCTGTCGTATGCACGCAACGGGAACGAAACCGCTGCCATGGTTGACTTCAACCGCTGTATCGACATCGACCCCAACTTCACCGATGCCTACTCGAACCGTGGATTTATCCGCTACAAAACAGGTCGCTATAGCGAGGCCATCGCCGATTTTTCGTATGCCATCAAATTGAACCCCGATTTTGCCAATGCCTTTATGAACCGGGGGTTGGCCTACATTGCAATGGGAAATGCAAACCAGGCCTGCCCCGATTTTCAACGGGCCTATCAGCTTGGCTTGGCTGCTGCAGGTGAGCAAATGAATAAATATTGTGGAGGTAAATAGTTTAAAAGGTGAAATTTGTCCTACCTCTTTGTTTTATCTGGGAATTTTAAACTATTTCACTAATTTTGTGTTGCCTCTACAACACCCACAATTTTTTCTGTGGAGGAACGATTACGATACATGACGAAAGTAAAGTTGAACATATTAGGGCTATCGAACAGCCAAAGCCAGACCGGGGCTTATGCCCTGATCCTTACCGAAGAACATGGCCGGCGCAGACTGCCCATAATCATTGGGGCTTTCGAGGCACAATCAATTGCGTTGCAATTGGAGGGTCTTTTCCCACCCCGCCCACTAACCCACGATCTGTTCCATAATTTTGCGGTTGCTTTCAAAATCAACATTCTCGAAATCAATATTCATAAACTTGAAGAAGGGGTGTTTTATTCGGTGCTGGTTTGCGAGAAAGATGGGATAGAATTAAAGATCGATGCCCGTACGTCGGATGCAGTTTCGTTGGCCTTACGGTTTAAATGTCCGATTTACACTACCGAAGATATTTTGCGCAAGGCGGGAATTTACCTCGAAGTGGAAAGCGACCAGCCAAGCCCCGGGCAAAAACGAAACATGCCCCCGACAAAACCGGAAGAGAAAAAGTGGAAGGGTTCCCCATTAAAGGACTTAGAAGCTAAATTAAACGAGGCCATCAATAACGAGGATTACGAAAAGGCTTCGGAAATAAGGGATGAGATAAAAAAACGCAAATCGAAATAGACACATTTATTTTTTCAAATTGATATGAGAAAAAAGCACCAACGCTTGCTATTGCTTGCATTATCCCTTCTTTTTCCTGTTATCTTGTTTGCAAATACCCCTGACTCTGCAAAAACCAAATCACAAAATCCAGAACCAACCTTTCAAATTGATTCTGTGACCCCGGTTCAGAATGAAACTGGAATGAACGCTGAAATAAGTGAGTCTGTAGTATCTCAAAAACCAATTATACAAAAGACTGAATTATCCTTTAGCTTCATTACCTTGTTGCGGGGATTGCTTGGCATGTTGGTAATCATTTTTTTGGCCTTTGTTTTTAGTAGCAACCGGAAAGCTATAAACTGGCGGGTAGTGGCAACGGGGCTTGCCATTCAAATTGTCCTTGCCTTTGGTATTCTGGAGGTTCATTTTATCCAGGTGTTTTTCGAGATAGTGGGAAAAGGTTTTGTGAAAGTACTTGAGTTTACACGGGCGGGTACCGATTTTCTTTTTAAGTCGTTTGCTTCCGGTCAAATTGAATCGCCCCTGGTTAACTTTGCCATAATCATCCTGCCGACGATCATTTTCTTTTCGGCCCTTACCAGCATCTTGTTTTATTATGGGATTATCCAGAAGGTAGTGTACGGCATGGCCTGGGTGATGACCCGCCTGTTGAAATTGGGTGGGGCCGAAAGCTTGTCGGTGGCCGGGAATATTTTCCTCGGGCAAACCGAATCGCCCCTGATGATAAAAGCCTACCTAGAAAAGATGAACCGCTCGGAAATGTTGCTGGTAATGGCCGGAGGAATGGCCACCCTGGCCGGAGGTGTTCTGGCGGTTTACATAAGCGTATTGGGTGGTGGCGACCCGGCCCAGGAATTATTGTATGCCAAACATCTGTTGGCAGCCTCCATTATGGCAGCACCGGGTGTGGTGGTAGTATCAAAAATAATTTTGCCTCAAACCGAAGAAATTTCGAAGGAAGTCACCATATCGAAAGAGAAAATTGGGAAAAATGTGCTCGATGCCATTTCCAACGGAACAGGTGAAGGCCTTCGTTTGGCTGTGAATGTGGCCGCTATGTTGTTGGTATTTATTGCCTTGATTGCAATGGTCAACTACCTGTTCCTGAAAGTGGGATCGCTGACCCACCTGAACGAAGTGATTGCCGGCTGGACCCACGGACAATATAAAGAACTTTCGCTCCAGTTTATTTTAGGCTACACTTTTGCCCCCCTCATGTGGTTGCTTGGCGTTGCCACCGAAGACATCACTTTGGTGGGAAGGATCCTTGGTGAGAAAATCATAATGACCGAATTCATTGGTTACATCAGCCTTGCCGACTTAAAAGAAAGCGGCGCTTTTACCGACCCCAAATCCGTAATCATGGGCACGTACATGCTTTGCGGCTTTGCTAATTTTGCCTCCATCGGGATACAGATTGGTGGAATTGGTTCGTTGGCTCCCGGCAAACGGGTGTTGCTATCGCAGCTTGGAATGAGGGCTTTGCTGGCCGGTACATTGGCTTCGTTGTTGTCGGCTACTATCATTGGGGTGATACTTGGGTAAGTTGATAAAAAATTAATCCATCCTGCCTGCGGTAGAAAAGATTACCTTCGGCAGGCAGGCCCAACCCTTCCTTAAAATAAGGAAGGGCTTGTCTTTGTAGCTAATTTATGTGAAAATAATTTTTGCTTACCGGATACACGTGTGAAAAATCATCTTTTACTGAGGTTATTGAGACCCAATATATCTGTATCTTTGCCAAGTGATTAATCACAATACCCTTTAAATTAACTTTAATAGAATTACACATGAAAACATCGGCACAAAAAAGGATCGGAATCCTTCTTATTTTTTTCTCAGTATTTATTTTTCAAAATAAAATTTTTGCCCAGGGAGAAACCAATAATTGGATCATGGGACAAACTGATCATTGGCTGGAATTCTCAACAGGTACTCCTCAGCCATTTTACCCGTCATATATGGTTCCTGGTGGTTACACTCAGTATTCTGATCAAGCGAATAATCCATACCTAGACAATATGGGTAACGGACCAGTATTTTGGTTTTTCTGGGCTCAAGAACATTCTGGAGTAATTAGCAATAAACAAGGGAATCTACTTTTCTATGCTAATGGAGCGTCAATTTTCAACAGAAACTATGATTTAATTTATTATACAGGTTTAAATCATAGAGAAGTTGCAATGCAAAGCTTATTTATTCCAAAACCCGGGAATAAAAACCGGTATTACTATTTTACTCCAACAGGGTCATCAATACCTATAAGTATCCGATATACTGAACTGGATATCCGACTGAACAATGGTAATGGCGGTGTAGTCGGTACTTCGAATAATTTGCTTACACAACCCACAGCAAATAAAATTACAGCTACTTATCATGCAAATGGCAAAGATATTTGGCTTGTGACTCATGCAATGAATTCCAATGCATTTAAAACCTATCTGGTTACTGAATCGGGAATAGATACCGTTCCTGTTATTAGTAATGTTGGTATTACCTATTCAAATAGTCCATCTAGTTATCTACATCCTTACAGTAATACAACAGGAGGAGAAATGAAATTTTCATCAGATGGAAAAAGGCTTCTGGTATCAACTTGTATTTTAAATAAAGTGGAATCATTTGACTTTAACAATTCTACCGGAGTTATAACAAATCCAGTTTGCCACGACTTCTATGCTCCAGCAAGTGTAGAGTTTTCTCCTGATGGCACTATTGCTTATGTAGGAGTCAATGGGATTTGGGGTACTTCAACATCAGGCTTATTGTCAAATCCCAATGTTGTTAAAGACACAAATGCAATTTACCAGATTGACTTAATGGCTGGTGGCTTGTCACAACAAGTTAATAGTATATACAAGGTTAATCCAAACAACAACAATGACTTTGAACTTAACAGAATGCAATTAGCATACAATGGTAAAATCTACTCATTAAATGGAACAGGAATGGGTATCGATGGAAATACTTTAAATGCTATTAGCAATCCAAATGCCTTAGATTCAGGTTGCAACTTTGTGTTTGATGAATATAATAATTATTGTCCGGTAACAGGAGGATTAGATTGTTCGGATTATGAAAACTTGCCATCCTTCTTCCCTCCTTTCCTTGATCGTAACATTTTGTTCGTCCATAATTGCTACCAAGATACAGTGTTGATTTGCACTCAAACCAATACAAACTTTGATTCCATCCGCTGGGAATTTACCGATCCAGTGCAGGGTTTAATCAGCATCGCAAACCAGGATACAATTTATCATGAATTCCCAGGCTTTGGCCCTTATGAGATATTTCTAAAAAGATACCGCAATGCAGGTACAGAGGACATAGTTCGAAAAATGCTGTACCTGTACCCAAAAGCAAACTATAGCTACCCAACTGATACGCTGCTGTGCCCTGGAGAAGATTTACAGCTTGTTGTGAGCGGCGATTCTGCCCAGTTTGCATGGGTAAACAATTTCTCAACAGATACCACATTTTCCAATACAGTCCTGATCTCGGTGGCAGGCAAATTTTGGCCAATCATCCAAAACTTCGATGAGGTTTGCGAGGATATTGATTCCATACATGTAAGCTACGTATTGGATAACCTTGACCTTGGCAACGACACAAACGGGATTTGTTTTACCAACCCTTTACTGTTGGATGCCACGATAAACGGAGCAACCGGCTACACCTGGTCGACCAACGACACTGTGCCCACCGTGCTGGCAGTGCAGGATGGATATTATTGGGTAAGTGTTCAACAAGGCTTATGTATTTTGCAGGATACCATATTTATTGCGTACGATGGTCTTTTGACGGTAAGCCTGCCCGACACGGTTTATCTGTGCGACAGCCTTCCGATAATGCTCATGGCCGGAGATTTCCAGGCCGATTTTCTCTGGGCTCCCAATGGCGAAACCACAGCCGATATTTTTATCACCTCGCCCGGCACATACAGCGTAACCGCCAGCAATGGCTGTGGCGATTTCACCGATTCTACCGTGGCCATTTATTTCCAAAACCCCACTGTAAACCTGGGCAACGACACGATAATCTGCCTGGGCGAAAGCCTCCAGCTTGCAATCCCCGGCCAGCCGCTCACAAGCTATCTTTGGTCGACAGGATTAACTGACACTTCAATTATCATTTTCGACCAGGGCCAGTATTCACTTTCGGTAAGCAATGCCTGTGGCAATGCCATCGACACCCTCTATGTCGAAACCCACGAAAACGGGTTTGAGTTTACAACCGACACCATCTTCCTGCCCCTAAACCAAACCACCATTCTCGATGCCGGGCAAGGCTACCTGAGCTACCTCTGGTCGACAGGGGCAACCAACCAAAGTATCACTACGGGCAACTATGGCACCTATTGGGTATCGGTAAACGACAGCATTGGCTGCCCGGCAAGCGATACCATCGCAGTGGTGATTATTGAAGTCATTGCAGAAACAGGTGCTTTCAGCCAAATAAAAATTTACCCGAACCCTGTAAAAGAGGAGTTGGTTGTTTCGGGGCTACTAATTGGCGAATATGATATTTCATTGTTCAACAGCCTGGGTCAACAAGTACTTACCAAAATCCTCGGTCAAAACGAGGGGTTGAATTGGGCCACTATTGACTTTTCGGGTTTTCCAATTGGGATATATTTCCTGGCGATTCAGCAAGGAAAAGAAAGAGAGGTTTTTAAGGTGGTGAGGGAATAAGTGGTTTTCTTGTTCATCCATCCCAACCCTTCCTTATTCATCCATCCCAACCCTTCCTTAAAATAAGGAAGGGCTTGTCTCTGTAGCACAATTCTGTAGGAAACATCAAACGTTCTGACTTTTTATTCAAAACTCACCGGTACCTTTCCTTTAAATTTACAACATGGAAGAGAATCCACAAGGTTGTTCTCTTCTTTTATTTCTTGTTGGTTAGTAATGAAAAAATAGCTTACTTTGAGCAACCGGACAATGGTTTTTGCCCTTTCAGTGTAAACTAGGATTCATTGGAACATTAAGTGAACAGCAAACTAAAACTTATGAGATATGGAAAAAAGTAGGATTACAAAAACTTTTAAAAAGCCGAAAGGAATATTGATTTCTGGGATTGCATTTTTAATTTTTGGTATTGGACTATTATATGTTTGGATTACTGGTTGGGAAATCGACGATAAAGGAGAATTATTTAGTGTCATTACTATGTCTATAATTTTCTTCTTTTTGGGAGTATTAGCAATTATTTCATATTTAGGCTTAGTATGGAAAAATCGGTTAAGTTGATCATTTTACAGGAAAATTTCACCTCCCTTTACATAAAACTGAATTGAGCTATGAAAGACAAGCCTTAGCTAGGGCCTGCCTCGCCTATTGGCGATGGATGAATAAAAATTAAAACCCCTATATTTCCTTATCAAAATTGCTACTTTTGAAAGCAAAATCAATCTGAAGTATGCTGTTTAATTCGTTTGAGTTTGCCCTATTTTTACCGGTCGTTTTTGCCATCTACTGGTTTTTGCTCAAGGACAAACTCAGGCTTCAGAATATTTTCCTCATTGCTGCCTCCTACCTGTTTTATGGCTGGTGGGACTGGCGTTTCCTTTCGCTCATCATCATTTCTTCTTTTGTCGATTACCAGGTGGGGCTGTCTATTTTCAGGCAGGAAAATCAGAAAAAAAGGAAATACCTGCTTTGGTTGAGCATCCTGATAAACCTGGGCTTTCTGGGCTATTTCAAATACTATAACTTTTTTGTCGATTCCTTTATTGATGCCTTTGCCTCGCTGGGCATTGCCTTGGAAGCCCGTAGCCTGAATGTGATCCTTCCCGTGGGGATCAGCTTTTACACCTTCCAAACCCTGAGCTATTCCATCGACATTTTTTACCGAAAGATTGAACCCACCCGTGATATTGCCCAATTCTTTGCCTTTGTCAGTTTTTTCCCGCAACTGGTGGCCGGACCTATTGAAAGGGCCTCGAACCTGTTGCCCCAGTTTTCAAAAAAAAGGGTTTTCGACCCGGTGCTTGCGAAAGACGGGCTTCGGCAAATCTTGTGGGGCTTCTTTAAAAAGATGGTGATTGCCGACAATGCCGGGACCATTGTCAACCGGATTTTCGATGGTTCCGATTTTTTGCCGCCATTCCTTCTTTGGGTGGGTGTGATTTTTTTTGCTTTTCAGATTTATGGCGATTTTTCGGGCTATTCCGACATTGCCATTGGCACCGCCCGTTTGTTCGGTTTTAATCTGATGCGCAATTTCAACCTGCCTTATTTCTCTAAAGATTTCTCGGAGTTCTGGCGCAGGTGGCATATTTCATTGTCGACCTGGCTGCGCGATTATCTTTTTCTGCCCATCAGCTACACCTTTCTTCGAAAATTCCCAAAAGACAAGTATTTGAGTGTGAAGGTGGAAGTTTGGGCTTATATGACTGCCATTTTTATTACCTGGTTTCTCGGAGGTTTGTGGCATGGTGCCAAATGGACTTTCGTGGTTTGGGGCAGCCTCCACGGAATTTATCTTATGCTGGCCCATCTCAGCAAAAAAATCAGAAGGAAGGGTCTTAAAAAACTGAAGCTGAAGAAGGCAAACCCGGTGCTTGTTTTTTTTCAAGTGCTTGGTGTGTTTTTACTCACCTGTATAGCCTGGGTGTTTTTCAGGTCAGACAACCTGAGTCAGGCATTTTCTTATTTGGCGGGTATGTTTTCGCCCGATGTTTTTCATATTCCCATGCTCCCTGCCGACATTAAGAAATACTTGCTGATCCTCGGCCTGTTTGTGGGAGTCGAGTTTATCCAACGAAAAAAGGCTCATGGCCTGAGTGTTGAATCACAGCCATTGCCCATGCGCTGGTTTTGGTACACACTCGCTCTTTACGCAATTGTATTTTTAGGCAACTTTAACAAGATCGAATTTATCTATTTTCAATTTTAAAGGATGAGGCACTTTTTACTCCGTGGGATAATCTATTTTACACTTGCTTTTGTCGGGTTGGGAGTGCTGGCTCACATTAGGGTTTCGCCCTGGTTTATAAAGTTTGGGGATGATAGAAAAGGCGGCTGGATGAAGGTGTACGAACGAATAAACCGCAGCAAACAGACTGGCAATTTCAAACGGGTGTACATTGGCGACAGCGTGGGGAACCAGTTGTTCAATTTTGATTCGGTGCCCAATTCGCTTTGTTCCAATGCGGCGGTTTCCATTGCCGGGAATTATATATTGGTTGAAAACCTGATTGAATCGAACCCTAAAATCGAGGAAATAATACTAGTTAGCGTACCCAACGACATTGGTTGGAATTTTGAGCAAAAACTCACCCACAACAATTTCGTGAAGCCTTTTTTATCGTTCCGAAACCTGAAATATTTTGAACCCTTGCTAAGGGACAAACTCTGGGAAAAACCTGCGAGCTGGTTGTTCCTGTCGTATGCTGTAAAAATATTACCCCTTTCCGATGTCGATTTTTCACAAAACAATGATCAATCGGTGAGCTATCTCGAAGAAATAAAATTGACCACACTGTCGGACATTGCGGTGCTTTATCTGAAAAAACTCGATCGGCTTTGCCAGGAAAATCAAATTAAGCTTACCATTGTATCACCCCCTGTTCCCCTGCATTGGCAAAGCGATACAAACGACTGGGCGGAAATGAGGGCACAGATTGAATCGCTGGGTTTGAAGTCGATTTTTAAATCTTATCTGGATGAAATTGATTATTACCCTGATGACAATTTTCAGGATGGTTTGCACTTGAAAGAGAAGTTTATTGCTAAAGCACGACAGGAGCTAATTCAAAGGATTGAATAAGCAATCCTTTCAAATGAACTTCTCCCTTGTCAATTACACAAAATCAATTGATTGATAAAACTATGTCAATTTTGTGGGATAATTTTTTTGAAAGTTTTACTGGTGTAATAGAACCAGATTTCTTTTGGTATTTTTACCACCAAATAGTAAAACCTAGATTATATGAAAAAAGGATTCAGTATTCAGCTTATTGTTGCATTGATATTGATTGCAATGAGTGGAAACACCACTGCACAGGAGGCTTTGACCGGAACGGTAAAGTATCAGCAGGTAACCAAATTTGATTTTGAAAAAAAGGAAGACCCCAGGTGGAATGATTTTATCGCCGGGTTACCCTCGGAGGTAAATTCTGCCTTTATCCTTTATTTCAATAATGATATTGCCTTGTATAGCGACAATCCGGTTGAGCAGGAGGAAATCCCCAGAGAAGTGAGAAGGGCCATGCACATGCAAAATATGGGAAAAGCCCCAAAGCCCAACTTGAAAAAAGTGTATTACGATCTTGCTAAAAACAAAAAGATTGAACAAAAGGAATTTATGACACGCGACTTCCTGGTAGAATCGGAAATTGAAATCCCGGCCTGGAAAATTACAGGCGAAAACAGGATGATCCTCGATTATGTTTGTATGAGTGCCGAAGCTGAAATTGACAGCCAGTTGGTGAAAGCCTGGTTTACGCCTCAATTGCCTATTTCTGTTGGGCCAGACAAATATTACGGATTGCCTGGGTTGATTTTAGCTGTAGAGAAAAATGGGGAAACAATCCTACTTGCATCAGGTGTTGAAAGGACACAACCTTCGGAGGAAACACTTGTAAAACCCACCGAGGGCAAGAAAGTTTCTGAGGAGGAACTCCAGGAAATTATACTAGAAAAAACCAAAGAAATGCGAAAAGCAATGGAGGCACGTCAAAAAGGGGAAGGCAAAGGAAAAGGCCGGGGATACGGCAGGCATTAGTAATTAGGGTGAGTGAGGAATCAAGGAAATGAGGAATTGAGGAATTAGGGCGAATGATATTTTTTAATTTGTCGTCTACCTATTTCAAAGATATCAATTTTACTAAAATTTGGATGAAAAGTATAGTGTTTTCGCGTACTAATTACCAATCGTACACACCCAATCTGTATGTCACTTATTTACATAATTACATAATTTCTCAGTTACTTACTCGCCCCATTACCCAATATACTTACTCAACTTAGAAACAAAAAAAATGACCAGATACCTACTAATACTCCTCCTGTCCTTCACCTATCTGACAGCCTTTTCTCAACATTCTATTACCGGAAAGGTAAAGGATGATACCGGCGAAGCGCTGAGTTATGCCACAGTTACCTTGTTAAATCCGGGTGACTCAACGCTAAAATATTTTGGGGTCACGAAGAGCGATGGGGTTTTTCAGATTAAAAATATCAAACCAGCCAATTATATCATCCAATATTCTTTTGTGGGGATGATAACCAGTAGTGAACCCATAACAATCCCTGGCAACAAAGGAGAAAACCTTGACGATAAGGTAATGAAAAGCAAATCGATTGGTGAGGTTGAAGTGGTAGCCGAATATGTTCCGATTGCCTTTAAAAGCGATACGGTAGAGTTCAACACAAAAGCTTTTGAAACAAAACCCCATGCAGTGGCCGAAGATCTCTTGAAGAAAATACCGGGCATAGAAGTGGATGAATCGGGAAACGTGAAAGCAATGGGCGAGGATGTTCAGAAAGTTCTTGTGGATGGAAAGGAGTTTTTTGGGAAAGATCTGAAAGTGGCCACCAAAAATTTGCCTGCCGATGCGGTGAAGAAAGTTCAGGTGTACGATAAGAAATCGGAGGAAGCCGATTTTATGGGCATCGACGATGGTGTGCGCGACCGTACCATAAACCTTATCCTTGACGAGAAACATAAAAAGGGATCGTTTGGAGACGTGGAGGCCGCCGTGGGGTATGAAGATTTATACAAAGCTTCGGCGAAATTATACCGCTTCTCCGGGAAGTCGCAGATAGCCGTGCTGGGGATGTATAATAATGTGAACGAATTTGGCTATTCGCAAAAAGGACATGGCGATTTTGGCAAGCAGATAAATGGCTTAAATACAACTGGTGCCGGAGGGTTTAATTTATCGTACAATGCTACCGACTATAACCGGTATTTTATGAGCTACCTCGGCAGGTCGACTAAAACTTTGCTGGAGCAGAACACTTTAAAAGAAAACTACACCGACAAGGGTTCCTATTTTCAGGATATCGATTTTAATAACGACGAAACCGATTCGCCCCATGAAATCAACTTTGGCATCCGCCATAATTTTAACCCACGGCACAACCTTACCCTCGACGGGGACATCAATATCTCGTCCAACTCATACCTAAGTAAAAACCTTACGAATACAAGCTTTGGGGATACTGTTTTAAACAGCTGGGACAACCTTACCAATAGCGAGAGCGACAATACCAATGCCAGCGCAAAGTTGGTATATATTGCCAAACTGAACCAAAGCAAAACCCAATTGAAAACCAATGTTACGGCCAACTACGAAGAGGAGGCTTCGGATATGAGCTGGACAAATACAGGCGGATTTTTTAATCCCTACTTTTCCAATCAATATAAGAAAAACTCTACCCGAAAGACAGGCATTTCGGCAGACCCGACGATAGTGCAGGAGATTGGGAATTTCTGGTACCTAACCGGAGATGTTGATTTTGGGATCCAGAATGAAAGCTATGACCGGACCCAGGGGAATTCTTCGGAAACTAATTTTATCGATTCGCTGAGTGCCGATTTTTCAATCGCTAATTCTTCGATCACCCCCGCTTTATCGATAAAGAAGAGTACTGCCCAAAAGAATTTTAACATCACCCTCGGAGTCGATTGGGAAAAGCAGGATAGAAATTTGGCCGACCAGGCCCTGGAAGGGAAAAGCTATTTTTATTTCCTCCCAAGTATGAGTTATAGTAATTCGTACCGCACAGGCAGAAGGTTATCTGTCAGATATTCGTCCAATGTTGGAATGCCTTCCGCATCTCAATTGTTCCCTGTCATCAACAATATGAACCCGGTATCGATGTACCAGGGCAATCTTAACCTGACCCCGGAGTACAGACACAATATAAATGCTCATTGGTCGGTCTTCGACCAGTTCTCGTTCACCTCACTTTTTACAAGGTTTAATGCCGGGTACACCAAAAACAAGATTGGTCTTTCGCATACCACCAACGCAGACTACACCCAGATAATAATGCCGGTAAATGTCGACTACAATTACTCGCTATCGGGAATGGTCTATTTCTCTACGCCGATACGGCCCTTAGGAATTGAGATCAACATTCGATCGAACGAAGCATGGGACAAGGGGATCAGTCTTGTCGATTCAATAGATAATGTAAACACTACAATGACCCACTCGTTCAGGTTAAGTGTAGGCAACAGAAATAAAGATAGGTGGCAATTGAATGTGGGTGGATCGCTCAGTCTGACCAATTCAAAGTTCTCCATCGCCGATACATTAAACAACAACTATTTCAACACCACTTACTTTGCTGAAGTTGGCTTTACCCCTACCGATAAATGGAGCTTCGAACTCGATGGAAACATTGTGAACTACAATGCCAAAAACCTGAGCGAATCGATCAATATCCCCTTGCTTAATGCAGGTGTAAGCTATTATTTTTTGAAAGGGAACAAAGGATCGCTTTCGATTAAAGGCTACGATTTGATGGACAAAAGCATAAGCATAAGCCAGACAAGTGGCGTAAACTACATCCAGCAGGTTGAAAGTAATGTGCTTGGGCGTAGGTTTATGTTGGAATTTAAGGTGAAGTTTGGGAGTTAATCCAGCATTTGCCAACGCAGCTGCATTGAATGTGGTTTAGATTTGTTTTAACGATAGTGTAAAATGGGAAATGAGGGTGCTGATAATTTGTTTTGATTCAAAATTACAAAACCTGAATTGTTAAAAAATCAATAGTCTTTACTGCAAAACTAATTTTTCACCCACTTCCCATTCAACAACACTTTTCCCTTGTTTAAAATCTTAAACACATACATGCCCGGTAAAAGGTTTTGGGTGTTGATGGTGTTGCTTCCATTTTGGATTGTGCTTGTGTGACAAAGCTTTCCGCCTATATCAAACAAGTTCAGTGTGGAGTTTTCGGGTAAATGCACATCCAACATAAAATAATCGCTGCCGGGGTTGGGATATATCTTTACTTCCATAATGCTTTGTGGGGTTTCGGGGCTTGAGAGAAATTCGCCGTTGGGTCCAATTTTGGCTAAAAAAACAGCCATTTTATCATCGCCATTTAGAATGTCGATAGTGTGCCCGGCCAGGAGGCAGGATCCGTCACCTATTACTTCTATAGTGTATAATTCATAAAACCTGTCTCCCCCAATAAATTTTTGCCATATCGGATTTAGGTTTGAATCTAGTTTATTTAATATTAACCAGGTTACATCGGTAGCTGGTAATGGAGGGATATCTATATTGAAAATACCACCATAGTAAATATTACTATCGTGCATGCCTAAATTTTTAAATGCAGTGGGTTGGTATACCGTATCAGGCCTGCCCCAATAATACTCCTTAATAATATTTCCAATTGTATCAACAATAGTGACTCCTGTTTGGTGAACCGTGTCTGAAAATGGATCTGATTTTTGTCCTGAAACAATAAAACTACTTTCGTTATACCATAAGGCAGAGTTATTTGCCGTATTATTTGTATGCCCAGTTACATTTATTATTTCAAATTGATTATTAATTTTAACAATTTCGGCACCTGTACCACTACTTATTTGTGGCCAATCACTGAATAAATAGTATCCTGAATTATCTTTAGCCTGTAGAATATCAAAGGCAAATTGTCCATTATAGGTATCATAAATTTTGGCATTGAGCGAATCCCCATTTTGGTTAAAGCGAAAAATAAAATTATGGAATAAATTAAAGGGAAGTCCAGTGCTGCAAAATAAAATAATATTCCCCCAATAGTCTGTAATTGAGTTGAACTGTCCAATGGGAGATAAACCTGTAAAATAGATATATTCATTTAAGATATTAAAGGAAGTGTCCATTTTTAGCACCCATAAATCGTGAAAATATTCTACTCCCGTGGCTTTATCGGCAAAAGCAAGAATGTTTCCATCATCACAAAGATGCAATTGTTGGATTTTAGAAAACTCAAGGCTACTATTCGGAAATATTTTCTTTTGGATTATCTCACCAGATGGGCTAAATTTATAAAGCACAGGAAAATAGGAAGTATCGTTTTCGGAAAGAACGGGCATTAGGATATTTCCTGATTCAAGAACAAGGATATCCCCATTCCAATTATTTGTGGTATCAGAATATATTTGGAGAAAGGTGCTTTGTGAAAAAAGACCTACTGAGAAAAATAATAGAAATCCAATTATAGTTACTTTCATATACAAAGAATAATATCTGTCGCCATAGTTAAGCTATGGCGACAGAAGATGGTACTAAAACGTAAGAATAGGGCTTGGTAATAAGGTACTATAAGGTTTACCATAAGAGAAATGTCCGAAATGAAAATTCGAATATTCTGGCATGCCGTAAGTATATTTAGGTTCTAGATAAATAAATATATTATCCAAGACACTTGGGTCTGGATTTTCATTATTATAAACATAGTCTGTACCATCATAATAAAAGTTCATCTCATCAGGGTCTAAACAGAAATCACATTGCACATAGTTTTGCGGAAGCTGTCCGCCATAATACATACTATAATACAGTAAAAAGTCACAATAATTATCATCAGGATTGTTGGGGTCATTTGTTGGGTAATCGAAAGGATGAATAGGCGGAATTGTTGAGCAAATCCCTTCGTAGGCAATATATTGCTGAAGTCCTGTTTGTGAACGGATTTTATTTGCAATTAGGATTGCAGCGTCTAATCCCAGAGAACCTGAGTATGGACCGCATTTACCTCCCCCAAAACCATAGGTCCAATAATCTTCATCACCAAAATCATCAGGAGTGTACATCCCGGCCCCATATCCAATAGCTCCAACTATCTTTAATGTTGCGACCCCATCATTTACCGATTTAACAGAAACATCTACCACAACCATATACATGGGATCTTCATCAATAGAATGCCAAAAATCGCCCAGGCTGTCGATCATGGCATCGTAGAGTCTATTGTAGTCCTCCGCTTCTACCATATCGTATTCATCTGTTTCTGCTTCAAGCAGAAATGAATCCAATGTTGTGTAATTGTACTCTTCGTAAGGAACACAATAATAGTAGTTGATGTCGGCCTCGGTGTACCAAACCACACTGTCGACTGACAAGGGACGGTCGGTTTTTAGGTCTCCGCTCACAGCTTCATGGAACTGCGTTATCCTGGCAACTATGGCCTTGCCATTGTCCAGAGTGGTAGAGGCCGGTTGGTCGGCAGCCTCTTTTACACAACTTGTAAGCCCAAGGCCTACCACTAATCCACATAGGATTAAAACTCTCAAATTTTTCATACTTTTGTACTTTTTAAATTTAACAATGCCGGACCTGATAATGCAAAATTGGTAGTGCTGCAATAAGGGTCCGGTTTTTCTCTATAATTTCATGCTTTTTTGTTTGCAGTAACAATAAATTATTTCGTCAATTATACAAAAAAAGAAAACATATTTCTAAAAATATCCATTAAAATTTATATGTTCTACAACATAAATTTTAATATGCACTATTCAAGGATGGTCAGATTAATTCTTTTTATTTAATAATCAATGCCTAAGCATGCGAATTAATCTATTTGTGCTATTGCTAACTTGCTCAATCTATCACCAAATAATGCGAATAATCCAATTTTTTAATAACCCTATATTCTGTCATTAAATGCAAAGTTTAAAAAATAAGAAACAACATGCCGCAAAAATATACAAACCTTCTTAGTGAAACTTTCAAAATAACTTCCCCAAAAGAGCTATCGTTTCATACAATTTGAGATCAGTTATTAACATGAAGTTGTTAATATCTAAATTGCTATATTCAAGGGTATTAAAAAATATATTTGCATTTTTGGCCA
>JAIOYV010000113.1 GCA_021740905.1 Bacteroidales bacterium
ACCATACTGTCGCCTCAACGAGGCTTGGTAAACTTGCTCCTTTTTAATTGCTACCATACTGCCGTTCCTGACGGAACTCTACTCAATTATTAAATATTCGATAAGCCTCGAAGAGGCGACAGTATGGTAGAAACAATAAGGATAAAGACCACATAGCCTCGGAGAGGCGACAGTATGGTAGAAAAGTAGCAAGAATTTTCATGCACCTAAAACTTTCAGATGTTTTTGATTATTACCACCTTTTTATCAACCAATTGAATTTTGTCCTATTGCAGAAATTTATCCCGTTTTCAGTATAAATACATCGAATCCAATATTTTGCGAATAGGGTAAACCAACCAGAAAATTCTTTTCCACCTTCCATTTTCACCTTACAATATAAACCCTTATTTTCGCGGCAACTCATTCTGATCTTTTGCGTAAAGGTTAAAGTTTGAAAAAAACTGGAGTATGAAAAAACAAGTATTGGTGACCGGCGGTACCGGTTATATTGGTTCCCACACAGTGGTAGAACTGCAAGCGGTTGGTTACGATGTGGTAATAGTCGACAACCTGTCGAATTCGCAATTGGATGTGCTCGATAGAATTGAACAAATATCCGGCATACGTCCGGCTTTTGAGCAATTCGATTTGGTTGATCAGGAAAAAACAGAAGCCTTTTTCCAAAAATACCCAAACCTAAATGCGATTATTCATTTTGCCGCTTTCAAGGCAGTTGGCCAATCGGTCGACAAGCCCTTGATGTATTACCGAAACAATCTGGTTACCCTGATGAACTTGCTGGAGTGCATGACGATATTCAATGTGCCCAACCTTGTTTTTTCTTCTTCCTGCACCGTGTACGGGCAACCGGAAAAACTGCCAGTGACCGAAGATGCACCTGTTCAAAAAGCGACTTCGCCTTATGGTAATACCAAACAGATTTCAGAAGAAATCCTTCAGGATACTATTTTTGCAAATCCTGAACTAAAAACCATAGCTCTCCGGTATTTCAATCCGATTGGCGCACACCCTTCAGCATTGATAGGGGAATTGCCTTTGGGCGTGCCGAATAACCTGGTGCCATTCATCACCCAAACCGCTATCGGTCTGCGTCAGCAATTGAGCGTCTTTGGCGATGATTATAACACGCCCGATGGATCGGCTGTACGCGATTACATCAATGTAGTCGATCTGGCAAAAGCCCACGTAATTGCCATTGCCCGATTGATGGAAAACAAAAACAAAAAGAATTTCGAATATTTCAATCTGGGGACAGGTCGGGGCGCATCTGTTTTTGAGGTAATTGAAAGTTTTGAACGTTCCACCGGGCAAAAACTCAACTACAAAGTTGTGGGCCGACGGGCTGGTGACGTGGAACAAGTATATGCCGATACCCGCTTTGCCAACGAAGAATTGGGCTGGAAAGCAGAGAAAACCTTGGACGAGACGCTGGTGTCTGCCTGGACATGGGAGAAGAACCTTCGGAAATGATTATTTTTTATTGATGATTGATTAATAATATAAATATTAGAATTTGGATTTTTGATATTTTCAAACTTTTGAACTCATTACTTTTTTAACTTTGAACTCTTAAACTCAGAACTCTTAAACTCTTAAATAATGAACAAAACCATTTTGATTACCGGAGGGGCCGGGTTTATCGGATCGCATGTGGTGCGGTTGTTTGTGACCAAATATCCAGATTATAAAATCATAAACCTCGATGCCCTGACGTATGCCGGGAATCTGGAAAACCTGAAAGACATAGATCATTTGGGGAATTATAATTTTGTGAAAGGCGACATTCGCGATACTGAATTCATTAATTCCCTTTTCGAGAAGTACCAGTTCGACGGTGTTGTCCACCTGGCGGCCGAATCGCACGTGGACCGGTCGATTGCCAATCCTCTGGAGTTTATCCAAACCAACATTGTGGGTACGATGAACCTCCTCAACTCTGCCCGGAATATCTGGAAAGATAATATGGAAGGCAAACGTTTTTACCATATTTCGACCGATGAGGTATATGGATCGCTGGGCAAAGAAGGAATGTTTGTAGAAACAACCCCTTATGAT
Organism: Bacteroidales bacterium; assembly: GCA_021740905.1. Taxonomy (GTDB): domain Bacteria; phylum Bacteroidota; class Bacteroidia; order Bacteroidales; family M50B96; genus JAIOYV01. Next base: position 2,059 of record JAIOYV010000113.1, read on the forward strand.
CCCCGTAGCCCCTATTCTGCCTCGAAGGCCAGCTCCGACCATTTGGTGCGTGCCTATTTTCATACCTATAAATTACCGGTTGTAATATCGAATTGCTCTAACAACTATGGCCCCAATCACTTCCCTGAGAAATTGATCCCTCTGGCCATCAACAATATCAAGAACAGCAAGCCTATCCCTATTTATGGAAAAGGCGAGAATGTGCGCGATTGGCTTTTTGTGAAGGATCATGCTTCGGCCATCGACCGTATTTACCATGCCGGGAGAAATGGCGAAACCTACAACATTGGCGGAAACAATGAATGGACAAACATCGACTTGATCCATAAATTGTGTGAAGTAATGGACAGTAAATTGAACCGCCCAGCAGGTACTTCTGCCAAACTTATCACGTATGTAAAAGATCGTGCCGGACACGATCTGCGCTATGCCATCGACTCGACCAAACTACAGACTGAGCTTGGCTGGGAACCATCGTTGCAATTTGAGGAAGGCATTGAAAAAACGGTTGACTGGTACCTCGCCAACCAGGAATGGATGGACCACATCATGACAGGCGATTACGAGAAATACTACGATGATCAATATGTGAAGAGATAAAAGCGGATCTTGGAAAATGCTAAAATTCCGAACACACTTCAAGAATAAATTCAAGATAGATGAAAATCAAATTTCAAAGTGTTTGATTTATTGACATTTGAAAATTGATTACTATTTGTATTTTGATGCTTGTTTTTTGTAATTTTGGTCGTTCAAAAGCCTCTTTAGCTCAGCGGTAGAGCAGCTCACTCGTAATGAGCAGGTCGTGGGTTCAATTCCCATGAGAGGCTCTTTTCTATTTTTTAATGTCGAATGATTATTGATTAATCGAATGGAATTAGGACACCAAAGCCACTGGATATTGTAATAACTTATTATATCTGGAAATGAAAATTGCCATATTTCTCACTCACTACTTAATGACAATTAATGACGCGAAGTAAATGATGACAAAGTCAAAAATGAGGCGGCGAAGCCAATTGACGAGAAGCAAGTGACAGTGGAGAAAGTGACAGTGGAGCAAGTGACAGTGGAGCGAACAACTCAAAGCCTCTTACAGCAATACCAAAATCGTCCCTGATTGTTTAACCTTTTCGCCATCGAACCGGGTGTAATTCAAGATGTAGGTAAAAACCCCTGTCTCACGAATCAGTTGGCCATTGATTCTACCGTCCCAACTTTCATATAAGCTGTGGCCTTCGAAGGCCATGTTTCCCCAACGGTCAAAAACCAAAATTTCAAAGGATTCTGGATATATGCCCCGGGCAATAACAAAGAATTCATCGTTTATGCCATCGCCATTTGGACTAAAAGCATTGGGCACAATCACCTCGATTTCTGATCGTACAATCACCTCATCGAACTTCGATCCACACGAATTGGTCACAATTACCCAATAGATGCCAGGTTCGGTGACCGTGAAATAAGGACTGGTGGAGTAATCGTGCCAAAGGTAAGTAGAATTGGGTGCCTCAGCATCTAAAATCTGAGACTCTCCTATCTCTATGATAAAATCAGGCCCCAGGTTTACTTCTGGGCCTACGCCTCCATACAATTCCATACTATCGTTTGCAGTGCCACATTTATTTGCAACTTCAACCCAATAAAACCCAGGTTCGTTGGCTTGATAACTTACCCCTATTGAACCATCCTGCCAGACAATTTCCTCCGCATCCGATTCTGCATGAAGGGTAATAATTTCATTTGGACATATTTGCGTATCATCACTGAGGCTTACCCAAGGTCCGGTCATTGTGCTTATCACAATCGAATCGACATCCGTAAAGCCCAGGTTGGTCACTTCAACAGAATAAGTTCCCGCAGCGTTCACTGTATAGGTTTGTTGTTGCGAACCATCCTGCCATTGAAAACTTAAACCCGGGTTTCCTGCATTTAGCACAATGCTTGTCCCTTCACAAATAACTGTGTCCTCACCCAAATATACCTTAGGTGTAGGGTTCTTAAACACAGCAACAATGGTATCGGTCGAGAGCAAATTAATGGCTAGGTTTTCGGCTGTTTCCCCATCATAAGCCGTATGATGCAAAAACTCCCAGTGATCGAATACATAATTTCCACCGGGCTTAGCTTCAAGAAGAATATTAATCTCACCAAAATAAGAACCATAATAAGGAAACTGATCGAACCACAATGAGTTGATTTTAACCTCACCCCCATCGGGAGGATCAATATCAACCTTGATATCGAATGGGCCAGTCAAGTCGTAACAGTCTACCATACCGCTATCAAGATCAACACAGCGCTGATCGATAAAATCTTTCATTTCCTGCACATTGGCTTGCCATTGGGCCATTGTGCCCCCCCACTTGACAATTTGTTTTGGCATCTCAGGTTCTATCAGGTCGATCAGGCTGTCTAGCAAATGCTGCATATAATCGCAAGAGAATACAGTGTTCGACAGGTCGACAAAACGCGATACATAAAGCTGATAAAAGGTAGGATTGGCCATTAATGCGTTCAATACCGGGATGTGCCCCTGATTACCCGGATCGCCAAGTGCTTCGGGGTTGCAAGGATCGGCAGCCGGAGTGGTATTGGGTACACCTGTGTAATTAATGTAATGCCCAAAAGTGGCATCTTCGTCCCAAAGCACATAACGCCATTTTTTAGCTTCCCCACTGGGTTTTAGGCCACGCCACCAGGCAGTGTTCCAATTCAGCCAGTCGGAGCAAACGACATACGAATTAAGCACCACATAATCGATCAAACTCAAACAATTGTATTGGCTATCGACTGCGGCATAATTGGCCGGGATCGACATGTCGTTGGTAGTGATAAAATTTTTCAGTGTTTGCCAGGCAGGTGCGGCATCAGGTGCCCCATATTCGGTCCATGTACCGCCCCAGGTTTTCAGGTATTGGATATCGAATTCGTCCTGATTGTAATAATAATCAGTGTAGTCGTGATCGTCGGCTTTTTCGCGTATGTCATATACACCCCAGTATGCCCCGTTGAGATATAGAATGCAAGGCTCGTACGTTCGCTCGTCCATTTCGAGGTTCCCCTGCAAGCATAAGGTATGCACGTAGGCATCACGGATATGGGCAGATCCTGATGTTGCAAAAGGATAATTATCGTTAGCCGCAGCTTTTACGATCAATCGCTGAAATTCGTCCCTGTCGCTATCGCGAAATATCTGGTGACGGATGGCATGGTTGTAGCCCATTTCGTCGCGGGCAACAAAATCGAAGCCCCTTTGAGCATAAGCCCACGAATCGTTCCCGTGTTTATTAAAATACCCGGTTGCCTCGTCGAGCAATTCTTCATCAGCATTGAAATACTCAAAAACACCAACCCGTTGCCCCCCGCTTCCTCCCAATAAATTGCCTACTTCGGTGCCAGAGATGGAAATTACAGGAAGGGTGTGCGGGGTGTTGATAAAGTATGTATTGGTTTCGATAAAACTGGCAGGGATATCTGTGTTACTGCTAAATGCCCTGGCCCGGATTACTGTGGTTAGTGTAACAGAAATAGGGCTGGTAACGGGTGTTGAAGTGGTCAATGGTTCGGTCCCATCGGTGGTATAATAAATCGACACCCCCGGATCGGGACTGGTAATCGAAACCGAAATTGCACCTGGGTAAGAACCAGCTTCCAGACTAAATTGCGGGGTAAAAGCATAATTCTGTTTTGGTCCGGCATTATTGGCATTGGGCGTAGGGGTGGTAAACAAAGCCCAGGTAGTTGAGCCATTGGTTGTACGTCCTCGCGAATGATCATCCTGAGTTGGGATGGTTTGCACCACATCCATGATATTCCCAGAAGGGTCGGAAAGCACAATGTGCTCCAGTTTGGTTTGGGTAAGTTTGAAAGAAGTATGCAAATATCCACCCGTAAATTCGCTTCGTTTATTTGCGAATACCATCAGAAAATCGTTTGGGGCGATGCTTACGCCTGCCGGTATTTGCCATTTCATGGGGTTTGTAATCCGGTCGCTCAGGTAAAAACCGGCCAACGAAACCGAACTTGCACTGGTATTATACAGCTCGATCCAGTCCTCATATTCGCCGTAATTATCGGTAATCGTGTTTAGGTTCGAGCAACTGTATTCGTTGATCACCACCTGGGAAAATGTATAGGTTGAACTTATAAGCAGAAGGGTAAATATGATCAGGATGTGGCGTGTAGCTTTCATTTCATAAGTTTTCTAATTTCAAATTTCTTCGTGGACACAAGGCAAAATAATTTGTGTAAGATACGAAAAATACAAATATGAATTACAGACTGCGAAAGGCAGAGGATTGGTTGCCTAGGGTTGTGAAGAAAGTTGATGAGTTGAAAAGTTGGCAGTCTCCAGTCTCCAGTCCACAGTAGGCAGGCAGAAGTCAAAAGAGGATCAAAATAAAATTCAAATGAAATCGTAGGGATTAAAAAAACTAATACTAATTTTGAATCATGGAAAATCAGAACTATGAAAACGGGGCATTTATCAATCAATTTTGAAAAAGGGAACCCAACACAATTGGGATACAAAATTGGACAGATTTGCGCTTTTTAGACCAAGCTCAGTAATCATAGATAAAGAACTATTAAATTTTAACTATAGTGAAACCAAAGAATAGTATTGAATAATGATGCGACACACACGATTAAAATTATTTGCCGTACTCTTGTTAGGCTTAGGTCTGACAGGACTACAAGCACAGGAAAGCGTCAATGCTACAGGCGGCAATGCTTTGGGTAGCGGAGGTTCGGCGAGCTACTCCATAGGTCTGGTTGTTTACACCACTCACACAGGAATAAACGGCTCGTTGGCCCAAGGCGTACAACAGCCGTTTGAAATCTCAGTTATAGGAATTGAAGAAACAAAAGGCATAAACCTTACGGTTTCGGCCTATCCCAACCCTACAACTGATTTTCTTATGTTGCGTGTAGTTGATTTTGAAGTTTCAAATTTATCGTATCAATTGTACGACACCCAGGGAAAACTTTTGCAAAGCGAAAAAATAACAGGCAAACAAACAAGCATTGATATGAGCAATCTTGTGCCTGCAATTTATTTTGTAATAGTTATTCAGGCAAACAAACTGGTAAAAACGTTTAAAGCAATTAAACATTAAGGAGGAATAAACAATGAAAACAATTTTTACGATTTTAATAACAGTACTATTAACAACAACAGCATTGGCGCAGAGTCCGCAAAAAATGAGCTATCAGGCAGTGATTCGTGACGTAAACGATGCTTTAGTTACTAATACGCAAGTAGGAATGCAAATCAGTATTTTGCAAGGTTCGGCAAGCGGCACAGTAGTTTACACAGAAACGCATACCCCCATCACCAATGCCAATGGTTTGATAAGCATTGAAATAGGTGGTGGAGCAGGCTTTAACGCCATAGACTGGGCAAACGACAATTATTTTATTAAAACCGAAACTGACCTTTCAGGAGGAATAAATTACACTATTACCGGAACAAGCCAATTATTAAGTGTGCCTTATGCTTTGCATGCAAAAACTGCCGAAAGCATTACAGGTAGCCCTGGCGGCTTTACCCATTACATTGGCGAACTCTATGGCGGGGGTATTGTAGTGGCCGTTTGGAAGGAAAACGGTATCGAAAAGGGATTGATAGCATCTCTCACTAATATTGGCATTGCTCCATGGAGCAGCGTTACAGCTACTGTAATTGGCGCAACAGCACAAAGCTTAAGTGATGGACAAGCAAATACAACTGCCATAGTAAATCAAGGTGACACTAACGGTGCGGCATTTCTTTGCGATAATTATTCCGCAGGAGGTTTTAATGATTGGTATTTGCCAGCATTATGGGAACTAAACCAATGTTACAACGCAGCATTTGTTGTAAACACCATTTTGGGGACTACTAATGGGTTTGTGGGCGCCTTCTATTGGAGTTCAACAGAGCACAGCACTGGCACCGCATGGTACAAGAGTCTCCTCTTCGGCACCGCCGACAGCACCAATAAGAGCTACGGCAATAGAGTTCGTGCAATCAGGAGGTTTTAACTATTTATCAATTAGTGTCCCCACATACAACTGTCGGCAAAATGGTGTGATTGAACTTTCCAATACGTTTGAGAAATATTGTCGAAATAAGTCCCGCAAAATTGTCTCTATTTTTTCTGTGGACTTGATGAAAACTTTAAATCAGATTCAGAATTTGTGGATAATCCAGATGATGATACAGTTGTCATAAAACTGAAACCTATTTAGTAGGATTTAAACCCATCAACAAAAAGATTTATTCAATCCTGTCCCTTTCCGGCGTTCACCAATTACTATCCAATATGCCAAACATCCAATTTGCCAAATTGTAGAACCTCAATCGAAAATAGCAATTTCCAGAAACAATGCTGATTTTGTGGTACAACCTTCGTTAATTTATCCCTACATTTGCCGACTTTTTACAATAAGGCAAAGCCTAAAATTTATTGATTCAAATGATTACAGTTTCAAATCTAAAAATACAGTTTGGCAAACGGATATTGTTCCAGGATGTAAACATGAAATTTACAGCCGGGAACTGCTACGGCGTAATAGGGGCCAACGGTGCGGGAAAGTCCACTCTCTTAAAAGTAATTTCGGGCGAAGTGGATGCGCTTACCGGACATATTTCGCTGGGCCCTGGCGAGCGGCTTTCGGTGCTGAGCCAAGACCACTTTGCGTTCGACGAATACACCGTGCTGAATACAGTAATGAAAGGTCATTCGCTGTTATGGGACATTATGCAGCAGAAAGATGCCCTGTATGCCAAGCCCGACTTTTCGGATGCCGATGGAATGTTGGCTGCCGAACTGGAAGGGAAGTTTGCCGATATGGACGGATGGAATGCCGAAAACAATGCCGCTACATTGTTAAGCAATTTAGGCATTAAGGAAGAGTTCCATCATACACTCATGGCCAATATGGATGGTAAGCAAAAAGTACGTGTGTTGCTTGCCCAGGCCCTGTTTGGCAAGCCCGATAATTTACTGCTTGATGAACCTACCAACGACCTCGACCTCGAAACGGTAGTGTGGCTGGAGAATTATTTGGCCAATTATGAAAACACGGTTTTGGTGGTTTCGCACGATAGGCACTTTCTCGATGCCATAAGCACACATATTGTCGATATCGATTTTGGCGATATAAAACTATTTGCCGGCAATTATAACTTCTGGTACCAGAGCAGTCAGTTGGCACTGCGGCAACAGCTGGCTCAAAACAAGAAAGCCGAAGAAAAGAAAAAGGAACTGCAGGAATTTATCCAGCGTTTCAGCGCCAATGTGGCCAAGTCGAAACAAGCGACTAGCCGTAGAAAAATGATCGAAAAGCTCAACATTGAAGATATTAAACCATCGACCCGGAAATACCCGGGGATAATCTTTGTCCCCGAGCGGGAGGCGGGCGACCGTATCCTCGACGTGACTCACATGAGCGCCAGCATTGATGGCACTGTCCTGTTTAAGGATGTGGATTTTTCGGCCCTGAAGGGTGAAAAAATTGTGTTCCTGTCGCGCGACCCCAGGGCAATGACCACCTTTTTCGAGATCATAAATGGAAAGCAGGAACCTGACTCCGGCAGCTATCTCTGGGGACAAACCATTACATCGGCATACTTGCCCATCGACAATGCAGAATTCTTTAAAAGCAAATTAAGCCTGTTCGATTGGCTGTGCCAGTTTACCACCGATACCACCGAACTCTATATTCGCGGTTATCTTGGGAAAATGTTATTTGCCGGTGAAGAGATTTTTAAGAAGGTGAATGTACTTTCGGGAGGCGAAAAAATGCGCTGCATGATCTCGAAGATGATGCTGGCCAATGCAAATGCCCTGGTGCTCGACACCCCCACCAACCACCTCGACCTGGAATCCATCCAGGCCTTCAACAATAACCTGATCAAATATCCGGGCAATGTATTCATGTCGTCGCACGACCACGAGTTTATCCAATCGGTGTGCAACCGGATTATCGAACTCACTCCCAATGGCATAATCGACAAGCTGATGGACTTCGACGATTATATTGCAGATGAAAAGATAAAGGCACAACGCGACGAGATGTATAAGGTATAAGAGGAGTCACAAAGTTCCTTGCAAACAACATTTCAACCGAAAAAATCCATCTTATCACTGTGTAGACCTGCATATAAGTATAATTGTCGATTTATCTTAGCCATATTGGGGAACAGATTCAGCCAATAGGGTGGAGCTATAGTCACAGTTTCTCTTCCACTTCTTAGTAGCCATATACGACTTGCCCGAACTACCCTTGTTACCATTTCATAACATTTGCTACTTTTGATCGAAATTTAAACAATGATCAAAGATGCAGTTGACCCAGGAACAACGTGATATTGTCAATTCATCGGGCCACATCAAGATTAATGCTGTTGCCGGGTCGGGCAAAACAACCACTCTCATCGAGTACGCAAAAGCACGGCCCCCAGACAGCAAAATCCTTTATCTCGCATTCAACAAATCGGTAAAAATAGAAGCCATAAAAAAGTTCGGCGAAAAAGGGCTTACGAATGTAAAGGTCGAAACGGCCCACTCGCTGGCCTACAAGCATATCGTTTTCAAGAATAATTATAAGGTCCGTCCGCAAGGTTACCAGACACACGAAATTGCCGGGCTTCTTGGTCTAAAAGGAAATGAGGAAAAACACACCGAATTCGTAATCGCCAACCACATCAACAAGTTCGTTGCGTATTTCTGCAACAGCGACAAACCAAAGGTAAAGGATTTGAATTACCTCGATATCGTTTCGGAAAGTAAGGCCAAGGCTTTCGCGAAGACCTTTTACAAATACATCGAGGCCCAAACCAGGCTTCTTTTGAGTAAAATGGACCAGGGAGAAATAGAAATCACACACGACTTTTACCTGAAAAAATTTCAACTTTCAAACCCAAAACTGAATTTCGACTATATTTTGTTTGATGAAGGACAGGATGCTTCGGCAGTGATGCTCGACGTATTCCTCAAGCAAAATGCCACCAAAGTAATTGTTGGCGACACACATCAACAAATTTACGGATGGCGTTTTGCGGTTAATTCTTTAGAGAAAACCGATTTCAAAACTTACCATCTCTCCACCAGTTTCCGGTTTAGCCAGGACATTGCAAACCTTGCTATCGAAATATTGAAATGGAAAATCCACCTGGACAATCACGAGACCGTTTCAATTTCGGGAAAAGGCACAAGCCAAAACACGAAAGTGAAAGCTGTGCTTGCCCGCACAAACCTGGGGCTGTTGCTGAAAGCCATCGAGTATGTCACCGAAAAAAAGAAAATCAAACATATCTATTTTGAAGGGAACATTAATTCGTACACGTATGCTGACGAGGGGGCTTCGCTTTACGATGTGTTAAGCCTTTACAATGGAAAGCGAAAGTTGATAAAAGACAAGCTGATAAGGGAAATGAGGACCCTCGAAGAACTGGAAGACTATATCAAAAAAACGGAAGACAACCAGCTGGGGATGATGGTGGAAATTGTGAAAGAGTATGGCAATGAAATCCCGGGCATCATCAAAAAAATAAAAGAAAAGCACATTGCCAACGATGAAAAGGAAAAGGCCGAATTGATTTTCTCGACCGTGCACCGGTGCAAAGGGATGGAGTACGATGCCGTTCATCTTGTGAACGATTTTATTACCGAAGAAAAATTGGAGAAATATATCTCAACACCCGAAAAAAATGAAATAAGCCTATCGAAACTGAACGAAGAAATCAATCTTCTTTACGTGGCAATTACAAGGACCAGGAACAGTATCCATATTCCTGAAACGTTGATGCCGATAGAGATTCCCATTTCTCCCCAAATTCATATTTTAAAAATTGAAAGTGAAACAGGGGAACTGAAAACACCCGGATTTCAAAAACCAAAATACGATATACCCGATAAAAAGGAGCCATCTACAATGGACACGATAAGGGAAAAACACAAACATGCCTATTTGCCCTGGACCACGGAACTCGACGACGAATTGACCGTGATGTATTGCGAAGGGGCCAATGTGCGGGATTTGGCAAAACACTTTGGGCGGACAAAAGGGGCAATCAGGTCGAGGATAAATAAATTGGAATTGGAAGAATTGTACGGCTAAAGTCGTTGAACATAATTTCTTATAATTGCAGGCAAATAAAGAATTGCTAAAACAGTATTTAAAAAGGGAAAGAAATATGAGTTTAGACTTTTTACTCGAATACAATCCGATATTATTAGCCCTTGGAGCTACTCTTTTTACATGGGGAGTTACGGCTTTGGGATCAGGAATGGTATTCTTCTTTAAATCCATCAATCAAAAGGTGCTCAATTCGATGCTTGGTTTTGCTGCCGGAGTTATGATTGCTGCCAGTTTCTGGTCGCTTTTGATGCCTGCCATCAGCATGGCCGAAGAAAGCGGCTCCATTGGTTGGGTGCCTGCCGTGATAGGCTTTCTTTCGGGAGGGGCATTTTTGTTATTAGTCGATAAGCTGTTACCTCACTTGCACCTAGGCCTTTCCATGGACAAAGCCGAAGGGATTAAAACCTCGTGGCAACGGAGTGTGTTGCTTGTACTTGCCATAACTCTTCATAATATTCCTGAAGGATTGGCTGTTGGGGTTGCCTTTGGTGCGCTAGCCAACAATCCTGATACAGGAATGTTGGCAGGTGCCATTGCCTTGGCCATAGGTATTGGTTTGCAGAATTTCCCGGAAGGGGCTGCCGTTTCAATACCCCTTCGGCGCGAAGGGTTTTCCCGTCTGAAAGCCTTTAATTATGGACAATTGTCAGGCATTGTCGAGCCTATTGCTGGCGTGCTGGGGGCTTACCTGGTTTTGGTTGTCACCCCTTTGCTTCCGTATGCTCTATCGTTTGCAGCCGGGGCCATGATTTTTGTGGTGGTCGAAGAATTGATCCCGGAATCCCAATCGGGGAATGAAACCGATTTGTCGACTATTGGTGCCATGCTGGGGTTTGCCACTATGATGTTCTTGGATGTGGCGCTGGGGTAAGAACAGTTATGCTACGAACATTTAGGCAACGAAATTATAAACTCGCTACCCTTGCCCTCTTCGCTTTTTACGGCGATGCCGCCACCATTGGCTTCCACAAATTCTTTGCACAGGACCAAACCTAAGCCGGTACCTTTTTCGTTGGATGTGCCCAGGGTAGTTTTCGAATCCTCAATATTGAAAAGCTTCCCCAAAGCTTCGGCAGCGATACCAACGCCATTGTCTTTTACCGATATGGATACATCCACATTGTTTTCGTTGGCCAAAAAAACAATTTCGCCGCCTATCCGTGTAAATTTGATTGCGTTGCTCAAAAGGTTGCGCAACACGGTACTTGTCATGTTTTGGTCGGCCCAAACACAGATGTCCTGCCTGCAATCCAAGCGGATAACTATTTGCTTGCTAATGGCCTGGTTTTTATGACTAAAAATACTTCTTTGAATAAGCTCATTTAATACGATTTTTTCAGGTTCGCATTTTATACGGTTGGTTTGCGAGCTTGCCCATTGCAACAAATCCTCTAACAACACAAAGCCTCTTTCGGCCGATTCGTTGATGGTTTTACTTATATCTTCAATCTCCTCATAAGTGTACTCGTACACATTGGTGGCCAGCAGGTCGGAGAAACCAAGTAATGCTTGGAATGGGCTTTTCAGGTCGTGGGCAATGATGTTGAAAAAGCGGTCTTTGGTGGCATTCAATTTTTTAAGTTGGTCGCGTTGTGCCTCAATTTCTTTGTTTTGCTCTTTCAGGTCGATATTTAATTTTTGAAGATAATCGCTTTGTGACTGAATTTCTTCATTTTTCTGTACCACTTCCTTTGTCCGTTCTTTAACTTGATGCTCTAATTTGACATTCTTTTTTCGTAGCTGACGGTATTTCAGATAAATAATCAGGGACACTAATGCAATAATCAAAATAATGGATACAGCATAAGCCCACCAACTACGGTACCAGGGAGGGTCTATGGTAAACGAAATGCTTGCCGTTTTGCTTTCGATCCCAAATATGTTCCGTGCTTTTACATAAAAAGTATAGTCGCCTTCCGGGATATAGGAATATTCCTTCGAGGTATTTTTTGTCCATCTCGACCAATCCTTCTCGATACCTTCAAGCCAATATTTATAACGTGTCATGCTTTCGTTTATAAAAGTTGGCGCAGCATAATCGAAATTGAGTATTGCATATCTATAATCGAGTGGTTTGTAAAGTTTTATTTCTGAAGTATTAATTTGATTAATGCTTCCCCCACCATAAATTATAGTATCGTCTATTGAAGTAACCTTACGTATTAATACATCAAATTCGGGCTTTTCTGTTTTAATATTTGTATCAATCCTGAACAGTCCTTCCGATCCTCCCATCCAGACGATATTATCAGAATCGACCAGAATAGATTCAATTTGCATATCAGGAAGATTGTAAAAACAAGCTTCTGGCCTGGTTTCATAGCCATCCTCGGTTTTCCAGGCTCTGCTATAATATTTGCTGTTATCTACTTTTCCAAATATCCAAAAATCACCCGATTGTGTTTTAATCAATTCAGTAACCGACCGTGACCTATTACTGAATTGCTCTCCAAAAATCTTTTCCGGCTCGAATTTATTTTTGCCTTTATCAAAATAAAATAATCCATCCCTGGTACATGCAAATATTCTACTTTCATCAATAACTACCTCAATTTCTTTGAGGTCATTTAAGCCACTACCCTCGCCATAAAACATTAATTCCTTTGGTACTAAACCGGAATCGGAAGGAAGGATCCGAATAAGACCACGAATACTTGTAAGCCATAAATATCCCTCTGCATCTTCTTTTATGTCGAATATTTCATCAGTAATTCCTTCAACTTTTCCTAAATATATCCATTTTCCCTGATTGTACCTCGCTATCAAAAAGCCATAATCATAACCGATAAACAGAAGCGAAAGGTCCTTTTTTGATTGGTGCATACACCAGGGACTTATTGAAGGAATAATTGGTTTGACTAGTGTATCCTTAAGTTCGCAAATTCCCTCCACATCGGCACCGGTGAGAAGAATTTTTCTTGTCGGATTTTCAGGTAAGCCAAATTCGAGAAAACAATAGTTTTGGGCCTCCACACTGTTTACTCTTTTTACAATATTGTCCTCTAGATAAAAGAGACCACTAAAACCAGCCACATATAAGGTGCTGTCGAAAAAGATAATATCATGCAATGAACTGCCGATCCCGGTATTATGTCCCCAATAACTGATAGGTGAACTAATGTCGATTTTTGAAATCCCATTGTCAGTTGCCAGCCAAAGATTATCCTCAACATCTTGGTACATAAACCAAATCAAATCGTTCCGTAAGCCTGAGTTTAGCTGGAGGTCTAAATCAATTTTTCCGTTTTGGTCTATCACAATTAGCCCGTGGCTTATTAAGGCAAGGGCATATCGGCCATCGTTTAAATGGCATCCCGAATAGCTGTAATTTCCAGTTAAAAAAGGTTCAGCTTCTGAAATGTATTTCCTCGGAGGATTAACCGGGCCATTTTCAGTGCAATTTGAAAAATCGAAAGTGAAAAGTCCTGAACCAATAGTCCCAAACATAAATACATCATCCCCGGAACATGATGAATACCATACCTGTTTATCTTTAAAAAAGTATCCATGCTGAATATCAACAAGGTTATTGTCCTTTAGTTTTTGAATGCCCTTTTCAAAAACATCAACGTACAGTTCGCCGTTTACCGAAAAACAATGTTCGAGAGAAAAATCAGATTTCAGTGTTTCCATTTTTCCATCTCGAAAACAAAAAATATAATGTTCTGCACAAAAATAGACCGCATCGCCCAAACAGCAGGTATTCCAAAAATCATAGAAACTACATGATTTATCGGCAATTTTATCAAACAAGGTGTGATATTGAAATATGCCGTTCTTATCTTCCTCTAAGTAGCCGAATTCGTCAACACCACCTACATAAACTCTTCCCGAACTATCGATATCAAACGACCTGGCAGCCGAATAACCGGGCAATTCAATAAGCCCCCACGATACCCCATCGTATTCCAATATCCCTTCTGAATTCCCAAAGTACATGACACCCCGACTATCCTGGATTACTGCCCAATTCTGTGTTGACGAACCATACTCCTGAGGGCTGTAATTTCTGATCCTCAAGTTTCCTCGTTCTTGTGCATAGGCATCGAACTGAACAACAAAGCACAAAGCATATATTGCAATACAACAGTTAATTAAGTATATGTTCCTATACATTTTCCTTTTATAAACTTCCCCTACATCCCACTTATAGCTACAGGATCAAATCCTGTAAAAATTAGCTATTTAGCTTTTTTTTGCTAATAGTTCTACGAAGGTAGATGTTATTTGTTATCGTCTATTTAGTTTCAAATTGAAATACGTTTAAACTTACTTGTTTCTAACATAAATTGTGTTCTATATTTGTAACACAAAAATAGGATTTATTGATAATTTGAAAAACAATTGAAAAAGAGTGATGTTATAAAAGAAGTTGATGTAATAATAATTGAAAAAATCTATGAAAATAGCCATAACAACCGCAAGCGGCCAATTAGGTTCAGCCATTATTAAAAGTCTTGTATCAGAAATTGGAAACGAAAATGTGATTGGGATTGCCCGAACCCCATCGAAAGCAATTCACCTGAATATTGAGATCAGGAAAGGGGATTACAATAGCAAAGCCGATTTCGACACTGCCTTGCAAGGGGTCGATGTGGTGTTATTGGTTTCGGGGATGGATGCTCCCGACCATCGGATTGGCCAACACTGCAATGTGATAAATGCTGCAAAAGAGGCCGGTGTGCGAAAGATTGTGTACACCAGCATTATTGGTAAAGAAGGATCATCGAGTTTCGACGCGATTGTGCAGAGCAACCGCCAAACCGAAAAAGACATTCAGGAAAGTGGCCTGGAATGGGCAATTGGCAGGAATGGCCTCTACATTGAGCCGGATGTGGAATACATCGAACAGTACCAAAAGGATGGCAAAATTGCCAACTGTGCCAGCACAGGGCTTTGTTCGTATACCACCCGTGCCGAACTGGCTTTTGCATACACCCAAATGACTTTGAACGACAACCGCAATGGTAAAATCTTCAACCTTGCTGGTGGGGCCATCAGCCAACAACAACTGACCAACTATCTAAACCAGGCTTTCGCAACTCATCTATTTTATGAAGAAATGAGCCAGGAAGACTATCTCGCTTTTCAGCAAAAAGCAAATGGAGAATTCCTTGGAACCATCATTGCCGGGATTTACACAAAAATCAGGAATGGGGAATTTCATATAGATTCAAACTTTAAGGAAGCAGCCGGAAGAAATCATATTGCTTGGGATGAATATTTTCGGGATTTGAAATCATGAAACAGGATAGGTGCCTTATTTCTCCCATTCAGGAAATATCATACACTGACCCTATCGAATTGTGCCAAATGAAAAAAACCTGTTAAATTTGAATCAATCAAATTATCTTGAAAAAGATTCCATACTATTGAAAAAAGAAAGGGGACTTTAATAATGTCGACTGTTTGCAAATTTTAGAGAGGCATCAATAAGCGATTTCAATAACTAATACTAAAAATGATTAAACCATGAAAAAAGCTACTATTTTGATTATCTTATGTGCGATTAACCTAATTGCTTTTTCGCAATTGTTCCAAGCAAATATCAACTTCGAGAGCAATAGCTATCTCATTGAGATTGACAGCTCACAAACCAATAACGTGTGGCAGATCGGGACTCCCTCGAAAAGCCTTATGGATTCTGCCTACTCAGTCCCCTATGCAATTATGACAGATACTGTAAATAGCTATCCAGCAAATAATACATCATCCTTTCAGGTAAAAATCATTTCCCCTCCAAATCAAAATTGTTGGGGTGTTCTATATTTGAAATTCTGGCATAAATTCGATTTCGAGCAAAATAAGGATGGGGGATATATTGAAGTACAATATGATACTATCCCGACATGGACAAATATTATTCTCGATACAGTTCCGGAATTAGGAAATTGGGTTACAAATTTCTATTTAGAAACGGACACAATAAATGGATGTACACCCGCTTTTACAGGATCATCAAACGGATGGCAAAATTCAATGGTTTATTTTACATATCAGATGGGCATTAAGTCATATATCCATGATTCATTGACCATCCGTTTTACCATGAAAAGTGATTCCGTAGAAACCCTTCAGGAAGGATGGATGATTGATAATATTTCTCTATGGTTAGGCCCGTGCACCGGAGGTATTGAGTACGATGACTCAAATTCAAATTACTCGAAGGTATTCCCAAACCCAATTGTCAGAACTTCAACATTGAATTTCACAACCCCCTTCAATGGTATTTCAAGGATTGATATTTTTGATGTAACCGGAAAAATTATTCAAAGTTTCGAGACATCAGAGAATAGTATGGAACTAAAAAAGCAAAATTACAAGGAGGGGATCTATTTCTACCTCGTAAGTCAGGGCGAAGAAAAAATTTGTTCCGGGAAGTTTATCATAAACTAAAACCTTCTCTTTGTTTCAACAGCCAAGGTCGATTCAATTTAGTATCTGATGAATTCCTTCAGCCATACTAAATGATTTTGGAACCCACCTGATTACGCCCCGTTGGGGCTATAATTCAATCGTTTACCTATCCCCAGGGCTACACCCTGGGCTATTTATCTTGGCCCGTTGGACCTTTCTTGTTAATAAGCCCCGAAGGGGTGCAATCATTAGGCCTGGGTGCAGCCCTGG
>JAIOYV010000015.1 GCA_021740905.1 Bacteroidales bacterium
TACAAATGTTCGAGTTTGCTAGCCACCAATAGAACGGAACAAGGTATTACTGGTGTAAAGAGCGGTATTGCTGATGTGCTACGAACCGCCGAATACGAGACCCGTACGTTCGGTGGTGTGAGAGGCGCATCCCGGCTATTTTAGCCGGGGCCGTCTACTCGATTATAGCTACACTTCGCCATCGGGTGTGGTGTATACAAATTCAGGGGTTTATGTAGATACAATCGCAAATGCTGCCGGGTGTGATTCCATTATTTCGATTGATGTAACAATCAATGAGGCCAGTTTCAGCAGCATGAACGTCTCACAGTGTTACAGCTATACAGCACCCTCTGGAAATATCCTGACCACCTCCGGGACTTACAACGATACGGTCTCCAATTCAGTAGGCTGTGACTCAGTGATTATGATCAACCTTACCATTTATGATCAGTCAACAAGTTCGATTACAATTTCAGAATGTGAAACATATACCTCTCCGGCAGGAAATATCCTTACTTCAACAGGCATTTATACTGACATAATTCCAAATGCTGCCGGTTGTGACTCCATTATTACCATCGACCTTACCATTAACCAAAGCACAACAAACAATTTGGTTGTGGCTGAATGTAGCGGCTATACTTCGCCTTCGGGAATTATTTATACTACATCAGGCAGTTATGTAGATATTATCCCAAATGCAGCCGGATGCGATTCAATAATTAACATTGATCTATCCATCAACAATACGATTAGTTCAATTACAGCCTCCGAATGTTATAGCTACACTTCATCCTCGGGTGCAGTGTTTACCATTTCCGGAATTTATTCTGATACCATTCCGAATTCGGCAGGGTGTGATTCGATTATTCAAATCGACCTCACCATCAATGACAATACAACCAGCAACCTCATTATTGCTGAATGTTATAGTTACACCTCTCCTTCAGGAAATATGTATACCACTTCGGGAATTTATTTCGATACCATTCCCAATACAGCAGGGTGTGATTCAATGATTGTCATCAACCTGACCATTACGGACAATACTTACTCCAGTATTTCGGCCTCCGGTTGCGGAAGCTATACATCGCCTTCCGGGATGGTTTACGCTACTTCGGGGACTTATGCGGACACCATTTCGAATTCGGCTGGTTGCGACTCGATTATCACAATCGACTTATCCATTTACGAAGCCACGTCGAGTATCATTTCGGTTACAGCCTGCGATGCCTATACTTCACCATCTGGAAATACCTGGATAACTTCCGGAACCTATACCGATATTATCCATAACTCGAACGGCTGCGATTCGGTAATTACCATCCATCTTACCATCAGCACCGCTACCTACTCGTCGATGAATGCTTTTGAGTGTGGCTATTACGTTGCACCCTCAGGAGCTATTCTTAACACAACTGGCACCTATCACGACACAATCTCAAATGCCGGGGGCTGCGATTCCATTATCACTATCAACCTTGTGCTTTCATCGTTGGATTTGACTGTGGCACAGAATGGGGCAGTACTTACAGCGAACCAGGGGGGCGGCAGTTTTCAGTGGCTCGATTGTGATGACAATTTTGCCATCATACCGGGTGCCAATTCTGGCACTTTTACAGCCACCCAAAACGGGAACTATGCAGTGCAAATAATTTTCGGGAATTGCCGCGACACGACCGGGTGTCTTGAGGTCACCAACATTGGGGTAGACGATTTGCAATCCCAGTTCTTTGAAGTTTTTCCTGTGCCGGTCGACGACCATATATACATCCAACTTCAACAGAAAGAAAAATCCGCAAGGCTTCAACTATTCAATATTGAAGGAAAAGAAGTATTCGGCCAGGTATATTCCGATATTGATAAAATCGATTTTGATTTTCCATTCCCGGCAGGAATGTATCTTATTTTGATTCAAACGAAAGATTTTAGAAAGGGGCAGAAAATTATTCAGCGATGACAAAGCGTTAACAAAAAAATAGTGGAACGCAGATCAAACGGATTTTCAAACGCGTATACAATCGGTTAATGATTCAAGAAGTCAGCGAAAATTAGCGTTGCTTGCATCTGTGTTATCAGTGTTCCAATCGTAAACGAAACGACCTTGAGATTTAATTCATAAATAGGAAGTCGAATAAATATTTTAATTTGAAATGAGATTATATACTCAAATGATGAATTTAGAAATTTCATTCATCAACAAAAATAAGCCGTTCACCATTTTGTAATTTTTTTTATCACCCGTATATTTCCATTCATGACTCCTTTCTTTAATTTCATCACATTGCTGTAAAATATTGAAACATAGACTGTTCGTTCTTCGTAAAAAGAGGCAAATGAAAATGAAATTTTAAACAAATATTTATAAACTTAAAAACAATTTATTATGAAAACTATCAGCAAACTCTCCGCCCTCGCAATCGTAATGATCCTTTTTGCCACAAGCACTTTTGCACAGGTCACAGCTACGGCTTCTGCCTCAGCACAAATCCTAACTCCAATTGCCATTACCAAAACGGTTGATATGAACTTTGGTAACCTTGCAGTGAACGCAACATCAGGAACAATTGTCCTGACCCCTGCCAGTTCGAGATCGAACACAGGTGGTGTCACTTTCCTAAACGGAAACAATGGAACCGTAACCGCAGCATCTTTCACCGTTACAGGACTTGCAGATGCAACCTATTCCATTACCTTGCCTGCCGGTGCAACAACCATTAGCTACTCGGGCAACGATATGACAGTTGATTCTTGGACCAGCACCCCAACTCCTACCGGAACGCTTACAGGTGGTACTCAAACTCTCAACGTAGGTGCAACTTTGAATGTACCCGCAAGTTCACCCGCAGGATTGTACACATCGGCTACCCCTTTCGAAGTAACCGTAAATTATAACTAAGATTAATAAGCGATAAACGCGGACAAACTAATAGAGACGGAAATCGCTTTTAGTTTATCCCACAGGAATTGATAACATGGAATGGGCCCGGCTCATTCCATGTTTTTTTATGCCATGTTTGACGAGGGGCAAAGGATTAAGTTGAAAACGCATGGGAGTTATAACTGTTTCCCCTTCTTCCTGATCCACTCTATTTCAGTTTTAACGGGGTCTTGCAATATGCTTTTCTTCCACAATTGTCGCAATGCTTTCCCATCCAAACGGTGTCGAATTGCTCCATTAGTTGGTTGATGAACTGCTTGTCATCAGTTATCATCCCGGTTTCAAAATTGCGGTTGTTCTCACTTTTCAACCCTAAGCCGGCCCCTGTTAAATTGGCCGAGCCGAAATATGCAAAGGTCGAATCAATTATTATCATTTTAAAATGGACCCGTGGGCACAACCCCATTTCAATATTTTTTTGAAGTAAGGGATATTTCTTGAGGCTGGTTTTAAAATTAACCCCTGGTTCCTTGGCATGAAGTATCCGGATGCCTACCCGTTTGCGCGATAATGCATCGAGGACGGACAAAAAGGAAACTGCGCGTGGTGCCGCTTTTACGTGCAGGTCTTTAATGTCGGCGGTGCCTATCCATACAAACTCTTTGGCGTATTTCACCTTTTCGATTACCTTGGTGTAATGGTCGTGGTTATGTATTATATTTTGCGACATTGGGATAATATTGCTTTCCTCTGCATAGCGAATACAGACTTAATCAGTATTTTCAGTTCCTCGCAAATCGGCCCTGGCCTCCAAATTCTTTTCCATATCGGGAGCACCTCTAATTTTCATCCAGTATTTCAATGTATCCTCCAGGATCAGATCTAATCTAATTTTGAATTTATTAAGCTCCTCTGTTGTTATTTCATTGGGATCGATACCTGACCTCCAGAAATCTAAATCCCGTTGAAGGTCTTTAAGACGTACAAATGTTACTGTTTCTCTCACCCAAAGGGCTTTGGGATCAAAAAAAGCTTCATACGCAGAAAGTACTGTAATACTTGCACCTAATACGAGAGAGACATTACTTAAAGCATTCGTTAAACTGGCATCGCCGAACTTAATTCCAAGCAAAACTGTAATAATTGCCGCAAGAAGAACAGAGATAATCTTTAGACGGAAAGCTGTTTTTTTATACCGTGAAGATTCATTCTTGTATCTGTCTGTTAGTGTTTTAAGTTCTTTGGTGAAAAATTCAACCTGTTCGTTTGTACTCATATTATACTTTTATTTGATATAGCATATACAAATACAAATGTAATAATATAATAGTGAATCGGTAAAGGTGCTTCCTACTGGCTAATGTAAAATACATTCAATCCATATACTAAAGGCTTTATTCCACTGGGTAATCTAATTTGAATTGTGGCCCATTCCTTTTATTTCTTTTTAGCTTTTTTCTTTTTGGGCTTTGGCTCGGGAAGTTCCTTCACCGAAACCCGCACCAATTCGCTCAGCCATTCCCGGTCTTCCAATTTGTCTTCGATAAGAAAACTATTCTTTGCACCAGGGTAGGGTGGGGCTTCAACCGGATTTTTAATAAATGATCTTCCTGCCTCGGTAGGTTTTATAAAGAGCTTGTTGTCGCACACGAGACCAAATATTTTCCCTTCAGAATAAATACCAAACTCACCAAACATGTGCTTGAAGGAAATCTGGCCTGCATTTTCAATCTGGTCAACCACAAATTCTACAAATTCTTGTTTTTGATGCCATGATACTTCATTCTAAATCATTTGCAATCACATTCACCGTCAATGTCTGCCCGATTCCAAGTTTTGGGATCAAAGCATGAAAAGTTACGATGGGGGCAATCATAGTTGCATTTAGAGTAAATGTTACGGTTAATTCCTGATCCCCCGATTTGCACTTTTCGATTAATTTATATTCAATTGAATCATACCCACTGGTCAAGCCCTTTTTGCCAAGCACTAAATCGTAGATGGTGAAATCGATTTCTGGCTGGCAAGGTCCTTCGGCTTGTGCCTCAAAATCTTCCTGATTGTTGAAGATTATGAATTGTTCGTACAAGCTTAACTGGATTTGGTATTGGGTGTCGGTACACCCATATTCATTTTCGAGACTGGTAATCTCTACTATTTTATCCTCACATTCTTTGTCGCACGACTGACTCGCAAAAGCGACAGAAAGGATTATCATACATTTAATCAGTTTCTTCATACTTCCGGTTTTAAAGTGCGTAAGTGAAATGATGTTTTTTAATGAAGTCGCATTATACGTCTTTTATACAAAACTACAAAAATAGGGTTTACGAAACTTTGGCTGATCAGAATCAAACTTTAGGAATCATGCTCTTTGCGACCCTTTGAGCCTTCCTGTTTTTGTGGCCTTTTTGTTTCAATCAAAACATATAAGCCATTGAGAAATAAGTTGCCCTGTTTTTAAAGTCACTCATATTCGCATCTTTTGCCAGGCTCGACAACCCGAGACTAAAGTTTACACTCACAAAAACGGAGTTTTGCTCAAAGCCAAATCCATAAACAATACCTGTTTCGGTTTGCTCAAATGAATTATCAAAATCCAACGATTTTCCGTTGGCCGTACCACTAAAGTGGTATCTGTAATATGCCCCAAGGGTAGCATAAACCCGTGGATTGTATCCGCCACCAGAACTCGCTATAACAAGGCTTACTGGGATCTTTAAGCTGTGGACCCTGAAGTTTCCGGTTTCGTAATCGCTTGCCGAACTCGAATACAACACCTCCGGTTGAAGTAAAAAGTGTTTCGTAATTTTTATTTGAGACACAAGGCCCACCTCGTAACTGAACCTTCGTTTCCCGTTAAAAAACTCGTTTGGATACGCATGAAAACTACTCCCAACATGTGCTTTTACCCCATATCTAAAGAAGGGCTGGCCTGATTGTTTTGCAGCAACCATCAATTTTTTGTTGGGCACAAGCGAGTCTTTATTGGCAAGTTCAATGGTTAACTCAAAAAGCAAACCTGCGATTTTTTCCATCCCTTCGTAGTCGATGGTTTCCCTATCGTCTTCTGGTTGGTGGTAGGGGCCAACAATCCCTGAGGTTACGTGAATGGCCGGGATGCCTATGTCGCCAAAGGGTTTCGAATCTGTCCTGCCCGATAAACTCTCCGGGATCTCCTTTAATTTTACTTCATGCTTTTTCGCAATTCTGTCAAGTAGTTCTATGCCCCCTGTTAAATTCGCCATGGCTCCCATTATCAGGGAATTGCTTTCGGCATACCGGCCAACCATGTCAATGCTCATCATCAGTTTTACATTTTCAATTGGGATAACATTTTGCCCAATAAAATCTATGGAACCCCGCAAACCACTCTCTTCTCCATCGAATGCGATAATAAGCACACTTCGTTTCAACTTCTCTTTTTGCTGAACCAAGGCCCTGCCAAGCTCAATTATGGCCGATGTTCCAGACGCATTATCATCGGCCCCATTGTACACAACTTTTACCCCATCAATGTATGTGTACGAAAGGTGATCGTAATGGGCACCCAAAACAATGTATTCATTTTTCAACTTAGGATCGGTGCCTTCAATAATGCCCACCACATTGTTCCCTTTCAACATAGATTGCCCTACCCGGGTGTAAAAAGGGTGAAAATATCCTTCCCCTGCCGGTGCAATGCCAATTTCTTTAAAGAGGTTCGCAATATATATTGCAGCTTTAAGGCCACCCTCAGTGGATAATCCGCGCCCTTCAAGCGAATCGCTGGCTAAATAGTAAACATGCTTTTTTAACGAATCGGCAGGGATTGTTACCTGCCCAATTGTGCTTAGGCTTAGGAATAGTGCTAAGGCGCAAGTTATTAGGTTTCTGGTCATAGTGTTTGAATATGATTTAGACTTTGGTTTTTATATTATTCAGAGATTCCAAAAGCATACGTGGCTAGCCAAGTAGCACTGTTTTTCACATGAGTTATGCGACTTTTTCATTGCCTATGCTTTATTCTATTATAAATTTTCCAGTCGAGATCAATTGTTTGTCGGTGGCGAGTTGGAAAAAATAAAAACCATTTGCCAAACCTGTTCTTTTAATGATTTGTTGGTTTGATGCCGGGTTATTGCTCCGAATCGTTTTCACAAGCTTGCCCTGGTAGTCAAAAACGGTCAATGTAGTTTTTTCATTTTTGGGATTATCAAAAAGTATCGTTGCAAAGTCGTGAAAAGGATTGGGGGAAATGTTGCATGGGTTGATTTCAGTAAATTCAAATTTGCCCAAAGTCCCACCCGAAAGAGATACATCATCAATCCATAATGTCGTCCCTACGGTTACTCCATTTCCGGGAAATGCACGGATAAGATTCCCTGTCTCGGCTAAAGCTTTGCTTGTTGCAAATACGATTTGAATGATATTGGGAGTATCCGGTACAAAATAATATATGGGGATTGTCATCGGGGTATAGGTATTGGTGTCGTTGATAATTGAGACATTTCCTTCGCCCACAATTTGTTCAACATGCCCTGTGTTGTCAAGCGTATGCAACTTGACATAAACAAATCCGGTGTCCAGCCCCATCCGGTTGAATTTGTAATAAAAATTGAGTTCTCCAGGCCGTTGGTTATAGGGGATCCCGAAAGTATAATAAGGATAACCAGGACTGCCATAAGCTAAATAACCCATAGTAATTGCAGAAGTAAAAGGACCATCATCCGCTTCCAGTTTAACAGCGTAGTTGCCACTGTGTGAATTTGAGGTTCGCCATGCTGTGAGAGGAATAGGATCTTCTGGTACGGATGCAGCAAATGCAGTAGTCATCCAACTTACCGGATAAAAAGGAGTATAAGTGGTATCCCATTGCTCTATCCCCCCATTGATTACTTGTTGCCCATGTAGATTTACACTAAAGACCAGGGTGAGAATTAATAATCTAAATTTCATAGCATCATCTTTTTAAGGATTTGAAAAACTCGCCGATATTTCAATTGACAATTTTGTATTTCATTTAGTTGCCCCTCTTTTTTATTTAACTTTAAAGATAGCATTCAATCACCACATATCATACATTCCCGATATACTATTGAATTTCCCTCAGCTCCTTCAAATACTTCCGCACATAGTCCTCTTTCTTTTTCAGCTTGTATTGCATGATATAGCGCGGGTGTTCCAGTGGAACTATTTTTTCAAAGTACTTCCTCTCTTTGTTCAACTTTAAAAGGTATTTGTAATTTTTGCCATTGCCCAGGCAATAACAGACATCCCTATTGATCCCAAAAGAAAGCTGGGCTTCGAGAGATTTTATGATGAATGGTTCAACGATTGACAGCAACTCCCGACTGTCGTAATAGTTATAATTTTTCTCCTTTCCGTTTTGGCTGTCAATAACAAAGCCCAAGGGGCAAACAGCTCCAATATAAAATTCAGCATAAAATTGGCTGGCCCCGCCAAAAGCTGAAATCATTTCATATACAAAGGCTGAGGATAGTTCGTGGGTTTCTTTTCCTTGAAAATCAAGTTTGCAATGTTCTTTCAATTGTTTGGGGTCGGTAAATGGGATTCCGGTTACCCCGGCACCAAACCGGCCGGGATTAATGCCCAGGATGATTCGTCGGCTTTTGTTGTCGGCATAATATTTTCGGTAAAACTCGGAGGAAATTTGCAGGGCTTCCGGGTTTTCAGCATAAGGGTTCATTATCCTGATGCCATCTGGCAAAGGATCGCTGAAATTCAACTGTTGGTTAAATCGAATGATCTTTTCTGCAATTTTCATTTACCAAAGAAACAAAGAAAAGCCGGCAATTGCTCACCGGCCTTTCATTCCTCATTTCATAATCATCCTTCTCAAGTCATAAAAGTGCCCCCGGGTCCCAGATTCCCAGGGGCGAGGTTCTAACCAAAAGTTCACCAGAAATTAACCTGCGAGTAAACCAGACTAGAGTTTTTTGTACCTTTCTCCATTGTTGAAAACTTCTTTTCTGTTAAGCAAACTATCTGGGTAGTATTAAAGGTTTGGAGTACTGGAGGGTTGGAGCATTGGGGAGGTCGTTACCAGGTTCCGCCCATCACTCCATCACTCCATCACTCCATTCTTTTCTACCTGCCTACTTCCATTTGCTTTGTGCAAACAAAGTCGTTGGCAATTAGCCTATAGAAATAAGTTCCCATGGCATATTGGCTGCCATCCAGTTCGATGCTGTGTTGCCCGGCCTGGAATTCACCTTCAGCCGCAACATCCATCACATTGCCCAATACATCGTAAATGGTAAGGCTTATGTTGGATGTTTCGGGGAGGTAAAATGCGATCCGGGTTGTCGCGCCATAAGGGTTCGGAACGTTCTGATCGAGCGAATAAGCCATTGCATCCATATTGGTAAAGCTAACCTTATTGGCTATTTGGATGGCATCGCGTTCGTACAGCCCATCGCCTTCAGTCCATGATTCGATTGTGATCCCCTGCTCCAATTCTCCGTTCCATGTCCGCAGTTCAAAGCCCTCGGCATAAGTGAGGCCATCGGTTTCAGGGGTCAGGTCATCATCGCCCCAAATTGGGATAGCGAGGTTGCTGCCGTCGAATATGGCACTTCCTACCAGTAGGCCTTGGGAATTAAATACCCCAACTTCATCACCAATCATTGGTAGATTTAGGAAGGCCGATGTTGGGAACCCTATGGTCATATTGTTGCCTGTGGCAGCCGGTTGTTGATAAAACATTGGCTGCATTGGCTCAACATTCAGTTTTGAAGGAACCGAATTAGCCGGGTAGGTAAGGGTAGATGTAGCATTCAGCTTGATCTGGTAACCTTGACCGGGCAGCATATTCCCAATGCCGTTCACTCCAAAGGCCGGCCAGTACACGGCTCCGCCTCCATTTTTCATGATCGCGATGTTCGACACGATGGGTGACATCATTGCAACTGCATCGCCTGGTACCTGGCGGAGATAGGCGATTATGCTCCATCCTGCTGGGATAGTGATCGGTGTAAGCTCAGGTACAACTGCCGTTCCCGTAACAGGTAGCATTGCACTAGCGTTCATCTTAACCTGATAACCTTGTCCCAATACGGCATTTCCGATGCTATTTACCCCAAATGCTGGCCAATACACTGCACCTGCTCCATTTTTCACAATAGCGGTGATAGTTACAACCGGAGCAAATATGGAATCGATCAAAGGTTGAACTGGAATAATGTAGGTTGAGATAATGCTCCAACCTGCTACCAAATTGATATTTTGCACATCCAATCCGCCTGGCTCGGTAATTTCAATAGTTTCATAAGCAGTGCAACCATTCGAATCGCTAACAGTTACATCGTAGTATCCTGCCATCAAACCTGAAATATCCTGGGTCAAGGCCCCGGTCGACCACAGATAGGTGTAGCCCGGGTTGCCACCCGAAACAGTAAGGTCGATGGCTCCATCGGCCCCACCTGCTGTGCTTACATCGGTTTTGGTGTATGTAATAAGCAGTGCAGGAGGTTCAGATACCACATAAGAATTCATATATAGACAGCCATTGGCATCGGTTATGGTTACAGAATACGTTCCGGCCACCACACCAATTAAATACTGGCCTGTATATCCATTGCTCCAGTTGTAGGAGTAGGGCGAAATAGCCCCTGTTGGATAAACATACACTTCGCCATCGTTGCCACCAAAACAGCTTGTGCTAACAACCGTATTAGTGACTGTCAAAAGTGTTGGTTGGTTGATTGTCCAACTTCCTGTAGCAGTACTGCCCATAGCATCGGTTACGGTTACAGAATAGGTCCCGGCTATAAGCCCTGCTGGGTCGGCAGATACTGATCCATTGCTCCACAGATAGGAATAAGGAGGTACTCCGCCACTTACAGTGGAATTGATTTCACCATTGTTCCCACCATAGCAGGTTACATCGGCAGTAAATGCAGTAACATACAAAGTGGGCGCTGATCCATCGTTCACCACATAACTTTCAATTTCGGTACATCCATTGGCATCGGTAACCGTGAGTGTATAAGTCCCTGCTATGAGGTTATAGATATTCTGAGCATTCGATCCTGTGGACCAGGCATAAGTATAAGGTGATGTTCCTCCCAGTGCATAGGTCGAAATCCATCCGTCGTTGCCACCTGCTACGGTAACATGGTTGATGTTCTCGGTGATGTAAACTGCCGATGCAGGCTGACTGACGAAATAAGTATCATTATCAGAACATCCGTTGGCATCGGTAACCGTGAGACTGTAAGCGCCCATTGTTAAACCTGAAATAGAATTTCCAGTGCCACCATTGCTCCAATTATAATAATAAGGCGCAGTTCCTCCCGAAACAGAGGCCGATAATGAGCCATCGTTTCCACCATAGCAACTTGCATTGGTATAAGAGCCAACAATAACAATTTGAGCCGGTTGGTTGACAGTAAATGACGCATAAGCCACCTGACTGTAGAAATCGGTTACAGTTACTGTGTACACTCCTGCCCCAAGGTTATTCTGATCGATGGCTGCAGAGCCATTCGACCAAAGAACGGTGTATGGATTAGAACCACCATTGATGGTCATGTCAATAGCACCATCGTTGCTACCATAGCAGGACGCATCGGTAACAATTCCTGACAAGCTCATAGAACCCACTGTTCCGTCAAGTACGGTGAAGCTTTGGGAGTTGCCACAACCATTGCTGTCCATTACTGTCAGCACATTAGTACCAGCCATTAAACCTGTAATGGTTGGTGTGGTTTGTCCACCTCCCCAACTATAACTATAAGGTGGTGTACCACCACTTGCAGAAGCTGCAATAGAACCATCGGAGCCTCCGGCTAAAGTGACATTGGTAACTGTACCTGTAATGCTGATTCCGGTAGGTTGTGAAATTGTTTGTGTCCCGGTTCCGGTACATCCATTGGCATCGGTAATGGTAACCCAATAAACCCCGGCTATAATGTTTGCCCTGTCCTGTGTAGTTGCACCATCATTCCATAAGTAGAAATAGGGTGATGTGCCTCCGCCTACGGTAAGATTAATCGTACCATCAGAGCCACCGTAGCAAGTTACATTTGTTTTTGTATAGGCTTGGGTAAGTACCGATGGTTGTGTAATAGTTCTACTTCCGGTTGCAGTGCATCCGTTTGCATCGGTTACGGTAACTGAATATGTTCCGGCTGTCAGGTTTGTCCTGTCCTGGGTCGTTACCCCACCATTCCAAAAATACGTGTAGGGAGTCGTTCCACCCGTTACGTTCATATCTATGGATCCGTTTGAACCTAAGAAACAACTCACATTGACAGAGGTAAACCCAACAACAACATAAGTAGAGGGTTGTGTTATGGTTTGTGTGCCTGAAGAAGTACAACCATTATAATCTGTTATGGTAACCGTGTACACACCTGCAGAAAGGTTTGTTCTGTCCTGGGTGGTAGGACCATCATTCCAAAGATATGTATAAGGTGTAGTTCCCCCACTTACGGTTAAGTTAATTGCACCATTCGAACCACCAAAGCAACTCACATTTGTTTTTACAAAGGATTTGGCGATGGCAGAAGGTTGTGTGATGGTCCATGAGTTTGTGACAACACACCCATTTGCATCGGTACAGGTCAGCGAGTAAGTTCCTGAAGGAAGATTAAATTGGTCTCCGAGAGTACTCCCATTGCTCCAGAGGTAGGTATCAGGGGGAGTGCCTCCCCATAATGAGATATTAATGCCTCCATCGTTTCCACCATAGCAACTTACATCGGATGTTAAACCACTAACATTATACACTGCCGGTTGAGTAACCGTAAAGCTATTTGTAACCTGAAGCCCATACGAGTCGGTGGTTGTGAGTGTATAGGTGCCAGCAGTAAGGTTTGACCGGTCGCCTTGGGTTGCCCCATTGTTCCAAAGGTAGGTATAGCCGGGAGTTCCTCCTGTAACTGTAATATCGATGGCACCGTTGCTCCCACCATTGCAGGAAACATTGGTGGTTACTCCGCTTACAGAAAGATTGGTATTCCAAACTACATTGTTGTTCGGATCATAATCGAATGCTTCTCCTGCAAAGCTGCCCATGTAATTCATCATGGTTACTGTACCTGCACTTGTGCCTTTTCTTACGTTATAGGTGCTGACCCCCTGGCTTGGGAAATTGGCATAGTTGATTGTGAAATTCTGAGTGTTTTCTACATCAAGCAATGCTCCGCCTGATTGCCCTGGCAAGAAAGTACAATGGTTAAAAGAATGGCTGGTATTTACAAAACCACCAGTCCAGATATAAACTCCCCAGGTGTCAACGCCTGAGAATGATGCCCATTCGGCAGAAACAGTTCCTCCTGAGAAACAATTGAATTGCCAGTAGTTAGCATCGTTGGATTCGAGCACTGCCAGGTGGCCTTCGGAACCAATCGCTTCAAATACGCCTCCTGAGTTAATGTTCAGATGACCTGAACTACCTATATTCAATTCAGAATCATCATCCATATTAAACTCTCCTGAGCTGTTTATAATAACATCACCAATAACCCTGATAAGGTTGCCATCGGCCCATAAATGGCCATAATTGATGGTCAAGTCGTGGTTGTTCAAAATGATTAAATCTGAATTTAGGTTTACCCCACCACTCAAACTTGTGGAATTGATAACCACATCTCCAAAGTAACCGGAATATCCCACTTCTTCGAGATATTGGGTTGAACTGCCTTCGAAATGTACGGTTGCATCGTAGGCAAACCAGGCGCCACTGGCAGCTACTGTCAGGTCTCCTTCCAGATAATAATTCTGGCCGGTACCCACATCAATCCAGTCGCCACTTGTAATTGTCAGGTCACCAGTTACCCGGAAGCCATCGTAGATGTTTAAGTTTGACTGGTACGTTTTGTCGACTATTAAATTTCCGAATTCAACTTCTGTTGAAGATAGGTTGAGAGCCTGATCGCCAGTGCCATTGAAAGTGAAATCGTTACTCAGATTCATTTCTGACAAGCCTATTACTGTGGTGATTATGGTATTGTAATCGGTCAAGTTGCCGCCAAGGAATACTTCAGTGTAGAGGTCATTGGCATTGAAACCGGCTCCGTTCTCAATAATCAGGTCGTTGTCGATTGTCATAATTGAACTTGGATCCATTTCATAAGTGCCATCAATAACATGCAAGCTGCCTTGTAAACAATGAACACTTTTTCCGGTTGCTTGCACCACACCATCGAAATTAGCATAGGTCTTGTCAATTACCAATTCATCAAAATCCTCATCGGTGTAGATGTTAGAAGTGTTTGGACCGTAGAAACATACCACGTCATCGTATTCGTAAAAATTGTATGTATTACCATTGTTTGTCCAGTCACCACCCACATAAAGGGTGTCACTTGGGGCGGCAAGGATTCCACCATCAATAAGTACATCATTGCTGATTCTTACTGTATTTGTATTGCAATCGACCATTCCGGATGTCTTGTTAACATGCAAGTTATACAGTGCCGATCCCTGGTAGCCCATGTTAAGGAAAGAGGTAGCATTTGATCCATAGAACTCCAGTGTGCCTCCTGCCGGTGCCCATTCATCATATACCGAAAAACTGTTGGGAGTGCGTATTGTCCCTCCGGTAATATTAGTAGTTAGCGTGTAGGATGAATTATTAATGTAAATACTTCGGTCGATAAAGTCGAGCACTCCGTTACTCATCGTGATGGAAGCATTTGCATAGTAAGGCCAATAGCTATCGATCGCACCTCCATGCACATTCATTGTTCCATTGGTAATATTTATTGTTCCGTTTAAATCAATATAACCGCTTGCATCCTGGGTAATATCGAGTAATCCATAGGGACCGGTGACTTTAAATGTGCCATACAGGCCATTCTCCGCAAGGTCGCCCACATATATGCTTCCATTATAAGCTTCGATGGTCCCGTACAAGTATAATCCAAGTACTGATGAACCCATGTCAAGATCATCAATATTTACTTCCACACCTGAATAGTAGGCATTAAAATTACCGGCAAGGCCTAAAAACATATTGTCGATATTCACGTCGTGGAAAGCAAAGGCATTGCCATAACAGTAATAATTGTTGGTTATATTGGTGAGCCCATAGAAAAGCACGTTTGATCCTCCAGAGTTATGTTGAAAATCATAGAATGTTTCACCATAACAATACTGGTATCCACTGCTTCCATTAAATATTACTTTTCCGACTTGTTCGTAGAATCCGAATGTGCCAGATTGGTTGGTCCAGTCTTCGCCAACTGTGATTGTTAGATCGTTGCAATCGAAGTTGCCAGTTTCAATAAATACATCACCTTTAACTACCAGTGAATCGGAATAGGTATTACCTAAGCCAAGACTATTGCCAGTTCCCACATTGATTCTTAAATTATTGAAATAGTCGCCAACATTCGGTTTTAGTGTAATAGTAGGATTACCGGCAAATTCAACAGTTCCAAAATTTGCTAAAAAATGGCCCCCGACATTGTTGAAAGAGCTATTAAAAATCACTTTCTCAGAAGAATAAATATTGAAAGCTGAATAGCTATAAATATAAAGGTCTCCATTTATTACAAGGTCTTCTCCCGACAATGCGCTTACACCGATATATGCGCCGCCGGTTTTAGCAGCATATATTTTATTGAAATAGCAATCGGCTTCGTAACTTCTGATATAAGCTGTTGTTGCACCAGTAAACCATACATTACCATTTGTCATATGCACATTGGCTCCAAATTCAAAATTCCAGTCACCAGATACACGGAATTCACCATTAGCAACCATGTTGGCTTGAGAACCTGACTCCCAGATGATGTCGTTGCAAAACAGGTCGGCATTGTCGTCATACATCCTGATCGTTCCGTTTACAACAACGTTCTCTTCAACTGTGAGGTCATAAGCACCAATGTGTAAAGTAGCCCCACTTTCTATGGTAACATTCTTTGCACTGGCATTGGCCACATATACATAAGGGCTGTAAGTTGTTCCTGATGGGATTACTACATCGGTGGTTGCTGTTGGAACAGTATTGTCGTTCCAGTTTCCGGCTGTGTTCCAGTTGCTCGAAACATCGCCTTCCCACAAACCTGCCACTGTCGTTTCTGAATTTATTGTCACCGATGCTGAGTTTGCATCGTTGGACCAGATAAGAAATCCATAATAGTCGCCACCAGGTATGGTTACAAAGAATGTTTCATTTGCTGTTCCACTGTTAGTAGATCTGGCCAGGTAGTCATTCCTGTTCAGGTAGTAAGGCCCGCCCCCATAGGAGCTAAACAGGGCCATGTCGAGGTTGGCACTTCCAGAATTATAATTCATAGTGAATTTATACGTGCCGGCAGCAAGGTAAATATCCCACACTTCCACCACATCATTGGCTGTCCAACTATGAGTTTGAGATACACCCAATGTAAGAGATTCTGTTCCTCCTTCGTATTCGGTACGAGCTGTGGCTGTTCCCGAAAATTGATAGCATTGTACACCCCGTGTAGTATTACTAAGGTGATGTTGGTCGAACAGAATGAAATCGTTATCAACAGTATAAGCTGATGCTATTGCCTCGGTGGCAAAGGTATTGCTGGTGTACATTTTTATGCTCCAGTTGTCAGCTGAGCGTATACCTACAGCACCCCATTTTGAGTTGGTATTATTAATCTGATAATAGGTAGGGTCTGTAGTAGTATTAACAGCAACATCATCTGATAGGGTAACAATGGAACCGCCCGTGAAAAACTTTAAATTACCCCAGCTTCCGTCGGATGCAATAAGAGTTCCTCCACTCGAATACATTTCTATTTTAACCCTTCCTTGAGATGAGCTTAACCCGCTTGGTATTGTCCATAAATAGGAGCCGTCGCAAGGTGTATTTGCAATAATTGTAGTAAAAGTTGAACCAGCATTGGTCGAATACAATAACTTACAATACGCTCCTGAATACGTATCGTAGCTCCAGGTAATTTCATACACATTCCCTGAGTAGAGGATTTCGCCATTTCCATTGTGATTATAGGCAGGATCACCTTGGGGCGTAAGAATTTCGATATGCGAACCGTAAGCACCACCAGGATAGATTTCCGAAATTCGATAGTTAAGTGTGTAATTCCACCAGTCGTTTGGTGGGTCCCATGTATTATGAACGATCATAAAATTATCACTACCAATAACCTCATACCCTATTGCTGTCATTGAATGGTTGTCTACACCACAATGCCAGGGACGGTTGGCGTTGATTTCGCCTATCTGCTGGTTCCATTTTGCAGTGCTTGTCCCAAACGAATAAAAGGTGGTTGTTTGTGAAAAATTATACGAACCACACATAGCCGAATTGGCAGCGTCAACTACACCCGGCCCAATAGCATTTGATCCAGTACTTCCGGTGCTATAATTTGTCCCCATTTGTATGGCACATGCCTCCTGTGAAGTTGTGATATTATAATCAGGACCGCCATTTCCCGATTCGTAAAAGTGGTGTTTTGTTAGGTTTCCATAGTCATTCGAGGAGTAATCGCTGTAGTTGTCCCAATAATCTAAAAGCATACCTCCGGCTGTCGGGCTACATCCATAGTGCCAGTCTAAAAACGGAACACATTCTTCCTGATAAGGAATATATGTGGCGACTTGAACATTTTTTGTCTGATTTTCAGTTAAAAAATAATCCCAGTTTTCTTTTATACTCATTGGTATAACTTTGTTGATATCAAAATTATCAACATACTCAACCTGGAATTCGGCAGGAGACAAAACCCTGGCCGGTGGAAAAATCCGTACATAAACCGATTCGTTGCCCGAATCGAACTTGTAGTATTTTAACATAGGCGTTTGAAAATAAATCTTGTCTAAAACCGGCGTGCTCTTTCCTGTAAAAGAACTGGCAGCCATTTCACGAATTTCGTCATAAAAGGCATATTCATCGCTCATGGCAGCAATAAACCGCACTAATGAAGTACGATCGAGGCTAGTGCCAAAAATACAGTGTGCATACTCGTTAACTCCCCATCGTTGGTTTTTTGACATACTTTCGTTGTCCAACTCATTCTCTCCAAGATTAGTGGGGCGTCCTTCTTTTGGAAATTCTTTGCCGATGGCATAGTTAAACCCATAAGCAATGACGTTTCCCGAAGGATCGTAATAAGGTATTGGTTCGGCTGCATCGACGTTGCCCCATCGCTGGTCGGCAAATCTATCGGCGGCCTCTTTCAGCTGTTCAATAGGAATAATGTCGCGCTTCATGTTCTGGGCGCTCACAGAAATTCCTATGCAAATACTTAAGATTAGTAATAAATTCTTCATAATCATTTAATTTAGTTTGGAATTCGGTTTAAAGTCACAGATTAATTTTTCCTGGAAATTCATTTCATGGCTCCTCCTTTTTTAGAACGATTAGTACCTCTTTTTTCATTTTTTTGTGAGTCTGGGTTTAATAGTAGCCAAAATTAAGCTAAAAGAAAGCACAAGTCAATAGCTATTTTCTATTTGGAGTGCTTTTATGAGTATTCGGTAGGTTTGATTGAGTATTTGGTAGAAAGGTGTTTCGGGTTTCGGGTTTCGGGATTGTCCATTCAGGATTGTCCATTGTTGGGTTTCTATGCACATACCAAGACGCAAGCCTTGCGTCTCTACGGGTGTTTATGATGAACCATCGCCAATAATTTAGGCAGGGTAGAGACGCAAGGCTTGGGTCTCGAAATACTGGATTTGCAGATCGGTAGCTAGGGGAGAGGAATTGTCGGTGCTGCCAGGGGCAATGCCGATAAAAAGACACCTCGGCAGAGGTGACATAGCGATAGAACAAGGATGGCGGCGAATCCCGATGCCTTCGTAGATGGCATAAAGAATTGTCTGTGTGGATATCCTATTAGCGCACACATAGGGGGTGCTTAGGCCATTTCACAAATTCGTTCTATCGCTATTTGCCCCTTACGGAGGCATGATTAGGGTACAGTGCCGGTGTGGCTCGAAGTCACGCCGACACTCGGCGTACCGATAGCTCCCATGCCACCGCACAGTCTGTCCCGTACTACGGGAAATCCTTTCGTGTGGCAGCGAGGCAGCTTATAAAAATTCAAGAAACCTTTCTACCCGAAAAGAAATGACAATATCTGGTTTTAGTTCTTTGATAAGATTCTCGTCATAACTTGACCAAATATAGACTACTTCATAGAAGTGCAAAGAAAAAAACTGGACAATGGCCGTCGTGTAGGAATCGCGAAACATAACTACTTTTAGTTTATTATTGCAGCTATCGTTTCTTGTCCGGTGGGTAAGGTTGGGATACCCTTTTACATCCATCTCCCTATAATCCTTGCTTTTATCCTTCAAAGTATAAGCAGGTACCTGGTCATAATATCCATATATGCTATCAACGGCAATCAAATTTGTAAGGTCGCCACTTCTTTCTGTGGTATAGGTTACATCGAAATCATCGACAGAATACGGAATAATATTTAGTACCGGATAAGTTTGATAAAAAAAGGCCTGATAGGCAATAAATGCCCCATCTTTGTTCCAGTGGGAGTCAAATTTCAGATACACATTTTTATGTTTTCTGGCTTCCAATAGTTCGCTCCTAACATCTACAAATAAGATCGGTTCTTCTTTAAAAGAATTTACCATTTGATCGGCAAGCGAACTATCACCCATTATTTGTATCGTCATGGTTGTGGGCAGATTCTCAGGGTAGATGGTGTGCTTATCTGGCCAAAATCCAGGTATGTATTTGATCCCTATTAAATTCAAATCGTTCTTGCGTTTTATTTGCTTGTTTCGTAAAGCAATCAAGCTACTTGCCGACTGCACATCGCTGTGGCTATAATTATGCAAGATAATTTTGTGAACATCATATTGCGAGGTTAAAAAAAGAAAATTGTCGTTCCCAAATTGGACCAGCTCCGGTTTTGGGGAGGCATGGAACAGACGGATTTTAATATTGCTCGACCATTTTATGATTGACTTCCGAAAGCCAAAATGATCTCTGTAGTAGGCTTCATATTTCGAAGGAAAATATTTGGACAGCACAAAATCCGGCTTTTCGGCTAATTTCCTTTTTTCGGTATTTTCTGTTATTTCATATCGGGTGAAATATTTATACACCGTAGGGAATGCTAATAAACAAAAGAAAATTGAAATAAATCCGTATGAAAGGAGGGTGCTTTTTGTAGCTTTAAAATTTAACTGGTAATGAAAAACGGCAAGTGAAAGGGAGATAATCAGGGCAATGATCACTGCCATTGATTTTTTTAATATAGGAGGCCCTTGTGTAAGTTCTGTGATTATTTCATTCAAAGGTTGGGCTGAAACCAGGTATGGATCGTATTTTCTGGCTATTGTTACTGTGTGAAAAGTATCATTCCTACAGCTTACAAATCGATTCCAAACAAAAACCTTGTTTAGGCTATCGCTAAAAATCAGCGTGTCTAGTTCTGTTTTAAGGGTTAGAGATCTGATAAATATGGATTGCTGGTTGGGGTTTTCGCCCAGATCGATCCGAATTTTAGTAATGGCTGTATCAAGCGGAATATCAAAGTTTAAAATTTGGAAGTCATTGCCTCCTTTCACATCCTGGCAAAAAGAATTTGGTTCAGAGAAATTTGGCTTTCCTTCCTGCAAATAGAAAAGCTGGATAAAATCCTTATCCTTCACTTGAATCTCAATTTCAATAGTAATTTTATCCTGTACCTGTTTTTCAAAATGAAGAAAATAAAGAATAACTAAAAAACTGAAAAGGGCTATGAATATGGATACAATTTGTCTCATATCTAAAAAATTAAAAGCGATAGTAGATAAATGGATTGTATGTGGCCTGAGCCAGCTCGAATACAGTGAAGGTGAAAACGATTAGATAAGCACCCTGTTTTAAAACTGAAATCCATGTTTCATTTTTAATCTTTTCATGTATTTGTTTTGCGATAATTTTTCTCAAAGGGGTTGCAAACAGAAGCCCTGTCAGGATGATTGATAAACTGTAAAAATTGAGATATATGAGCGGGTAAACATTGGTACCTTTTGAAAAAGTGAACATTTTGCTGAGAAAATTCGCGGCATGGTCGAGGTTGTCGGCACGGAAAAAGACCCAGCCCACGGCTACCACCAACAACAGATAAATCCGTTTCAGGAAATTGTATTTTTCAGGTATCGTAAAGGGCACCAACCTTTCAATCAAAAGAAAAAGGCCGTGATACAATCCCCAAACCACGAAATTCCAACTTGCCCCATGCCATAAGCCGGTTATGAAAAAAACGATTATCAGATTTACATAGGTCCTGTATTTCCCCAATCTGCTGCCACCTAATGGGATGTATAAATAGTCCCTAAACCAGGTTGACAATGAAATATGCCAGCGCCGCCAAAAATCTTTCACCGATTTGGCGATGTAGGGGTAGTTGAAATTCTCTTTAAAATTAAACCCCAACATCTTTCCCAATCCAATGGCCATGTCGGAATAGCCCGAGAAATCGAAATAGATCTGTAAAGAATAGCACACAACTGCCAGCCACGCCACCAAAGGGTTGAGTTGGGATGCCGTGGCATCGAAGGCGGTGTCGGCAATCAAGCCTACATTGTTGGCAATAATTACCTTTTTGGCCAAGCCCCGGATAAAACGGATGATCCCAGCTTCGAGCATCTTCCTAGTGGTGACCCGGTCCTTTATTTCTTTGAATATGTCAGCATATCGAACTATTGGCCCGGCTATTAGCTGTGGGAACAAGGAAATGTAAAGCCCCAAATGGATTAAATTCTTCTGGCTTTTCACTACTTTGCGGTATACATCAATTAGGTACGACATATTCTGAAACGTGAAAAAAGACACTCCGATTGGGAGCGTTACCCCTTCCGCATTTATGTGCAGGTCGATTCCAATAATACTCAAGTTGTCGATCAGGAAATGGATGTATTTGTAGTATATAAGGACTAAAAGGTTTAATGAGATCCCGATACCCAAAATAATATTTGTTACTACCTGCCGCGAATGTTTTTGGCTGTAACCGATTAAAAGCCCAAAGATAAAATTTACACATATTGAGCTTATCATCAGAAAAACAAGCAAGTACTCGCCCCAGGCATAAAAGAATAAGCTGGCTAAGAGGATAAACAAATTACGGAGCTTTTTGTCCAAAAGGTAATTTATTCCTAAAACAATGGGTAGGAATAGGAATAGGAAAAGGGTTGAGCTAAATATCATTGTCTCTACTATTTTGCAGATTGGCAAAGGCTAATCGAATATTCATCTTGTCTGTGCAAATAAATTGTTGGGTTCAAAAATACCAATAATTTGAAGAGGGCGTACGACAAATTTAGCTCCATGTTAGAATTATTTTCCATTATATTCACTTCTTCTGGAGCAATGGAGTGATCGAGTTTTGGAGCGCATCCCACCTCCGCAAAGCTTGTCCCGTATTTCGGGACAGGCTGTGTGGTTTTGGTGCGGTAGCGGGGACTATTTTTGGATGAATTGTTCTCGTTAGGGTGCCGGTGTGGCTCGAAATCACGCCGAATCTTTTGTCTACGCAGATGTTTGCTTCAATTTTTCAAGGTCGAATTTTTTCATTTGCAGAAAGGCTTCGGTCACCTTTCCTGCTTTTGCCGGGTCGCTCATCAATTTGGGGAGGATGGCCGGGACAATTTGCCACGAAACCCCAAATTTGTCTTTTAGCCAGCCACACATGCTTTCCTGCCCGCCCTCGGTAAGCTTTTCCCAGTAGTGGTCTATTTCTTCCTGGCTTTCGCAAAATACCTGAAAAGAGACGGCCTCGCTAAATGTGAAAATGGCCCCGCCATTTAAGGCTGTGAATGGCTGTCCGTTAATTATAAAATCAACAGTCATAACAGTGCCTTCGGGCTTGCCATGATGTTCAAAGCCTTCTTTTCCGAAACGGCTGATGTTTTGTATTTCTGAGTTTTTGAAAATGGAGGTATAAAAGCGGGCAGCTTCTTCTGCTTCACTATCGAACCAAAGACAAGGCGTGATTTGATTTTTCATAGTTCATTTAATTAACCACAAAATTAGACTATACCAATGACATCTTTTAATAAAAACGGGTAAAATAGAAGTGTCAGGAATGATTTAAGATATAAGATCAACGATTTTTGATTTACGATTTTGAGGGATGATACACCTTTCTAATTTCGTTAATCATCAATCCGAAATCCTTTCTTTTAGTGCCATTTTTAAATTATTTCCCTTCACAATGTTTTTTGAAATTATCCAATATTGCCTGCCATCCACCTCGTTGCAATTCAATGCTGTTGGTGCTTTCGGCCTCAAAAGTTTCAACTACTTTTGTTTTGCCCTCAGTAGTCGAAAAAAGGATCCTGGCTTTTCTTCCATCTCCCATAGTATATTCGATTTCCTGGGTGGGAAGTATCTTGTCATTAATACCCCAGAAATCAAATCCCATGCTCCCGTCTTTGGCTTCCATGCGATAGCTGAATTTACCACCGGCCCGCAGATCATTCTCAGCGTATGGGCAACACCATTCCGGCGAAGCAAAATTCCAGTTTACAATATCTTCGGGCTTTGTCCAGCACTTCCAGACCTTTTCGATGGGTGAGTTGATTTCGGCTTGCACTGTAATAATGCTTTTGTTTTTCGATTCCATAGATTTATGTTCTTTTAAAATCGAATAACAAATTTATTGGGTAAATGTTTGGGGGAGCCCAGTACCAAAACCTTGGAGGTTTTAAAACCTCCAAGGTTTTGAGAATTTTATCTCCCCACCTCCATCTGTTTTGTTTCCACAAAATCATTTGCAATCAAACGATAAAAATAGGTACCGGTAGAATAATTTTGGTTATCCATTTCTACTGTATGATTTCCTGCCGGGTATGAACCTTTGGCAAGAACCTCGATTTCATTACCCAGAATATCAAACACAGTGAGTGTAATTTCAGATTCTTCGGGTAGGAAGAACGAAATCCGGGCATTTGCGCTGAACGGGTTCGGGATATTTTGATAGAGCCTTATAGCTGTCAGTTCAGATGAAAGACTTGCAAGTTTGCCTACAATCTGGATGCTGTTTTCTTCATACTGGCCATTGCCTTCTGCCCAGCTTTCAACCGAAACTTGCTTTTCCGATTCACCATCCCAGATGCGAATGCTATAATCATTTCCGATTATCAAACCATCTGGTTCCGGGGTCAGGTCATCATCACCCCATAATGTAATGGCAGTGTTTCCACCTGTGTATACCCCGGCTCCAACCAATAGTCCGTGGCTATCGAACACACCTATTTCGTCGCCCATCATTGGGAGTGCATCAAAGGCAGTTTCAGGTATGCCCAGAGTCATGTTGTTGTCGGTGGGTAGAGGCAGGGCATAATATACCGGTTGTTGTGCTACCATGTCCGATTTGGATGATACCGAATTGGCCGGGTAAACCAATACCGATGCGGCTGTGAGTTTTATCTGATATCCTTGCCCGCTTTGCATATTGCCAATCATGTTTAAACCGAACGATGGCCAGTAAACCGAGCCAGAACCATCTTTTAATATGGATAAATTCGACACGATAGTTGACATCATTGTAACAGCATCGCCCGGCACTTGTCGCAGATAGCCAATCAAGCTCCAGTTATTGGGAATGGAAATGGGGGTGCTCTCGGGGGAAACGGCCGAGCCTGTAATGGCAAGGGTTTGAGCCGAATTCATTTTCACCTGGTAGCCTTGTCCTATTATCATGTTGCCAATCATATTGAGATTAAAAGAAGGCCAGTATACTGCACCCGATCCATTTTTTACGATGGCAGTGTTTGCGACAACTGGCGCAAATACCGAATCGACCAAAGGATATATGGGAACAATATAGGTCGACATCAGGCTCCATCCCATTGGCAAGCTGATGGTTTGTACATCGAGCCCGGCTGGCTCGGTTACTTCGAAGGTTTCGTAGGCCGTACATCCGTTGGAATCGATTACTGTGAGATTATAAAAACCTGCCGACAAGCCGATGTTATCTTCTGTTGTTGCCCCGTTCGACCAATTGTAAAGGAATGTTGGGCTTCCTCCTGAAACTGTGATATTAACGGCACCATTCGATCCACCGGTCATCGTCACATTTGTCACTGTTCCAGAAATGGATAGTAATGCAGGCTGTGTGATAGTCCGGCTACCTGTGATAGTGCATCCGTGGCTATCAGTGATGGTAACTGTATAGGTTCCGGCTGGAAGGTTGATCCTGTCTTGCGAGTTGGCACCATTGTTCCAAAGATAAGTGTAGGGTGAAGTGCCACCATAAACGGATAAATCGATTGACCCGTTTGATCCTCCGAAACAACTCACATTGTTGGATGTAAATGAAAGGGATAGGGCAAAAGGCTGGGTAATAAATGCCGAACCGCTTGCTGTACATCCATCGGAATTGGTAACGGTAACAGTATAATTCGCGGAAGCCAAACCTACACGTGATGCTGTTGTTGCACCATCGTTCCAACTATATGAATAGGGTGGTCCATAGGATGGATAAACCTGTATTTGTCCATCGTTATTTCCATTGCAACTTATATTGGTTGTGCTAATTGAAAGGGTTAATGGAGCGGGTTCGATAATCGTGGCAGATCCACTGCTATTACATCCATTGGAATCTGTTACCGTATATGTATAGGTTCCGGCAGACAGCCCGGGACGATAGGCTGTTGTTGCCCCATCGTTCCAGGAATAGGTATATGGGGCAAATCCATTGGAAGGATAAAGGTGGATTTCTCCATTGTTAGCCCCATAACAGGAAATATTTGTTGATACCAAGGTAACTTCAATGGCTGATGGTTGGCTTATCGTGTGACTGCTTATAAATGTACATTCGTAAGAATCAATCACAGTTAGTGTGTAAGTTCCTGCCTGAAGATTGGAGATGGAACTTGTAGTTGCCCCCGTCGACCATAAAAAGGTATATCCGGGAATGCCCCCATAGGCGCTGGCATCTATTGATCCATTGCTTCCGCCAAAACAGGAAACGGAT
The DNA here is from genome assembly GCA_021740905.1 of Bacteroidales bacterium. Taxonomy (GTDB): domain Bacteria; phylum Bacteroidota; class Bacteroidia; order Bacteroidales; family M50B96; genus JAIOYV01. Next base: position 25,747 of record JAIOYV010000015.1, read on the forward strand.
GAGGATGTAAATGATACTCCAAGTATAGGAGGTTCAATGATCTCATAAGAACCAGAAATTTCAAGCCCAAAAAGATCTGTTACTGTAACAGCATACATGCCAGGTCCCAGATTCGACCGGCTGGCAGCCGTAGCACCATCTGCCCACTGGTATGAATATGGCGTTGTGCCACCAGAAGGGGACATGTCAATTGTCCCATCGTTATCGCCATTGCACGAATAATTGATAATTAATGCACCAATTTGATAATCGGACCACCAGTCTACCCGGTTGAAGTAGTCGGCATCATACGTTTCGCCTGCAAAACTCCCGAGATAATTTACAAATGTTACCTGTCCCCAATCATTGGGTTTTGATACATTGGCTCCTGAGGCACTCGGGAAATTGGCATAGTGTACTGTCAGATTCTGAGTGTTATCAATACTAAGCAAAACGCCATTGGGTTGTCCGGGCAAAAAAGTACAGTGATTGAAAGCATGTGCAGTGTCAACTATCCCTCCGGTAAAAATCTGGACTCCATAACTATCAACGCCCGAAAAAGTGGCCCATTCGGCAGAAACATAGCCTCCTGGAGCACAGGTGAATTGCCAGAAATTGGCATCGTCCGATTGGAGCATTACTTCGTGGTTTTGAGATCCTGATAATTCCAAAGTGGCTCCCCCAAGAATATCCAGATATCCACCCAGTCCAATTTTCAATTCTGAGTCGTCGTCCATTGAGAGGGTGCCATCATCATGGATCACAAGATTACCTGCCAGCCTGATGAGATGGCCATTTGCCAAAAGATAGCCATTGTCGATGGTGAGGTGATGGTTATTGGCAAAGATCATGTCGGTAAATAATTCGATGCCAGCTTGTGGTACGGTCTTGTTTATTGTCAAATTGCAAGCTATGGGATACGGAGAATAATTCTCAAACCTGCCCGAATTGCTGCCTTCAAAATGAAGGGTGCCGGTGCCATCCATCCAATAGCCCAGGTTGCTGACAAAAAAATCTTCTCCGATATAGTATTGCGAAGTAGAAACATAATCATCCCATTTTCCTCCCTGAAGGATCAGGTTTTTATGTACCGTGAATCCCTTGTAATTATAAACCGTTGAGTTCGCTGGCTTATTTACCACTATTTCCTTAAAATTTACATCCGGACACGAGAGATGAAAATCCTGATCGGTGGTCCCGGTAAAATGGATGGATGCCGAATCAGCAACTATTCCAGCATTGCTATTAATAGCAATATTGTAGTCGACAAAGTCGCCCATTATATCAATGATTGAAGAACCTACGTGAAAATGCAGCCCTGTTCCTGATTCAATGGTAAAATTTCCTGAAATCGACAACAGCGTAGAATAACCTGCACCATAATAGCCTTGACTAACGTGCATATCCTCTTGTACCACAATGCTTGTATTGTTTGATTGTATGGCCCAATTAGCGTTCCCGTAAATATTCGTTTGTTTAAGAATACTCAATGTGTAAAATTCTTCATTTTGAGTGATATAGGTAGGATTTTGACCATCAAAATAAACGGTACCCGTTCCTTCGTTAAAGGCAGCTGTTCCTGCATTATTTGTCCAATTTTTACCAACATACAGGGTTGGCGGGGCAATTAATATGCCTCCATCAATAATAACATCCCCACTGATCCGGGTGGTTGTGGTATTGCAATTTACCCATCCTGAAGTTTTGTTTACATGCAGGTTGTGGATTGACGAAGCTGTATTATTGATGGAAAGGTTGGAGTTGGCTGAACCATAAAATTCAAGGGTGCCGCCACCGGGATTGTAAATATCGTACACCGTGAAATTTTTAGGGGTACGGATTATCCCTCCTGTGATATTCGTTGTCACCGAATAGTTCGGCATATCGTAAATGGAGATATTCACATCCTGCACATCCAGAACGCCGCCCGACATTTGAAGAACAGCATTTCCACCGTATCCAATATCGCAGGTAAGGCCACCGTGCAAAACCATTGCTCCATCAGTTATGTCCAGGGTTCCGTTGATGTCGAGATATTCGCCTGAACCGGTTCCCTGCGTAATATCTATCAAGCCTGTTGCCGTGTGCACATCGAAGGTTCCGTACAAGCCATTTTCTTCTACATCGCCTACATAAATCTGACCTCCGTTGGCTGCCAATATTCCATAAAAATCAAATCCCAATAACGTAAAGCCCATGTCGAGGTTGTCGATAGTGGCCGCGCAGCCTGCATTTGCAGTGAACCTGCCCAATGAGTTTAAGTATAGGTAATGGATGTCCATGTCTTCGTTTGCCCAGGTAAAGCCATTGCAGAAAAAGCCATTGGTAACGGTGGATTGCCCTTCAAAATATAAGAAGGACGCATCGGGTGTCTTGGCTACATCGTAAAATGTTTCGCCGTAGCAATATTGGGTAGGCCCGGTTCCATTGAAAATCACATACCCGATTCCTTCAGAAAAACCATACGTCCCGACATAGTTCAGCCAATTGCCTCCTACGGTTATTGTATTGCTGTTGGAATATAATATACCACTTTGTATGGTCAGGTTTCCTTTTACCACCAACGAATCGGAATATGCATTATTCATATCGAGCCAGGTGGAAACGTTCACAATCAGGTTGTTGAAATAATCTCCAATATTGGGTGTCAGGTCTATTGCCGGATTGCCACCAAACTCAAATGTCCCGAAAGCACAAAAGTAATGTCCATTGTTGATGAGCGAACCGTAAGTTGTAATTTTTGCCGGTGAGTAGGAGCCGAAGGTAGAACCGGCATAAATCGTTATATCTCCGTTAATGGTCAGGTCGCTGGAAGAAGAACTGGACAAGGCAATAAAACAAGCCGATTTCTGACAGATGACATTATTGAATGAGCTGTTGGCCGAATTGTTTACAATGTAGGCACTGTTGATGCCCGAAAACCAGGTGGCCCCATTTGTCAATTGCACGTTGGAGCCTGGCTGAAATGTCCAGCTTCCATAGATATGAAATTCGCCGTTTGCCAGCATATTGACAGAGGAACCCGATTCCCAGTAAATATCGCTATAGCCATACAAATCGGCATTGGCGCTGTTCATGGCAAGGGTTCCGAATATATGAACATCCTGTTGCACATCCAGGTCGTATTCGCCAATGGTAAGGGTGGCACCCGCCTGAAGGAGTAGCGATTTTGCATTGGCATAATTGGTATTGATATACGGGCTGTACAATGTACCTGCCGGGATAATTACATCCATAGTCGATGTAGGTACAAAATTTCCTGCCCAGTTGCAGGGTGTATTCCAATCCGAAGAACAATCGCCTTCCCAAATCCCGGTTGTCAATTGCTGGGCGAGGATGGTTACATTGGCCGAATTATTACCATTGTTCGACCAAAGCACGAAACCATAGTAGTCGGCATTGCTGATGATGACACTAAAATACTCATTGACGGTTGAGGTTTCGGTTGAACTGGCAATATATTCGCTCCTGTTTTGATAATACTGTCCGTTGCCCGAACTAAATAAAGCCATGTCTAAGTATGCCCCATACGTATTGTAATTCATAGTAAATTTGTAGGTTCCAGGGGTAAGATAAACATCCCATATTTCCACAATTTTTCCGGCAGGCCATGCAAAGGTAAGGGGCGTTCCAACTGTTAAATACTCATTGTATCCTTCGAACTCCGTTTTGGCCGGATACGAACCAAAGGACTCGTACACTTCTACCCCTCTGTAATCAATAGGTAAATGATGTTGGTCGAAAACCACAAAGTCCACCTCAGTTTGTGCAGCAGAAGTCACAGCTACCGAAGGAAAATTGTTTGTTGAATAAAGGTCTAAATCCCAGTTACCCCACAAATAATTATCGGACCTGACGCCCACTACGCCCCACGTTGAATAAGGATGGAGAAGTTGATAATACGTGGGATTGGCTGTGGTATAAACAACCAAATCTGATTCAAGCAAGGTCATCCCGCTCCCGGTGACGAACGAAAAATTCCCCCAGCTTCCATCTGAGGCAATCAGGGTTCCTGTGCTGCTATAGACTTCGATTTTTACCCGTACGGTGGATGAAATCAAGCCTGAGGGGACATTCCATAAGTAAGAACCATCGTTTGGGGTGTTTGAATCTATCCAATTTAAAGTTGTATATCCATCGGTAGTGTAATAAAGCTTGCAATATGATCCGGCATAGAATTTATAGTTCCAGGTTATTTCCCACACATTTCCCGAGCTTACCACTTCGCCATTTCCATTGTGGTTGTAAGCCGGGTCGCCATTGGGGCTGGTGATTTCAACATAAGAACCATATTGTCCACCTGGCGTAATGAAAATGAGCCTGTCGATTTGGGTATAGTTCCAATGATCATCGATGCCCGAGTTCCAGGTATTGTGGACCCGCATCATGGTATTGGAGCCAATTGTTTCGTATCCAATGGCAGCCACCGAGTGTCCGGGGATACTTGTAATGCAGGGCCTGCTATTGTCGATTTCCCCTTTAAATAAATTCAGTTTTGAGGTATTTCCGCCTACTGAATAAGAGGAGGAAGTCCATTGAGAAAAACTATAACTGCCGCAATTTGTCGAATTGGCTGCGGCAGCAATGCCCGGGCCAATATCGTCTTCGTCGGTATTTCCATCCGAGGGGTCGGTGCCCATATAGAGGTAACACGCATGTTGTGCGGTGCTTACATTGTAGTCCGTCTCGGCCTGGACCGGGTCGTAGCGCTGGTAATGGTATTTCGACAGGTTGCCGTAATTATAGATCGAATATTTGGTGTAATTGTCCCAATATCCAAGTATCATTCCTCCAGCTGTTGGGCTGCAACCAAAACTCCAGTCGAGGTATGGCATTTCTGAAGCATAAGGAATATCGACTGCTGAGTTCGTGCTCTTTAACGAATTTTGTTCACCCAAATAATACTCCCAGGCACCCGGTTCGGCCTTAGGAATTATTGAATCGATGTTGAATTTGGAAACATATTCTTCCTGAAACTCTGAAGGGGAAAGGACTTTTTTCGGTGGAAATATCCGCACATAAACCGAACTTCCATTCGAGTCGTATTTGTAGTATTTCAACAGGGGGCTGTAATAATAAATTTTATCGAGCACCGGCGATTTTGCACCCAATACTTCTGAGGCCATAGTCTCAATTTCATCTGCCAAAGCATATTCATCCGATAAAGCGTTGATATATCGAATCAGGCTAATTCGTTCAAGGTTATTGCCCATTACCAGATTGGCATATTTGCCATTGCCCCACTGTTCCTCGTGCGAAAGATTGTTTTCCTCCCCTTGCACTTCAACACGCAAACTTTCTTTCGACGGAAAATCTCTACCCAAAGAATAATTGAAACTGTATGCCACAATATTATCGTTGGCATCATAATAGGGGATGGCCTGTGCAGCTCCAACTTGGCCCCATTTGCTTTGCGCAAAATGATTGGCTGCCTGTTGTAATTTATTTAGTGGAATGATTTTGCTTTGGTGCTTTTGGGCAAAGGCGGAAACCCCAATGAATAGACACACTAGCAAGAATAGATTTTTCATAACAACTCCTTTTTTATTTTAAGTGGAATCTTCGAAAACAAACTCAAAGAAAACCAGAAATTTTTCACTCCCTAATTCTATATTGGTCTGGAATTGATTTTACAATTGAAAAATATGAGTTTGAGCTAAGCAAAAAACCAAAGGTACGGATTTTCTGAATTCAATTTTGGAAATGTAAATCTATTTCGTTGAAACACCAGAAAATTTTCAGGCTTCAAGAATTAAAATCGCCTAAACCACCCGAAAGGATTTCCTGAAATACGGGACAAGCTGTGCGGTATATACTGTTTCCCATGTTTTAGCGAACTTAGCGAAGCGTTCTCATGAACACAAAAGATATATTGTCTGTGAGTAACTTAGCGAAGCGGTCTCACGAACACAAAAGATATATTGTCTGTGAGTAACTTAGCGAAGCGGACTCATGAACACAAAAGATATATTGTCTGTGAGTAACTTAGCGAAGCGTTCTCACGACCAAAGGGAGTAACTTACCGCCATATATGAGATACGTAAGTACGGTGGTCCCGACTTTGAGTGCGGGATAAATGGAGAGAGGCGCACCCGGGCTATTTTAGCCGGGGCTGTCTACTCGGTTGTTCGGTTGTACTTTTACTTTTTCGGCAACAAAAACGGTAGTCGGCAATGCCGTTTTTTCAATTTTTACTATTGTTGATTGCCGATTCTTTTTGGTTCGTTGAAAAACGGCAATAAAAACGGCGGTTTTGCTGATACGTTGCGAACCGCCGTATACGAGACCTGCACTACGGTGGTCCCGACTTTCAGCACAGGGTAAATGGTGAGAGGCGCATCCCGGCTATTTTAGCCAGGGCTGTCTACTGGATTAGGCGTATAATATGAATTACAATCTAAATCCTAATGTAAGCATGAACAATGAAACCTTTTGATTATAATCATCCAATTTCCCATCATCCGTTCCATATTCATATTCTCCTTCCATATCGTGTTCTCCAAGACCAAAGTATTTAAGCCCAATCTCAACCTTGTCATTAATTATCAACCCACCACCAATATTGAACCCGAGGGTTGTTGATAAATCATATTTTTCTTCATAGTCATCATCACCTTCTTCTTCCCATATAAAATCCGTCATTTTAAGCAAGCTTAGAGAAATTCCTGCTTGTCCAAATAAAGAAACCTGGTCATTGGCTTTAAAAGTATAATCAAGTCCTGCTGAAATAGGCAAATTGATATACTTAGGAAAAGTAAACTCAGATGTACTGCCTGCAAAATCTTCAATATCATCTTGAGCATCTTTGGCTATTGGATTAAGAATTACATCTAATCCACCAAAAAGTCCTAATCCATTATCTGTTAAAGGATAAACATACTTTAGCCCAGCACCAAAACCAGTACCTGCCAAACCTGCATCATCATCATCAATATCATCGTCTCCAAAATCACCCATTGAAAAAGAAGGTCCAAAATGTAAACTTATATATCCTTGTGAATAAGCTTGAAAACTAAACACAACTAAAATTGTGAAAATCGAAAAAAATCTAAATTTGTTCATTTGTTTAAAATTATAAGTTAAAGAATAAAAATACTGAATGTATTAATTTTGATATTTTAAGGTTCAAGTTTATTCATTGTAATTCTAAAATCCATTTTATCTTTTAAGTAATCCCATCGTCATCAAATTTTACGACTTATCAAGAGACACAATTAATAGTGGATAACGTGTTGTGGATGGCCTGTTGCGGTGTTTTTCGCAATTGGCTATTCTGCTTTGTTACCAACTGGCTATTCTTTTAATAGCTTTTTAAATTTAATGGATTTACCATTTTCTAGTTTTAATAGATAAACACCAGATGCTAATTGACTTGCTTGAACTCTTGTTTTACCAGTGACACTTCCGTTTAAAACTACCTGGCCCGAGGTATTGAAAATTTCAAAGTTTAGTTTTTTACTATATCCTTTCACTTCAATTGTTAATTCATCAGAGAAAGGAACCGGATAAATAGAAATACCTTCTTCAATATGAGTGGAAGTAATTCCAATAGTAGATACCAATATTCTCGCAACCCTGTTTCTGCTCGTTCCGTTGTAGCTTTTAAAGCTACCTCCAATAATTATTTTCCCATCACTTTGTATGGCCGTTGTATATACACCATAATCTGCTCCTGTTCCCATATTAAATGAAGCATCAAGACTACCGTCGGCATTCAGGCGGGCTATACGATTTATGGCCGTTCCATTGTAGCTAGTAAAGTCACCTCCAATAATTATTTTTCCATCGCTTTGTATGGTCGTTGTATTGACCCAACTACTTGCCCCTGTTCCCGGGTTAAATGAAGTATCAAGACTGCCATCAGGATTCAGTCGGGCTATGCGGTTTCTGGCCGTTCCATTGTAGCTAGTAAAGATACCTCCAATAATTGTTTTTCCATCGCTTTGCATGTCCGTCGTCAAGACAATGCTATTTGCCCCTGTTCCCGAGCTAAATGAAGCGTCAAGACTCCCGTTGGCACTAAGGCGGGTTATATAGTTTGTGCCTGTTCCATTGTAGTTTATAAACCAACCTCCAATAATTATTTTTCCATCATTTTGTATGGCCGTTGTATAGACATCGTCACTTGGCCCTGTTCCTGGATTAAATGAAACATCAAAACTACCGTCGTCATTCAGACGGGCTATGTGGATTGAGGCCGTTCCGTTGTAACTTGTAAATTGACCGCCAATAACTATCTTTCCATCGCTTTGTATGGCAATTGACTTGACACCGCCATCTGACCCTGTTTCCGGGTTAAATGAAGCATCAAGACTACCGTCTGCATTCAGGCGGGCTATGAGATTTATGGCAGTTCCGTTGTAGCTTGTAAAATAACCTCCAATAATTATTTTTTCATCGCTTTGTACGGCGGTTGAATAGACACTATAATTTGCCCCTGTTCCCGGGTTAAATGAAATATCAAGACTGCCGTCTGCATTCAGTCGGGCTATGCGGTTTCTGGCCGTTCCATTATAGCTAGTAAAGATACCTCCAATAATTATTTTTCCATCACTTTGTATGTTCGTTGTCAAGACCAAACTATCTGCTCCTGTTCCTGGGTTAAATGAAGTATCAAGAATGCCAGGTTGTGCATTGGTAAATAATGCTATCATACACATTAAAGCGGCTAAAAATATAATTTTTCTCATTTTTGGAAAATATAATAAATTAATTATTCATTTTCAATGACATACAATTCTTGTGGGTATGTAATTTATTTTATCATTTCGTTTTATATTCTTAATCTATTCCCCTGCAATTTAATTAATGTTCTTACTTTCTTTCGGCTTGTTGGTAACTACCCCAAAATGGGTCGATATACACAGTAGCATAGTCAATATTTCGCATGTCCTGTATTTGTATCTGGGCTACTTTTCAATTCTGGTGTTCCTTATTAAGTTCATCGTGATGGTGTTAAATTCATTTGCTTCCAAAAGTAACTAAAAGTTTGATTGGCAAGAAATATTTTACTAGTTAATTATCAACTACCCGCAGCTATAGAATAATACCGATTACGAATTGATATGCGCCTTTCGTTCGTTTCCTTCCTAAAACCACATCAATTCAGTATCGGCATTCAGGCTATTTTAATTAGCGATCCCGATTTTTATCGGGAGACTTTGAGCGCATTTCAGAATGAAATTGGTATAATTTCGATTAAATTGCTGAAGTAGGGTTTAGCGCACGGAAACTATGCCCGCACTAGGGTGGCCCCGACTTTCAGTATGGGATAAATGGTGAGAGGCGAGTCCCGGCTATTTTAGCCGGGGGAGTCTCAATTACAACCAGTGCTTTTTTGACGGCCATAGTTTGTTAAACATGTTATACTTGCTCATCTCAATTTTGCTTTCATATTTTCAGTTAAATAATATCCTCCAGTCTTTGGTGCTCCTTTAAATTCGATAATACCGACCTCTTTTGCTATTCTTAAATACCTTTCAATTGATGGTTTAGACTTTCCTCTTTTAGTTGCAATGTCCATCGCATTAACTCCTTCTTTACCTAAAACAAGTTCCGTAATCTTCATAATATCTATCCTTACACCATCATTTACACCATCAATTAGACCATCATTTACTCCATCATCTAACAAAGTATTTACACCATCAATTAGACCATCAATTAGACCATCATTTACACCATCAGTTTTAGAAGTTCTTTTTTTTGCTGCTAATGCTTTAGGTCCATTAAATGTAAGTGTAATGCCATCAATATCATCTTTCCATGAAGGGTCTTTGAGACCTTCCTTTCTACATTCTTCAACTACTTTAATAGTACCTTTCCCAAGTTTGTCAATTAAACCTCTCATGAAAACAACATGTGCAATATCGGGATTAACAGGATGAGAACGATGGTTTTTCTTTAATTCACTAACTTTCAAATCATCAGGCAAATGACCACTATTAGAAATTACAAAACTTTCGGGAAAAATACTGATTGCAACACCACTAGAAGGACTGCTGTAATCTCTATGCATCAGGGCATTAATAACACCTTCTTGTAATGCTTTCTCAGGAAATCTGAAGTCAATTCTTCTCCATTGGTTTTTATCAAATACGCTGCGAGTTCCTAGATTGCCAAAGTAACGTTCCAGCTTATCCTGAATATCAAAGAGATTGCCTTCGAAAACTTCATCCCGTAGTAAGGCATTGTAGGTTTTCCCTTCGCCGTATTCAGTGAGTCGGACACGAATTTGTGGCAAAAAACGACTGGGAGTTTTTGCAAATAATACCACGCATGCATTTGTAAATGAGCTATTTTTGTACAATCCATAATTGGTGAGGAAATTCAATATGTCATTTCCTTCAAATATGCTACGATGGTATTCTCTTGATTCTTTTATAGTCTGTTGTATCAGTTTTTTATCCAGGTCTTCCAAGTCCACCCCAAAAGCTGGTTGTCTTTCCCAATGTAATTCTGATTTTTGGCGATCATGTAAAAGTTCAGAAATCTGTTGAGGAGTTGCTTTTACGGTGGAAACCCCCTTTCTGTAATAAATGTTTCCATCAAACAAATAGGGTTGTTTAGAGCCTCCTGAAACCTTCAGCAAGATCAAATCATTGTTATGGTATGGCTCAACCGAAATGGTAACCGGAGCTTCCGGCAGCAAAACATTCAGTAGGTAAATTTTTAAATCATCAACCCATTTAGCTGAATTTTGGATGTGAAACGGAATTTTATCTTCGCTTACCCCTACCAGAATTCGCCCACCCTTGCCATTAAGGAAACTGCAAAGCACCTTGGCGATTTCTTCTTTACGAACAGACTCTATAAACTCAAGCCGTTCGCTTTCGCCTTCAAGAAGCATTTCTTTTATGAGTTGTTCGACTTTCATATTTTACCCTTTTTAAGTTCTTCTAATTCTTCTATTCGTTTTTGCATATCACCAAACTGAGTTTCTACAAATAACCTCACCTCATCCATATTTGAAAAGGATTGTACCCAGTTCTGTTTCACATCATTATACATATCCACTACCTTTACACTATCCAAAACTGAAGTTTTAGGAATCTCGAATTTTTTCCTTTTACCAGCCTTGGTGTACATTTTAGGTTGTAACAACTTCCTGAGAAACTCAATTTTTTCATGGGCAATAAACCACCTTGGTTTATCCAATCGTTTAGCTTCCAGAAATTCATCGTGAGTAATTCCAGAACCATATCTTGGGAATATAATTCCAAAAAACAAATCACAATCGTAGACTGCTTTTAAACATGCTGCTTTCGTATTACTTATATGCTTTGCAGCCACATAAACACTGCCTTCTTTAGACATGATTACTTTGTAACCATACTGCTGCCTAAGAATTGCTGCGATTTGGTCTAAATCTGATTCGGCACCATACACCGTTGAAGAAACCATAATGGTCAGCTGTTTCTTTTTTGACTCAGCAACCTTTTTCGGAACTGCTTTTTTTACAGTCGACTTCTTCTTCACCGTTTTGGATGCCTTCTTGGTCATTCACTATACTTTAATTAAATATCAATTTTGGTGTTCCTTATTATGTTCATCGTGATGGTGTTAAATTCAATTGATTCCAAAAGTAACTAAAAGTTTGATTGGCAAAATATATTTTACTGATTAATTTTCAACCAGCCGCTTTCAGTGGTCAACTTTTCAGTCCACGTAATACTCAGCTTTACTATTCCATTAAAAGCTTATTTATTCTTGAACGAATTGCTCCTTGAGTCCTGCCAAAAATTTCACTCAACTCTTTAACTGTTTTTCCTTTTCGAAAGAGACTAACTAATTCCTTATCAGCTTTATTCGTCCAGGGTTCATAGGCTTGTTTGTGAGTTGCTCTGGTTTGTTCAATATATTGGGGTACCGCTCTTTTTTCTTTTCTGTTTTTGGGTTTTCCTCCAAAAAAGAAACTAAACATTCCGAGTTTGATTTTGCCATAAGAGCGTGCTTTCCGATTGAAAATTGGAATTGAAAATCCAGTCCCACCTCTCCAAGGACTTAATCGCATTCCACTTTTTCCAAATGTAAATGGCCCTATTCTAAATCTTATTCTCATGGTGAATTATATACCAATAAGCGACTTTCTTACCTCGTAGGCAACGTGTTGTAGATGGCCAGTTGCGGTGTTTTTTGCCTTTGGCCATTCTGCTTCATGGCCTGTATTTTAACTCCACCAGTCAAAGTTATCAGAAATAATGATTTCATTTTTTTGAATGTGGTGTGTTGTTTTCATGGGAATGGTTCTGAAGTCTAAATCATACTTCTCTGCTAAATTTCTGATTTCCCTGGTATCGTCATACGTAAGCATGAACTTTCCTTTTAGGGTAGATGTCAGAGAAAATAATTTATCATGGTCAATCTCAAAATGAGTGTAAAGTCTTTTCCCCGCAACCGTATATGGAGGGTCGATAAAAAAGTAACTCTCTTTATCATTTTTAGATTTACCCATTTCCTTAAAGGCATCGCCCATTACAAATTCCAATTTGTTTTTAACATAACCAATTGCTATAATTCTATCTCTAAGAGTTTTTGGATACCAACGGGATTTAATCCCTTTTCCATTTTCTCCATTTTTTAGCAATCCTGAACCTTTTGTGATTATTCCACCATGGTAAATCCTATTTTTTAGAATTGTACTAAATGCTTTTTCTTGTAAGGTTTTTTCCTCTTTTTGAAGAATTGTATTTGCATTTTGAGAGGTTAAATCAAAAGAATAAATTTTGTTAGCTAACCATTCATGGTCACCATTGATTATTATTTCCCAAACTGCTGCTATCTCTTCGTCAAGCTCAATCATTTCAATTCGATTGGCGAGATTTTCAAAAGCAGCAGTTAAACTAACAATCCCACCACCCGCGAAGGGTTCAATCAATTTCTTTTTGCTATTTGATTGTTTCAGCCATTTTCTAACAACAGGAATGAGCCACGTTTTACCCCCTGGATACCGGAATGGGCTTCTTTGTGGAACAGACGCAACATTGACTACTTTAGCACTACTGACCTTTTTTTCTTTTGTCTCGAATATTGAGAATTGTACATCCATAATTTAACTACTTATTATGTCTGTTAACGAAGGAGCATCGGGAGAGTTCTTTTCCAAATGTTCATCAAGACGGTTTTGTAAGATATTTATAAAATCAGATACATCTCCAGGTTCTGGAGTTGTAACTCTTAAAAGGGCGGGTTCAAATTCAGTGTAGATGGTATCAACAAGAACTAAATTATTTTGGTTTTGATCTTTGTTGAATACAAGGTCATATAAAAACCAAGCAATATCTGCTTTAGATTTAGTTGTTGTTGGAAGACTTGGAAGGGTTTCAAAGAATGATTTTTGAAGGGCTACAGTTTGTTTCCTTTTCCAAGATTGAAAAATTCCACCTTTATATAACATCTGAGGGATAAGCCTTTTTCTGGAGGAAGAAAGATAATCTGGTTTTGGATAATTATAAGCGGGTGGCCATTCAAAATCTATTGAAGGTTTATTAATATAAGCTTCAAAAGGATTTCTCAGATTACCTGAAATATACACACCCTGTACTTCAAGTGAGACAAAATCAATTAATTGCCCCTTATGGTTATATTGAACTAAAACGAAATCAATATTCCCTGCGGACTGTCCATTTTTATCAGAGAGTTTAATTTCTGATAAAGAGGTCCAATTTGATTTTAGCCCAAACGCAAAATTAGCTGCATTTTCAATAATCAGCCATTCTTCTCTAAATCTGGTTGGACAAGTAATTACAGAAGTGTTATTGTGCCAAACACTACAAACTCCCAATGGATTGTTTGCTTTATCTTTTGTACAGTTTGGTACTTTGTTATTGAAAGGACATAACTTCTGTTCTCTATATCGCTGTGCTTTAGCACTTGTATTTCCAATTGGAAAGCCAAACACTTCGGCAAGTGGACTCTTATTTTCTTGATTTTTTGTCATACTCAAAGATATGTTATTTAGTCAGCCGATAGAAAATTTGTACGAATTTTTAACATTGGCTTTTTTCAAGAGTCACAATCAATACTGGATAACTACCCAGAAATGGGTCCCGAGACTCAATGGCATAGTAAAATATTTCGCATGTCCCGTATTTGTATCTGTGCTACTTTTCAATTCTGGTGTTGCTTATTAAGTTCATCGTGATGGTGTTCAATTCATTTACTTCCAAAAGGATCTAAAAGTTTGATTGGCAAAAGATATTTTGTCATTTAATTATCAACCACCCTCAGTTACCGGGTAATTGTAGAAAAGGAGCAATAGTTTAGGTGCGGCAATCGCAAATTTGAGATTGTCAACTTAGTATAAGATAAAAGGCCAGTGTTTGAGCACCGGCCTTTCAATCTTTAATCGTCAAAATTGAAGGCTATTTTGCCACCTCCATCTCTTTCGTTTCTACAAAATCGTTGGCTACAAGTCGATAGAAATAAGTCCCAGTGACATATTCCTGTTCATCTACTTCTATAAAAGGCGAAACAATCCAATATGTCTTGTGGGTTATAAAAAAATAATATACTGTTTTACTTATTGCTGATACACTTTATTTAAGGCTTCAGTTCGGTTTTGCACATGAAGCTTTTCGTAAATGTTGTGGATGTGTCGCTTTACAGTTTCTTTCGAAATAAACAATTCCAGTGCTATTTCTTTATAAAGAAAGCCTTTGGAGAGAAAATCAAGGATTTCTTTTTCACGGTCGGTTAGTACTTCAACTGTTTCCGAGGGCTTGTTTTTTCGTTGCATTGAATCGACCACACGCCGGGCAATTTCGCTACTCATGGGCGACCCGCCCTCGTTGAGATCACGCACAGCCTCAAGAATCTGTGCCGGTGAGGTTCGTTTCAAAATATACCCTGATGCACCTGATCGCAAAGCATTAAAGATGTGGTCGTCGTCGTCATATACCGTACACATCATAAATTGGGCATTGGGCATTAAGGGTTTAATTCGATCCATACATTCAATCCCATCCATTCCTGGGAGATGAATATCCATCAGTACCACATCAATATCTTTGTCAGGCATATCTTCGAGGGCTGTTTCTGCATCCTCATAAACATGGATACATTCGAATCCTTCGGAGCCATTTATCAAAACGCGTAATGCATTTCGGATGTCATCGGTATCTTCAACAATGCTGACACTTATTTTCTTTTCGTTTATCATAGTACAAAAATATACCTGTTTTTATATATTTCCTGAAATCCTTTCAGATGCCATAAGATTCTGACATTCTGATGCAAACTTAAAAAATCATTTTAAATATGTAATATATAATTAAAAGAGATGAATTTCTATACTTCTTATTGGGCTCAATTATTAAAGAGGCTGCCGAAAAAGTGGCAGCCTCTTTAATTTTTGCTTTCCAGAGGATTATTTAATCAGGATAATCTTCTTTATTACATATAGGGCTTCCACAGTAACTTTCACCTGGTACATGCCGGCCTGAAATTGACTGCCGTCCAATATTACGCTGTAGACTTGGTTTTCTGTAGCTTCTTCATTAAAAATTACATTGATCCTCTGACTTGAAACATTGAAGATTTCTACCAAAGCTTTATTGGTTTTAGCTAGTTCAAACTCAATGACAACTTTATCGGAAAATGGGTTCGGATATGTTTTTAATTTAATATCCTGTCCTTCAAATCCTTCAATATCAATAGAAGAGGGCAATAAGGCTGAAGAGAGACTGAGCGTTGGGCCACAATTTCTCCAATTCCAGTAAGTATATTCTGCACCAGCATTCACTTCATTAGCAATAAAGAAACCATTCATATATCCTGGGTCCGAACATGACGCATTGCTTTTTACTTCAATCTCGCCGGCTGGTACATAAGCACTTACATTGAATGTGGTTCCTTTTGAGAATACTATTAATTTCCCCTTTTTCAAACTACCATTTCCATTCCCACAGCTACTACTGATGCTATTATTGCTATTATAAGAAGAGCTACTGGATGAATTGCCTGAAGAATTTCCGCAAGAACTGCCAGAAGAACTACTACCTGAAGAGTTCCCGGAAGAATTGCCACAAGAGTTCCCCGAAGAACTGCCAGTAGAATTTCCGGAAGAACTTCCGGAAGAACTGATAATAACATTTCCCGGAGCATAGGTTAAAGCCCCACCTGCGTTTACATTTTCGGGGGCATCTTCCATAACCGACCAGGAATCTGTTGAGATATTGTATTTCCAGAAATCTTCATCATTATTTCCCCTTAAGGCAAAGATAGATACCCCATCGACATTCACTAATGAAGCACCCGATTTTACATTTTCCGGAGCATCTTCCAATACCGACCATGTATCCAACAAGATATTGTAACTCCAAAAGTCTTTTTCGTCATCGCCCCTATAGGCATAGATATAATTGTTTCCTGCATATAGAAGTGCTCCGCCATCTTTCACATTTTCAGGTGCATCATCCATAGCCGACCAGGAATCAGTTGAAATATCATATCTCCAAAAATCGACCTTATCGTTTCCGCGAAAGGCATATAGGTAATTTCCGCCTGCATATACAAGAGCCCCTCCATATTTTACATTTTCAGGCGTATCTTCCATGCCCATCCATGCATCTAAAGAAATATCATATCGCCAGAAGTCCTTTTCACAACCCCCTCTAAGACCATAAATATAGTTCCCACCTGCATAAACAAGCGCCCCGCCATTCTCTATATTTTCAGGTGCATCTTCCATATCGGTCCATGTATCTGTCGAAGTATCATATCTCCAAAAATCTTTTTTATCATTTCCCCTGAAGGCAAATATGTCATTCAGCCCGGCATAAACCATTGATCCTCCTCCGCCTACATATCCTGGTGCATCCTCCATATCTGTCCATGAATCGGATGAAAGGTCGTATCTCCAGAAGTCTTTATTCGAATCACCCCTGAACCCATAAATGTAATTAGTTACTACAACTGGCGAATTGCCAGGAGGGATAACTGTAGGATTTGGATCTTCCCCCAGATAGAATACTACATTATACTGATCGGGGTTAATGATATTATATTGGTGGAATTTAGCTTCGTCCAATACTTTTACTTTTGTATCCTGCGTGAAAATGATCGCAATTGGATCGCAATTAGTAGAATTATTGGTGCTGATTTCTTCTATCTCAATTTCAGGACTTGTAAATGTTACGGTACATCCTCTGTCAATTTCAATTTTTCCAAACGCATTTCCGTTAATCGTGACAACAGAATTCTTCTTGATTTTGATGTTGACATTATTATCGCTAACAGTGGTATTTGAATACTGGCTCACAGTTACAGTGCCATTGATAACCGGCTCTGAATTATAGTACATGGTAGGTAGGGTGGATTCGGCTGGGTCGAATATTGCGGTAGTAACCACTGCATTTGAGTATATATCGATATTATCACCTTTTACAAACGACCCGGGTCCATTGACTTCGGAATATTGTTTAATTATTATTTCCTCACCAATACCAGTTAAGCCAACTGAACCACTTTGGACATAGTTTCTCTTATCGAGCTTTAGGTCCTCAAAAGCAAGAATTGTGTACGAACTGATTAGCTCTTCTGGCGCAAAGATGTATTGAGCAACAGCATTCGAGACACATCCATTCAGGTCTGTAACGGTGACCGAATAATTGCCGGGATAGTCGGTAGCACTGGATAAGAAAATGGCTTGTGTGGTTTCGTTATTACTCCATAGATATTGATTCCCCAAAGTAGTTGAGTTGGCCGTTAAAGTCACTCCATTACAGAAATCATCAGCGGAGCTTGTTGTAATAGTTACCACAGGCAATGGATGAATTGTAACCGTAAATGAGCAAGCACTTGAATTTCCACTTGCATCGCTCACAGTCCAGCTAACTGCTGTTTCCCCCTCATTGAATGCCTGGCCATCCAGAGTGCCGGAACCCGTTGCAGTAGTTGCCCCTGAGAGAACAAAGCTGATTGCGACAGTGCCACAATTATCACTAAATGAGACTGGGTCAAACTCCCCGTTTGTAGCAGTATAATTATTGATTCCAGCTTGCAGTGCAGCGTCCTTACATCGGATTTGGTCAGCAGGGCAACTAACTATTGGGTCCATATTGTCGACCACAGTAGCAACTGCTGTTCCACTATTGCTATTACTATTCACGTCGGTTACTGTTAGGGTTACTGTATTCGGCCCTATATCCAAACAAGTGAATTCCGTAATATCGAGAGACATTGAAGCAATGCCGAAATTATCGAATGAGCCATTATCAATCATCGAAATTGTAATGGAAGCTTGTCCCAATGCATCAAGATAAATCGTTACATCTTGTGTAATTACAGTAGGAGGAACATTGTCGCCAATGGTAAGATTTGAAATAGTTACAGAAGTCTCTGCCATGCAATTATTATTGTCGGACACAGTTACGCTATAGGTTCCGGCAGGCAGCGAGGATAAGTCCTCAGCACTTTGTCCATTGATCCAGACATATAGATATGGCGCTGTGCCTCCTTCAACGGTAAGGTCAATGGATCCATCGCTTGCAAAGTTGCTACTTGCATCCACGTGGGTTTCTGTCAGAGTTAACAAATTGGGTTCGGTTACGGTAATGGTCACATCGTCAGAACATCCATTGCCATCGATGACATTGTATGTATAAGTGCCAGCGTTAACCGAGTATGTTCCTGTGCCGGAATATGAAGGTGTTCCACATGTTGCTGAAATAGTCACCGTTGAGCTTCCTCCGTTGCATAATATTGGGGTGAACGAAGCATCAGCAATTAATTCATCCGGTTCTGTTGTGGTAATGCTTTCAGTTACTGTCAGGCCAAGAAAATCTTTTACAGTAACCGTATATTGGCCGGCCGGCACATTGATGATTTGGCCACTATAAGCTGGATTATCCCACTCATAATTAATGGGAGGAACACCGCCGGTAACATCAACAGTAATTTCGCCATTACTTTCGCCGAAGCAAATTACATCTGTTGAGCTTAAAGTAACAGACATATTATTGAGCTGAATTTGCTGTTCATTGTCTGAGAAATCGAATTCAATGGGCGTTACATTGATTACCCTTGCAATAATTTGGGCGTGTATATCGGATGTTGTCCATGGGGTACTCACAATATCAACGCTATTAATGATTCCCGGAACTATTGAGATGGTTTGCTCAGAAAGGGTAGATTCTGCACCCTGGCCATTTACATAAATGAACTTTAACAGGCCACTCCCCATAGTTTGTCCCTCGTTAAGAACCGACGCCGTGAAAGTAAGCTGTTGTCCCATGTCAGGGGTCATATCTGAAGAGGAAACACTTAATACATGATAGTCGGGTGCATCACCAACTAAGAAGGCCTTGGTAGCTTCGTTGTTCATTTCATCCACTTCATTTATCAATTCGGTATTATCTATAATAGCCCTGAAAACATGAATACCTGGAACTGCCGATGACCATAAATTTGGAATAGATACGGAATTCATGCCTCCAGCTGGTAAGCCGGGAACATCAGTTGAGTAGAGTACTGTATTGTCTACCTGTGTATAAAGTTCTATTTGACTAAAACCGGCACACCCAATATTTGTGTATGAAACATTAAATGAAATCTCCTCATTGATATCAGGATTAATATTTGATGGAGAGATAAATGAAGAGAGGATTTTATAATCTGAGCTTTCTACTACATTGACAGTCAATATTATAATATTATTTGTTTCGTCAAGCTCCGGATAGAGATTGTTAGGATCGGCAGTCATGCGAACCTGATAAATGCCTGGATGTGGATAATAAAATGTATTTGGCAAGCCAATGGAACTTGGGCAACCACAGCTATTTCCGGCATATTGAGACGCAGTTCCGAGGTTGACCCATCCGGTAAGACCAGGTCCGCTTATTTCGAACTTAACCTGAAAATTGGATGCTTCGTAAATCCCAAGATTCCAATAGCCGATTTGCAGATCTGCAGGGCTGCAAAAATGTTGGGTTCCCTTGAATATGGGATCGCCGCCACAGTCGAGTTGTTCTAATTCAAACTCATAGCATAGAGATGCAGAATATGCGTTGTTATTTTCGAATTCTTCAGGAACATCATTGTCTACATCTGCTGTCACTGTGAGTGTCCCAAAAGGAATAATGGGTACTGGTGTTACCACCGATAATGGAAGACTTTGCCCTGAAGTAAGAGTAACAGTTACAGTTTCGGAAATAACTGTTCCAGCTACATCAAAGTCAACAGTGAATGGCGTGGTAACAGGAAGTTGACCGGCATTCATGATGATTGCACTCACCGTTATATTACCCGGAGATTGAGGGTCGGCAGGTGTTACATTAGTGTATTCACAGCCCAATACCACAATGTCTGCCTGACAAGGTTGAAATACCAGGCTGATATCAGTATGATTATTTAGTTCTGACAGTTCCGTTACTAAATCCGGGATATCTGCTATTAGTTCAAATTTGTATACATCGGTACTCGTTGGAGTTGTGAACGGGAAACTCAATATTTGATCTTCATTTGGATCTAGATTTTGTATTGTTTGTGAAATACTTGGGCTTTGAATTCCATTTACATAGATATTGTAATCACAGTTGAAATTACCAGTTGAAGCCAATCCAATATTCTTAATCGTAAAGTTGACCTCGTTATTTGACTGGCATTGCAAGCCATAAAGTACATTCCCTCCAAATACTGCAATATCAGGTAAGAGAGGAATAACAATAAGTGTTTTATAGGCTGTATTATTCAACTCGTTCGATTCTACAATTATATCATAATAATCGATCGTAGAGCTAATGTAGCAGGAACCAGGGACCGACAAGGTTATTGAAGGCAACGGGATACTATAGGTTTCGCCGGAGCTTAATGCCGGAATTGAGAATTCTCCGGGTGAAGTGCCAGATGATAAGCCAATAAAAAGCGAGGTTGTTTGTGATATGGCCTGGCAATTATTGTGGACATATACTGTTCCTGAGAATGAAGTTCCCACTGGAATAATGTAGTTGCCTTGGCCATTGGGGCTTATTCCGGTCAGGTCAATAGATACTGAAAGGTCAGTAGGGCAGATGTAAACAGGTGGAGAAAGAGTGAATGTTCCTGATTGGTTCCCGCCCAGGGTATTATCGGTAATTTCAACTGTATAGTTATATAAACCAGGCGTATTGGGAGTTGTGTAAGAGTAGCAGAAATCTCCATTTTCATTGGTATAACCGTTTATCTGCTGGCCAGTTTCGGTAATGGTTATTACAACTTCTGCTCCTGCTACTGAGGGATCGAAATTCGGAATGCTCACATTTTCGTAGAAAGCACTTCCGCAAATCTGAATCACGGATCCTGCAGGGATGGTAGATGGGACTGCATTTGTAGTTAACCCAACTGTACCCAAAGTTGCCAGGTTTCCGCAGATAAATGGCCTGATTGCCCTATTATCCAGTTCACTTGATTCATCAAGGACATCAAGCAGGTCAATGGTAACCTTAACAGGAACGAATGCTGCGATGCCTGGGGTTGTAACGAGATTGTTTACAACGGTGCTATGGCCAGCATTCAGACCTAATATAGTCTGAGGAGGATAGATTGTATTTGAGAATACGTCCTTCATTTGCACCACAAAACTTCCGGCATTTATACTTGAATTGTTCCGTATCACTGCACTTACACTAACAGTGGAGCTTAAATCAGGATTATTGTCGCTGAAGCTAATATCGGAAGATAAAATCGCAACATTCACCTTGCCTACAAGATTAGGTGGAGTGACTGTTACATAAAACTGACAAGTGGATTCATTTCCTTCTTCATCAGTGGCATTATAAGTTACTATCGTTGATCCCACATTAAATAATTCTCCCGGCTGATGATTAGAAGTAAAGCTGCTGAGTGCGCAATTGTCGGTAGCGGTAGGTTCTACCCAACTGACATGTGCCCCCCATTGGCCAGGTTCAACTTCAGCATCGATGGGTGCAGGACATCCTGATATGACAGGACTTTCGGTATCAACCACAGTAACAACTGCTGTTGCTGAACTGCTATTTCCGGAAGCATCTGTGGCGGTCAGTGTAACAGAGTGGGCTCCAACATCGGCACAAGTAAAGTTCATAATATCCAAAGCATAAGAGGCGATACCACAATTGTCGAAAGAACCATTATCGATCATCGGAACTGTGATTGAAGCCTGTCCCAAAGCATCAAGATAGATGGTTACATTTTGGGTGATTACAGTTGGGAAGATTGCATCAACCACTGTTGTTGTTGCAGTTGCCGAAATAATATTTCCATTTACATCTGTGGCGGTCAGAGAAACTGTTTTTGCTCCAACATCGGCACATGTGAAATCCAGAATATCCAAATCAATAGAGGCAATACCACAATTGTCCGACGATGTATTATGTATCATCGACTCTGTGATTGAAGCCTGCCCGGCTGCATCGAGATAGATTGTTGCATTTTGGGTGGTTACAGTTGGGAGGATTGCATCGACCACTGTTACTGTTGCTATTGCTGAATTAACATTTCCGTTTACATCGGTTACTGTCAATGTAACTATGTTTGTTCCAACATCGGCACAAGTGAAGTCCAGAAAATCCAAAGCATAAGTGTCGATACCACAATTATCGAATGAACTATTATCGATCATCGAAGTTGTGATTGAAGCCTGTCCTGAAGCATCGAGATTGATCGTTGCATTTTGGGTGAGTATAGTTGGTGGTTTCGCATCAAGCACAGATACTGTTGCAGTTTCAGAAACAGAATATCCACCTGAAGCGCTTGCTGTAAGAGTAACCGTGGTTAGACCAATATCATTACAAGTGAATGAATTTGGAAGCACAGTAAGAGTATAGCTACAATTTCCACTCGTTCCATTATCAACGTCCTCAGGAATAAGTAGTGCTTGTCCGTTTTCATCAAGATATACATCAGCATCCTTAGTAAGAACCGTAATCAATAGATTAGTACCATATTCATCGGCTCCAATATCTGGTGTGGTAAGGCTTCTTGTTTCTCCATCGATATCATCAGTGATACCAACAATAGGAGTACCAGCATCCTCTAAATAGACATTTGAAGTATGTAAATCTATAGCTGAAATAAATGTAGGATCAACAGAAAGAGAATGATCATCTTTTCCGCTGACTATCTGTAAGTCAGCAAGGTTGGTTATATTACCGCTCCAATAGGCAAGGTTGGTACCTGTTGTGTAGTAATCATTATAATCAGATGAAACTATTCCATCAGGATAATAAATGACTGTTGAAAATCCACCACTCGAATTCATAAATATATTATTTTTTAGACTCAGATTACCACCACTTTCTTGGCGTAGGGCACTTGAGGATGTAGGACCTCCTGTGATATTGATTGAATTGTAGTACACATTAAGATAAAAAGAGGCGAATACATGCATTCCATCCCAATCACTGGTGCCGGTACCAGTTAGGCTAATAAAATTATTTGCAATTAAACCCGGGTTGACAGCAGTTGCATCACAGCTATATATATACATACCTTTTTTGTAGTTTGTTCCATGAATATTGACTTTGTTTCCAACTACATGAATATTGTCACAATTGCTGAAATATGAGCCAGTGACATAGGACCCACCAATCTGGTTATCTACTATATTGTTATCAAATTGGATTGAATTCTGATACTGGAAAAAGACTCCATATTTATAAAAATCTATTTCATTTCCTATAAAGACATTGCCTTGAGCAAGAGATGATGAACTTGCACCATTACAATAAATTCCATAATTACCACCTCCTATAGCATTGTTCTCAAATGTATTATATTGGTTTAATGCTCCTGAATCTAAGACCACTGCACGTGAATAGCTGCTGGTTAATTGGTTGCATTGAATTAGATTGTTTTCAAAAACATTATGTTCTGCTCCATTTGTTAAATGAACAGCATAAGCGTAATTAGTTCCGGCAGCTTTAATGGTGAGATTCTTAAATGAAATGTATTCGGCCCCATCAAGTTTAACAACCCAATTATCTGCTTGACTGCTTGCACTATATTGAATTACTACATCCGTATTATCACCACTTGAAGATTGAAAGGTTATAGTATTTATGGTAGAAACTCCCGAAACCTGTCCTATTGCTATCTGCTCAGGATATGTTCCACTTTCAACATTAAACACAACAGGGCCGGCTATACCACAATCTTGTAGCTGTGACACTGCTGATGCAAAATCGGTAAAATCAAGAGAAGAAACTCCAATTGTATATGTACCTGATAATAGATTACAAATATTTATCTCAGCTTCTGTGGCATCGTTTAAGGCATACCCATCAGTTTGTCCGTTGGGAATTTCCGTCCATGCTTTCAGCTGTGTAAGTCCTAATGTGAAGTTATGAGTCTCTAAACTAATATTATTTTCCGTAGCACCGGATGTCAGGCTTCCTGTCCATGGATAAGAACCTACTATTATTCCGTTTATCTGTAATTTTATTGTGGTTGAAATAAGTAGATCAGTTCCGAAGTTTTTGATTGAAACTTTTACAGAAATATTACCAGGTGAAGAAGGATTTAAGGGTTCATCAATAGCAATAACGCCTGCATCATTAGGTGGAGGAATGAATTCATCGGCACCAATATCAGGAGTTGTAGCATCTCGGGCATCTTCATCAATATCAGTTGTGATCCCTGTAATTGGAGATCCCGCTTCATTAATAACAATTGAATGTGCATGAAGGTCGGTCGGGGAAGCAAAACCAGGATCAACAGAAACCGAATTAACATCTTTTCCACTGGCTGCTTGTAAGTCAGCAAGGTTAGTCATATTCATGTAACCCCAATAGACAAAGTTTGTACCTGTTGTGTAGTAATCATTATAATCAGATGAAGCTATTGCAGAAGGTTCATAAATAAATGTTGAATATCCACCACCTGAATTTATAAATATATTATTTTTATAATTCTGATTGTATCCAACACCTATTTGAAATACAGCACGTGAAGAAGTGGAACTGGTAATGATATTGACTGAATTGTAATAAAAATTAAGATGAGAAGAGGCGGATATAATTATACCATTACATATATAAGTCCCTGTACCAGTTATGCTAATAAAATTATTTGCAATTAAATTTGCATTAGCTACAGTTGCATCGCAGCCAGATATATACATACCTTGTTGAGTGTTTGATCCATGTATATTAACTTTGTTCCCAACTGCATGGAAATTGTCACAATTGTTGAAATAAGTACCATTAACTGAATACGCACCAACCAGGTTGTCGACTATATTATTATCAAATTGGATTGAATTCTGGCCAGAGAACGCGGCTCCAAATTCAGAAAAATCTATTATTTCATTACCTACAAAGACATTACCCTGAGCTGCACCAGAACAAGCAATTCCATTTTTGCCACCTTCTATAACATTGTTCTCAAATGTATTGTATTGATTTAATCCTTGTGAACTTAAGAAAACTGCATGTGCATAATCGTTGGTTGATTGGATACTTTGAATTATATTGCCTTCAAAAACATTATGTTCTGCTCCGTTTGTTAAATGCACTGCATAAGCATAAGTAGCTCCGGTAGCTTTAATAGTGAGATTCTTAATTGAAATATAATCGGCTCCATCAAGCTTAACAACCCAATTATCTGCAGAACTGTTTGCACTATAATCAATTACAACATCAGTGTTATCACCACTTGCAGATTGAAAGGTAATCGTATTTATCGAAGAAACTCCCTGAATCTGGCCTATTGTTATCTGTTCAGTATAGGTACCACTTGCAATATTAAACACAACAGGTCCGCTTATGCCACAATGATGTAGCGGGAACAATGCTGAAGCAAAATCGGTAAAATCAGGGGAAGAACCTCCAATTGTATATGTACCTGTTAAAATATTACAAATATTTATCTCAACTTCTGTTACATCGTTTAACGCATAACCATCAATTTGTCCGTTGGAATCTTCTGTCCATGCTTTCAACTGTGTAATCCCTACTGTGAAGTTATGAGTCCCTAAACTAATATTACTTTCCGTAGCACCTGATGCAAGGCTTCCTGTCCACGGATAAGAACCTACTGTTACTCCGTCTATCTGTAATATTATTGTTGTTGAAGTGAGTGGATCAGTTCCAAAGTTCCTGATTGAAACTTTAACAGAAATGTTGCCGGGTGAAGCAGGATTTAAGGGTTCATCAAAAGCAATAACGCCTGCGTCATGCTGAGGGGGTGTGAATTCATCGGCACCAATATCGGGATTTGAGGCATCCCGGGCATCATCATCGATATCTGTTGTGATCCCTGCAATTGGAGTTCCTGCTCCATTAAGACTAATAGAATGTGCATGAAGGTCGGTGATAGAACCAAAACCAGGATTATCAGAAACAGAATTAGCATCTTTTCCATTTGCTGTTTGAAGGGCAGCAAGGTTTGTTTTATTGCCTTGCCAATATGCCAGATTTGTTCCTGTTGTGTAGAAATTATTATAATCAGATGAGACTATTGCTGTAGGAGTACCAATATATGCTGAATATCCTCCTCCCGAATTCATAAATATATTATTATTATATTTCTGATTGCTGCCGGCTGATTGATAGACAGCACTTGAGAAGGTGGAACCACCGGTGAGATTGAGTGAATTGAAGTACACATTAAAATAAGTAGAGCTTCCTACTGCCATACCGTACCATGAGCTAGTACCGGTACCAGAAAGGCTAATAAAGTTATTTGCTATTAAACCCGGATTAACCGAAGTTGCATTACAGTTGTTTATAGATATCCCTTGTTGAGTGTTTGATCCATGAATATTGACCTTGTTCCCAACTGCCTGAATATTACCGCAAGAATTGAATTTAATACCCTCATTGCCCAAAGCAAGTCCATTATCCACTATATTGCCATTAAATTGGATTGAATTCTGATAATAGAAAAAGGCTCCATATCCCGAAAAATCTTGTATTTCATTATCTTCAAAGTCATTGCCTTGTGAAAAAGATGATGAACTACTATACCAGGTAATCCCATAATAGCCACCAGTAATTGTATTGCCAATAATCGTATTATAATTATTCGATTCGTCGGTATAACTTCTGATACTGGTTGCATTCATGCTATTTGGAGAAATGCTTTGTATAATACAATTCGATAGTTCATTATAATCCGAACCACCCCGGAATTCAACTACCCCCCCAAAAGAATGTGGTGTGGTTGATTTGATAGTAATGTTTTGGACAAGTACATAATCGGCCCCATAGAATGCCCACACCCAGTTATTTGAATTTCCAGCCGATGCGTATTGCACAACCACCTCTGTGTTAATGCCGGAGGCAGATTGAAAGGTAATAGTATTTGTTGCAGAAGCCCCTGTTATTTCAGGTATGGTAATCTGCTCTGTATAAGTACCTGTCTCAACAGCAAACACAACCGGGCCGCATATTCCATTTACAGATAAAGCATTGACAGCGGTTGCGAAGTCAACAAAATCGCCGGTGGCCCCAATCGAATAAGTGCCATTTAATGATAGGTAGAAAGGTAATAATGATAAGGTGTTATTTGCAGGGCTTGGATCAAAAGCACCATTGGGAAGCGAAGCAGTAATGACAATGTTATAGGTGTTGTTCTCAAAGTTTATATTCCCAAGCAGAATATTGGCAGTGCCCCCGATTGAGATAGGCGAGGTATATGAAATTTGGGTTTGTGCCACACCATCGAGGGTCCAGTCCAGGAGGAAATTGTTAACAGTATTCCCACCCATATTTTTTACCACCGCATAAAAATTCGTTGTGCCGGAACAAATAGTAGTGGGTGATACACCAATCACAGCAATATCGTCATTATTGGCCGACATAATTGAAACAGTATAATCTTCTGTTTCACCGTAGGAATAAATACCACAGGGTGTGATCGACGAGGGTGTTGATGTTTCCTTGACAATAACCCTCATCCTGGTTGACCCTAGGCTTGAAGTAAGGGGAACTGTAAGCGGAATGGTATAAGTTGTATTACTACCTGAAGCTGTAGTATAACCAATGGCTTCATCTGCATCGGTAAAGTCATAATCCTGGTTCCAGTCGATAAAAACTTTTGCCCCTTTTGGGTAGTTCCCACCACAAGTACTGGTTGTTATAGTAATTGTATAAGAATCTCCCGGAGAAAGATCAGCAGGTGTTAAACCGGTGAAGTCAGTATATTTGGCACATATACTTGCTGTGTTGTTGCTAATACTATTCACATTACCAGTTAATCCTACGAAGTCAACTTCCGAGTCATACGTGCTTGAGGCTCCAGATGAACAATAAGTCTGGGCAGTTACCTCGCCCACAGTATTCAATAATAAGCCAAAAAGCATTAGGATACCTGTTAACTTTAGAGAGTCTAAATTTCTCATATTCAAAAAGTTTAGTTAAAATATATAATTTACATCTACGATTTTCACAAAGTCGAATTCTGTACCAATGGTCCGCTAATACCATTTAATATCAAATCGTTTACTGAAGCATTGGTGGAACTGAAATCCCCACCTGATGCAATAGTATAATTGCCGCTCAACTGTCCAAATGCAGTATTGGATAGTAGCAAGATAAATGTCCATGTTTTGAGTAAGGTTAATCCAAGTTTGGAACTTAACTTTAGAAATTTGTCTTTGTGCTTCATATTGCTTGAGTTTCAATTAATAATTCATTTATAATAATATGATCGATTTCAATTACCCAAATTTATGTCACCACTCGGGGGCTTGCAATAACCCTTTCGGGTTATATTTTGGATTTGTTGGAAAAAGCGGTTTTCATTTTTTGTAAGAGTATTTTCCTATAAAGCTTGTTCAGGGCTTAGGTGCGGGCTTGCACATGGCATTTCTCGTTGGTTTTGAGATTGAGTTATGAAATGACGCTCTAATACCCCTTTCGGGTTATAGGTAATTTTATCCCGGCTGGGTCAGGGTGATTTTAAACGTATTTAGAATTTGATATTAATGAGGAATTCTTGCGATGCATTTTGCCAAGTTCAAATAAGGATGAAAGAAAAGAACCTTCAGGTTAACACCTATTTACGGTACAAATAACAAAGGTTGACCTTTACGATCAACCTTTGCTTAAACCAAATTTTATTGGAGACTCTTATATTTCTCTCTTAATCTTTTACCAGACGAACAGAATATCCATTACATTTATCATAAGGATTAAACCACGGTCCAATGCCGTCGGCGGTAAATGATCCCATGACCGATGTGGCTGACTTTTGCATATAAAAGTAATCTGCACTTGCTCCTCCGGGAGTATAAGAGGCCCAAAATCTTCCTTGGACTCCAATTTTTGTATACGCGGAAATTATTGTATTTGAGTCTGCCGACCTGTATCCGCCAGACAAAGCAGTTAAGCCAACGCTATTAACCGCACCGGTATTGGGAGATCCCCAATGTGCAAAGCCTGCTTCTTTAAGTTCACCTCCTGCAGTGTACCACCCACCCAGATAATTGAGTAATGCCGTCACCTCACTTGATGTTGCCACGTGCCAGCCTACCGGTGCAATATTATGGTAATCAGTTACAGCAAACCAGTTGTAAAGCCTTCCATAGGTGGAAACATTAGATGCGTCATTGTCATAATTGCAAAATGCCCCCGAGGTTTGTGAGGCCCATGCTACGTCATTGCTTACTTTTGGTATATCTGTACCATCCCTGTATTTTTTTGTTTTTAGATTTTTAACTGTCCATACCTGACCATTGATGTTAATGGAATGGTATACATTGCCACTTGCATCAGTTACAGTTCCGTAATCAGTTAGAGCGGTGAACGTAATCTCGTTACCATATTTGACATTGCCATTGCTTTTAATAACATAAGCCCTTGCATGATAAACTGTATCACCCTTTAGTCCCGAAAGAACACAAGTAAAACTACCACTACCAGAGCCAGAGATTACTTTATTATGTATTATTTTGGGATTAGGGTTTTTTCTGAAGCAAATACCCTTTTCGGCAATACTTCCACCTCCACCACTTGTTTGAACATCACCACCAATGGTAGCCGTAGCCGATGTAACAAAAGTAGCAGCATCAGTAGTAATTGCCATATCGCCGGATTTAAGATTTGATCCCAATTCCAATTCCAATTCCAATTCAGATTCAGGTAGAGGTTCTGATGGATCAAACAGTTCTGTTTTACTGCAAGAGAAAAACACAAGAGTTAGTGCTAGGACACTGATAGTTTTTTTCATTTTGCTTAGGTTTTAAATTAATAAATCATTTATCTAATATTTCAATTAGTCATATAAGTGTAGCCAATCCCGCATTGGTGGCTAAGTCAAATAAATCAATTGTCCCTGAGACAACGAACAGAGATACCTCTCGTCTTAACTTGGCTGTTCCTGATGATAAAGATATCGTCAGCTGTCAGCTTACGCAACATTGCTTCTGTAGATGAGTCTTCCGAAGACGACCAGAATAGGGAGGTTGACAGGGTAAAGAAGAAGTTGCCTTCGACGGCTCGGCTGCCACCAGGAAGAGCGGTGAAGCCACTCGAATTTGTAACTCCAGTATTGGTTGAATTCCAATGTGCTGTGCCAACTTCCTTCATTTTACCACTTATGAAATAGCCACTCTGTTGAGAACTGCACACAACAGATGGATCAAGGAAGATAGTCATTGTGCACCACTCTGAATCAGTGGGTATATGCCAACCTGTCGGACATATCCCTTGTGTTCCTTCTGTCGTTGTGTAGCCCATCATTTCGTCCCAGTCGTATAAACCACCGTAAATGGTGCAATTATTTATATCGTTGTTAATGCAATATTTTTCTATGATGCTATTATTGCTAGCTTCAGAATGATCGATACCGGTACTTACGCTTTCCACATAAGTACCAATGTTCAGGTTCTTCGCCATCCAACATTGTGTGCCAATCTGCACGGTGGGATATATTTCTCCTCCATAATTGATATAAGGTGTTCCGGCGCACGGGCTGGGAGCATCAAAATGAAAAGTATAGGTTATGTAGTATTGGACTGTATCCAACATGCTATGATACATATTATCTGCATAGCCTTCCAGTAGTAATTGATCTCCTGTTGAAAGAATAAAAGCACTTTTTGAATTCTTTAGAGGCAATGCGCCTGATGATCCGTGTACAGGTGAAGATTGCTTCAGCTCAACACTGCCGGCATGAGTTAATTCATTGGCTGCATTGGTATTTGAGGCAGAATTTACTATTTTAAGAGAAGTGATTTCCTTGCGCCACTGTGCAGTAAGTATCAGGAAATAGTTATTTGCCGGTTTGAAATTAAAAGCATGAGTACCTGCCGTCACCACCTTATCGAACAACACCTGCTGCCGCCCTAAAAGGTCAGTTGTTCTAACCACCAATCTGTCACTTTGTGGTATAACTAAGCTTATCGTAGTTTGGTCTGTTACTGGGTTACTGCCCTCGTTGCGCAATGAAAATCTATTCTGGGGTTCGAGTGTTTCTGCTAGTCCTGACGCACCTTGAGTCAATACTGTATCAGGCCATATAAGTAATGTATCTCCTCCTTGGGTAAGATTGCTTACCCTGATACTATCGAGAGGTGCATTTACATTATTATTTAAACCAGTAAAAGTAAGCTGGATAATCTGTGCCTCTCCCTTTTGCGGCAGCATTGAAAATAGATAAATGACTGCAAGTAAGTAAATGATCTTTTTCATATTGTTTAAGTTTTTAGTTAATGGTTCATTTATAATAATGTGATATATTTTAATTACACAAATTTATGGCACCACGCGTGGGCTTGCAATAACCCTTTCGGGTTATTTTTTAGATTGGTTGGGTAAGTGGCGTTTTTATTTTTTCGGGTTACCCTATTATACTTGAAATTGGATAAAAACTTGCAAGTGCAAAGCACGAAATTTCAAATTTCAAATTCCAAGCTGGTTTCATTACCAGGCCTGGGTTTTGGCTTTTTAAATTTAGAGTTTGGGGCTTCAAGAGAGATGCCTAAACCCGCCTATCAGACGGGGATGTTTATCCCGCTCGTATTCTAAATTGGAAAGCTATATTTTGCAGTAGTGTTTTCCTGTAAAGCTTGTTCAGGACTTCGGTGCGGGCTTGCACATGGCGTTTCTCGTAGGTGTTGGGATTGTGATTATGGAATGACCCTCCTATACCCCTTTCGGGTTATACCGATTTTTCATACCGGCAATGTCAGGGTGATTTTAGTGCCCATACGATTTTCGATATTGAAATCGCCATTGATGCTTTTCATACGCTCACTCATATTTTTCATGCCGTTGCCGAATCGGTTCCATTCGCCGTTTGGCATCCCAATTCCGTTGTCCTGGATGATGACCGATAATTTATCCCTATGAAGTGCAAATTTCAACTCTGCTTCCGTTGCCTGTGCATGTTTCATGATGTTGTGAAGGGCTTCTTTTACTGCATAAAAAATGTTTCTGCGATGTTCGGAATTGATATGCGTTTTTTCAATATTGCCACTTGATTCGATTTTAAGTTTTACTGCGGAGTTCTCAAAATATTCGGCAGCATACCTACGGATGTAAGCAACCGTGTTTTCGAGATAATCGTTGTTCGAATTCAAGGCCCAGATAATTTCGCTGATGTTCGAAGAAAGCTCTTGTGAGATCGAAGAAATTTTTTCGGCTTCTTTTCGGGTCTCCGGTGTTTTTGACACTTTCTTTACCATTTCGCTCAGCAGCATAATCCTGGACAAACCTGAACCTACATCATCGTGCAGATCGGCACTTATGCGTTGACGCTCTTGCACAATGGCTTCTTGCTTCTCCAATTGTTTCTTTAGCCGGAAGCTTCGGAAGGAAAGTAAGCCTAACATCAGCAAGAGTATCGAGCTAAATAAAATCCCATTTCGCTGGAGTTTTTGTTTTTCGAGCAATTGGTTTTGCAATTGGCTGTTTTTGTTAAGAAGGGCCATTTCTGCTGCCTTTACGTTGGCTTCGGCCTGCTGGTATTCCAGGTCTTTTTGCGTCTCTGCCAATTTCAGTTGCTGAATCTCCATACTGTTGTTCATCAGCATGATCTGGCTTTTATTTTTTTCGCCTTCAAGCCGTGAAGCAAGTAGTGAGGCATTTTGATGCTCCAGTTGCAGGCTTTTAATTTCGCTATCCTTGTTTAACAGTTCAATCTCCCGGTCTTTTTTTTCTGTTTCGTACTTGATTTTCAGTCGCGACAATTCCTTGTCGTTTTCTTCATTGAGTATGCTATCTTTGTAAAGAGTGTACATTTTGTAATTTACCAAAGCCTGCTCGAAATTGCCCTGTTTACTGTCTAATTCAGACAAATATTTGTAACCAATTTTAATGGATTTTATATTTCCGATTTCCTTTGACAGTGAAAGACCTTCCTCGATATAGTTTTTTGCATCTTCAAAATTACCCAGTTGACTATAAATACTTCCAATATCCTGACAAGAGGAAGCAATTAACAGTGATTCTCCGATTTCTTTGCTTTTTTTCAAACCAATCATAAAATATTTCAGCGCTTCGGAAAAATTACCCATTTGATGGTAGATATTACCCATGTTGTAATACGCAGTAGCAATAGTTCCTTTGTTCCCTATTTCTTCAGCTATCTTTAAGGAAATATCTATATTTCGCAAAGCTTCCTGAAAATTATTCTGATTTACATAGACTCTACTTATATTGCCGTATGCTGTAGCAATCATCCCTTTATTCCCTATTTCTTCAGCTATCTTAGCTGTTGCTAAATAAATATTTAGGGCTTCCGGATTATCGCCCATCGCAAGATAAATACCCCCAATCTGGTTATAGCAAGAACTGATCCCCGGTTTATCCCTTAATTCTTCGCAGATCTTTAGTGAAGCAAAATAATTCTTTAACGATTCCGGATAATTGCCCAGTTGATTACAAATCTTTCCCATATTATGATACACTACTGCAATTCCCTTTTTATTACCGATTTCTTCATGTAGCTTTAAAGCAATATTATTATAATTCAAAGCTTCTGAATAATTTCCTTGTGCAATGTAAATGTTTCCTATATTTATGTATCCATTGGACAGGAACTCTTTATTCCCAAATTCTTCGCTTATCTTTACGGAAATTAACAGATTTTCTAATGCTTCGGAGTAATTTCCCTGCTCCATTAAGCATAATCCAATATTGCAATAGGTGCCACCACTGGCTGATTTATCCCCTATCTCTTCATTTATATTCAGTGAAGCCAAGTAATTTTTTAAGGCTTCGGGATAATTACCCTGTCTGTGATAAATTATCCCGATATTGTTGTAACAGACGGCCATGTCTTTCTTGGCCCCGATTTCTTCTTTAACTTTTAGTGCAGCAAAATAATTTTTTAATGCTTCCGGATAATTGTCTTGTCTTTCATAAGTATGCCCAATATTGTAGTAAGAACCAGAAATACTTTTCTTTTCCCCGATTTCTTCTCTAATTTTCAGTGACGCAAAATAATTTTCCAATGCTTCCGGATAAATGCGCTGGATGTAATAGATATTCCCGATATTATTGTAAGAATCAGCAATTCCTTTCTTATCCCCGATCTCTTTTCTGATCTCTAAAGAAGCGAAATAATTTTTCAATGCTTCCGGGTAATTGTCCTGGAGCGTATAAATATTCCCTATATGATGGTAAGCTTGAGCAATACCTTTCTTGTCATTGATTTCTTCATTGATCTCTAAAGAAGCGAAGTAATTTTTCAATGCTTCCGGATTATTTCCCTGTATCTTATTGATAGTGCCTAGATTATCATGGGTAATTGCTTTCCCTTTTTCATAACTTATTTTATAAGCAAGGGCAAGTGCCGATTTAGCATATCGCATGGCATTTTCAAGGTCATTAATATCAATGTATTGCTTACTTAAAGAGATTAGATTACTCACTTTTGCTGTATCTTCTTTTGCGGTCTTTAAAACATTTTGCAGGGAGTCAATCAACGAATTGCTCTGACTATAAGATCCTACCATAGTGGCAAGCGCAAGTATTAAAAGAATGATCCTCTTTTTCATAAGCAATCAGAATGAAACAGGATGAAATTATAGTCTACTCAATAATGAGGTAAAACATGTTTTAAAACATAAAATTAAACAAATATATGAAAATTTTGGAATAGCAAAACCTTGGAGGTTTTTTTCTAAACCTCCAAGGTTAATTGTAGTAAACTAGAAAAGCCGGTGCGCAAACACCGGCTTTTCAGGTCATAAGTGTCGGTGTGCCCCCAAAACACCCCGATACATTGATGAAAACTTACCTCCCCACTTCCATTTGTTTTGTTTCCACAAAATCATTTGCAATCAACCGGTAGAAATAATTGCCTGTGGCATAGTTCACACTTTTCATTTCAATCGTGTGATTTCCTGCCGGGAACGATCCTCTGGCAAGCACCTCTATTTCATTGCCCAGGATATCAAACACTGTAAGACTAATTTCTGATTCTTCGGGTAGGAAGAAAGAAATGCGGGTGTTTGATTTGAACGGATTGGGCATGTTTTGATCGAGCCTGAATGTGGTTTCATCTTTTGATACCAATCTCATCTTGCCCACAATCTGGACGTCGTTCTGTTCGTAATGTCCATCCCCCTGGGTCCAGTTTTCAACAGAAACTTGTTTTTCAGAAATACCATCCCAGATGCTGATGCCGAAACCGTTTCCGGCTTGCAAGCCATCGGTTTCGGTACTTAGTTCGTCGTTGCCCCATAAGGTAATAGCTGTATTTCCACCTGAATATACGCCGGCTCCAACCAAGAGTTCGTGGCTATCGAAAACGCCAATTTCGTCACCCATCATGGGGAGTGCATCAAAGGCAGTTTCAGGTATGCCCAGGGTCATGTTGTTGTCGGTAGGTACAGGCAGGGTAAAATATACCGGTTGTTGTGCTACCATGTCCGATTTGGAGGATACCGAATTGGATGGATAATATAGCACCGACGTGACATTCATTTTTATCTGGTAGCCTTGTCCTGGCATCATGTTGCCAATGGAATTTACACCAAATGCAGGCCAGTAAACTGCACCGGCACCATTTTTCAAAATCGCAACGTTGGCCACTATGGGCGACATCATGGTAACAGCATCGCCTGGAACCTGGCGGAGGTATCCAATTATGCTCCAACCAGCCTGGATAGAGACAGAGGTGGATTCAGGCACAGCAGCGGTTCCGGACACCTCAAGCGTACTATTTGCCACATTCATCTTAACCTGATAACCCTGGCCGAGTATCATGTTGCCAATGGAATTGACCCCAAAGGCTGGCCAATAAACAGCTCCCGATCCGTTTTTCACAATAGCTGTGTTCGATACTATCGGGGCAAAGACCACATTGGTGAGAGGATCTACCGGGTTGATATACGTTGACATGATACTCCAGCCAAGCGGCAGGACAATATACTGAATATCAAGTCCTCCTGGTTCGGTTATTTCGACAGTTTCGTAGGCTTCACAGCTATTCGAATCGTAGGCTGTTACATGGTAGAAACCTGCTGATAGTCCAACCAGGTTCTGACTTGTGGCACCGTTTGACCAGATGAACGAATAAGGAGGTACTCCTCCTGT
Organism: Bacteroidales bacterium; assembly: GCA_021740905.1. Taxonomy (GTDB): domain Bacteria; phylum Bacteroidota; class Bacteroidia; order Bacteroidales; family M50B96; genus JAIOYV01. The sequence goes on from JAIOYV010000015.1 coordinate 62,169, forward strand.
GACATTCAGTGTAATAGTGCCATCTGAACCTCCATTTGTGGTAACATTGACTGATGCACTTGCAATCGCCATTGCAGGAGGTCCGCTTAAATATGTATAACTGGCAAATTGATAACACGAATGGGCATCGACAACTGTTAAGTTATAGGTACCCGGTGAAATTCCGGTAATGACAGGTGTATTTGCACCATTGCTCCAGTTGTAGCTGTAGGGCGGTGTTCCGCCCGAAACTGCAACTGAAATAGAATTCGTTCCAGCGCCAAAGCAATCGATATATGAAATGGTTTCAGATAGCGTTAGATCGGAAGGCTCAAAAACAGTGAAACTCGCACTGGCTGTTTGACTGGCCCCATCACTAACGGTTACTTGATAAGATCCTGCCGACAGGTCGTATACAACACCGCTTGTTGCACTATTCGACCAACTGAATGTAAAAGGTGGGACTCCACCGATAATATTTAACTGAATAACTCCATCTGCTTCGCCATAACAACTTACATCGTACACAGTTCCGGATACAGCCAATGTTGGTACACTGCCATCCAAAACCTGGAACGTTTCGCTATTCGTACAGCCACCGGCATCGGTAACAGAAATGGTATAATATCCTGCCGACAATCCAAAAATGTCCTGGGTTGCTTCGCCATTCGACCACAGATAGGAGTAAGGTGGAACCCCACTGGAAACCGAGGCGTTAATATATCCATCGCTGCCCCCAAAAGTAGTAGGATCAGAAACAACACCGGTAACCATAATTTCTGGTGGTTCTGTTACGGTATATATTCCTGTAACTACACAAGAATGGGCATCGGTACAAGTAACTGTATAAGTTCCTGCAGCGAGACCCGGGTTGTAAGTGCTGGTCACTCCGTTGCTCCATAAAATAATATCGGGTGGTGTCCCACCTGTGAGATAAAAGCTAAGCTCCCCGTTGTTTGCACCAAAACAGCTTGCATTGGTAACACTGGGATTTATTAAATAAGGCAACGGCTCGTAAACCGCTACCGTGTGTGTTTTTTCCGCCCCATAAAAATCAGTCACTGTTACCGAATATATGCCTCCTGCAAGCCCTGTACGGTTCATTAATGTTGATCCATCGGACCATAAATAAGTATAGGCAGAGGTACCACCTGTGGTAATTATATTAATCATACCATCGTTGGCCCCATTGCAGGATACATGTGAAGTCAGATCTGTCACAGATATATCATTTGTCCAAATCAGACGATTGTTGGGGTCATAGTCGTTGGCTTCGCCAGCAAAGCTACCTGTATAATTTAAGAATGTAACTTGTCCCCAATCAGATTGCTTGGCGGCATTGTATGCGCTTGCTCCCTGGCTAGGGAAGTTTGCATAGTTTATTGTAAATGTTTGGTTATTTTCAAAAAACACTAATGCTCCTCCTGGTTCGCCTGGTAGGAATGTACAATGATTGAAAGGGTGATTGGTATCTACTATTCCTCCAGGCCAAAAATAAACACCATAAGAATCTACTTCCTTGAAAGTACACCATTCAGCCGCCATTGTTCCTCCCGAAAAACAACTAAACTCCCAGAACATGAGATCGTTTGATTCAAAAACTACCTCATTCCCTTGTGTACCAATGGCATTTAATGTTCCTCCACTATTAATTGCCAGGAGACTTGCATTACCCAGGTATAAATGGGAATTATCATCCATGTTTAATTCTGCTCCATTATTGATGTCCAGGTTACCATTGTTGATCCTGATAAGATTTCCATTTGTCCATAAGGTTCCGGCATTAATGTCCAGTTTATTACTTAAGAGAATTATTAAGCTGGAATTTAACTCAACACCTCCACTGGTGTTGGATGAATTGATGACCACGTGGCTCATATAACTGCTGCCTAAAGCTCCCGCCTCGTTATACTGCTGAATATTGCCCTCGAAATAGAGTGTACAAGTATGGTCCCACCATCCTCCGGTAGCCAACACAGTTAAATCACCTTCGAGATAATAGTTGAGACCGGATGTCCCGTCGTCCCAACCCCCATTTTGGATATCAATATCTCCAAGTATGCGGAAATCGTTGTGGTTTAGAAGTGCCGAGGAACTTGTTTTATCAAGAATAATAGTTCCGAATTCCATAGCGGGTGCCGAAAAATACGTATGTTGATTTGTTGCCCCGTCGAAGGTAAAAGTGCCAGAAGCAATACACTCCAACCCAACCACGGTCGTAATTGTTGCATTGTTGTCGGTTAAATTTCCGGCTAGAAAAACTTGTGTGCCTGCATCGTTTGTATTGAAACCTGCTCCCGATTCGATGAGTAAGTTCCCATTGATATCAACAATAACATTGGCGTCCATTTCGAAGGTGCCATCTATAATATGGACATTGTTGCTTACATTTGCCGTAAGGTTTGTAAGTACAACAAGACCATCGAAATACGCATAGCTTTTGTCCAATGCCAGGTTATAGAATGTTTCGTCAGTCGTGAGGTCCGATCTGTTTGGCCCATAGAAAGTAACCATATTGGTGCCTTCGGTAAATGCCGAGGCTCCGACATTGTTGGTCCAGTCGCCTCCCACATATAATGTTTCGGGGGGTACAAGGATACCTCCATCAATGGTTAAATCATTCGATATATAAATTGCATTTGCATTGCTAATAACAGAATTTGCAGTTTTGTTTATGTGTAGATTATACATAGCAGCATTGGTGGCCGTCCATGCAAAATATGAATCTAAGGTTCCATAAAATTCGAAAGTCCCCCCTGTTGGATTAAAATCATCATAAACAGAAAGATTATGATCTGTACGGATAACCCCACCGGTAATATTTGTTGTTAAAGAATAGCTTCCTGAATTATAAATCAATATTGAATTATCGGTAAAGTCAAGAACACCTCCAGACATTGTGATGGATGCATTGGCTGTGTATGGCCAATAGCTTGTTCCTGAACCACCATTTACATTCATGGTTCCACCGCTAATATCGATGGTTCCATTCAAATCAATATATGTGCTGGCATCCTGGCTAATGTCGAGCAAACCATTTGTACCGGATACCCTAAACGTTCCATAGAGGCCATCTTCGGCTATATCACCAACGGTAATATGGCCATTGTTCGCAAATAGGGTCCCATACAAATAAATTCCAAAAATGGTGAAACCCATATCAAGATCATCGATATTTACAATGCCCGAAGAATTTGCAGTAAACTTTCCTGTCGAATTCAGGAAAAGGTTGTCGACATACATGGTTTCGTCGGCCCAGGCAAATCCGTAGCAATAGAAATTATTGTTGATGCTGGTAGGGCCATAAAAATGCAGATAGGTTGCCCCTGAGGTTTTAGTCACATCATAGAATGTTTCGCCATAGCAATAATTAATCCCACTTGTTCCGTCGAAAATAACCTTGCCGGTACTTTCAAGAAAGCCTTCCGCACCTACATAATTCAACCAATCACCAACAATCGTAATCGTGTTTCCATTCGAATCGAAAATACCCGATGAAATGGTAAGGTCGCCTTTTATGACAAGCGAATCGGAATATGTGTTCATCAAATCAACATCGGTGGCAACATTGATTATAAGGTCCTGGAAATAGTCACCCACATTGGGTTTCAAATCAGTGACCGGGCTTCCAGCAAATTCAAAAGTTCCATAATTACAGAGGAAGTGACCCCCATTATTTGCAAACGAACCATTCAGTACAATTTTTTCTTGGGAATAAGAATTGAATGCCGAACTTGAACTTATAGTAATATCGCCTGAAATATGCAGATCATCGGTGGATAAGTAACTAACTCCAATATATGCCCCTCCTGTTTTTGCACTATAAACATCATTAAAGGAACAATCGGCATCGTAGCATCTAATATATGTCAGGTCGGAACCTGAAAACCATGTGTTTCCATTGGTAAGTTGTACGTTGGCACCTGCTTCGAAATTCCAATCACCATATACCCTGAACTCCCCATTGGCAGTCATGTTTGCTTGAGAACCCGATTCCCAATATATATCACCCCAGGAATACAAATCGGCATTTATGTTGTTCATCGCAATAGTTCCATACACATGTATTTCATCCTGGACATCCAGGTCGTAAGCACCGATTAAAAGAGTTGCTCCACTTTCAACGGTAAGTGTTTTTGCATTGGCGTAGGCCAGGTTTACATAAGGACTGTAAGGTGTGCCGGATGGAATTACCACATCGGTTGTAGACGTGGGTACATTGTTGTCGTTCCAGTTGCCGGAGGTGTTCCAATCCGAGGATACATCGCCTTCCCATAGCCCGGCTGTGGTTGGCACCACCGTAATAGTGACATTGGCAGCATTGGCATCGTTGGCCCAAACCACAAGGCCATAATAGTCGGAGGCCGGAACGGTGACAAAAAAGCTCTCGTTGGAGGTGCCTCCGTTTGACGAATGGGCCAGGTAATCCCCTCTGTTTTGATAATAAGGGCCACCCCCATAAGAACTAAACAGGGCCATGTCGAGATTGGCAGAACCCGAATTGTAATTCATGGTAAATTTATAGGTGCCAGCCGCCAGGTTTACATCCCATATTTCGACCACATCGTCGGCTGGCCAAGCGTGTACCTGGGGTGTATTCAAGACTAAGGTTTCGGAAAATCCTTCAAACTCGGTACGGCCATCGCCCGAACCACTGGCAAGATAGCACTTAATGCCCCGCATAGTGTTGCTTAAATGATGCTGGTCGAAAACCACAAAATCGACATTGGTAGCCCAGGTTGAGGCTTCTACTTCTGATGAAAAATCATCGGTTGAATAAAAGCGCATGCTCCAATTGGTCGTATTCAGATTAGGAGAACGAACACCCACAACGCCCCATGTAGAGTATGTATGATTTACCTTATAGTAGGTGGGATCGTCGGTAGTTGATACCGAAACATCAGAATTCAATGTATATATTGACCCTCCGGCTACCAAACTGAAATTGCCCCAGCTTCCATCCGAAGCTTGCAATACTCCGCCGCTTGAATAGACTTCTACCTTTACTCTTCCTTGTGCAGTTGTGATATTAGGTGTAGTCCACAAATAACTGCCATTGTTTGGTGTATTCGTAGTAATTGAAGTCCAGGTACTGCCGGCATTGGTCGAATAATAAAGCTTGCAGTACGATCCCGACAAGGATTCGTAGTTCCAGGTTATTTCCCACACATTGCCGGCAAAGATGTCTTCGCCATTGCCATTGTGATTATAGGCAGGGTCACCAATTGGGCTTGTCAATTTAAGATGGGTTCCGTATTGCCCGCCCGGATAAAGAAAAATCAACCGGTCTATTTGCGTATAATTCCAATGGTCATCAAGACCCTCGTTCCATGTATTATGTACCACCATAAACGTATTGGATCCGACTATATCATACCCAACACAGGCAACTGAGTGCCCCGGGATACTTGTAATAGAGGGTCTGTTTGCGTCGACCTCACCCTTGAATAAATTTAATTTGGTGGTATTTGTACCTGTGGAATACGGCGACGAAGTCCATTGGGTAAAATTGTACGAACCGCAGTTTGCAGAATTGGCGGCCCCTGTCATTCCGGGGCCAATGTTGCCTTCCGATGTGTTACCGTCCGATAGGTCGGTGTTCATATATGAAGAACACCACTGTTGGGCGGTGCTCACATTATAGTCGGTGCCACCTGGGTTATAAGTTCGTTGAAAATGGTATTTCGATAAGTTTCCATAGTCATTGCTTGAGTATTGGCTGTAATTGTCCCAATAACCTAATATCATACCTCCCGAAGTAGGGCTACAACCATACATCCAGTCTAAATAAGGCATTACCTCATTATGCGCAATATATGAAGCTGTATTTACGCTTTTTTGAGTATTCTGTTCTCCCAGATAATACTCCCAGGAACCCTCTTCGGCCTCGGGTAGTAAAACATCCTTATCGTATTTCGAGGTAAACTCCTTGGCAAATTCCTTTTCCGACAACACCTTTCGTGGAGGGAAAATCCGAACATACACCGAATTTCCATTCGAATCGTATTTGTAATATTTCAACAGCGGATTATAATAATATATCTTGTCGAGATGCGCCTCTTCAGAATTCAATGCCTCGGTGGCCATCGTTTCAATTTCATCGGCAAAGGCAAACTCGTCACCCAGGGCGTTGATATAGCGGATCAAGCTGATCCTTGTCCGGTTATTTCCCATAACCAGGTTGGCGTAATCGCCATTGCCCCAGCGCGCCACTTTGGAAACGCCGTTTTCGTCGGTCTCATTTAACGATTGGAAATTTCCGTCTTTTGGAAAATCCTTGCCCAGCGCATAGTTGAAACTATATGCTACGATATTATCGCTAGCATCATAATAGGGGATGGCTTGTGCAGGCCCTGTGTTTCCCCATTTTTGGTTAGCAAATCGGTCGGCTGCTTGTTGCAACTCTTTAATAGGAATTATCTCGCCTCGTTGCTTTTGGGCAATGGCATTAATTCCTATGAAAAAACTCAATAGTAAAAATACATGTTTCATTTTTAACTCCTTTTATTTTGATTTATAAAATACAGATTTATTCATTTTTTCCCCTCCATGGCCCTTTCCTTTCCTAATATTGAGGTTCAAAATTGTTTTTCAAAGTAGATTGTGAGTCTGAGTATCTTTGAATACGAATCAAATTTATGAAAAAAAGAAACTGATTTAAGGGCTGGCTCTAATTTAGAAGTAAAAAATATTCAGCATTGACAATAATCGAAATCTAGAGACAAATCGGACTAATTTGGATATTAGTTGATTTTCGTTATTAAAAGATGACTATGTCTATTAGTATCATGTAATCAGAGAATTTGATGTCAATTGTGAATTTCAGTGTGGAAATTTATTGAGAGATTTAAAAAAGGCAACAGCTTGGGATTGTTATTTAGAATGAGTCTATAAAACATTTCGATTCACAAGCTCAAAGAGGCTAAGTAAGTCTTATGAAGTAGATGGGAAGGCAGTCTTAGCCCCTTTGGAGGAATTGAATGGATAGCTCCAGTAATTATCTATAAAAAAAACACCTTTTTAGGCAACCCGAAAATATATTCTACTGTCTTTGCATAAGTACTAAACAATTAAAAAGAAATTTCTTCCGGCTAGCTCTTTTTTATTATTGAAACTGCACATTTCAATAGAAAGAAAATGTGATATACTTTTATTAATCTTAATCCTGACAGACATGAAATGGAAGCTATCTACTTTACTTTTTGTTTTTTTGTTTTTTTCTTCATCAATTCTTTTTGGACAATATCTTGGGCCAGGCTCTAATTGGTATTTTGGAAGCCTGGCGGGAATGACCTGGTGTACTTTACAGCCTAATGGCGACCCAATGTACTTAATGGATGGTATGGTTGCCACCCAAGAAGGTGTGGCCACAATTTCAGACAACTCATGCAATTTACTGTTTTATACCGATGGGATTACCGTATGGAATGCCAATCATCAACCCATGGCAAATTCGTTGTCAATTTCGCCAGGGGGATCACTTACCGGAGATCCTTCATCAACTCAATCGGGAGTAATTGTCCCTAAACCAATGGATGCGAACACCTACTATATTTTTTCGGTTGATGCTGAAGCTTATAGTGGTGGCTTGGCCTTTTCTCGTGTCGATATGACCGCCAATTCAGGCTTGGGGGACATTGATCTCGCTCAGAAAAACGTCACCTTATTTACACCATCCACCGAAAAAATTGCTGCCGTAAACCATGACAATGGTACGGATATCTGGGTGATTACCCACCAATGGAACAATAACCAGTTTAACGCCTACTTAGTTACAAGCTCCGGGGTCCAATATACCTCGCCGGTGATCACAAGTATTGGGATCATACATACCGGGACTTCCGGAAACTCCCGGGGATATATGAAGGCTTCCCCGGGTGGCGGGATGGTTGCCCTGGGAATTGAGGGGATGAATGTTTGGGAATTGCTCAGTTTTGACAACTCAACAGGACAATTGTCAAATGTTATCACTCTTGACTATACGAACAACGACGATTGCTATGGCATTGAGTTTTCAGCCGACGAACATTACCTATATGGAAGTGAACGATTTGGCTACGATCTTCATCAATGGGATGTTTCATTAGCCACATCTACTGCAATTATAGCCTCACACCAAATAGTAGCAACCCTTAGCAGCCCTAGTGGGGGAGCACTTCAATTAGCCCCCGATCAGAAAATATATATGGCCCGCAACAATTCGAAATATCTGGGCCGGATTAACGAACCTACTATCGGTGGTAACAACTGTAATTATGTCGATCAGGCCGTGCTGTTGGGACCGGATTTAGCTACTGCACGTACATCGAAGGAAGGATTGCCATCCTTTTTTCAAACCTTCTTTACCGGTGGTCCATATCCAATAACAACCTCCTGCTACTTTGATACAGTTTTCCTCGAAGTCCCCAACCCGCAAGGTTTGGATTCGGCCTGGTGGAATTTCAATTACCCTTCGTCCGACACCAACTTTCATTATCAGGGGACCGAGAGTGAGGTCTGGTTTATTTACCCTGCCGGGGGAATTTATACTGTTGAATTGATCACCAAACATGGAAATTTTTTCGATACTCTTTATATTGATGTCTATTTCTCGCAATTGCCTGTTGTAAACCTTGGCCCCGATGTGACACTTTGCGAAGGCGATTCCCTTGTTATTGATTTATCGTTCAACGACCAGTTTGCTCTTGATGGTTCTTGCGATTATTTGTGGGAAGCCGATTTGGGTACACAAATCTTTTATGATTCATCCGCAACTTACTCAATCAACCAACCCGGAGTGTATACCGTGGAAGTTTATGCCGATTCAATTTGTGGGTCAACGACTGATGTCATCTCTGTTTCCTACAACAATGTACAAATCGACCTGGGGCCGGATATCACAACCGGTTTGTGCCAGGGCGATCCATATCCATTGGATGCAACCTATTCTAATTTCACCTATGGAATTTCATATTATACCTGGAACACGGGTTCCAATCAGCCAGTCTTGCAGGTGGACACAACAGGTATTTACTCAGTAACTGTTACCAACGGACTATGTAGTTTCACCGATTCGATTTATGTTGAGTTCGGTCTTCCGCTTACCATGCCCTTAGGCGCTACCATTAATTTTTGCCCCGGCGACACGGTGATGCTTGATGCGATGAACCCGGGGGCAACTTATTCATGGTCTACTGGGGATTCTGCTCAAATTATTAGCGCAACCACTACCGGCATGTACACGGTTTCCATCACCAATGCGTGCGGATACATTGTGGATAATATTATCCTTTGGCAGTTGGATACCCCTATGGTCGATCTTGGCTCCGACATCTCAATTTGCGAGGGCATTCCTCAAATCCTTAGTGCATATACACCTAATTGCTTTTACCTCTGGTCGACCGGTGATACTTTGCCTGAAGTTTTTGTCTTGGGAGCCGGCACTTATTCTGTCACGGCAACCAATATGTGCGCCTCTGTCACGGATGAAATCGTTGTATCTGCCGACACCTTCTTGACAGGTTTTAATCTCGGAAACGATACTTCGGTATGCAGTGGTTTTGTGCTCGATTGTGGTTATCCTGATTTGGAATATCTTTGGTCTACCGGCGAAACTACCCAGTCGATCATGATTACCCAATCGGATGACTATAGTGTCGATATTACAAACCTGTGTGGCATCTTTGCCGATATAATCCATATCGATATTATTGAAATGAATGTTGATTTGGGGGATGACACTGTTTTATGTCCCGGGTCGGTCATAACACTCGATGCCCAAAACCCTGGCTCGGTGTATATCTGGTCTAATGGCGCAATGACACAGACTACCGAAATTAACCAGCCAGGGATGGTTTGGCTATGGGTAACAAACATCTGCGAAACCCAGGGGGACACTCTCTTTGTTTCGGAATACGACCTTAGCCTCGATATCGGGAACGACACTTCGCTTTGCGAAGGCGACAACCTGTGGCTCGATGCAGGCCACCCAACAGCCAACGTTTTATGGTCGACCGGCGACACAACCCACAACATCGAAGTAGACCAGACAGGGAACTATGCTGTGACAGTTTCTCATTTTTGTGGCGACCTGTCGGATACCATTGATGTGACTATAAACCCATCGCCATTAATTAATTTTGGAGGTGATACCTTGGATGTTTCGGGTCCCCCTCCATTTACTCTTAACCCTCAAACAACTGGGATTAGCTATCTATGGTCAAATGGCTCCACCGACTCAATTGCTACAATATATGGATGGGGTATGTATAGCGTTACTATCACAAATGAGTACGGTTGCACAACAATAGACAGTGTATTAGTTTTATCAAATGGAGCTATAACAAATGTGGAAAAAAATGAGCAACTGAATATCTATCCAAATCCTGCCCAGAACAAACTCTTTATCGAAACAGGAGGTATAAAGGTCGAAGAAATCCGGGTTTATAATTCTCTCGGAAGCCTCATCTCCCAGATTCAAAATATTGAATACCCTATTGAGGTAAACACACAAAACCTTTCGGAAGGGATTTATTTTGTGAAGATATTGGCAAAGGATAATGAAGTGGCGATTAAGTCATTTTCTGTGATACGGTAAATTATTTTCATTGAAATTGTGTCGCCACCTAAGGGGCTATGTAGTCGGTATTGATTGTTGTTCTACCATACTTCCGCCCCTATTTCGGGACTAAAAGTAGTCCCGTAGGGATGATAGTATGGTAGATATTTGATTTCGTTAATGCATATAGTGCCTTAGGTACGACAGGTTATGAATGAAAAAAATGGATAGGATATCTTTTCTCAGAATAATATTGTATTTTCGCTAAAACAATAGCCAAAACCCGAAAACTATGAAAGCTAAGATTTTTACTTTTCTCCTATCCGTTTTTCTTTTTTCAACCTCACCGATCCATGCTCAATACATCGGCCCTGGCTCGAACTGGTATTTTGGCGATCAGGCCGGTGTAAGCTGGTGCACCTTGCAAGCCAATGGCGACCCTATATATTTAATGGATGGTATGGTCGACACCAACGAAGGCGTGGCTACCCTATCGGACAACAATTGCAATTTGCTGTTTTATACCGATGGAATTATAGTTTGGAACGCCCTTCACCAGCCCATGTCAAATTCATTACCAACTTCACCTGGTGGCACCCTTACCGGCGATCCTTCCTCCTCACAATCGGGAATAATTATTCCAAAACCACAGGATACAAATACCTATTATATTTTTTCTGTTGATGTTGAATATGGGTCTGAGGGCCTGGCGTATTCTCGTGTTGACATGACCGCTAATAGTGGCTTGGGTGATATTGACACTACTGAGAAGAACGTTCCATTATTTAATCCAACTACTGAAAAAATCACTGCAGTATATCATTATAATGGAACCGATATATGGGTTATTACCCATCCCGGGGGAACGAATCAGTTTGTGGCCTATTTGGTGACAAACATGGGTGTTCAGAGCCTAAGCCCCGTGATTACAAGTATTGGATCTTGGCACACAGGTGGCTATGGAAGTCAACGTGGCTGCATGAAAGCTTCGCCGGGGGGTGGAATGATTTGCGTGGGAATCGAATTGTTGGATATTTGGGAATTGTTACAATTTAACAATGCTACCGGGCAATTATCGAATCCTGTTACCCTCGATTACCCTTCAAACGACGATTGTTATGGAGTTGAGTTTTCAGCCGACGAACATTACCTTTATGGAAGCGAACGTTGGGGCTACGACATTCACCAGTGGGATGTGTCGGTTTACAACCCATCCACTATATTAGCCTCGCACCAAATTGTGGCCACAACCAGCACGGCCAACGGAGGGGCACTTCAGTTAGCACCCGATCATAAGATATATCTGTCCAGAAGTGGAACCTATTATCTCGGAAGAATTAACCAACCTAACTTGGGAGGAGCCGCATGTAACTATGTCGACCAGGCTGTGTTGTTAGGCCCTGACACAAATTCGGCCCGCAACTCCAAGGAGGGTTTACCAACTTTAATTGCAACCTTCTTCAATCAGGCCGATTTTACTTTCAGGAACAGTTGCTACAACGACACAGTGTTTTTCTATATCCCCGATCCGCAAGGTCTTGATTCGGCCTGGTGGAATTTTAATTATCCTTCAACCGACACAAACTATCATTATCAGGGAACGCAAAGTGAAGAATATTTTATTTACTCCGCAGGAGGTTTATATACTGTTGAACTAATCACTTTGCATGGAACTGTCCTTGATACCTTTTACACTGATGTTTACTTTTCCCAAACACCTGTTGTAAACCTTGGACCCGACATGACCCTTTGCCCGGGCGATTCCCTCTTTTTCGATTTGTCCTTCAACAATCAATATGCCCTTGATGGTTCCTGCGATTATTTCTGGGAAGCTACACTCGGAACTCAAACTTTGGTCGATTCGTCAGCCACTTATGCGATTACCCAGGCAGGAGTGTTTACTGTTACTGTTCTTGCCGATTCGGTTTGTGGTTTTGTGTCAGATATGATTCATGTAGACTACTCCATTTTGAATGTTGATTTGGGTGCCGATACGCTTATCTGTCCAGACGATACACTTACACTTAATGCCCAATACCCCGGCCTGTCTTACGCATGGTCGACTGGCGAAACTACCCAGACTGTAAATATCTCACAGGCCGGGTTGGTTTGGGTGGAAGTAACGGATACCTGTGGCACAGTTGCCGATTCCATGATTATTTCGGAATATGATATGAACCTCGACCTTGGGAATGATACCTCCTATTGCGATAATGACTTGCTCGTTCTGGATGCAGAACATCCTGGAGCTACTTATTTCTGGTCGACAGGAGAAAGCACCCAGACTATCGAAGCTTTGCAGACAGGCATATATGCGCTTACTGTTTCGCAATTCTGTGGCGACCTTTTGGATGAAATTGATGTGGTTGTCAACCCAACGCCGACTGTCGATTTTGGCATGGACACAATTGTTGTTTATGGGGGAGGTGCAATAACACTCGATCCAAATGCAACAGGAACTACCTACCAATGGTCGGATGGGACGAACGGTCTAACTGGAATTGCGTCATGTACCAATGCATATAGCGTAACCGTGACCAATGAATATGGTTGCGTTGGAGAAGGAAGTGTGTTCGTGTTGTTCCATGAAGGTATTGTGGAATCAAATATCGAAGACCAAATAGTAGTCTATCCAAACCCTGTTCAAAATAAGCTTTATATTTCGGTGGATAATTTATGGATTGAGGAAGTCAGGATTTACAATTCAATTGGAAGCTTCATATCTCAATTAGAAAATATTGAAGGCTCCCTAGAAATAAACACCCAAAACCTTTCCGAAGGGATTTATTTTGTTAAGATTAGGACAAAGGATAATGAAGTGGCGATTAAGTCATTTTCGGTGGTGAGGTGAGATTAATTGTTGATCGCTTTTTATTCATCCATCCCAACCCTTCCTTAAAACAAGGAAGGGCTTGTCTCTGTTGTTTATAAACGAAGAAATTGCAAGGGTCCAGACTACATAAATGATTATTGTCGAATGACCTCGTCCAGGCCGGGGCATTGGCTCAAATCAACCCAAAAGTTAGTGCCCCTTTGGACAGAACAAGAATGAGAGCTTTACACAAACTGATGGATGGAAGAAAGAAGTCAGCGGTTGAACGTTTGAAGTGCACAAATACCCAAGAACTATGAATGCAACTATTTTTTACTTTTTTATTTCAAGCTCATTTCGTGCAACCCACAACAATAAATAAATGTCCTCATTCTGTTTGCAAGAGTATACATATTTTCAGAAAGATTACTAAAAGCCAAAAGCTATGATGACAAGGATTCCTACCATCCTATTTTCTGTTTTCCTTTTCACCGCATCGAATAGCTTTGCACAATATCTTGGGATTGGCTCGAACTGGTATTTTGGCGATCAGGCCGGCCTAACCTGGACAACGCTGCAATGCAATGGTGACCCAATGTATCTCATGGACGGTGGTCTTGCAACGAACGAGGGCGTTGCTTCTATGTCCGACAACCAGGGAAATTTGTTGTTCTATACCGATGGGGTATCTGTATGGAACAAACTACATACGGTAATGCCCAATTCATTGGCGACTTCAATTGGGGGAGAGCTTGCAGGTGACCTGTCTTCGACCCAATCCGCTTTAATTGTACCAAAGCCCCTGGATCCAAACACCTACTATATATTTACCACCGATGCCGATCTTGGCACAGGAGGCCTGGCTTATTCACGTGTCGATATGCTTGCCAATGGTGGCCTGGGCGATATTGCCCAGTACGAAAAGAACGTCCCTTTGTTTAATCCATCAACGGAAAAAATTATGGCTGTAAACCACAGTAATGGCAGTAATATTTGGGTTATTACGCATCAATGGAACAACAACCAGTTTAATGTGTATTTGGTTTCCAGTTTGGGGGTTCAGCTTAGTGCACCGATAATTTCAAATGTTGGTGCTCTACATTCAGGCGCAGTTGAAAACGCCCGTGGTTATATGAAAGCATCGCCCGGAGGGGGAAAGGTTTGCCTTGGAATTGAAGGGATGAACATCTGGGAATTATTTTCCTTCAACAATATGACCGGGCAATTGTCGAATGCCATTACACTATCTCACCCCTCGAACGACGATTGTTATGGAGTGGAGTTCTCGGCAGATGAACAATTCCTCTATGGAAGCGAGCACTGGGGCGTTGATTTGCACCAATGGGATGTTTCTTTGCCCTCATCTGCTGCCATATTAGCTAGCCATCAGATTGTGGGCACACTTACTTCTACGAACGGCGGTGCGCTTCAGTTAGGCCCCGATTCGAAAATTTATCATGCCAGGAACAATACACTTTATCTTGGCAGGATAAACGAACCATCCTTGCCTGGTACATTGTGCAACTATGTAGATCAGGCAATTTTACTTGGGCCTGATTTGGCAACGGCACGCAACTCGCAACATGGATTGCCATTCTTTCTTCCATCTTATTATTCTGATGCGCAACCACACTATGAGACCAATTGCGATCACGACACAGTCTTTTTTGAAACACCTAACCCACAATGCATCGATTCTGCTTTCTGGAATTTTAATTATCCATCAACTAATCCGATTTATCATTTCGAGGGAACAGAAAGCGAAGCTTGGTTTATATATTCCATTGGCGGCATTTATACTGTTGAATTGATCACCCAATTTGGAAATAATTTCGATACTTTTTACACCGATGTAAATTTCTCTCAAACACCCCATGTAAACCTTGGACCTGATGTTACGCTTTGTGATGGTGATTCCCTCATTTTTGATTTATCCTATAACGACCTGTATGCCATTGACGGTTCCTGCGATTATTTGTGGGAAGCAGATTTGGGAGCACAATCCTTTTTCGATTCCTCTGCGAATTATCTAATAGACACAACGGGCACCTACTATGTAACAGTTTACAACGATCCTATTTGCGGATCAGCATCTGATACCATCAATGTGGTTTTCAATCCTACCCCGATAATTGATTTTGGAGGTGATACGATAAATCCTGGACTCCTTCCCTTTGTTCTTAACCCAAACTCCACAGGAACAAGCTATCAATGGTCGGATGGCACTTCAGACACAATAACAACAGTGTATATACCGGGCCAGTATAGTGTAACTATCACAAATGTCTACGGTTGCGTTGGTGAAGGCAGTGTACTTGTTTTTGCGTCAGGAATTGAAGAAAATGGCATTGAAAACCATTTTTTAATATTTCCGAATCCCACACAAAACAAGCTTTATATTTCTTTTGATCGGGTTCAGGTTGATGAGATTCAAATCTACAGTTCATCGGGAAAGCAAATATCACATTTCACCCATATTGAAAGCACCCTTGAGGTAAACACTCAACATCTATCCGAAGGGATTTATTTTGTGAAGATATTGACAAAGGATAATGAAGTAGCGATTAAGTCATTTTCGGTGATAAGGTAAAATATTTCCATTGGAATTGTGTCGCCACCTAAAGGGCCATCTATTTTGTTTGGGTTATTGTTCTACCATACTTCCGCTCTAAACCGGAGCTAATAATATAAAAAAAAAGAATCAGCGGGTAAAGGAGAACCATTTTAATAGTGTATCTTGTAGCAATAAAAAAAATCAATTTTTGGTAATGTCGAAAAAGAAATAATAGAATGAAAGCCCTTTCAAAATTATTCTTGACTTATTTATTCTGCCTTGTATTTGTTTCTGTTTACGGGCAGGGCGAAGGTAATATTTGGTATTTCGGCGATTATGCAGGATTGGACTTTAACTCCGGTGCACCAGTCCCTCTTACCAACGGAGCTTTGGTCACTATGGAAGGTTGTGCTACGATATGCAATTCCGATGGCGGACTTTTGTTTTACACCGATGGTATTACGGTTTGGAATAAGTACCATCAACCTATGGCCAATTCTATGGCCAATTCCCCCGGAGGACAGCTTCAAGGAGACCCCTCTTCAACACAGTCGGGGGTTATTGTGCCTGTTCCACTCGACTCGCTTACTTATTATATTTTCACAGTTGACAATAACACTGGGCCGGGTGGTTGTTGTTATTCAATGGTTGATATGAACGCAAACGGGGGGCTTGGCGATGTGATTTTGGCCAGTAAAAACACCTTGTTGTTTACCCCGTCAACTGAAAAAATTGCCGCTGTGCTCCACGATAATGGAACCGATATATGGGTGGTTGCCCACCCGTGGAATACGGCACATTTTTATGCCTATCTGGTCACCGCATCGGGTATCTCCAGTACTCCTGTTATTTCATCGGCAGGTACGGTGCTTTCGACTTTTGTGAACAATAGCCACGGCTACTTAAAACCTTCGCCAGATGGGAGCTTGGTTTGTTCGGCACTCGAATTCCTCAACAAAATAGAAATGTTCCACTTCGACAAAATAACTGGACAATTGACCTTTTACTTTTCAACAGCCAATAATATCCCAGATGCTTATGGGGTTGAGTTCTCCCCCAATGGGTCAATCCTATATGGAAGCTGTAGGTGGGGGGATGCCCTATTTCAATGGGATCTTTCGTCGGGTACGGCAGCTCTGATTTTAGCATCCCAAACACAAGTCGCCACACTTTCAACAGTTAATGGAGGTGCACTTCAATTGGCTCGCGATGGCAAGATATACCTGGCACGGACTTATGAGAATTACCTGGGTGTTATTAATTCTCCAAACTATCTTGGAGGTGGGGTTAACGGGTGCCATTATCAGGATTCGGTCGTTTATTTGGCAGGCAAAACTTCAAGGCAGGGTTTGCCCACTTTTATCTCTTCGTATTTTAGTCCCGGCGATTTTTATTTTACCAATTTCTGTCTTGGAGACACTACCGTATTCACACTGGCCGACACCTCCTTGGTCGATTCTGTATTTTGGAATTTCGACGATCCCCTATCGGGCAGTAATAGCTCTACGTTGTTTAATCCCGTGCATTTATTTAGTGGTTCCGGTATGTATAATGTTATGTTGATTACATATACCTCCTTACAAATAGATACATCATATCAGGAGGTACAGATCTTTGCTTATCCTGATGTGTTTCTGGGAAACGATACCGTTGTTTGCGACGCAAATCCTATCTGCCTTGATGCAGGAAACCCCGGCAGCAATTTTTTGTGGCACAATGGCAGTATATCACAAATGATTTATCTGAATCCTGCCGACACATCCATCTGTTGGGTTACCGTTTCGGTCAATCAATGTATTTCTTACGACACGATCACCGTTTACTCCATTCAAAATACGGCATCCATTGCTAGTGGTAATTTGCTGTGTTTCCAGGACGAGGTGTCTCTATCTTTTACAGGGAATGTCAGCAATAATGCCAATTTACACTGGGACTTCGGGAGTGCCAATATAGTAAGTGGATCGGGCATTGGCCCTTACCAGATTAATTACACCGACACAGGCACATACGAAATTAGTCTTTTTGTTACCGAAGGCTTCTGTTATACCGATACTGTTTCGCTTCAATTGACCAATCCTTCGGGGATAGAACTGGAGATTTCGGGCACCGATGTCAGTTGTTATGGTGGATCCACCGGGACGGTTGACCTAACTGTGATAGGAGATTACAGTACCTACGATTATATCTGGAGCATGGGCTATACTTCGGAAGACCTTTCGGCAATTCCAGCTGGAAATTATCAGGTAACCGTGTACTATAATCCCTGGTGCACCGATACAATTTCATACAAAATCAAACAACCATCATCAGCAATTACCGGGCTAGCGCACGGGCACGATGTGTTATGTTATGGAGAAAACAATGGCTTTGTAGATTTGACAACTACCGGTGGTACGCCACCCTACACCTTTTTATGGAGCCTGAATGGACAAACGTCGGAAGATATTGAAAATTTATCCGCAGGCATCTACACAGTTACCATTCAGGATTCCTTAAACTGTTCCTCATCGAAACAGGTGATAATTGACGAACCCGACCATCTTAAAGTGGAAGCATCACCTGATGTGATTATATGTATTGGAGAATCAGCAGTGTTAACGGCCAATGCGCTTGGGGGAGTCCCACCTTATACCTACGAATGGATTGGTGTGGGCTCAGCCGGATGTATAACAATGTCACCAATCATAGAAACAAACTATTATGTCCAGGTCACCGATAGCAACCATTGTAAATCGGATACTGCATCCGTAACAATATCTTTATATCCACCGGTTACCAGTTTTGCCACGGTTCAGGACGATACAATTTGTTTCGGGGATTCAACCTTTATTTTTGCCAATTTTAGTGGGGGGAATGGTGGCCCCTATTCCTGTTTTATCAACGGTGATGAAACAAGTATTCCTGTATTTGTGAAGCCCGACACAACGGTTACCTACACCATCGTAGGATACGACGATTGTGGTTCACCTGCAGTTTCTTCTTCGGTTACCGTGCACGTAATGATGCCAACCTATACTAATTTTGCCTCTACTGTTATGGAAGGCTGCCAACCCCTTAAAGTGAATTTCTTTGCATTGGACTCCGAGCCCGGACAAACCTATTTTTGGAGTTTCGAAGATTGCGATGGACATGATTTTAGTTACAATAGAAACCCAACACATATATATGAAACAGCCGGGGTTTGGGACGTAAGCCTGGATATTTCCACACCTTTTGGGTGTAAGTTTACCCTACAATATTCCGATATGATTTCGGTATACCCAAAGCCTGATGCCAATTTCGTAGCCGATCCTCAAACCGTGAACATTCTCGACCCAACTATCTTTTTCGATAACATGTCTTACCCTTTTTCAAATTGCTATTGGGATTTTGGAGATGGCAATACCGATTCAGGCTATCTAAATGAAACCTCTCATACTTATTCTGATACAGGTCAGTTTTTAGTAACCCTGTTGGCCGTGGGCGACTACGGTTGCCAGGATACAATCACACTTCTTGTAAAGGTAGAAGATGTGAGTGAGTTTTATATGCCCAATGCTTTTAATCCGAATAGTGCACTTCCTGAAAACCGTATTTTCAAACCTCTTATCTATGGCCTTGACACCGACCATTACCACATGATGATCTACGACCGTTGGGGAGAACCCATATTTGAAACCTTCGATTATTATCATGGATGGGATGGCCGGGTTAAAAATAAGTCAATCGCGCCAATAGGGGCTTATGTGTGGATCGTTGAATATCGTGATCAAAGAGGGAAACCATATAGGGAATCGGGGAGTGTACTTGTTATTGATAAATAGGATCAAGACAAATTAGCTTTGAAGATTGACGATGTGGACAAGGATTGGCAAAGTCTTTTATGGCATCCTCTATTTATATTTGCCATAGTAATAGGAAGGTTGTGAGGCTCCATTAAGTTTTGTTTTAATCCACTTTCTGGATAAATAATGTAACCAATCATGCCATCAGTCAATAATCATTTCTCAATTCTTGGATTTTGCCTTAATTCCGGATTATATTTTTGTACATTTTAAAATTTCGGCTCATCAATAGCCCCGTCCTTTAGGTTGGGATATACTGATAAACAAGTTGATATGGGCAAAAGTCCAATAGGGTAAATGCGGAAATCTATCCCGTTTGCGGTATATCAAGAAATGTTGAAAACATTAGCAAGCCTATTCAAGGGAGTTGGTTGAAAAACTGGAGTATTTTTATCAAAATGAAGTAAAGAAGTTCAGTCTTCCAGGGTATGAAAGTGGGCCAGGGCCGCCTCGCTGTTGTGCAGTATCGGTTAAGGGAAGTATAAATAAGCATGAATTTTCATTTTCATTTCAAAAAGTGGAACAGATGGATTAACTTTGTAGCAAATTAATGTTGACCCAATTACAATGAAGTTTAAAATTTCGATACTTGTTTTAATCTTACTGGCCTGGTTCAATGGTTTTGCTCAATTCCCCGGGCCCGGCTCGAACTGGTACTTTGGATACCAGGCAGGGCTAAGCTGGAATACCTTACAAACTAATGGCGACCCAATGTACTTGATGGATGGCCAGATGATTACCAACGATGGAGTGGCTGCCGTTTCCGACCTCTTGGGCAATTTGCTTTTTTACACCGATGGCATTCTTGTGTGGGATGCTTCCCACCAGGTGATGTCGAATTCTGCAACCACCTCGGCGGGCGGCTCGCTCACCGGCCATTTTTCTTCCACCCAATCAGCTGTAATAGCCCCGAAGCCAATGGACGGGAATACCTTTTATATTTTTACTGTGGATGCCAATCTTGGGACCAATGGGCTTGCGTATTCGCGGGTCGATATGACTGCCAATGGCGGTTTGGGTGACATTGTGCTGAGCGAGAAAAACATTCCTTTGTTCAACCCGGCCACCGAAAAGATAACCATAGTCCAACATGCCAATTTTGTGAATATATGGGTGATTACTCACAAATGGAACAGCAACCAATTTAATGTGTACCTTGTAAATACTTCGGGGGTACAGGCTTCTACACCGGTAATATCAAATGTCGGTCTTGTGCATACGGGATCAGCAGATAATGCAAAAGGATATTTAAAGGCTTCGCCCGATGGAAGCAAGGTTGCTTTGGGTATTTACGCAATGGACAAATGGGAATTGTTCGATTTCAACAAAACAACCGGTCAGTTATCCAATCCGGTTACACTTACACATTCCAGCAACGACCACAGCTATGGTGTCGAATTCTCACCCGACGGGCACTACCTATATGGGAGCGAGGCGGCAGGTTCCGATATTCATCAATGGGATGTATCCCTAACAAACCCGACAGCTATTATCACCTCTCATCAAGTTGTTGGATCGTGCAGCGTTACCTTTGGGGGAGCGCTTCAGTTGGCGCCCGATGGGAAGATATACCTGGCAAGGCCAAACCAAAAATACCTGGGAAGGATAAACTCGCCAAACATGAGCGGCCTGGCTTGTAATTATGTAGATCAGGCCATATTGCTCGGGCCAAGTACCGCTTTGGCCAAAACCTCTACCAAGGGTTTGCCTTACTGCATCAATAGTTCTTTTTTCCTTCAAGCCGAATTTGGCCACGAAACAAACTGTGAAAGCGATACTGTATGGTTTTATATCCCCAATCCGCAAGGCTTGGACATGGCCTATTGGAACTTTGACTGGCCAAGCACCAACCCTGCCGACCATGCGCAAAGCTCCAACGACTCGATTTTTTTTGTGTATAACGCGGCCGGGGTGTATACAGTACGGTTGATTACCGAGCGTGACCAGATTCTCGATACGGTTTTCAATACTGTCTATTTCGCCCAAACCCCACAAGTAAACCTGGGCGCCGATGTCACTTTGTGCGAAGATGAAACCCTTTACTTCGATCTGAGTTTTAATGATTCTTTAGCGGTAGACGGATCCTGCGATTATTTTTGGCAAGCGGTCCTAAGTACCCAAACTTTTTACGATTCAACAGCTACCTACCTTATCGACAAGCCTGGCACCTACACCGTGACAGTTTCGTCCGATTCGATATGTGGCTCGGTAACCGATCAATTTCAGGTTAGCTATAATAATTTGGTTGCCTCGCTGGGTATCGACATAACCAGTGGTTTATGCGTAGGGAATATCCATACCCTTGATGCCACTTATTCCAATACAGCGTATGGAACCTCTGAGTATACCTGGAATACAGGTTCCACGGCAGCAAGCATCAATGTAGGATCAACTGGCATTTATTCGGTTACTATTGTGAATGGATCGTGCACCGATATCGATTCGATCTATGTCGAGTTCGACAACCCGATTGTTCCGCCTTTAGGGCCTGATAAATTTATTTGCAACGGGAGCACGGTTGCCTTAAATGCCGCCAATGCCGGAGCTAACTATGCCTGGTCGGATGGAACCTTCAACCAAACCCTGATGGCCAGCCAACCCGGCGCTTATTCCGTGACCATTACCAACGACTGCGGAAGCCTTGTGGACAATATAGTCTTAACCGCTCTCGATATCCCCGATGTTGATTTAGGCGATGATATTACTATATGCGATGGTTCACCGGCCAACCTCGATGCCTACGTGGCCAATTCCACTTATCTCTGGTCGACCGGTTCGGTATTGCAACAGATTCCAATTTTTACAGGAGGGAATTATTCGGTTACAGTAACCAATGAGTGTGGATCGAACACCGACGAAATTTTTGTGTTTGCCGACACGCCCTTGCCAAATTCTTACCTCGGTGGCGACACAATAGTTTGCAGTGGATTTGTGCTCGATTGCGGCTATCCCAACCTGGAGTATTACTGGTCGAACAACGAAACCACACAAGCTATTACCATTACGCAAAGCGATGTGTATAGCCTCGAAGCGACCAATGCCTGTGGGAGCTACACCGACGATATTTCGATTGATATTATTGAATTGAATCTCGATCTGGGAGGAGACACGGTTTTATGTCCTGGCTCCAGCCTCACCCTTGATGCCCAAAACCCGGGTTCGGAGTATAACTGGTCGAACTTAGCCACCTCACAAACTATCCAGATCAACCAACCCGGAACGGTTTGGGTACAAGTGACCAACGAATGTGAAACCAAAAGCGACACCCTCCAGGTTACGGAATACAATATTAACCTCGATATTGGCAATGACACAACTTTCTGCGAAGGTGATGTGCTGATCCTCGATGCCCAACACCCTGGCGCAAGCTACCTTTGGTCGACCAGCCAAACCAGCCAAACCATCGAAGCTTTGCAGACCGGCTTGTATGCCTTGACAGTCTCACACTACTGCGGCAACCTAACGGATGAAATCAATGTAACCGTAAATCCAAGCCCGATAATTAATTTTGGGGCCGATACCCTTCTCATTATTGGAGGGCAGCCCATTGTTCTCAATCCCAATGCAACTGGGACAAGCTATCTTTGGTCCGATGGAACATCCGGCGCAACTGCTACGGCCCCCGTCCCAAACACCTACAGCGTGACCATTACCAATGAGTATGGCTGCACAGGAATGGGAAGCGTGAAGGTGATGTACCAGATTGGCATTGAAGAATCGAGTATTGAAGATCAAATCACTCTTTATCCCAACCCGGTCCAGCATAAACTTTTCATATCCACAGGCGATTTACGAACAGAGGAAATCCGTATTTACAATTCCATTGGCAGCCTCATATCTCAAATCAAAAATGCGGAAGGAACAATTGAAGTAAACACATCCAATTTTTCCGAAGGGATTTATTTTGTGAAGATAAGGACAAAGGACAATGAGCTTTTGATAAAGCCCTTTTCGGTGGTACGGTAAAAATATGGCAAATCTTAAAGTAATAAAAACGGAAAGCGAATAGGATGCAGCACTGGAGAGGTTGGATGAAATATTTGATGCCCCTTTTATAATAATCCTTCACTATTTTTATTTCCCCAAAATCCAGTACATTTGACTCCTGTCTTTTCATAATATAGGTTGACACGAAGTTTAGTTGAAAACTTTCGTAAATTAGCTAAAATGAAAAGTCAACGAAAAGAGAGGAGGACATTCAGCACAGCTTTCAAGAAAGAGAAAGTTGGGTTGTTTGACAAAGG
>JAIOYV010000114.1 GCA_021740905.1 Bacteroidales bacterium
GTCATAATATTGGTACACGTCGAGTTGACTTTTTTGTCGAAGATAAGGTAATGTTGGAAATTAAGGCCATCGAACAATTGCTACCTGTTCACAAAGCACAAGCCATAAACTATTGCGAAGCCTACCACATTGCCAATGGTCTGCTTATTAACTTTGGGGCAATGAGCCTCGATTTCAAACGGGTGTACAATAAAAATCTTGTCAATCCATCAATCACGTAATCATGTTCAAGACAGTAATAACCACAAATCCGCACCCTCACAGCCCTTCGGGATACTTTGTTGCCGAAGTTGATGAGCGGGGAGGTGAGGGTAAAAATGTAGAGTATGAAAAAATCTGAAATTATTGATTCATCGCTTACAATCAGGGACAAGCTAAAGCACTTGGTTGATTATAAAGAAAACCCGATTGATGTTTCCTTGTCGCCCGTGCCCCCTTTCCGGGGTGCCGACAGCGTTTCGTTGATTGTGCTGGGGCAAGACCCTACCATAAAGAATCACAACAGCAGGAAAAACATAACCTGCACCCTAAACCTGGACAAGAAGGGTTCGTTAAAAACCTACCTCAGCGAAATCTGCAAAGGTTTGGGTATCACTATCGAAAATGTGTATGCCACCAATGTGTTCAAGTATTTCTACAGCAAACCACCTGCAAAAGCACTGCACATTTTACAGCAACACTTACCTGAAAACCTCAACCTGGTCAAAAAGGAGTTGGTGCAATTTCCCGATGCGATAATCATTGCCCTGGGTGAACCTGTGCTGCAACTCCTTGCCGGAACCGATAAGCATGTCAGGGATTTTTGGGCTTACAACAAAGCTACCAAACAAAGCAATGGTCTCTATTCGCTTTGTCCTGCAAAAGAAAACCTGCTTGGCAGGGATTTCTTCCCCTTCCCGCACCAGCCAAGCATCAGCAAGGAGTTTTATAAAAACCACCTGGGCAAATATGTTGATTTTGTGAAGGGAAGGATTGAAATTGAGAATAGATAAAAAACCAAAACCGCTTGTTTAGAGCGGCTTCTTTTCTCCTTTAACACATGGTCAACGAGATGGGACAAATATAATTCGTTTAGTGAAGAAAAGTAAATCTATTTGTAAATTTGCAGTGAGCCAGATAATATAAGTACTCAAGGACAGATTCAAGGACATTTTGTCCTTGACGAAATTAACAAAGAACTATGTCCCTAATAACTGAAAATAGCATCGAGGAATTAACCATCGAATTGTTGGAGCAACTTGGCTACCAGTACATTTATGCGCCCGAAATGGCCCCCGATGGCGGGCAGGCAGAGCGCGACAGCTACGAGCAGGTGCTTTTACCGGGCAGGTTGCAGAGTGCCATTCGCAAGATCAACCCCACCATTCCGGCAGATGCCCGTGACTGGGCATTGAAAGAGATTCAACGTATCAACTCACCCGAACTGCTTGCCAACAACGAAACCTTCCACCGGATGCTCACCGAGGGGATCAATGTGTCGTACCAAAAGGACGGTCACCCACGGGGCGACCTGGTTTGGCTGATCGACTTTAAAAACCCGGAGAACAACGAGTTTGTGGTGGCCAATCAGTTCACGGTTACTTCCACCAACCCAGCCACCCAGGGACAGGCCAAACGCCCCGATGTAATCCTGTTTGTGAATGGGATTCCGTTGGTGGTAATGGAGCTTAAAAACGCAGCAGACGAAAATGCGACCATCAAATCGGCCTACAGACAACTTCAGACCTACAAGGCAGTAATCCCGGCCTTGTTTACCTACAATGGTTTCATGGTTATTTCCGATGGGCTGGAAGCCAGGGCAGGAACCCTATCGTCGGACACAGGCCGTTTTATGACCTGGAAGTCCGATGACGGCAAAGCGGAGGCATCGCATTTGGTCGGGCAGTTGGAAACACTCATAAAGGGCATGTTCAGCAAAGAAACCCTTCTGGATTTGATCCGCCACTTTATTGTTTTCGAGAAATCGAAAAAAGAAGATGCGGAAACGGGTATCACTACCATAAGCACCGTAAAGAAACTGGCGGCCTATCACCAGTATTATGCCGTGAACCGGGCTGTGGAATCGACCATCCGGGCAACGGGCTATTCCGAAACCCCCAAAGAACCTTTTTTAATGTTGGAGGAATCGCCCGAAAATTATGGGGTCGTAGGCGTTAAAAGTCAGCCACGAGGCGACCGCAAAGGCGGGGTAGTCTGGCATACACAGGGCAGTGGAAAATCCTTGTCGATGGTTTTTTACACGGGTAAAATTGTATTGGCACTGGACAACCCGACCATACTGGTCATCACCGACCGCAACGATTTGGACGACCAGTTGTTCGACACCTTTGCATCATCAAAACAATTGCTCAGGCAGGAACCCGTTCAATCAAAAGACAGAGGCCACTTAAAAGACCTGCTCAAGGTGGCATCGGGCGGAGTGGTTTTTACTACCATCCAAAAATTTCAACCGGAAGAAGGCAATGTGTACGACCTGCTTTCCGACCGGAAAAACATTGTGGTGATTGCCGACGAAGCGCATCGCACCCAATATGGTTTCAAAGCCAAAACCATTGACGATAAAGACAAGCAGGGAAATGTGGTGGGAAAGAAAATCGTGTATGGTTTTGCCAAATACATGCGCGATGCCTTGCCCAATGCCACGTATCTGGGTTTCACCGGGACACCCATCGAAAGCACCGACGTAAACACCCCTGCCGTTTTCGGGAACTATATTGATGTGTACGACATTGCCCAGGCGGTTGAAGATGGGGCAACTGTCCGAATCTATTACGAAAGCCGTTTGGCAAAGGTCGGTTTAAGCGAAGAAGGGAAACAATTGGTCAATGATCTGGACGAAGACCTAGACCAGGAAGACTTGACCACCACCCAAAAGGCAAAAGCCAAATGGACACAGTTGGAAGCCTTAGTGGGCAGCGAAAACCGGATCCGAAACATCGCCAAAGATATTGTGCTTCACTTTGAACAGAAGCAAGCCGTTTTCGAGGGCAAAGGGATAATCGTAAGCATGAGCCGCCGGATTGCTGCTGATTTGTACAAAGCCATTGTTGCCCTGAAACCCGAATGGCATTCGGACGATCTGAACAAGGGTGCGATAAAAGTAGTGATGACATCGGCTTCATCGGACGGCCCGGCAATTTCAAAGCACCATACCTCAAAATCGCAGCGCAGGACTTTATCCGACCGGATGAAAGACAACGAGGATGAGTTAAAACTGGTGATTGTGCGCGATATGTGGCTTACCGGCTTCGATGTGCCCTGCCTGCATACCATGTACATCGACAAGCCTATGAAAGGCCACAACCTCATGCAGGCAATTGCGCGTGTTAACCGCGTTTACAAAGACAAACCGGGAGGCTTGATTGTGGATTATCTTGGCATTGCTGCCGATTTAAAGAGAGCTTTGGCTTTTTACTCCGATGCAGGAGGAAAAGGCGACCCGACCCTGTTACAGGAACAAGCCGTTCAATTGATGTTGGAGAAACTCGAAGTGGTTTCCAATATGTATCATGGCTTTGCTTATGAAGATTATTTTGAGGCGGTTACTTCCCGAAAACTGTCCATGATCCTGGCAGCCGAAGAACACATCCTCGGCATCGACGATGGCAGGAAACGATACATCAACGAAGTAACCGCATTGTCGAAAGCCTTTGCCATTGCCATCCCCCACGATCAGGCAATGGATGCCAAAGACGAAGTTTCTTTTTTCCAGGCCGTAAAAGCACGCCTGGCCAAGTTTGACGGAACTGGTTCGGGTATCACAGACGAAGAAATTGAAACCACCATCCGTCAGGTAATCGACAAGGCGCTGGTATCGGAAAAGGTAATTGACATTTTTGATGCGGCAGGGATTAAAAAGCCCGACATCTCTATCCTTTCAGAAGATTTCCTGATGGAACTGAAAGGGATGGAACATAAAAATGTGGCACTGGAAGTCCTGAAAAAGCTGTTGAACGATGAAATAAAGTCGAGAGCGAAAAAGAACCTGGTCAAGAGCAAGTCGTTGATGGAGATGCTGGAAAACTCCATCAAGAAATACCACAACAAGATTTTAACAGCCGCCGAAGTGATGGACGAACTGATCCGCCTGAGCAAGGAAATCGTCAACATGGACAGCGAAGCCAAAGCACTTGGCCTGACCGATTTTGAATATGCTTTCTACACAGCCGTATCCAACAACGAAAGCGCCAGGGAACTGATGCAACAAGACAAATTGCGCGAACTGGCCGTCGTACTCACCGAAAGGGTAAGACAAAACGCCTCTATCGACTGGACAATCAAAGAAAGCGTCCGTGCAAAACTAAAAGTTATCGTAAAGCGAACCCTCCGACAGTTCGGTTATCCCCCCGACATGCAAAAGCTGGCCACCGAAACAGTTTTGAAACAGGCCGAAATGATTGCGGAGGAGTTGACACACAGGTAACTACTTTGGCGAAGGTAAATCAACGGAAATTCGCAAATAATTTCCAAATGGATACTGGTTTTTTAACTCAGAATTGAGAATAAACTGAGGATTATTTCAAAAACAAGAATATTTCCCAAAATAATAGAAATTAAACCGAAAATATATTCCTCGGACAACCCAAAGATTCAAAAAATATTCATATTTGAAGGAAAATCCACCCAAAATGCAGCATAATACGTACAATTAAGACCAACTCAAAACTTTTGCATGGGATTACATGGGAATACAAGGCATTACATGGCAATACAAGGGATTATTGCGTAAGAGTGGGGAAAAGTGCGGAAAAGTGCGGAAGGCATTTGACGATGCTGATGGTGTTACATCCATAGAATTGGTGGTGTAGAGAAATAACATGCAATCAATTTATCCGTATTCTGTCGCATGAAAATTATTTATATGAAGTATATGGAATCCAGTATTAGTTAAACATCCTTATTTTGAACAAGTCTAAATTATTATTTGGCCCCAATAGAACGATTTCCCGTACCCTAAATTCCCTACATTTACAGCCTATTGAAGCAAAGGAAAACTATCTTAATACTAAAATATCGGTTTTGACTATCCCTATAAATAGGTATAGAGAATACCTATTTACAGGGAGATTTCAGACAGGTTTTTATTTGTAGGTTTATCGCAACGGTAATTATAGCAAATATGTATCAGTAACTTTTAATAAATATCTTAAATCCAATTGTATGAAAAGAACAACAATTTTAGCAACACTAGTAGTCTTTTTTGCTATGAATTTGAATGCCACAGTTTGGACAGTAAGTAACCACACTGGTATGGCTGACTATACTTCTTTGCAAACTGCTATTGATAGCGCTGGGTATGGCGACACTCTATATTTAGAAGCGAGCCCAAATAGCTATGGCAATGCAACATTCTATAAAAAGTTAATTGTTGTGGGTCCCGGCTATTGGCTTATCGAAAATGATTCTACACAAGCAAACATGGATACAGCTTGCGTCAATAGTCTTATTTTCAATCCTGGAAGCGAAGGATCAATTCTTTCTGGTATTACTGTGAATGCTAATTTTTCAGGTTTTATGAATAGTAACATTTTCGCAAAAATGATCATAATTAATACTGATAGTATTACTATTCAGAGATGTCATATTGTTACCCATACCTATCAAAGTGCTGGAAAAAGTTGTAATATATACATTGATGGGAATAGAAACAACATAGTTCTTCAGCAAAACTGGATTAATACAAGTATTGAGAACCCATCGGGCTTTAATGGAACAGCTTATGCGATATATTTTACAAGTATCCCTGAGAACACCTTGATAATTAATAATTTTATTCGATCATATAAAATATCAGGTTACCAATCAATCGGTTCTATTTTCATGAACACAATTAATTCTACAACCAATTTAATAATTTCCAATAATGTTATTTGGGGTAATTTACAAACATATTATGCAGGGCACATTAATAATGTTTTAGTTGACGGAAATTTTACTGGTAACTTTAATGTCACTATGCACAATTTATGTTCATCTACCCAATACCCTGTTGACATCAACAACCAACAAAACATAAACATGGACAGTGTATTTGTTGATGTCGACAGCTATATCGACAATGGCTACCTTTTAAAACCAAATTCTCCGGCAATTGGTGCAGGTTTAAACGGAGTAGATTGTGGTGCTTTTGGTGAATCAAGTGGAGGTATTGTTTATAAACTTTCTGGATTACCTGATATACCAGCTATTTTTGAAGCCACAATCGATTTGTCGGGCACAACACAGATTCCTGTAAATATTAAAGCTAAGTCGCATAACTAAACCATTAAATCCAAATCCTATGAAAAGAATTACAATTCTTACAACACTGGCAATCCTGTTTGCCACAAATTTAACCGCCCAAGTGTGGAGGGTAAACAACAACAATGGTATTAGTGCCGATTTCACCACTTTACAATCTGCCATTGATGGTGCCTCAAATGGAGACACACTATATATCGAAGCAAGCTCCAACAGTTATGGTGATGGTGTTTTCGATAAGAAACTTATTGTTATTGGGGCTGGATATTGGCTTAATGAAAACGATTCTACGCAAGCCAATAAAGATGATTCACGTGTGGCAGAGCTTACATTTAATAATGGTAGCCAGGGTTCTCAAATCATAGGTCTAAAGGTTTATAATGGGGCGTATGGGTATGTGTCAAATTGGAAGCTTTTAACAATTAATGTTGACAGTATCTCCATACTTAAATGTTATATCTATGGTTATCAGGATAATAGTCAAACATTTAATGGATATACAATATATGTTAATGGGAATAGATCAAATATTGTAATACAACAGAATTGGATTCTTTCGAGGCTTCATGACTATTCTCAAACAACCTATGGGAATGCTGATGGTACAATATATGGAATTTACTTTTCAGGAACTCCCTTCAATTCAGGTGTCCACAATAATTTTATTAGATCCTATTTAAGTCATAACTACGGAATAGCAAAATCAATTTATATGGGTGCATACAATTCGTCAATTGGATTAATTATCAATAACAATGTTATTTGGGGAGAAATGGGGACCTACTATACTTCACAATACAACAATATTATTTTGGATGGAGCTTACAATAATTCAAGTACTGATACAAAGTATAATAATATCTGCAACAGCACGCAATACCCAAACACAAACAACAACCAACAAAACATAAACATGGACAGTGTCTTTGTGGATTACGACAGCTACATCGACAATGGTTACCTACTAAAACCAAACTCCCCTGCAATTGGAGCCGGCATGAATGGTTGCGACTGTGGTGCTTTTGGAGATGCCGGAGGTGGTATCGTTTACAAGCTTTCAGGTTTGCCCGACATCCCTGCCATTTTCGAGGCCACCATAAATATTACCGGGACTACACAGATTCCGGTTAACATAAAGGCAAAATCAAATAACTAATCATTAAACACAATACGGATATGAAAAAGAATTTAACTTTTACAATGTTGCTTTTAGCAATAATCTCAATTACAGCAAATGCCACTGTGTGGCGGGTAAACAACAACCCTAATATAGATGCGGATTTCACAACATTACAAGACGCAATAGATGGGGCATCTGCCGAAGATACACTTTATATTGAGGGTAGTTTAAATAGCTATGGAATTGGGACTTTTAGTAAAAAACTTATTGTGATTGGCCCAGGTTATTGGTTGAATGAAAATGATAGTACACAAGCATATAAAGAAAATGCTGTAGTAGAACAATTGGTTTATAATAATGGAAGCCAGGGATCAATGGTTTCTGGTCTTTATATGAATTCAGGCTCATACACTATTACTATTGGAGTAAATACTGATAGTATAACAATTGAAAAGAATTATATGAGAAATTATTATCACTATTCTTCTACCTATGGTAAATCAATTAATATTACTGGAAATCGCAATTCTATTATCATTAGGCAAAATTTTATTACTGGCTATAACCCTATAGTATTTACTGGAATTCCATCAAATACATTTATTACCAATAATATCATTGGAATTGGCTTTAGTTCATCTTCAATAGCTATGGCAACAGTTGCAAATACCTCCGCAACTGATATTCTCATTTCCAATAATGTGATTAGGGGCCACATTACAACTTACCACGCAATGCATGTAAACAACATTCTTCTTTATGGTAATTATAACACTGGAGCTGGAGATAATACGATGAGTAATTTATGTGTAGGCACGCAATATCCAAACACAAACAACAATCAGCAAAATATTGTAATGGATAGTGTTTTTGTGAATTACAGTGGTAGCTACGACCATGACTATTTGTTAAAGCCCAACTCCCCGGCTATTGGTGCCGGGTTCAATGGAACCGATTGCGGAGTGTTTGGTGTTTTTGATGCAGGATATGGAGGCAATCAACCTTATAAATTATCGGGCATTCCTGATATTCCCAGCATATTCGAAGCGGAGGTTTATTCGGTGGGTACAACCGAAATCCCTGTAAACATAAAAGCAAAATCAAACAATTAATGATTATTAAATCAAGAGATATGAAAAGGAATATACTTTTAACAATGGTGCTTGTTGCGGTCTTTACCTTTACTTCAAATGCTACTGTTTGGATAGTAAGCAACTTCCGAAGTGGTGCAGATTTTACAACCTTACAAGCTGCCATAAACGGGGCCTTATCTGGTGACACTCTCTATATCGAGGGCAGTAATGCCAGTTACGGGAATGGAACATTCGACAAAAAGCTTATTATTATTGGTAATGGCTATTGGCTAAGTGAAAATGATTCAACTCAGGCAAATAACAATTATAGCAGGGTTGGATATTTGACATTTAGTTTAGGTAGCGAGGGCTCTGAGATTTCTGGATTATATCATAGTTCTACAGGTTCAGGTTCTAAAATTACTATTATTACAGATAGTATTACAATTAAACAATCAATGATTTTAGCTGAGTTAGTAATATCAGGAAGTTATAATTCTGGAACTGTAAAACTCATAGAAATTAATGGATCAAGAAGCAATATCAATATTATGCAAAATTGGCTTGAAGTTAAAACAAGCGAAGGATCATATAGTAGCGCTTATGGATATGCTATTTATTGCTCAAGTTCAGTTAATTGCAGTGTAATTTCAAATAATTTTATTAGATCCTATAAAATAAATGGATCACCAAGTTGCATCGCCATAAGAAATTATAGCTCATCATATAGCGATTTACTTATAGTCAATAATGTAATATGGGGTAATCTTGTTACTGACTTTTCTCAATATTTAAACAATATATTAATTTATGGAACTTATAGTGGTTCCAATTCAGTAGTTGATAATAATATTGGTAACTCAAGTCAATTTCCCACTGGTAATGGAAATCAGCAAAATGTGGATATGGGAACAGTTTTTCTCAATGATTCCAGCTTCATAGATAATGGTTACATACTTAAAGCCAATTCTCCTGCCATTGGAGCAGGGAAATTCGGAGGTGATTGCGGAGTGTTTGGAAGCTATATGGGTAGTCCTCCTTATGTTCTATCCGGCATCCCTGATATTCCATCCATATTTGAGGCAAGTGTACAAAACAACACTACCTCTCTCTCAGTAAATATAAAAGCAAAATCAAACAACTAAGGCCATGATAAAAAACAAAATATACATCAGCGTCATTCTATTGTTTATGGTGCAAGTATTATTTGCACAATCGCCCAATATTGTGCAAATGGAATACTACTTCGATACGGACCCCGGATTTGGGCAGGGAACGCAGGTCAGTTTTACTGCAAGCTCTGTTATTGATGTCAGCTTCAATGCCAACCTTGCTTTGGTTAACGAGGGCTATCACAAATTATTCATTCGGGTAAAAGATGCTGATGGCAAATGGAGCCATGTGTTTAAACAAGATGTTTTTAAAGCGGCTCAATCAGCAGCAACTCCTGGGCAATTGCCAGACATTATTGGGTTGGAATACTATTTCGATATTGATCCCGGCTTTGGTGCAGGTATCAGTGTTCCCATTTCCAGCAATAGCCTTTTCGATCAAAGTTTTAATGCAGACTTGTCATTGGTCGATCCCGGCTACCACAAGTTATTTGTACGAGTGAAAGACGAAAACGGCAAGTGGAGTCACATCTACAAACAGGATATTTTCAAGGCAGAACAAAGTTCAACTACTCCGGGGCAATTGCCAGACATTATAGCAATGGAATATTATTTTGATATTGATCCTGGCTTTGGTGCAGGTGTCAATGTCCCCATTTCCAGTAATAGCCTAATTGACCAAAGTTTTAATGCCGACCTGGCCTTGGTCGATCCCGGCTACCACAAATTGTTTGTGCGGGTAAAGGATGAAAATGGCAAATGGAGCCATATTTATAAACAAGATATTTTTAAGGCCGAACAAAGTTCTCCTTCACCGCAACAACTTCCTGATATAGTTGCTGTGGAATATTTTTTCGATAATGATCCGGGCATGGGCAATGCTACAACTATTACATTAAATCCAGACCCGGTTCAGGATGTGGACTTTGTTCCATATACTGGCAATATCCCTGCCGGACAACATAATCTATCCTTTCGTGTAAAGGATAGCCAGGGCAAATGGAGTTTGACCTATACAGATACAGTTAATGTGTTGAATGGTAATTCACTCAATTCATTTTACGGTTATGTGTTTGATGCAAATACAGGTAGTTTAATCGAAAATGCAGTTGTTTGCTTGTCCGACGGAACAGGTACTATCAGTGATTTTACAACCGCATCGAATGGTCAATTTTGGATTTCCAATATTGGAGGGGGATACAGTTATCAATTGTCGGTTTATGCCAATGGGTTTCAGAATAAGGAAATAGAGGTTAATGTTTTAGAGTTAACCCCTGGCGAACCGTTTTATGTCGAGCTCGATCCTTTAGTATCCTACTCCGATTACCGAATTGTTCCTTTAGCACAAGCTCCCATTCCCGATACAATCAGGATTCCGCAAGGTGGTTACGGTTATGCATGGTATGTTGTTGAAGGTTTGTGGAATGGCAATTGGCTGCCTATTCCCAATGTGGAAATTACTGCCGAAGATGATTTGGGTAATCAAACAGGCCATCAGGCAAATGTCCTCGACTTTCAGTATTTAACCAGTCTTTTTCATTTTCAGAATCTGGGTGTGGTTGGGGTGAAAGTGCCGGCAACATCAATTGGAAACGGAATGCCTGGAAGTAATGAAACCATCACCATAGTTGCAGCCGATGGCCAACCACTATTGCCTGCAAACCAGCAATCTTTCGAGGTAAAAGTAGAACCGTTTTCATACACGGCTGATTGGGGCTATCGCTTATTTGTAAAGGCTGGTGTTGGAGTTGAAGTACCGGGTGTTTTCTCTGCTGGTGGATTTGCCGGTGGAGGAAATGGTTCTTCCATCCGAATTGGACTTGAAGGATTATCCAATAGTCCGGATTGGAGTAAATTGCAAATAAACAGAAAAAGGGATCTGTTCGCAGGTCTCGAAGCCTCGGTAGGTCCTCCACATACCATAGGAGTTAATCTAAATGCAAGTGCCGAATTAAAAGCTTCTGTCCCCTACCAACAGGATTTTGAATTCGACATGAACGACATTGATGGCTTAGAAGCACTTATAGCTTTTTATCTTTTCTACGAACCAGCTATAGCCTTAAGTCCTGTGCCACAAATAGCCGTCAGTTTTTTAAGCTGGTCAGTTAATGCAATTATTGACAATTCACAAAATAACGGACTCGGAATCTCTCAGACTGCTGATCAGACTGGCCTTGATATAGAGGGAAGTGTAAGTACTTCAATTGGTATGGGCATTGGAACAACGAGTAGTGTTGGACTGTCAGCCTCGGCAAGCCTGGGAGCAAATGTACACATAGGGACTTCTATTCGGAAAATGCCAAATAATAGTAAAGAAACAAGTTTCTATATTGGAGGTAGTTTGGAACAAAGTACAGGTATTGGTCCGGGAATTATCGGGAAGGGAGTAAGTACAAGTAAGTTTTATCCAATACGTTTTGGTTCATCATCTTTTCCTAATAAATTGGATGTTGAATTTAAAGGGACTGGATATTATGATAATTCATTATGGCAAAAAACAAGATTGGAAGCATCTCTCGATTTAGGCAACACTTTATTAAGTATAGATATCCCGGAAATTTCACCTGTATCATTATCGCTTTCGATAAGCAATCACCAGAAGCACACTGCCTGGCTCGATATTGAAAATCTGGATGTAAAAAACCTGCTTGAAAACAAGTTCAACCTGATTTCTGATATAGGAAACATTGGTGTGTCGGCTTCAAGCCTGAGCTTGGATAATAATTCGTTTAAGTCGGGTTTTTCCGATTTCCTTACCGGGATTTATGAAAATCAAAACAATGACCTTCCTTTTGTCCTTGATTATGGAATCGACCAGGAAAATAAAACAAAATATGATTTCGAGATGGAATTTGAATTTCCACTACCGATATTTCCTGCTATTAACTTTTCCATTGGTGCAGGAATCAACGCCTACGAATCGCAAGAATTCAGCCTTGCCGAAGGCTATTGGGTAAAAGGGCTTCCTTACCTTCAATACGAAATAGATGAAATACCTTCGCCCGATATAAGTTTCTATGGGGTTATGCAGCAATTATGGGACAGTGTAACAACTGGAAATGTGGTGGCAGAATTAGGAGCTGTTATTGAGGCCAATATCCATGAAGAATTAGGATCAACTCTTGTAGGACAGGCTGTTCTGGCACAATTAAACTATGCAGGAGCTACACTGAGATTTGCAAACCAAGCTGCATCTTATATTTTTGGTGTCGATGGCGATTTTAAATTCTGGAGCTGGTACGAAGATAATGCCAACAAATCCATGTCGAGCCAAAAACAAGTTGCTTTAAAGAAATACATTCAGAATGTAAAATCTATACAGCAACAAATAGATGGACTTGAATATGGCATTGGTGGTTTTTTCAGTTTCAAATCGGACTCTTTATATTTCCCTGATTCTACACTTCTTACCATTACTTATTCAGATAGTGAAATCGTAGCAATCAATGAATTGGATTTAGCTATATACTGGGAAGATTCACTTGGCTATTGGAACTATTTGCCTTCGATGCCTGAGCCAGATTCAAACAGGGTCTCGGCATACATAAGTAAATTTACCACCTATACATTAGCCCCAAAATTACCGCAAGGGGGATATGGCTTGCATTTTTATCCTGACAGCCTTCCTGCAAATGGTGATTCCATAGCAACAATCTGGTCAGATTCCCTTTTCTATAGTGATGGTTCTCCAGTAGATGATGGAACTCTTTTTACAGTGTGGAGCGCACGTGGAAATATCATTTCACCCGATGCCGACACATCCATTTCAGGAATACAAGTGGCATTGGACTCTTGCCGGGTTACCTTCCTGGTGCAGGCTGATTCTATACCAACACCCATTGGTATTACGATGAAAGCTGTGCGAGGATACGCACACGCCGATACATCAATTATATTATTTGATGAGACTATTCCCGGAATACCCACTTTGCTTTCTGCAACAGGTAAAAACAAAGCCGTCGATCTTAGCTGGGCCACTGTGGGTGATCCCGATTTAGCCGGTTACAAGATTTACTATGGAACAGATTCTATTCCACCCTTCAACGGTTTTGCTACCGTCTTTGCAGATGAAAACCCAATTTTGGTAGGACTAAAATCAACCCATGATGCACAGGGTTTATTCAATGATAGTTTGTATTATTTTGCATTGACATCTTATGATATTTCGGGTAATGAAAGCGGTTATTCAAATATCCTGACTGCAATCCCATTTTTCGATACTGCAAATTTTGGAACACAAACTATTGCATTGCCCGCAGACTGGAGTCTTTTCTCAACGTATTTAGAACCTATTAATCCGAGTATAGATACGGTTACAATACCCATTTTACAAAATACGATAATTGTGAAAAGTGGTGCAGGTGGGGTTTATTGGCCACAGTATGGCGTTAACATGATTAGAAATATGATGATTGGTGAGGGGTATCAGATTAAACTTCTAACCGCGGACACCCTAATTATTGAAGGTATTCTTATTCAACCTGAAAACACGCCGGTTGCACTTCCATCTGATTGGAGCATATTGGGATACCTTCGGATAAGCCCTGCGCCAATTCCTACAATGTTGTCGCCCATTAGCAGCAACCTGATAATTGTAAAGAACTACAGCGGAAATGTTTACTGGCCACAATACGGGGTAAACATGATCGGGAATATGAACCCAGGCGAAGGATACCAGGTCAAGCTCTCGGTACAAGACACGTTGATTTATCCCTCCAATGAAACTTCATTTACCAAGATTGCTGTCAATAATCCGACTCCTAAGTTTTACAAACAAAAAGGCCTTACAGGTAACAATATGACCTTGGGGATTCCTCTCACGAGTTGGTCGGATGTGCCTGAAATTGGAGATGAAATAGGCATATTCGATGAAGCTGGCTTTTTGGTTGGCTCAGTAGTATTTGCGGGAGGAAACACTGCAATCACAATTTGGGGTGACGATAAATTGACCGATGCCATGGAAGGACTTATTTATAATGATAAATTCAACATTCGAACATGGTCAGTAGGAATGGGTGAAGAAAGACAGGTCGTTGTAGATAATTGGTTGGAAGGAGACGATAGTTATGCAATCAACAAGCTTGCCGTTGCCGAAAAGATTTCATTCCAGGATTTTCAATTCAAAGCTTTTGAACTTTACCAAAACCAGCCCAATCCATTTTCGAACGAAACTGAGTTTAGCTTCTACTTACCGGAAAAAACGAAAGTAGAATTTAGCATCCTCAACTTGCTGGGCGAGGAGATTGAGGTAATCCTCTCGGAAAAAATGTCAGCAGGTATGCACAGTCTTACCTACAATTCCAAAGACCTTCCATCGGGTAGCTATTACTACAAGCTGGAAACAGAGGATTTTAGTGAAACAAAAAAGATGATGATTGTTAAATAAATAATAAATCTAAAACTATAAATATTATGAAAAAGAACCTATTCATTCTTATTAGTGTTTTCTGTGTAACAACCATTCTGGCACAGACAAATTATATTACCCTTCAAACAGGTAATAATGTAATTAACTTCACTGATTTGCAGGCAGCGGTTGATTCTGCATTAAGTGGTGACACTATCTTTTTAAATGGAGGAACTAAAACAATTGGGAATGTAATTATTGATAAAGAACTGCATTTGGTTGGTGTAGGGCATTATCCAGACTATAGTGTGGCTTCAGGAGGTAAGACAGATTTAAGTGGGGATATTAAACTATTAACAGGTAGCTCAAACAGTTCAATAAATGGAATTGAATTTGACAATTTTTCTATTGGCACAACTCAATTAGACGATAGTATTCAAAATCTAATAATTGAAAATTGTAAGATTTCCCAACTATTTCTTGGTGTAAACGGTATTGCAACAAGTAGTTCAAGTAATATAACAATTAGCAAAAATGTAATAAATGTACTACTTGGATCATATGCTCAAAATGTTATGATTAAGAATAATATAATCTATGGTAATTCAAATATTAATATTGGCTACTTCAATGGAAATGCAATATTCTCAAATAATATTTTTAGTCGAACCTCAGGTAGTTACTTTTTGGCTAATATTTATAATTGTACCTTTGAAAATAATGTAATTTTACTTTCAACATCGGCTACTTTTATTTTTTATGGATTGGTAAGTAATAATTTTTTTAATAATAATTTATCAACTATTTCAGAACCGTATAATGGTATATCCGGATATGGTACAGGTGTTAACAATATAAACAATGTAAGTTTATCAGACATTACAATATCAGGCAATTACCCATTTGGTTATTCGTATGATTATCATCTTAAACAGTCCTGCATAGGAATAGGTTATGGTACCGATGGAACAGATGTAGGCATCTATGGTTCTTCCGACCCATATACGGATGGGGCTCTTCCATCAATACCCCATTTCGAAAGTGCAACCATTGGCAGTAGTACCAATGCCAATGGTGAATTGTTGATTAATATTTCTGTTTCTGCTCAACCTTAAATTATGAAAGAAAGACATATTTTCATTCTATTTGCATTGATAATATGTTTTCATATTACTGATGCACAGAATATCATAAGGTATGAGTATTGGTTCGACAATGACTATGCGAACAAGATAATTGTACCTGTACAATCGGGGCAGAGCATTACCATTACTGATAACATAGATTGTTCAATCCTTACTCAGGGATTCCATCTTTGCAATATTCGTTTTATGCAACAACAACTATGGAGCAATACTTTAATTAAGTATTTCTATAAAGGGCCGGTTGTCGGTAATCAACAATCTATTGCTGGCTTTGAATATTGGGTGGAAAGTCAGGATAGCTTAAGAAATTATGTTCCGAATATGCCGGATTCGTTTGTTCAGTTTAATAATCTGTTGGATTTTAGTTTGCTACCGGATGGATTTCATAATTTATATTTCAGGATTAGGAATGAAGCAGGCCAATGGAGCAATACAATAAACAAGTATTTTTATAAATACCAACAACCTACAATTCAAAACGATATAGTCGCTTATGAGTACTGGTTCGATAATGATTATTTAACCAAAACTACAGAAAATGTTTCAAGCAATCCATTGTTAACACTCTCAACAATGATTGATTGTAGTAGCATCTCAAATGGAGTTCATGTTTTTAATATGCGTTTCAAAAATGCTGCTGGAAACTGGGGGAATAACCGGATCTACCTGTTTAATAATAATGCTTCAGGTTCGGATATTACGAAATACGAATACTGGTTTGATAATGACTATGCAAACAAAGTAGTTGAACCTGTACAGCCGGGGCAAAGCGTCAATTTTTCCACTTTGATTGATTGTTCTAACCTGTCTCAGGGCTTTCATTTTTTTAATATCCGAGTTAAAGACCAGCAACATTGGAGTAATTCAATGATAAAATATCTCTTTGTTGGACCGGTTGTAGAAGGACAGCAATTCATTTCTGGTTTTGAGTATTGGATTGACCAGGATATCAGTCAACGAATTTATGTTCCAATTACACCTGATTCGTTGGTGCAAATTAATGATATACTTGATTTTGCTGCTATTTCCGATGGATTCCATAATTTGTTTTTGAGGGTTAGAAATGAAGCAGGACAGTGGAGCAATGTCGTTCACAAACATTTTTATAAGTACTATAATCAGTCCTCTCAAAACAATATTATAGGTTATGAATATTGGTTCGATAGTGATTACGATAATAAAACTTCGGTGAATATCCTTCACATTCCCACTTATTCTATATCGACATTTGTTGATTGCGAGCACGTTGATGATGGATTACATCTTTTTAATGTTCGTTTTAAAAATGCTGCAGGAAGTTGGAGCAATAGTCGAATTGGATTTTTTTATAAGAATCAGGAGGAAGCGCAAAATCGGATTTTAGCCTACCGGTATTGGATTGATGATGATTATGCCAATAGCACTTTGGTTAATTTAACCACCCAAGCTAATCCTTTCTATGCAAACATGGAGTTGCTTATATCGCCACAAAGTGCGGGCAACCACACTTTTTATATCCAATACAAAGATTTAAACGGATGGGGTAACGTTGTAAGCCAGGAATTTATCTATCAGGCTAATCAATTGATTGGAGAAGTGTATGATTCTTATACGGGGTTCCCCATTGTGGAAGCTTTGGTTCAGGTTCAACCTCAAATTGATTATGGTTCAGGAATATCCGATTCCAACGGCGAGTTTGTTGTAATTCCTGTACCCACAGGAATAGGATATGAAATTGTGGTAGGTGCAAATGGTTATATTTCCAAAAACATACCGAGTATAGATTTTTATGGAGGACCAAATTCCGATACGGTGTTTGTATTTCTTGACCCAAGTATTGGGGCTTATTCAGTAGTTCCCTTAGTTCCTAATCCAAATTCTGCAATTTCCGAAATTATAGAAGGAGGTATTGGACATCGCTATTACCGCGTTGCTGATAACCAAGATAATTCTATCGCCAATGCTGAGGTTTCAGTAAATAAGCAAAGTGGGGGAACTCTTAGTTTTCATACGGATATTTCTGGAATTTTAGATATGGAAATAGGTTCAACTAATGTGGGTTCAGGTTCATCAAGTGCAAGTGAGTTATTTGAAATTGTCTCTGTAAATGCAATTCCTTTACAGGATACCATAACTTTTTCATGCTCAATTATTAATAAAGAATATTCAAAAAGCTGGCGCAATTACACCTATACCAGAGGAAGCATTTCCTTTGTAGATGTTGATAACAAACGTGGTGCAGAAGTCACAGTTACAGGAAATGGTCAATCTAATAATCCACCTGATGAGTTATATCTGGCTCGCCAGGGAAGGGCTTATGTAGGAGTGACATTTGGGGTTTCTGCCTCAGCAGAAATAGGAATGGGTGAGGTTGTTAATCACCGATTTTCGCAGGTTCTTAAACTGTGCATAATTTGCTCCTAAAATTAGGGTGTAAAAACAATCTCCAATTTTTTATTATTTAGCCAGGGGACAGTGATTGGATTTTGTAATTTGGCCACATCAAGAAGGAT
>JAIOYV010000115.1 GCA_021740905.1 Bacteroidales bacterium
AACAGTTGGCTATGAATTTTAATTCGTCTTAATTTTATCAAAGCATGATATTTCGTTTTTTTTGAAATATTACGCCTGCAAATCAGTACTTTAACTCATGGAAATCAAGATTTTCAAAAACTACCGGACAGCTATGACACCCGGATGAATAAAATTACGATAAACTCTAGATAAATTTGTTAAAGGGAAAAAGTCGTTTCCGAAATACTTCTTCTCTTCAATAAACGAAATCAAGTCAAATAGCACACAAGCATAAAGGTCTTTCTTTATTGTTTTTCCTGATGAGTTTGTATACTCTATTTTTTTGACTTGTTTTCTTTCGCAATAATATGTAAGTATTAATTCAACAAATGAACCTGACAATACAATGGTAGACTTTTTGTTTCCAACTAGATAATTAAAGATAAGCTCATTGTAATCACGAATTATCAAAGGACGATATTTTTTATTTACCTTATTAATTTTCTTAGATGTCTCTGAATAATTAAGTTCATTTAATTGAAATATAGAAATGTTACTTAAGCCTGTTAACCACTCTTGAGGCAAATTTATTTCAGCTACAATATCTCTTAATCTGTTTACTTCTTCGTCAATGTGTGGATTAATATGAAAATAAGGAATATCATATTCATCGGTTTCTTCTCCTTGAATAATATAATTCTTTGAAATCCAATTATCCTTTAATTCGAATGCCTTTTTCGCATTAGTATTCATCAATACAGGAAACATTTCATCTTGAATAGGCAAGTTCCAATTGTCAAAGTCATCC
Source organism: Bacteroidales bacterium (assembly GCA_021740905.1). Lineage (GTDB taxonomy): Bacteria > Bacteroidota > Bacteroidia > Bacteroidales > M50B96 > JAIOYV01. Next base: position 770 of record JAIOYV010000115.1, read on the forward strand.
TCTTTTTTGCAATTTAGCAGAAAATTATAAAGAGATTCTAAAGTGAAAAAATTTTCAGATTTTAGTAATTCTACTGCATTTAAAAAGAGTTTATTTATTGCATTTTTCTTTTGAGCTTCTTTTGTAATTTCCTTTTGCTGATTTAAGGCATTCTCTAAATTATTCTTTACTAAATCATCGTCACTTTCTAGAGACAATGCCTTTTGATACATATCTATGGCTTTATCAAGTTTATCCTCTTTTTTATAAATGTTTGCAAGGTTATTTAAAGTTGCACTTGTTTCACCTTTTATATCAATGCTTTTATTATAAGCATATTTTGCTTTTTCTAAGTTTCCTAGTTCATTAAAAGCGTAACCAACCTCAAACCAAATATCTGCTTTATCGATTTGCTGTTTTGAAAATTTCTCATAAAGGCTGATAACAAGCTTGTACTTTTTTTGCTTATGAAGTTCATCAACGAAAGAATCTAGGTACTCTAAGAAAACTTGTCGAAAAGAATATTCGTCTTCTAATGTTATAATTATTTCAGTAATAAGGTTATCGATGCTTTTATTGGATTCGACAAGGTGATAAAATACATCAGAATAAGCTTCATTTAATTCAGACAATATAAATTTATAATGATAGGTATTCAAATATTTTATTGATGCTTTAACAGCCTTTAAACGTTGAACTTTTTCTCCAAGATGCTTATGGAGTGAACATTTCATTAGTTCAATTTTCCCCAAAACATCTTCGTCTGATTGTGTTTTTTTAAGAGTGTTTAGTTTTTTAATCGCATCCTTTTCTTTAACAGGTAAGCTTATTCCTATTGCTCTTTGTGAATCAAAATAGATTGGCATATCTCCAAACCAGTCGTCAATAATAAACTGTTTAGTAATTTCCATTTTACTAATGAGCGAAGTGAAATCATGATAATAACCATTATCAACGCACATTAAAACTCCAATCAAACCAAACCAGAAATTATCAGTGTTTTTTTCTTTATTGAAAGAGTCAGTATAAATCTCTTTTGCTTTTTCTAAATCTCCTTCTGCATAACAAATATTTGCAAGCTCTAATTGTAACGCAAATTCAGATTTGGGATTTTCATTAAGCGTAAGCATTCGGCGAGGTGCATATTGCACAATTTAGAATAATCTTGTATTGCTCCGATTTTTCTGGATCAGTCCAACAAATTTTGGAATGGGTCAGGTTTTTCCAAATTATTCCAGGAAGTCTTGGAATAATCCCAACAGATACTAACTATTCCTGGAGGCTTTCCAATTGTGTGGCAGGAGTTCTGCCAGGTCCTTGCTGTAATCTGCGTTGTAATAAGGTATCCTTGTAAGGACATCGGTGAGCCAGGCGTGCGGGTCGACACCGGAAGCCTTGCAGCAGGCCATGAGCGAGTACATCACGGCTGTGTTTTCGGCAGCGTCGTGGTTCCCACAGAACAAAAAGTTCTTCCGGCCCAATGCCAACGGACGGATGGCATTTTCGACCAGGTTATTGTCCGGATTGTAGCGGCCATCCAAATGGTATCTTGTAAGGCGGTGAAAAATGTTGTAGGTATACGACAATGCCCGGTACATCCGGCCATTGGGTATGGCGTTGGCGAACTCCTTGTATATCCACTTTTCGAATGCGGTCATTATTGGGTAGGCCAGGCGTGCCCGTTCGGCGGCCCGTTGGTCAAAATCCAATTGCTTGTCATCGGCCATGGCTTCTACGGCATAAATGAGCCCGATCTGCTCAAGGGCATATCCAGCCTTGGCTTTGTCCTCTTTTAGGGCTTCGGTAAATTTTCGGCGTGCATGTGCCCAACAGGCCAGCAACAATATGCCCTTCTTGTTTTCATAGATACTATAGGCCTCATAACCATCGGTTTGGATGGCCCCCTGATAATCTTTTAATAAATCGACGACTACTTTTTGTGCCCTGGACCCTTTGTCGTAATGGAAAAAAACAAGGTTTTCCATTACCGAACGCACGGCCCACAGGTAGGCCTTGGCGGCTTGGTGCTTTTGGTCGTTTATCACCGGCACGGTACTTTCATCGACTTGGATGTAATCCGTTGCCAGGACGATTTCCCTCAGCCGGTGGTATAAGGCCCGGAGCAGGTCGCTGCTTGCGCTGAACCATCCATTGACCGTTGAGGCCGGCAAACGTACACCGGAATGTTTCAGCATTTCGATGATCCGGTGGAAAGGCAGGTGGTACAGGTATTTGCTGACCAGGATATGGGCCAACAAGCTTGCCCCTGCATTGCTGCGCGGGATGGGCAGCAAGGGCAACAGGGCTATTTTGATGTTTTCCTGGGCTACTGTGCCATCAGCAACTTCTTGTGCTTCTTGTAACTGTTTGTTTAGCGCGTATTTAGGGCGGACGATCTGGCGGACGAACATTTCCCCTGGTTTAAGTTCCAGTGTTTCGGTAATTTCCTGGCCTATCTTGATCCAGTTTTCATCGATGCCTTCCGGTTCGATGACCTCTACCTCGCGGCGAAGGCCCTCTGGCAATGCCACACGGACCGGCTTTCCGTTTTTCTTTGGTTTTTTGCGTTCGTAGGTGATAATTTCTTTGGATGCCTCCTCTGCCTCCTCTTGTTCTTCAGGAAGGGTTTCCAACCCGTCCCAGTCGATTTTCCTTTGGTTGGGGTCGGAGGGGATGAACTTTTCGCTGGTCGGTTTCCAGAACTTGCGGCGGTACCATGCCAACTGGTCGGTGAGCTTTTTTATGGTGTCGTCTTTTTCAATGATGATGGTCCTATATTCATCATTTTTCCGTTCGGCTTCGTCGAGTGCCCCCTGGTCTATTTTTCGCAGATGGGACAGTTCGAGGTACATCTCGTCCCTCTCCTGCAAAAGTGTTTCTACCAGTGTGCGCCCATCTTTCATAAAATGCCCTGTATCTCTTTGTTTATAGGCATTAAAGATACATAAAGCAACTGGTTTTTACAAGCAAAAAGTGCTGAAAATTAGGCCTTTTTACTGCTTTTTTCGGAGTTTTTTCGGACGCATTTTCACGCTTTCTACCATCGTCATCAACTCGTCCCAACCCATAGTAAAGGAGTGCATGTTTTCATCATATCCCGGCAACCGGAACCGCCCTGAGTCCAGTTTCTTATGGTAAATGACCAGCCCGGCGTACTCCTTATGCAGGATTTTCATAATGGTCTGATTGCGGTTGACGAAGATAAAAACATCGCCACTGTCTACTTTTCGCTGCATGTTGGAGGTCACAATCCCGCTCAAAGTGTAGAAACTTTTGCGCATATCCACCGGCGCAGGGTACAAAAAGTACTGCAATGTTTGGTGCAAATGGAACATAGCCTACTCCCCCAGATGGATCAATGCTTTCAGGTCGGAAAGGCCTGGCGTGTTTTTCAACCGCAAAACCACACCATTGGGATAGGCCAGTTCCATAATCACTGGTCCGCTACCTGCATGGTCAGGGAACATAGCTTGCAGTCCCGGGTTTCGTGAATTGCGGCTTCCGGCAAGGGCGCCAGCAGGTTTTATTAGCAATGGGACAAAGCCGTTCCCTTTTCTTTCGTCCTTAAACTTTTTGCGCCAGTAGTAGTAGGTCGCCGGTGCGATGCCCTGGTCCTGGCAAAACCCTTTTACTGTTAGCCCGGAGTCTTCCTGCAATAGGATTAGCTCACGATATTTTTCTTCTTTCCGCATTTCCATTTTTGCCGCGAAAGATAGACCCGATCAGGGGTCAAGACAAGATGTACGACGCCGAAGGCTTACCATTAAGCTCCTTTGCTCTTTTAATTAACTCGCGAGACTCTTTAAAATTCTTTTTTTCTATTTCAATCTTGGATAATTCATATAAAAGGTGAGTTGAGCTAAATTTTTCCTTTGCTGTCAGCAGTACTTTTTCCTGATTTTCAACTTGTCCAATTTTAAAATAAGTATCTGAAAGTGTTAGGACAAAATTTAGATTCTCAGGAAATTTTTTTATTGCATTTTTGAAGAGTTGTATTAATTTATAATTGTTTTGATAAATATATTGTAATTGATATATAGTATCCTCTGGATAATTTTCGTACTCTAATGCTTGCTCAAAATATTTTCTCGAAGAATCCTTATCAAATAATGGATTCTCATCTTCAGAAAATGTTTGATTACCATAGTTCTTTCCTAACCAATAATTTATAAATCCGCCAGCTTTTTTTTCATTATCATTCTTAAGGGCTGTTTTTAATTCTTTTGCAGACTCAACGTATTGTTTTTTATCAAAATATATAATACCCAGTAGATAACTAGCTCCAAGTTTATCAGGAAATTCATCCTTAATCAGAATACATAACTTTTTAGCACCTGATAAGTCTTTTTCCTCATACTTTTTCCAAGCACTTTCAATCCTAAGTTTATATTTATCGTCTGCTGTGTCTGTCATAAGTTAAACTGTCATTAGGGCTCATTTTAATTACCGCCAACGGGCGTGCATATGCTTTGTGGCGGACTTCAAAAGATAAATCTTCCTGTCCACTACGATTTACATTTGAAACTAAAACACTCATATTCATAACGTAACCCGCCATAAAGTATACGCATTGTTGGCAGCAGAATTTTCAAAATTCACTAATTGCAGATTGAATATCTACATAAATTCCTACAGCCTGTAATTCCTTCAATAATTTAATTTTCCATGCACCACTTGCATCATATTTCTCATAAAGAATACCTTGTAAATCACTAGGTATCTCAACATGCCCTTTCACAATCATTCTTATTCGAGCTTTACCTAATGCCCCTAGAAAATAACCGATTTCTAAAATAACATTTTGTCTTGCGCGATTATTCCCATCAATTATCAAATCATCAGGAGTTAACAATGCGATCCCATAACCAGCTAATTCAGTTTCATCAATTAGTTTATCAATTATTGTTCGTCCTTTATCAGTCCGCTCATGAAGAACTATACTATTAACACCAGCGCGTTTAAGCAGCAATTGCACCTCAATTTTTAATTCATTATCATGTCCGTGAATAATAAAGGCTGTTTTATTAATTGTCTTTTTGGCAGAAATTATCTCTATTTCTGGATTAGCGATTATAATTTCTTCAAGCGTTTGAGCAAAATATTTCAAAAAAATTGAATTTAGATTGATTATATTTTCCGACAAATCACTTTTGCGAAAAAGACCAAAAGCAAAATTATCAGCCCAACTCATATCATTGTCAGATATGCTTTTATAAATATCAAATGCAAGAGATTTTGCATCTTGAATTTTGGCGGGCAGCTCCCATTGTTTGCCAAAACTATCTTCGCCAATTGGCCAGTTCAACCATTTTTCTCTTTCATTATCATATTTGTCATAAATAGGGTTATCCTTAATTTCATCTGATAAATATGAAAAAAGTTGCGCTACTGTACTTCGAAAAGTTCGATATTCAGAGTTTTGTAATTGAGTGATAAAGAACCTTACTGTCTCAGGATTCAGTGCCATAGTTTGTAAATTATGATTTTATGTTTTTTATTTTGCTGCTAACTTAAAAATATTCACTATGCACTTGCGCTTCTTTCGCTTATGTGGATTGTAGATGGGATACTTCCATATCGACAATCTTTTGTGTGTAGTGAGCTTGTTTTCATAGTTTTAATTAATAATCTTCAAATTTAGTAATACTTTTTAAATATCCAGGCTATCCAGTGGGTTTTTTACCCCATAGGATTTTACCCTGTTTTCAGCCCCCTGTATTTTCCAATCCTCTTTAATCCAACGGGGTAAATTTTCCCCAGGTGCTGATTTGAAATATGGGTGTAAATTTCGGTAGTTTTTGATGAAGTATGCCCAAGCAAACTTTGAATGATCCTTAAATCTACACCGGCTTCCAACAAATGTGTCGCAAATGTGTGCCTAAACGTATGTGCAGAGCCACGTTTAGTCACACCTGCTTTTGCTATTTTTTGTTCAATCATATTTCGCACACTGCTGGTTGAATATTTACCGCCGAACTGTCCTTCAAATAAATATTCTTTGGGCTTACATTCTTTATGGTATTCGCGAAGCACTTCTCCGTCCGGAAAAACCACAACAAGGCGATCCTTTCTTCTCGAAAAAGGATTTGATTTTCGATATTACACCAATACCTATAAAACCAAAACAGGCAATACCTATCATTTTTGTTACGACTTTGGATGGCTTGAAGTAGAAGGTGAAAAGGTGTTGATAGTAAACTGGCAACCTTATATGGAACAGTCAATTCCATAAACATTTATTCAAAGTCCATTCAAAGCTTCGCCTGGTCAGTCCCATATTTCCGACAAGTAAAAAAAGTGTCCAGCAAAATAGGCCCCAAGTTATTTATTTATTGTTACAAAATGCAACAAAAAATATAACCGAAAACTATTATGAGCAGAATTGGATGTGTTTTTTTCCAGCGTCTCAAATTGAGACAGAGGGCTAAGGACAGACTGAGAATTGCCCAACCACGCCAAAGTATCGTTAGGCAACCCGACTCTGCGGACTGTGGACAAGGATTGATGACTGGACTGAGGATTGATGAATATTGATGACTACAGACTGAAAACTGAGGACTGGCGACTGAAGACTGGCGACTGAAGACTGGCGACTATACCTTCCCTCTTTTTTTTTGAAAAAATTCGATTAGCAAAGCCGCACATTCTTCTTCAAGAACCCCCGGCACCACCTCTGTTTTTGGATGCAAAAGGGATTGGCCAACCCGCGAATAACCACGCTTTTCGTCGTGTGCGCCATACACCAACTTGCTTACCTGCGCCCAGGCCAGTGCCCCGGCACACATCACACATGGCTCCAACGTAACATAAAGGGTACAATCCACAAGGTATTTCCCGCCCAGAAAGCTTTCGGCAGAGGTAATGGCTTGCATCTCGGCATGGGCCGTTACATCGTTCAGGGTTTCGGTGAGGTTGTGTCCCCGGGCAATAATCCTGTCCTGAGCCACCACCACCACCCCAACGGGGACTTCATCCTTCGCGAAAGCTGCCTGGGCTTCGTTCAGGGCTTGCCGCATAAAATATTCGTGATTCAATAGCATAGTGCAAAGGTAGGGAAAGAGTTGGAAAGTTCGGAGTTGAAAAGTTCTGTCCGACTAAACTATCTAGCATGGCTATACCTAGAGTATTCCTACTTTACTGCCAATAAAGAATTGAAAACTGCCAACTTCTGTCTGCCGTCTGAATACTGAGAACTGCCAACTGCCAACTGCCGTCTGAGGACTGCCGACTGAAGACTGCCAACTATTTAAGGATAACCAGCTTCTCCAGCTTCTCGATGCTCTGGCCTTCGTGGTTGCGGATCTTGGCTTTGTAGATGTAAACGCCACGGCCAATTTTGTTTCCGAAGTCGTCGAGGCCATCCCAATCGATAGGGCCCAGACGGAAACCATCCGAAAACAGGGAGGCATCGATGGTTTTTACCAGCTTGCCCGAAACGGTGTAAATCTGTATCAGTACATCGAGGTCGGTGCTGGCCTGGTTGTGTTCAAAATAAAAAGCCGTGCTTTGGGTAAAGGGGTTAGGGTAGTTGAACAAATGCCGGATGGCAATGGATGCCGATTCGGCTACAATGAAATCGATGGAATCGGTGGCCGAATTGTTGGACACGTCCCACACTTTAAGGCGTACGGTGTGTTCTCCTTCCTTTAAAGCCGAAAAGGTATATTCGATCCGGCCACTCTGGTAGCTGTCCAGGTCCGACTCGTAATTGTCGTTCAGGATATAGGAGTTTCCAAGGTCGCCATCGAGCACAGCCACAATATCGTGGCCTATTCCATTGCCCACTGTATTGATACCCGACGAGTCGTTTACGAAGGCCAACAAGCGCGGTGTTTCGCTGGTAATGCCTCCACTGATAAAAGATTCATCGTTCATAAAAACCGACAATTGTGGGCCTTCCGAATCGATCGATGATTGATCGGAACTGCCCCCAATAAAAACATCGAAGGATGCACCGCTTGCATCTTCGGTTTCGTTACTGGCATAATAGCTTAGTTTTCCATAACCAAAATCGTAGCTAATGTCTTTGGGCACCACAAAACTAAAACTGAAATGCCCATTCGTCACACTCGCTTTTCCGCGATAAAGAATATTTTTCTGCGATGAATAACTGAGGGGCTGGTTGCCTTCGTTTCCCAGGGTTTGGAGCACTTTGGCCTTGTCGTACACCTTTGGGTACACAATGCCGTTGAAGCTTTCCATTATGGAGCTATCTCCACCCGAAACGTATCCCGAAATGGTGACCCGGCTCAGGGCTTTTAGGGTATCAGATGCATTGTTTACCGGCACACCATTTATGCTCGTTGTAATAACTTTGTACTTGGGATAAGCAAGCCTCAGGGCAGGATCACCCAGGAGGATAAACTTTTTCTTGTTCGGATTGGATTGGGAGGCAGATTGATTTTTTGCCCTCATCAACAAATCGCCCATGCGATAGTATTCGCCCTGGCTGTTTTTTTCAAATACATTTTTGTAGAAGTTGTTATCCATGGTGCTCGGGTAAACAGGCCGTGTGGTAGTGACCAATCCAATGCCACCACCTTTTGGGTTCAGGAAAATCAACTCGCCACCCGAAGTCCTTCCGTAATCATCGAAGCGGCTAAACTCACAAGTACTGGTCATAAACAAGGGCAGTTTCTCGTAATTGCCCCAATTCAATATATCGCTCACCACGATAACCTGTTCGTGGGTAAGGCCAAGTTCGTTGCCATGCCCGGTGTAACTCACTATCAAAGCACCGTTCTCGATCCTGTTTTTGATGGCCAGTTTGGCATCGGGATAGCGTTCGCCCGATGCGGTATAAACCTGTGGAAAGGCATCGAGATAAATTTTGTCGTAGTTTAAGCTGGGGTATTTATTGGCCAGGTCGACGCAAACCTCTTCGGCTTCGGCCATGTGTTGTACCGTATTTTCATTGTCGGAATCGTCGCCGATAAAACAGAGTATGTTCCGCCAATCGCCAAAAGTTTCGGGCGATGTGTAGCTCCTTATTTTATCAAGCGCCAACTGTGCCTGCGAAACAGACGACACGGGCAATCGGCCCATGGCTAGGTCAACAGTACCTGTATCGGGGCTTTCGTCATGGTCGAGAAATCCAAAGAAGTCATCCGTCACAAAAGAACTAATCGGGTGCAAGGCATTGGGCGTCTGATAGGTCAATATATAGTTAGAGTTGCCTGTCTTATTCGATTTGTTATCATACGAGCCATCGCCAAAAAAGAGAAGGTAGCCGGGCAATTCGTCAAGGGTGTTGGCATTCTCATAAAACATCCTGGTCATATTCCGGATACCTGATACATCGGGCATCCCCGACGAAAATTCATTGTAGATCGCCTGGTTCAAGACTACCATCACTTCCATGTTATCGCTTTCGCGGTGTATTTCGGCCAGTTCTTCGGCATACGGAAGGAAAATTTCGGGGGTAACAATAATCATGTCCGGCTGCCCCGATCCATGGATATCCTGATTAGGTACATCTTCCGATCCTACGATGTTTAAATACTTAGTGCCATCGAAGGCAATGAATTCATGCAAATCATCGGTGGCAATGGTAAAACTCAAATCCCCACCATTGGCGCTGGTGGCTATGTTTTTTACATTTAAAAGATCGCTCACATCCCATATAGAAACTTCAGCCCCGGCACCTGACAAAACAAACTTAGCCGTTTGTCCATCGCCACTCGAAGCCATATCGCGAAAGTGCATCATCCCCCCTTCCATCTTCAATTTACGACGGGCATTAAGCGTAAGGTAATCCAACCAGCCTTTGGCCGATGAGGTGGGTTTTTCGTAATGGACCTTCAGTGTTATGTTTGCACTGCCTGTAAAAAACTCATTGTAGGAGGAAGCCCCAAAAGCATAGGAATAATCGGGGTTTATATAAATTTTGGGGATGTTTTCGATGCTGCCCACCTGGTTCCCGTTTTCGTAAATATAGTAATTTGAATTTGACGTAGAACGTGCAATGGCCGAGGCATAAAGTTTAACCGGGCTACTGGTTTCGATATTGGGAAAGGAGAAAGAGAAATCCATCTCATCGAGAATCCCAAATTCCTCGCCATACCAGGTTCGCCCCGATTTAATCAGATTGGTGTCTTCTTTTTCGTGAAACAAATAATCGTCGAATGACGTGACCGTGTGCATAGCAGTGCCATTCATTGAATTGAGCTGGGCAGGCGATTTTCCCGAACCCACTTCATCGGTAAGAAAATAGTAACTAAAATCGGAATAGGTATGCAATTGCTGCCTGAACATGGAATAAGCCGAGCTGTAGTACCAACGGGTTGGGCCTTTGGCATAAAATACAACCGATTCGGCAGTCCTCAAAATGGCCATCTCTGTTAGATCATCATACGATTCCTCGGCATTTCTGAGGGGCAGCATACTTCCATTGTTCCCGAACATCTTAACCTGCATGGGGTTGTCGAAACCCATATCTTTCAATTCGCCTGCGGTGAGCCTGTATATACCATTGTCCTGAATTTTTATTTTGACCCATTTGCCGGTCTTCAAAACAGAATTCTGGGCATAATGATGAATCACAGCCCGTGGTTTTTTCATTCGTGATACCTGATAATCCAGTTCGAAGGAGACCAATTTTTCGATGGCCCCTGTCTGTGCATTTTTCCGAAGGGGGATAAAGGAATAATTCAGATAGGACTGTTTGCGCTGAACCTGCACGGCAGTGCTGATTTTTATTTCAGTTGGAAGATCATTGGGCAATACGACCCCTTTCGATTCACTTGCCGACAAGGTCTCGAATTGTGTTTTAGAAAAGCTGGCCGTAACTTCCGATGCGTCTTGGTCGAGTACAATGCTTTCGGCAAACAGAGGCAGCTTCGTGCCGTCATCGGAATAATCGGCCCCCTTAAAGGATAGAAGACTATAGCTTACGGAAGTAATTTCAGCCACTACCGGTTTTTGCCACTCAATAGTCCGTTCAACGGATTTTTGCCCTACTACCAATGAGGGTATCAGAAAAAATAGTATCGCTATTTGAAGAATTAGATATTTCATTAATGCCATCTCTGTTTATACTTGAATTTTAAACTAACAACTGAACGTGCCACAGGGTTTTAAATTGCCACTGATAAAATTTTGTTAAAGCCCTGAAACCGAACAGTGCAAAGTAAACACATAATTTGATTCCGAGCCCCCGGTGCAACCGGTTCTTTTTCGGTGGCACCGCTAGCCATGCCATCGATATAGTCTTATCTAATAACTCGAATTCCCCCCTCTTATTCTCCCCCCAGGGGGAGACAGTGCTCCGTTGCATAATTCCTGAGTTATCCGAATGGCTATAAGTTTAAGTGTATGTTTGTTCGGAGGTTTTCCCCCGCTGGCGGGGGCTAGGGGGTGGAGTCATCCGAAGTATTAACAACCAGTGCTTTCAATAGAGACAAGTTATTCCTTAAATTTTAAAAGGAGTGGGTCTGCCTATCCATAGACGATGAATGGATAGATGGATGAAGAAAACACACTATTATTGATATGGATTCTTCGGAATTTTATATGCCAGCACCTCAAAATAAGATTTAGCTAAAAGAAGTCGGTAGCAAGCGTAGCGTATTGGCCAATTAATTATTTTTCCCATACAACGTTTTTAACCTCCGATTTGTCTACGACACATAATTTCAATAACCTAAAAATATCACGACTATGAAGACAATTTTAAAAAGTACCCTGTTTATTTTCGCTGTTGCTTTCTTCATTGCAGCCAATCCTAATTTTGTAAAAGCCCAGCCCGGCCCGATCACTGCCCCTCCCGGCACGTCCATGATCCCCTCCGATTATGTGGACACGACCATTGCCGACGATCCGGTGTATATCTTTTGTTCGCCCGATGCCAATGGCGATACCATTTTGGGGACACTTTCGGTAAATGGTGGAGCGACCAATTGCAGCTTCCAGTGGATGATTTACAATCCTGCTACAGTGTCGTTTGAGAATTATGGCCTTGCTCAAACAGGTGCAACTTCGTTGGTCAATAATCTTGAATCGGGATTTTACCAAGCCCTTATCACACAAAACCCTGGGTTGCCCAACGAGGCAATTTATTGCAGGCGTGCACATGTTTTTGTGAATAACATAATTGTTGATTTTGATACTATAGCAGGCGGTTGTCAGCCTTTTTATTTTTCTGGTTCCACAGTAGTTGCATTATCAGATTTCGAAATTTTCGATCCACCTCCAAGTCTGACGGTTGTAGATTCGACAACTGAAATTACAGTTTGTTTTTGGGCCGCCCACACGTTTGTTTCCGACTTGGGATTTTATCTTATTGGCCCCGGTGGAAATCGGATCGACCTATTGCCCCCTGTTTCAGCATGGGACCAGGGTTCGCAGGTAACTTCTCTTATAATTGGTGATGTATTGGGTTGCGATTCAACCGACTGGTACACAAACTGTAATTCTGGAAATCATATAGATAGTTTTTGTTTTAGTTCTGCTTTGCCGGCTGGCGATCCCAACTCGACACCTTGTATATGCGACATGCCAACGCCATTGACCGGAACTTTTGCATCCTGCGAAACGTGGAACGATCTATATGGCGAAACGATCCCTTATGGTGGCTGGAAGGTACAAATTTACGATTGTACACCTGCCGATGTTGGTTACCTCCAGAAAGTAACCCTTAGCTTTAATGGATCGGGCCAATTCGGAAATCCCAACTTCATCTATGATTCAGGCCCAATCAATATGACCATAAACGATAATTCATTTACTCCCCAAACCGCAGCTACGTATACCTTCCCGATGATACTTTCTGTATCGCAATCGCACTCCATTACGAATGAAATTACAGCAGAGTGGTCATGTTTCCCGGGAACATGGAATCCTCAATGGGGCTCTACCATTTATAGCATAAATCCTTTACCAGCTATCAACCCCATCCCAAACCAATCAACTACTTTTTGCCTCACTGTCCACGATCACCTATTCGACCTACTTGGAAATGAAATTACATCTACGTCTTATCCTCAGTATGTAGCCTGCGAGCCACAAGTTTGTCGCCAATTTGAAAACCATCAAACAGATGCCACCATCCTATCCTATCCAGGTATTATTTGTTTCGATGCATCTCCTTTTCAAATGGTAGCCCTGAACCCGGGTGGTACATGGTCTTCCAGTTCTGCTGGGAACCCTCCCGGGCCTGTTGATTCAAATGGTGTGTTTACCCCATCTCTTGCCTTGCTCGGATATAACGTAGTTTCCTATAGTTTCCCAGGAGTGTGCGGTGACGAGCAATCTGTTTTAGTCAATGTAGAAGACCCCTTGGTTGTTTCAAACATCATGGAATCTTGTAATGGCAACAATACACATTACGAGCTTAGTCTTACAATAGTTGGTGGAAATGTAGGGGGATATCAAATACTTAATTGTGCCGATAGTCTGCCTTTTCCGGGCACCTATTTTTCTCCTTTATGGACCAGTATGTGGATTCCCAATGGAACGCCATATTGCATTGCTGTATCTGATGGTTCCAGTTGCGCCCCGTCAATTATAAGCGGGACATTTGACTGTAATTGTAATTCATCGGCAGGCAATATGCCAACTGAAGTACAAGAACTCTGCGAATTTGACCAAACAAATATTCAGGCCTTAAACGATGGCTGTGGAAACCCAACATACAACCTTGATGCAAATGATGTTTTTGAATATTTCCTTCATGATAGCCAATCCAATAGTCTTGGTATTGTATTTTCCCACAATACAACAGGTGTATTTCAATTCGGGCCTCCATTGGTTTATGGTGAGACTTATTACATCTCGCAAGTGGTTGGAAACAATATAGGTACTCCCTCAAACCCTATTGTTGATATAAACGATCCTTGTACGGATGTTGCAGAAGGCACTCCCGTGATCTGGTATCAAATGCCTCTTGCTTTCGCGGGTCAAAACGATTCTGTTTGTGGGCTTACTTTTCAATTGAATGCAGACACTCCAACTATTGGCGTGGGCCATTGGACATGTTTAACAGCGCCAGGAATTGTATGTAATCCAAATTTCTACGACCCGCACTCTATTGTTACCGTTCCCTATTTCGATACCAACCAATCGGGTTGTTTGATGAATACCGACTACATTCTCCGATGGACAGTTCAAAATGGCCCGTGCGAAGTCTATGATGATATTACTGTTCTATTTAAGCCAATTCCTGTCGCTTTTGCTGGCGACGATAACCTAATTTGTGGACTGGAAGCTGTGTTGCAAGCCCAGTGGAGCAATTTATGCGGCCCAATGGGTTCGAGCGTTGGAGAATGGATAGGAACCGGAGTTATAACGAATCCTTTATCACCCGTGACAAATGTAAACGTATTCAACCATGGCACCTACACTTTTTTGTGGAGCGAATCCAATGGTGAATGTAAGGACGAAGATTTTGTTGCGATAACTTTTCTTTCCCAACCTACTATCAACGCGGGGTATAACGATTCGATATTTGGGGATACTTACTACCTAAATGCCAGCTCAACCATGGGTGTTGGTTGGTGGGAAGGGCCTTCTGGCAGTATTTTCAGTAACCCAACCTCCCCTCAAAGTACAGTCCAGATCAACTTTTTTGGCTTGAGTGAAGTCAGTGGAACCTTTACCTGGAACGAGCAAAATTCTATTTGCACGGTTTCCGACGATGTGACCATAGTATTCATTAATACATATTCTGTAACCGAGCCAGAGAATCTTGCTTCGGATTTCCATCTTTACCAAAACATTCCCAATCCCTTTACCAACGAAACCGAAATCTCCTTTTACCTCGGTAAAGGTTGTATGGTTGAAATTGAAATTTATAATCTGTTGGGGAAACAGGTATCCGAAATCCTTTCAGGAGAAATGCCTAAAGGCAAGCACATGGTCAACTTTCAAAGCAAAGACCTACCTGCAGGTACATATTATTATCGTCTGAAAACACCAGAGTTTGACCAAACGAGAAAAATGGTGTGGATCAAATAACATTTCTGATTACGAGAAATAAAAAATCAAAAAAGGAAATCTTGATAGGAATTTCTTTTTGCCGGGGTGCTGGATTACTCGCTTCATCCTGTCGCTCATGAGATCCTCCCTTTGGTCGTCAGTTCGAACCTGCGACCTTCCCGACTCAGAAAGTCGGGACGCGCTAACCAAGCTAGGCTACATCTTCTTAATTAATATAAACAGCAGATATTACCGTTGAAAAAGGAGGACAAAAACATTCTGTCAAATCAACATTCAGGCATTCAGATGAAAAGACTATTAATCGCTATGTTAGCCCAACCAGGAATAAGATTTTGGACGATATTAATGCTCGAATATTAGAGGAGTAATAGCTTCTTTCAACCTTACCCTTTAAATCTAAGAAAAGGATTACTGGCGACTTCCTCTATAAATTCTTTAAAGCGCTTAATTTCAGGTTGCAACTTATAGCAGTGTAATTTTAAATCGGAAAACAGCCAGAATATCTTTCAGTCATTGCCTTGTATTTTTGTAATTTTTATATCAATATTGCCTTGTATTATTTAAAATTATAATGTATTATTGCCTTGTATTTATAATTTTTCAATATGTACATTCAACGAAAAGTAGACATTGAACTGGAAAAGTGGAAAGCTGATCCCAGCCGTAAACCACTTCTTATAAGAGGTGCCAGGCAAGTAGGCAAAACGAAAACTGTCAGGGAGTTTGGGAATAAATTTGAGTTTTATATAGAGATTAACTTTGAAGCAAGTCCCCGCCTAAAAGCTCTTTTTGCAGATGAATTGTCACCGGAAACCATCTGTGAAAATATTGCTGCCATTTACAAGACAAGTATTTTACCCGGTAAAACGTTGCTTTTTTTTGATGAAATCCAGGAATGTCAGGGAGCCATTGCTTCACTTCGTTTCTTCTATGAAAATATGCCCGAATTACATCTTATCGCCGCAGGTTCATTATTGGAATTTGCATTATCGGACATGCCGACATTTGGTGTGGGAAGGATCAGATCAATGTTCATGTATCCTCTAAGTTTTTCTGAATTCCTTGCAGGAGCAGGGGAGCAGTTACTCCTTGATAAAATAAGAGGAGCAAATCCAGACCAGCCCATGAATGGGGTACTACATACCCGGTTGATTGATTTGGTTCACAAATTTTTATGTTTAGGAGGTATGCCGGAAGTAATTGCAAGGTATATTGAAACCGGCGATCTGCATAATTGCCAGCAATTGCTCGACGATTTGATTATTTCAATTCAGACGGATTTTTCGAAATATAGAAAGAGAACGCCGGTTTCTCGTTTGAATGAAGTATTTCAGTCGGTGGTGTACCAGGCCGGACAAAAGTTTGTCTATTCCAGGGCATGTGCCCAGGCCAACCACAGCCAGGTTAAAGAAGCTCTGCAATTACTTATAACAGCAGGTCTGGTGATCCCGGTCACCCACAGTTCATCAAATGGATTACCATTAGGGGCAGGGGCAAATCCTCAAAAACAAAAAATGCTTGTTTTTGATACAGGCATTTTCCAGCGTTTACTGGGGCTTGACCTGGAGCAATTTCTTCTTTCCAAAAAATTCGATGCCATCAATAAAGGAAATCTGGCAGAGCAATTTGTGGGTGTGGAATTAATTAAGTCGGAATCCTGTTATCAGATTCCTTCTCTTTATTACTGGCACAGGGAAGCCAAAAGCAGTAATGCAGAAGTAGATTATGTGCTACCTATATCGCAGGAAATTGTACCAGTTGAAGTAAAAGCCGGAACAAAAGGGTCGATGCAGAGCCTGTATTTGTTTCTGCAAGAAAAAAAGCTCAATAGAGGCATCCGAATCTCAAATGAGAATTTTTCGGTCTATGATTCCATTGATGTATACCCTTTGTATGCCATCGAAAATTTGAGATCGAAATAGTCGAAGCTAACACCTAAGTGAAACTTTTGAAATAACTTACCCAAAGCTGACGAAGTTATTTTGTTCACTAACGAGGCAAAAAACGTAGGCATAGCCATAGTTACGGTGAGGCTTTTTAACAAAGTTAGTGGATAAAAGAACAAGTCAGAGTGGGTCAGTTGTTTTGAATGTTTTACTAAAAGCGATAGCTGGGAATTTATCCTTTAAAACAATGAAAAGGATCACTGGCGATTTCCTCCAAAAATTCTTCGAATCGCTGAACTACCGGATTTGGCTTATAGCTGTGCCATTTTAGATTGGATCGAAGCCAGAATATTTTCCAGGCATTGG
>JAIOYV010000016.1 GCA_021740905.1 Bacteroidales bacterium
ATGTCCGAATATATCATTGATATTGAAACACATATACAGATCGAAAAATACGATGGGTTACCAAATAATCTATTTCTGGCAGTAAAAAAATTAGGAGTTAATTATAGAAAATAAAGTGCCCGCGAAAATCGGTGTTAATTTTTTTAGCTCGAAAAAGTACCGATCAAACTACATCCCCATCGGCATCCGGTTCTCAGAACAAGATGGGGGGTTTTACTGTGAGCAAAGCCTGGGCCTGAAAATGAATGAAAAACCAGAAATCCCTGTTCAGCAAACATCCTTCTCCTATGCGAAAGAATCTTTAGTTTCCGACCCTGATTTTATTGTAGGAACAGGTTTAATCAAACCAACTACTTTTGCCTTGATTTTGGGCTGCCCGGTTGGCGACAGGTCGCGCCGTGCCCGCAACGATGCCATCCAATTTTACACTACCTGCCGCAAGGTGTTGGGCGTGCCCGATGCAAATATTTTCCTCGACTGCGATAATAGGTTCCGCGCTGAGGATTTATTGGCCCTGGTTAACGAGAATGGTTGGCTCGGTAAAAAAAAAAGTCTGGATGATTTTAACCTGATTATTTATTTTTCGGGAAGTGGATATGCAAACCTCGATAATAGTGTCGTTGAATTGTTGAATTGCCTGAACCCGAAATTTGCACAACTTCGACCCGATAAAGATAGCCTATATTTTCTATTGGATCAACTCGGTGCCAGCCAAATCCTCATCATTACCGATCCGGCTTTCAGTGGCAACCGTAGTTCCGACGAGCTGGGGCTGGCCGAAAATGCTGGTGTAATTATCCCCTCAGGCGAACCTAAATTTCAATCAAATAATATAACATATATCTGTTCGGGCGGCTTGCTGGATTATGGGCATACGTATATCGAAAAGAACCAAAATCTGTTCAGCTATTCCTTTTTGGATGTTTTGACGACCAACGAGGAGCTACGAAAACAACCCATCTGGGAGATAGTGGATAAAGTAAACAACGACATGCTGAAACATAAGGCCTACGGAAGCCCGCTGCCCAATGTGCAAGTTTATGGCAATAAGAAAATGAGAGTTATTGAATAGCAGGAAGGCGTTTGCAATAACCTTATAAAATCCCAATGAAGGATGGGTATTGGCAGGATTCTCTGCCTTAATTCCCTCATTCACTTAATTCCACAATTTCTTAAACCATTTACTCCACTAATTCTAAAATGGCTTTACCCTCGCAACCGTTTGGGTAAGGGATATTCAACAGGCTTGAAATGGTGGGTGCCAGGTCGAACATCGAAACCGGGCGGTTTATGGTGTTACGTTTAATTTTCCATCCGTACCAGATCAAGGGGATAGTCTCCGTTTTGCCGGTTTTTCCGTTAATCGAATTCTCGTTTTCCTCCACCCAGCCGGGTTCGAAGTTAATAAACACATCTCCCGAGCGTTTCGAAGAATAGCTGTTTTGTACTTTCGAAAAAATGCCATCGGTGTAATCAATCTGGTTGAGGTTGGAGGAAGTTACTGCGTTGGCCACACCACCCATTTGTTGGAGGAAAAGGGCCACTTTTGTTTGTACATCCTCAACCGAAAGTTGAGCATCTTCGATCAGGTTGTTGTTGAGGTAAAATTGTTGATTGTGATATTTCAGCACCCAGTCGCCTGGGCCATAAACAGCATTCAGGTATGCTTTCAACAAAACAGTGGCATTGGCCGGTTTAAAGGAACTAACCGGAAGTTTATTCTCCTTCAGGATTTCAGGGTTGAGAGGACCGTTGCAATCGGCAGTGAGAAAAAGCAATACTTTTTCTTTCCCAATCTCCTCGTCGATGAAATCGAGCAAATGGGCAAGTTCCTTGTCGAAACGTAAGTAAGCATCCTCGATCTCAACCGATTTGGTGTGAAATAAATTTTCGATTTCAGAAAATGGCGAAAAGGAAATAAACAGCACATCGGTGGTGTCGTCCATGCCCAACTTTTCGTTGATGACGGCTTCCAGGGCAAAATCTTTGGTAAATGAATTTCCGAAAGGGGTTTTCATCAGGATAGAATAATTTTTATCCTTCTCCTTTATCTTTTGAATATCATAAGGAAATGTCTTTTGATTGCTCCCAAATCCCTGCTCGAATGGATTGTTGTCAGGCAGGCTTTCGCGATATGAGCCGATTGGCAAAAGGGTGTTCCACATTTCCTTCAGGTAAATATCGGTCAGTTTTTTTTGGTTGAAGGTATTGGCCCATTCAGGAAGCTCCTTTCTGTAATAGTTTGAGGTCATCCACAAACCGGCCATCTCGTCGAACCAATATGCAGCATCGGCAGTGTGCCCACCCATCAGTATGGATGCCTGGTAGTTTCCCGATACTGAAATCACTTTTGAACGGTTCAGGCTCATCATTTTCAATTCGTCGGCGAAGGTAGTAGTGAGAAGTTGCTCAGGCGAAAGTTTCCCGGAATAAGAGGAGTTCCCCACAGCTTTGGCTTTTTTGTCGAAACAACAATCCACCATTTCGTCCTTTTTCCGGTCGTAAAAAAAATTTCCCACAATGCCATGTACCGAAGGTGGGCATCCGGCCACAATAGTAGCATAACCCGGTGCCGACTGCGTATTCAGGTATTCGTACGAGGCATTTTTGCAGAAACTCCCCTCCCCTATCAGTCGTTTAAAACCCTTTTTCTCGAATTTGTCCCAATACCGATACAAGTATTCCGACCTCATATTTTCGACCACGATGCCGATTATCAAACGGGGTTTCTCAGGCGGGATACGGTTTTGAGCCTGGCTTTCAAAAAATAGAAATAGAAAAACTGCAAGTAAAACACTTGCCGGAAAAATCTTCATAACCTGTACAAATTTAGGCGGCAAAGATAGGTAAAGGGATTTGAATCCTGTTTTCGGGTTTCGGCTTCTGTACGTTAAAACATTTTCGTATTTTGTAATGAATTTTATCTTTGATAGTATTATGAGGTAATTTTTGAAAAGTTGAATTTAAAAACAGACAATCATGAAAAATGAAACACAATGTAGTGCACCTGCCGGTGCAGTTTATGGACTAGGACTTATTGGGGCAGCCATATATTATATTTCGGTGGCCACCAGTTTTTGGATGGGTGTAGTTGGTTTTTTTAAAGCCTTGGTCTGGCCAATCTTTCTGGTGTATGAGGCGTTCAAGTTTTTTGGGGCATAAGGAGACCCTCTCCGAAAGTTCATTACCTAAAATAGGAATATGTGAAAGATAGCCACAAATGCAAGATTGTTTTGATTCATGCATTCGTGGCTATTTTCAAATTACTATATTTGACAATCGTTGATTTGTTGAGGTCTATCCTATTACAAATACAATGCTTTAAACAAAAAGTGAGGAAATCGAAATGCAAAAAATTCTAATCATAATCAACGATGCCCCTTATGGGACTGAGAAAGCCTATAATGCTTTGCGTATGGCCATGATGCTTCAAAAAGAACATGCCGAAAAAGTGGAAGTGAAAATTTTCCTTTTGGCCGATGCAGTGTTTTGCGGTCTTCCCAACCAAAATACCCCCGATGGGTTTTACAATATCGAAAGAATGTTGAAGTCGGTCATCAAAAATGGGGGTGAAGTGAAAAGCTGTGGCGGTTGCTCGAAAGCACGGGGGATAGACAAGATTCAATTCATCGAGGGTGTAGTTCTCAGCAATATGAGCGAATTTGCCCAATGGACTGTCGAGTGTGACAAGGTATTAACATTTTAGACCCACTAGTTGCTGGATTCTGGTTACGAATAACCAGTAACCAGCACCTAGTAACCAGCAACCAGCAACCAGCAACCAAATTTTTATTGAATGAGTAAACGGGAATTTAAAAAATACATAAGTGGATTAACCAAGAGCCAGCTCCAGGAGCAGGTTTTCGACTTGTACGAACGCTTTCGGGAGGTCAAACAGTTTTACGATTTTGCCTTCAACCCAAAGGAGGACAAATTGCTGGAGGAGTGTAAATTTAAGATTAGCCGCGAGTATTTTCCTGTGAGCACGAGAAAGCCAAAAGCGCGCCGGTCGGTGGCCCAAAAGTATATTAAACAATTCAAAACACTCGGGGTTGAACCTTCCATTATTGCCGATGTAATGCTCTTCAATATTGAGATTGCCCAGGCCTATTGTGCCGAAAAACCTGTCCGATTAGATTCCTTTTATACAAGCATGCTTAAATCGTACAGAGAAGCATTAAAGTATATGAATGAAAATGGGCTGATAAATAGCCTGCAACCCCGCCTCGACAAAATTGTGGAAGCAACCATCGCACAAGACTGGCTTAACCGTTTTGCCTTTGAAAGTGCACAAAGCGAAATGGTTTGATTAAATTTGAGGCATGAATAGAAACCATGTCGGATAGATTGCGGAATGGAAAAGTTCAAATGATTTAGTTTTGAAGGATAAAAGAAAATAGATGTAATACATATACACACAAGTTAAGCCATTTTAATAAAAGAAAAAAACTGAAATTAAGCCGATAAATAATTACTTTTGACAATAAAAAATATGGCAAATAATCAATCCAGAAATTATTCAACTTTAACAATTAAAAGACTTTATGCTCTTTCAGGAAATCGTTGTGCATTCCCTGGCTGTGACAGGACTTTTGTTAATTGGGAAGATGATACAAATTTCTCGAATATTTGCCATATTGAAGACGCGAACCCGAATACTCATAAAGCAGATAGGTTCAATCAAAATATGTCAGATAAGGAAAGAGCAGATTATAAAAATTTAGTTTTACTCTGCCCGAACCATCACATAGAAACAAATGACCCCAGCAAATATACGGTAGAGTCTCTTAAAACGATGAAAAGAGAACACGAAAAAAATATTGCAAGTCCTCAAGTTGGAAAAAATATTATAGCAAAATATCCTTCCGTATTAAGCACTATAATTAATCAAATTGGTTCCACATTATTGAAAGACGAAATTGAAGAATTTGGGAAAAAAGTACCTGATACGGAAGAAAAAATTCTTTACAACAATGTAATTACGTACAAACCAATAATTGAGGAATTTAGCATATATCAGGGAAAGCTCAATGGAATTTATGATGAGATTGAAAAACAAGGGTCAAGCAAAAAATCTTTTTTACTTCAAAACATTAAAACTCTTTATTTGAAGGAAAAAGGAAAGTATGCTAACATTGAAGCCATAAGAGATAATGCCGATTTAATATTTGAAAATATTGAAAATGAAATTTGGAAAATTCTCGAATCAAGTTCAAATTTAAGTCCTAGTTTACCAATTGAGTCAATAAAAATGGGTATTTTAATTGTTATGGTGGATGCCTTTATGAGGTGCAAAATACTTGAGGAGCCAGTAAAACTATGATAGTAAGCGGTGACATAAAGCCAGATAGAGACTTATACTTTCTTGGAAGTAAAGTAATTGAAGTGCTTATTGATTCTAACGATAAGAAAGTTGATTATTTTGAACTTTTTCAAAAAGTTAATTCAGAAATAGAAATAAGTTTGAATCTTTATACACTTGTTCTGGATTGGCTATTTATTATTGGTGTTATTAAGAATGCAGAAAACAGATTGATTGAAAAATGTTTTTAAAATCAGTAAAAATATTAAACAGAGACTCATTAATAAGAGAAATTACCTTCCATAAAGGTATAAATCTTATTGTTGATGAAACACCTGAAGACATTTTAAAAACTTCAACCGGAAATAATGTTGGAAAGACAACAGTATTAAGACTTGTTGATTATTGTTTTGGCGGTGACGGTAAAAATATTTATCAAGACACGGAATTTAAAAAACAACCAAATACATTCATTGAAAACTTTTTGAAAGAGAACGATATTATTATTGAAATTGAACTTGTAGATGATTTGGAAGTACAAACCTCTGACATTGTATTGATTAGGAGAAATTTTCTGCAGAGAAGTAAAAAGATTCAAGAAGTAAATGGCGAGAATATAATAAATGATAAACAATTTGATAGAAAGCTAAAGGAACTAATTTTTAAATCCGAAGTTGACAAACCTACTTTCAGACAAATCATTTCTAAGAATATTAGAGATGAAAAGAATAAGCTATCCAATATAGTAAAAGTACTACATGCGACCACCCCTATAGAAGTGTATGAGGCACTTTACTTGTTTTGGTTAGGAATAGAAACAAATGAACACGATAGAAAGATAAAGTTATCTGAAGACAGAAAACACGAAGAGCAATTTCAAAGACGATTAAAGAAAGAAGGTGAACTTTCCCTAGTAATGCAACAATTGACTTTTATTAATTCAAAAATTGAGGAGTTAAGTAAAAAAAGGAATCTATTTGTAATTAATGAAAATTACGGTAACGATATCGATGAGTTAAATAAAACAAAAGCTGAACTCAACGCAGTTTCGACTTTATTGAGCAGGCTGGAAATAAGACGTAATTTGATTATTGAAAGTAAGGAAGAATTAGAAAGTGAGCACTCGAATATTGACGCTTCTCAAATCAAAAAATTATATGAAAGAGCAAATTCATTAATACCCAATTTACAGGTATCTTTTGAAGATACAATTAAATTTCATAATGATTTATTATACGAAAAACTGAAATATATAACAAAAGAACTACCTGAACTTGAAGTCTTAATAAATCAAACCAAAATAAGACTAACAACATTTCAAAGAAAAGAGTCATTATTAACTATAAAATTAAAAAAATCAGGTTTTACCGAAGACCTTGAAATAATTGTAATTGAGCTAAACAAACTTTCAGAAAAGAAAGGAAGTCTCGAAGAACAAAAAAGATTATGGGAATCTTCAATTGAGAAATTAAAAAATATTGAAACTGAACTTAATGGGATTAACGAAGGTATTACTTCAGGCGATGATTTAATCCAAAGTCGTATTACTCTTTTTAATAAATATTTTTCAGACCTTTCCAATCAACTTTATGGTGAATACTATCTTCTCAGTACCCAAAGGACTGAAAAAGGATATGACCTGATTGTAACTAATATTGAAGGGAATCCTAGTACTGGTAAAAAGAAAGGTCAAATTGCCGCATTTGACTTTGCCTATATAAAATTTGCAGATTCTTTAGATATAAACTGCCTTCACTTTGTAATGCATGACCAACTTGAAAATATTCACGATAATCAATTAAACACAATTGTAGAAGTTGCGAATCAACTAAATGGTCAATATATAGTCCCAATTCTTAGAGACAAAGTACCAAGCAATATTGACATAAGTGATTTTGAAGTTTTATCACTCTCACAAACAAATAAGCTTTTTAGAATTTAAGGGCTGAAATAAAAAACGGCTTAAAATAACCCAAAAAATAAAGTACTCCAAGTCACACCGACTCTTCCCAACCCAGCAACAAGTATCTGTAAAAGCTAAGAAAACTATTTCTTCGAAATAATCCCAACCCAACCCCCACCCGGAGCCAGATTGATCGTCATTTTCGATTTTTTGGTTATGCTTTCTGTATGTTTCTTGAAATCGCTGGCATAGCGGTGGGCATTTGCGCCATCCTGCCATATACGAATTTCGTACTTGCCTTTTCCGAGAAATGAAAAATCAATGTCTATGTTTCGTGCATCCCAATTGCTCATTGCTCCAATAAACCAAACATCACCATGCTTTCGGGCCAGGACAACCTGTTCTCCAATTTTTGCCGACAACACAATTGTCTTGTCCCAAACTGTGGGCACTTCCGATAAAAACTCCATGCACTCTGGCTCTTTTAAATAGTTGCTTGGATTGTCGCACAACATCTGCAAGGGGCTTTCATACACCACATACATGGCCAACTGGTGACAACGGGTGCCCATGCTCATGGCCTGGGTGTAAATTGGTTTGAAATTTTTCTGCGTTGCATTTACCATTGCACCGGGGGTGTAATCCATTGGGCCGGCAACCATCCTGATAAAAGGCAGGGTCACATTGTGATCCGGTGTGTTGAGATCCGACCATTTCGATTGTTCCAGGCCCCGCAAGCCTTCGCGGGTAATCACATTAGGATAGGTTCTTCGCAATCCCGCAGGTTTATAGGCCCCATGGAAATCGACCAGCATTTTTCGCTTGGCAGCTTCCTCGGCCACACGCCAATAATAATTCACCATCCACTGGTCGTCGCGCTGCATAAAGTCAACTTTCAGCCCTTTTACCCCCCACCTTTCGAATTGGTCGAAAGCATCCTGCCACTGATCTTCCAGTGTTTTCCATATCACCCATAAAATAACACCCACATTCTTCTCTTTGGCGTAGGCCAGGATTTCTTCCATATCAATGTCGGGCACTACCTTCAGCAAATTGCCAAGTTCGTACCAACCCTCGTCCATGATAATGTATTCGATGCCATATTTAGAGGCAAAGTCGATGTAGTATTTATAAGTTTCGGTATTTACCCCGGCTTCGAAATCGACCCCGTAAATATTCCATTCGTTCCACCAGTCCCAGGCCACTTTCCCAGGTTTTATCCAGGAAGAATCTTCGATCTTGTTTGGCCCGGCCAATAAATATGTCAATTGATTGGTGAGTAAATCGCCGTCGTTTTCAGCAATGGCGAGGACACGCCAGGGATACGACCGTGTTCCTTTTGTGATGCAGAGATAGGGCGCATGTTCAGCTACTTTCACATCCCTGTCGGAGGTTTTAGTTTCTTTCAGGGCCAGACCGGGGAAAATCCCATTCAAGCCATTTGTTCCCATCGTTTGTAACCACATCCCTGGATAATCTTGCAAGTCCGATTCGCTTATCAAAACTTTAGTGCCCGTTTGTGTCTCGACCAATGCGGGCAGGCTACAAAAATGACCTGCCTTCATCGAATCGATTTTCTCGTGCAGATAATACCGTTCGTTGTGTGAGAAAAACGAGTTTTCTTCGGGGAACCAAACCGAACTTCCCTTCGGAAAATTGATCGTGGCTTCTTCGGTGTTTACTCTTATGTTGTCGGGTAACTTAGTTGTAAACCGCCAGGCAATCCCTTCGTTGTAGGCTCTGAAGATAATCGTATAATTCCCCCTACAGAAAAATTCCAATTCGTTGTATTTTTCAGGTATCGAGGCAAATTTTTCAGCCACCACAGGAACAACAACTTCATCGACCGAACGGGCTATATGTTTCCTGATTTTTGGGATATGGCCAAGCAATTTGTTTTCATCGATATTCAACGATATCCATGTTTTTTCAACCACGACTTCCGATCCAAGCAATACCTCAAATTCGATATAATCGCCAAACTTGATATGGGTTTGGATTTTCTGATCGGGGGAGCTTAATGTGAACGTAGTTTGCGCGTTTAGGCCGGTGACCATAAGAATCAGCAACAGCACAACAAGGATGCATGCATCCCTGTCGCGAGTCGTTGTATGCAAGGAGGCAGGCATCCTTGTTAGTTTGTTTTATATGTGAATGATTTCTCGGCCAATTCTTCGTTTGCCTGTATAATTTTTCCTTTCAGGCTTTCTTTGAATTCTTTCACCCTTTTAGCGATATCAGCATCACCATTTGCCAATATCTGGGCTGCAAGGATGGCTGCGTTCTGTGCCCCATTCAAAGCTACTGTTGCCACCGGGATTCCGGGAGGCATTTGGAGTATGGCCAATATGGCATCAAGCCCTTCGAGCGACGATTTTATAGGCACGCCTATAATAGGTAGCGGGGTCATTGAGGCGATTACACCGGGCAGGTGGGCTGCCATTCCTGCTGCCGCGATAATTACTTTTATCCCTTTCGACTCTGCATTTTTCGCAAACTCTTCAACTTTTTCCGGAGTCCTGTGTGCCGACAAAGCGTTGATCTCAAAAGGGATTTGGAAATCATTCAGTTGCTTGGCGGCCTTTTCCATAATGGGCCAGTCGGATGTGCTGCCCATAATAACACTTACAAGTGGTTTCATGTTTTTAGAAATTAGAATTTAAATACTTAACAGTGGACATGAATCTCCAAATTGTTCCTCTCTGGATTTTCGCATCGCTCCATTTTTAATTAATCAATAATCATTTGACATTAGTCATTTGAAAAAATAGTACTTTCGCAAGATACTTAAAATGCCAAAAATAGGTACAAATGCAACAAGTAAAAATATTAGATAAGGATTTCGAAATTTCTATCAAATCGTCCGAAATACAGGATCGGATAAAAGCCATGGCCGGCGAAATCAATACTGATTTGAAAGGTGAAGATGTCATTTTTCTCGGAATCTTGAACGGGTCATTTATGTTCGCTTCCGATTTATTCAAGAAAATCAATTTCGATTGCCAGATTACCTTCCTGAAAGTAGCCTCTTACCAGGGAACCGCGAGTTCGGGCACTGTTAAACGGTTGATTGGGATCAACGAAGATATAAAAGGAAAAACCGTGGTAATCCTCGAAGACATTGTAGATACAGGCCATACCCTCGAACACATAATCAGGCAATTGATAGGCTACGAACCCAAAGAAATTAAAATTGCAACTTTTCTTTTTAAACCCGATTCTTATCAAAAGAAAATCCCTATCGACTATATAGGAATGGAAATCCCCAACGATTTTATTATAGGTTATGGCCTTGATTACAATGGCTTTGGACGAAATTTGGAGGATATCTATTCGGTTGTAAAATAGTCACTTTTACTTTTTTAATAAAAAAAAGTATTTAAGTTGGTCAATACCGAAAAAGGATTTATTTTAGGGATGAAATAAATCGGGACAAAATTTAAAACTATTTGCTATGCTGAACATTGCACTATTTGGCCCACCAGGGGCAGGAAAAGGGACACAATCGAAACTCTTAATCGAGAAGTACAATCTAGTTTATATCTCGACTGGAGACATTTTACGGGCCGAAATCGAAGCTGGAACTGATCTAGGTATGAAAGCCAAAGTCATCATTGAAAAAGGGGGGCTGGTTGATGACGAGATTATCGTTCATATCATTGAAAAGAAAATTGTGACCAATAATAGCACTGCAGGTGGTTTTTTATTCGATGGTTTTCCCAGGACTTTTGTTCAGGCCTATATCCTTGAAGGCTTGTTGTTCAAACTGAATACGTCGCTAACATGCATGTTGAGCCTGGAAGTTCCTACAGATATTCTGAAAGAACGTTTATTGGCCAGGTCTTCAACCGAAAATCGTAAAGATGATACAGAGGAAGTTATCAATTTTCGATTGAAAGAATACGAAACAAAAACAGCAAGGGTAGCGGGATTCTATAAAGACAAAGGATTATTCCATCCCATAAACGGACTTGGGAAAATCGAAGATATTTTCGAAAAGCTAAACGATGCTATTGAAGTTTCGCTAAAGAAAGTGTGGATGAATATTGTGTTGTTTGGCCCTCCTGGTGCAGGCAAAGGCACACAAGGAAATCTACTAGCTCAAAAACACAACCTGTTCTATATCTCTACCGGGGCGATGTTGCGAGAGGAGATAAAAAACAAAACAAAAATAGGGATAGAAGCTGCACCTTATATGGAAAAGGGATCTATTGTTCCAGATGAAATAGCCATTCGCCTGATAGAACAAACCATCAGTCAAAACCATGATGCACACGGTTTCATTTTTAAAGGATTCCCCCGGACTTATGTACAAGCATATATCCTCGATGGTCTCTTGCGTAAAATGAATTCATCAGTTTCTTTAATGATTAATATTAAAGTACCTACACTGGAATTATTAAAACGCCTAACAGCCCGGGGTAAAACTGATCAAGCAAGAAAATACGATTTGAGCACGGAAATAATTATTGGAAGACTCGAAGAATATAATGAAAAGACCAAACCAGTGGCCGACTATTACGAGAAACAACAAAAGTATGCCAGCGTAAGCGGTTTGGAAAGTAAAGACGAAGTATTCGACCGATTGTCGAGAAAAATTGAAAGTGCATTCAGACATGTCAGATAAAAATTTTGTTGACTATGTAAAGATTTATTGCCGCTCGGGTAAGGGAGGCGCCGGATCGACCCATTTATTCCGCGACAATTGGACTGCCAAAGGCGGGCCCGATGGGGGCGATGGTGGCCGGGGGGCACATATCATCCTTCGGGGCAACAAGCAAATGTGGACACTTCTCCATTTGAAATACAGAAAGCACATACACGGCGAAAGCGGGGGAAGCGGTTCGAAAGGCAACTCTACCGGGGCACAAGGAAAAGATATTATCGTAGACGTACCCCTTGGGACGGTAGCCAAAGATTTTGAAACAGGTGAGGTCCAGTTTGAAATAACCGAGGATGGAGAGCAACAAATCCTTGTAAAAGGGGGCCGTGGCGGACAGGGAAACACGCACTTTAAATCGGCCACCAATCAAACACCACGATTTGCACAACCGGGCGAGGATGGTATTGAGGCCGAGATAATACTGGAGCTAAAAGTGCTTGCCGATGTTGGCCTTGTCGGATTTCCATCAGCCGGAAAATCAACATTGCTTTCGGTGGTTTCGGCTGCCAAACCTAAGATTGGCGATTATCCCTTTACAACCCTTGTCCCCAACCTGGGCATAGTTTCATACCGCGACCATCAATCGTTTATAATGGCCGACATACCCGGAATTATCGAAGGTGCCCACGAGGGCAGAGGTTTGGGCCTGCGTTTTCTTAGACACATCGAACGAAACTCCATGCTCCTTTTCATGGTGCCTGGCGATTCCGATAACATTCACAAGGAATACAAGATTTTATTGCATGAACTGGAGCAGTACAACCCCGAATTGTTAGATAAACAAAGGATGTTGGCCATCTCAAAATCCGATTTGTTAGATCAGGAACTGATAGAAGAAATTGAACAGGATCTGCCTACCATACCCTACATCTTTATTTCCTCGATAACCGGCCAGGGGATTACGCAGTTGAAGGATATGGTTTGGGAAGAATTGAATAAGTAGAGAATAGTGAGGAAATAAATAAAAACAGTGTACATAAAAAAAGCCACCCACATGGATGGCTTTTTTCATAATAGAGGTTTTTTTGGGTTATTATGTTTAGAGTTTTTCTACATCGCCCGAGCCTATTATACTTTTTTCCAATTCAGGCGATCCAAAGTAATACACATCGCCACTCCCAGCTATATTTACATCGAGTTCTTTTACGGCATGTACGTAGCAATCGCCCGATCCGGCAATGTTTACGGTTACCTCGTCGGTGGGTAATTTTTTGGCCGATACATCGCCCGACCCCGCTATTTCGATTGTATGCTCGGAAACAGGATTGCTTCCTCCAAGGTTAATATTTCCGGAACCGGCCACACTCGATTCAATTTCCTTTGCCGAAATATCTTTCAATTTAATCGAACCAGACCCGGCAATACTCAGTTTAATCTCATTGCATTTAATAGATGAATTGGCAAAGATGTTCCCCGAACCGGCAATGCTCAATTCTTCGATTTCCTTCATGGTTATTTTGATATTGATTTCACCATTCGAGTAGTCATTATCCTTCCATTTGATTTCTAATTCACCGTCTTTAACTTTAGTGACCAAATTCTGAAGCGTTTTTTCACTGGCTTCGATTTCAAGGCTTGTTTGATTGCCTTGTGTAATATACACATCGGCAGAAACAGAAAGGCCGATACGCGAAAAGTCGGCGACTTTGCGTTGTTCGATATCTTTCAAGGCATTGGTGGTCGGACTGGGTTTGGCAATTGCTTTTTCCTTGACCGGGATTGCGAGGAATTCACTGCTTTCGATAAAGGAAAACGAACACGTTGTAATTACAATCAGTACAAGGACAATCAGGTTTATTCGATTTTTCATTTCTTTCATAATTTTAGTTTCGGATTAAAGACAACACAATTTTCGAAGTGCTGCAAGAGAGATGCACTTTTTTTTAAAAAAATGATTTGGTCATTTTTAAGTGCCAGAGTTTTAATTGAAGAATTGGGGTAATGGAGTGATCTGTTATACTGAAACTGGATAAATTTCAGCATATTGGACAATACTAAAAAGGGAATGTCACACAATTCTTATCAAAGTATAATTTCATCATCCAATTGATCGAATTGATCGAATTTGACCTGCCTACGGCAGGGTCGTTTATACTGAAAAAGGGATAAATTTATGCATTAGGGCAAAATTCAATCGGTTGATAAAAAGGTGATAAAAAGAGCAAACGGCAGGGAATTTTAGGTGTATGAAAATTCTTGCTAACTTTCTACCATACTGTCGCCTCTACGAGGCTACGCAGTCTTTTTCTTGATTGTTTCTACCATACTGTCGTCTCTACGAGGCTTATCGAATATTTAGTATTTGAGTAGAGTTCCGTCAGGAACGGCAGTATGGTAGCAATAAACAGGAGAAAGTTTACCAAGCCTCATAGAGGCGACAGTATGGATAAATGGATTTAACAAAATGCGGAAATTTATCCCGGTTGAAGTATAATTCGTTTAATTCGATGATAATTATTTTTTGCTATATGATAAGTTGTTGGCATTGCCCTTTGCAAATGCTCTCGAAACCCAAAACCCGAAACAACTAAACCAGCACCTTCCCTGTCATATCCTCAGGAATTTCTTCCCCCATAATTCGTAAAATGGTAGGGGCTACATCGGCAAGGATGCCCGGTTCGATCTTGTCATAATCATCAGAAACCAAAATACAAGGCACAGGGTTTAACGAATGGGCCGTATTGGGCGATCCATCTTCGTTTACGGCATTATCGGCGTTGCCATGGTCGGCAATGATCAGTACCTCATAACCATTTTCACGGGCAGACGAAACCACTTCGCCCACACATTGATCGACTGTTTTTACGGCTTTTGCTATCGCCTCATAAACCCCCGTATGTCCAACCATATCGCCATTGGCAAAGTTGAGGCAAACAAAATCGACATCCTGTTTTTTCAATTCAGCAATAATGGCATCTTTTACCAAAGGGGCACTCATTTCGGGTTGAAGATCGTACGTGGCCACTTTTGGCGACTGGATCATTATGCGCTTCTCGTTCTCAAACACGTCCTCCCTTCCTCCTGAAAAAAAGAAAGTGACATGGGCATATTTTTCGGTTTCGGCAATCCTGATCTGCTTCTTTCCTTTTTTCGATAGGATTTCTCCCAAGGTGTTTTTTACGTTCTCCTTGTCATACACAATTTTTATCCCTTTAAAGGAATCATCGTACCGGGTCATGGTGAGGTAATGTAGAGGGATGGTGTGCATGGCATATTCGTGGAAATCCTGCTGGGTAAGGGCCATGGTGATTTGCCTTAACCGGTCAGTCCTGAAATTGAAACACAGAACTACATCGCCTTCTTGTATTGTTCCTACGGGTTTTTCATTTTTATCAACCATTACAATGGGCTTGATGAATTCATCGGTAACACCTTCGTCGTACGATTTCTGCATGGACTGGACAATATCCCGGCTCGTTGTCCCTGTTCCATTCACCATGAGGTCGTAGCCTTCTTTCACCCGTTCCCATCGCTTATCACGATCCATCGTGTAGTAGCGGCCTATCAAACTGGCGATCTTTACTTTCGATCCTTCGATGTGGTTCACGAGGCTTTCGATACTTGCTTTTCCACTTCGGGGGTCGGTGTCGCGGCCATCGGTGAGGGCATGGATAAATACCTGGTCGAGGCCATAATCGGCAGTCAGGTCGCAAAGTTTATGCAAATGGGTGTCCATCGAATGTACGCCACCCGGTGAGACCAAACCCAAAAAATGAACTGCTTTTTTATTGTCCCGGGCATACGAAAAGGCTTCCTTTAAAACAGGGTTTTCGGATATACTTCCATCTTTAACGGCTTTGTTGATCCGGACCAGATCCTGGTAAATTACCCGGCCAGCACCAATGTTCAAATGCCCCACTTCTGAATTTCCCATTTGTCCATCAGGTAGGCCAACGTCTTCGCCACTTGTGAGAAGGTAACTGTTTGGGAATTGAGCTTTGAGTTTGTCGATTTCGGGGGTACCGGTAGTGAAAATTGCATCCGATTCATCTTTTCGACCTATGCCCCAGCCATCTAATATCATTAATAAAACCTTTCTGTCCTTCATTGCGTTTATTTTAAAAGTTGACAAAAGTAGGATATTTCAACGGTTTCAGAAATCCTGTTTTCTAAACAATTGTTAGCTTTGAAAGTTTGAATCGAAGACTATGAGATATGTTATTTCAATTATTATTTTGATTTGTATCGCCTATTTGGCAGTACTGTTTTTAGGGATCGTTTTGCCATCTGATTTTGACAAGACCGAAAGGCGGAGTTTTACGATCCCCATTGATACAGCATGGAAGTATGTGACCCAGGTGGAGAACTATCCCCAGAACAGAGAGGCGTATGATGCTGTCCGGGAAATAAGCCAGAAAGATGGTCATCCCTTCCAATGGCAGGCCTTTATGACGGATGGGGAAATAGCCGTTTATCAAGTGATCGGTTTCATAAAGAACAAACATTTCTCTTATCAGCTCCTAAAAAGCAGCAATGACATGACCGGCAACTGGAACTTCTATTTTTCGGGAGATTCATTACAATGCACGATCGAAATAACCGAACAAAGCCGGGTGGAAAATCCAATCGAGAAAGTATTATGGCATTTTTTCTACCAGGGAGAGCGGATCGATAGGGAGTTTGAACTGCTTGAGGGTTTGGAAGAATGAGGCAATGGAACATTTTGGCAACAAGAGATTTCAATCCTATGAATACACTTTCACTATTAACCGAGTAAATCATATTTCGTTTCTGACGGGACTTATAGTACGGTTATAAATATATTTCTACCCATACAATATCACTGAATAAGCGGTAGGCAGGCCTATCGGGATAATCGCGTAGCAATGATATATTGGCAGAAAAAGCCTGCTCCCACTTTTTCAAGTCCTGCCAGGGACGTAATAAATACAAGCAGATGGAGTATCGCGTCAATTTTCCCCGGTCTGTAGTGATTCCTTTAATAAAAACCACTTAATGCGATTGTTATGTAGGGGGAAGAAGTACAGTAAATTTATTGAATATAGATATTTTTAGTTCGTGTAGGTGTTACAGAGTTATTCTCATAAAAGTATATAGTGCCAAACCCCGGATTGCCATCTAGTGTCCCTGTCCTTACATGACAATCTATTAAACCCGTTTCTATTGATAGAAATGTAGAATAAGGATCTACGTTTACCCAACCGTCAAGCGAACCCATTGCATACATGATATTTGCTATGCCCGGACTTGGGGTAGCATCGAGATAAATTTTCATTGAAGTTCCTTCAGGTAAATAAGCACAAAGGCTATATTCTCCCATCATTGTGAATACACTATCTTGTGTATTTAAAACATTAATTCCATAAAAAACCATTTTCAGGGAATGTTACATAATTTGTAAATGTATAGGTACAGGAATCTAAAAACTGCTTCACGTAATGTTCAAAATGAGGAATTATGGTTGTTATCCCGAGGGAATTGTATTTGTTTTCAATGTTGCTTCTAATCTGAATGGTATCAAATTGTTTTACGTCATTTATTAATGCCGAACTCAGCGTCTGGCTATTTAAAATCCCATCGGTTCTAATATCAGTTGAAATGTCTCCTAACAACTGCGATAATTCAGCATCGGATCGATATCCTTGCAATATCAAGGAAATGGCTAATAAAATGGCATTATCATCTCCATTGACAGAAATGTCTAATAACTCCGAGACAGCCATGGTAGGCTTATTGATAAAAAACAAACTCAAAACTTCTTGTTGTGCCTGGTGTTTGGCATCGTTGAAATTAGTTCCATTGCTAATCAAATATTCTACCCTTGAAAGTTCTAATGTTGTTAATAAATTGATATTAACAGTACTTATATTTGATAAGTTAGACAAGGCATAAAGAGAAATTGAACCCAGAGAATTTGTGTTTTTAACTTCATTAAAATAATACCCATCTGCTTTTAGCTTTGCATATTGAGTTAGAAGGCTAATGCTAGTTAATTCAAATGAGCCCGAATTGTCTGTAATTTGGGTAATAAATGAATTACCTGTCTGATCAAAATTTCCATCCAATTCAAAAATAGTTAATGAAGAACCATTTAATAATGGTCCCTTCTGGCTTACACCACTTATTTTTTCCTTTTTAAATTCCGGATTTAGATTTTCATTAGTACAAGATGAAAGTACTGTTGCTGCTATTAGAATTACTACAATGCTATTTTTCATATTTTCAAATATTAATTCTTCTTATTTGCTTATCCTAAAAATTTCTTACTCCTCTAATGTGTATTTTCAACAACGCCTTTTGTTTCTTTACTTATTTTCAAATTGGATTTCTATCTGCAGTTGTATAGATTTCATAGGCTTATAATTGCGCTATCAAAAATAGTAACTTTTTTGATATAACAAAGGCCCCTGTGATTTTAACAGGAAACCAATCTATCGCGCTGCTCATTACAGTGCACCATCGAAATAACCGAACAGAGCCGGGTGGAAAATCCAATCGAGAAAGTATTATGGCATTTTTTCTACCAGAGAGAGCGGATCGATAGGGAGTTTGAACTGCTTGAGGGTTTGGAAGAATGAGGCAATGGTGAAATTGGGGTGTATTACAAATTAAGAATGTTTTGTAGTTTTACTGCGATTTGCGAAATCGTTGATGGGTATTTCATTTTTCACATCAATCAAAAAAGAATTAAAAGAACATAAATAAAAATGAGATTATGAAAAGGACAAGCTTTACTATTCTGGGTACTTTTTTAGCCTATACAGCCTTTACCCAGCTGGTTATTTCAGGGACAAGCAATTATCAGCAATTGGTAAACAACTTTATATTGACGGGGGTGTCTGCCTCAAATGTGGTTTATACTGGTGATACTGCTGCAATTGGGTCATTCTCGAATGGGGCAACTACCAACATTGGCATGTCCGATGGAATTTTGCTTACCACGGGAGTTATTGACAGTACCCCTCCTATTAGCTCGCCCCCTTCCAATTTTTTGAGTACATTCAACGGCACCGATGGTGACTCCCTTTTAAATGTACTTATTTCGGGGTATCCCACCCACGATGCCTCGGTGCTCGAATTCGATCTTGTCCCGGTGGGCAACATTCTCGAATTTCAGTATGTATTTGCTTCGGAGGAATACCCCGAATATGCCGGGTCTGCATTTAATGATGTATTCGGATTTTTTATTAGTGGACAAGACCCATTGGGCGGCAGCTATGCCAATCAGAACATTACCCTTATCCCCGGGACAAGTTCAGTGGTGAGCATCAATAATGTGAACGCCACTACCAATGCTACATATTACATCGACAACCAGGCAGTTTCACCCGGCACCATTGCTTTCGACGGCTTTACAACTGTTTTGCTCGCCCAACTTTCTGTCGTTGTAGGACAGACCTATCACCTGAAAATGGCGGTGGCCGATGTGGCCGATGGCATATTTGATTCGGCCATCTTCCTGAAAGCCCAAAGTATGAAAAGCTATAGTACGACAGGGATTGACGAATCCGCAGAGCAACTGTTTACAATTCCCAATCCTTTGAAAAGTGGAAATGAAATCAGTTTTAATTTTGAAAAAAGTGGAACCTTGACCATTCAATTATTCGATTACAGCGGAAGGGAAATAAGCACGACCAGCCGGAAAATTGATTCCCCCGGAACGTATAGCATCAATGCCAACGATGTATTTGGGAACTCGCCCATTGGCCTCTACTTTTTGAGCACCACCTTCTATGAAAAACGACAGACCGTAAAGTTGTTTTGGGAGTAATACCAAATTCATTTAGAAATGCGCTGAATGACATTTCTAAATAGAATTTGTAAATGCCGATACTGAATTGATGTGGCTTTAGAAGAGAAACAAACTAAAGGCGCATTTCAAATAGTAATCGGTATAAGCACCCAGTTCGTGAAAACCTGTTTCTACGCTTTAGAGAAACGCTAGATACGAAAGATCCCGAAATGATCGGGACAGGCTCTGTCATCGTCCTCAGACCTGTCATCGTCCGAAGGACATGACAGCGTCGAAGTTAAAAGCCTGGCATCCCAGCCGCAAACGCTGACAGATCCTTCGGACGCTGTCAGGTTTTTCTGCTTCCCCTGCAATTCAAACCTTTATCGCATCTTCACCACCCTTATGGTTTCTATTTCCTTGCCTGATATGGATTGAACAAAATAAATCCCCGGCCTCAACCCTTTTGCGTTCCAATGGATGGACTGTCCTGAATTCGATTTAAAAGTCTCGATCAGGATTCCATGTACATCGAAAATATTAATTTCGACAGGCTCATTTCCCTTTCCTTCAAGGCCAATTACACAGTTTGTGTTGAATGGGTTTGGATAGGCATACAACCCGGTGTTTTGCGTGAGAGCAATTTCATCCACCGAAACAAACAGCGATTGGATTACGGGCAGGGTCACATAATCGATCCAGGCGGCATCAAGGGCTGTGTTCACCGAATAATCCTTCTGATAGCTCCAGCGGAGAATGTGTGGACCTGGGTTTAACATGTAGGCTTCGTGGCCCCAGTCGTGGTTGCCGGCCCATTCGTCCATTAAGTTTCCATCGACATAAAAGCGGAGAAAGTCGTAGGTTGGTTCCGACGATACCTTTTTATAAAAGCCCAGTTCTCCCTGGTCGGCCACATCGATTTCATAAATCAAGTCCGATTCTTCGAGGTGGGTGATGAAACCCGAACGGGCCGAATAAAGCCCCTCGTAAACCACCGTGTCGTCGGCCATCCAAAAGGCATCGCCAGCATTCAACCAACCAAAAGGCTGGAGGCTGCCCGATTCAAAATCGTCGCCGAGAAACTGGAGAGGAAGGAATTCCACATCGCTTGACGAGTAGGTATAATCGGCCAAAAACGCAACCTGCAAATTGGTCACCACACTAGCCAGGCTCGACACATATACGGGGAAGGTAACCGAATCGACCTGGCCCGCATTAAGCAGGGCGAACGAGGCAAGAGGGTTCATGATCATGAAATAGGGATCGCTGCTCGAAAACGTAAGCCCCAGATTGGAGGCTTTTGCACCGCCCAGATTTTCGATGTAAACCCTGAGATTGGCCGACACACCCGGTTCGAGATAGCCGTTGGCACCGCCCACTTTCACTTTCTTTATTTTGATATCGGGGGCATACATCGGCAGGTCGAAATTCCCGACAAAAGTATCTGTGGCAGAAAAGATAAGGCTTTCGAATTCCACCTCCACATTATTGCCAATGTGGGCAAGCAACTGAAACGCTATTGGAAAAACCAAGTGGACAGTATCGTGGGCAGCTATCGTACCCAACCATTCGGTGCTGTCGGAAAACTGGATTTGGGGCACAAGACAATTTATAGCCAGGTGGACATCCGTAAAAATTTCATTCGTAATATTATGAACATCGAAACTAAGCTGGGTCTGTTCTCCTGCCTCGATCAGTTCATCGCCGTTTGAGATTACCTGGATGTTTTCGATCAGCAAACTATTTACCCCGTGGGTGGAATAAATCAATTCCTTTTTGCTCACCAGGTTGGCGGCATCGATCACTTTTATCCGCACCGGAACGGGAGCCTGCAAGCCTTCGGGCGTTCCTTTTATCAGGCCATCGGAAGTACACAACAGACCTTCGGGCACGGTAGTAGGCAAAAAAGAATAATGGCAGCCGGGAGTAATACTGGTGGAATCGTTTAGGCCGGGATACTGGATCTGGTTTGGGTTTCCCTGGTTTATAAAACTTTCCCACGGTGCGCCTGCCGGGATGTTTAAGGTTCCGTAAAAAAACTCGACCTTCCCTGAAGGAAACAATTTCAACCCAAAATCGGCAGTATCGGCAGCAGTAAAATTGTTGAAATAAGCCTTCCACCTAAACTGGGCGTAGCTTGAATTTCCTTCGTACCAGATGCCATGCCCCTGCGCCAGGGTGTATTTAAAATCGGCATAAAAAGGCGCAATCTTGCCAATATATTGATTGAACAATTCGGAGCTGACGAGATAGGGCCAGGAAAGTTGATCTTCTTCAAAAAAGATATACCCATCGGTGTGGATAATAATTTCGCTGTATTCCTTTCCTCCAAAGGGAAAAGAAAAACTGAGAGGTACAACGGCTGTCCCATCGTCGTTGTTGCTTGTTACAATGGCTTGTTGGTTTATGGCGGGATAGGCCTGGGCTGAATATTGCTCGGCGAAATCTTTGTCGAACTGAAAAAAATATGGCGAAACCCCACCTGTTGCAAGGACTTGTTCGGAATAAGCCTGCCCTAATGTGGCAAGAGGAAGACTGTCGCCGGTAATTTCGGGGAAGGTAAATACCGGGTTGCTAGTCATCGAAAAAGTACTAAGGCCATTTTCAGTCAAAGCGATTGGGGCATAGCCCGAATTTGTTTCTGTGCCCCCGTTGGAGTAATCAATCATCGAAAACGAAAGCAATTGACCTGTGCCCAAATTGGTCGGGTCGTCTTCATCGATCAACAGAAAAAACCTGGCAGGGCTGCCACTTTGATGGTAATTCAACAAGTCTGAAACGTCGAGGCCAAACTCCAGGGTTTTATGCTCTTCAAGGGTTCCGCCCTGCATGTAATAATCGCCGCCCTGATAATTAAATGCTGAAAACTCTTTGGAATATTGTGGGTAGGTGAGGCTGGTATCCGTAGAAATACCTGCCGTTACCTTTATTTTGCTGCGGCATGAGTGCTTCATGCTAACTTTCATTGTAAGGCGTGGGTCAACTGCTTTTCGGGTTTTCAATACATAGCCGGTCTGGTTCCAAATCCCACCCTGCTCGTTGGGGAAAGCAAGCACCCGGTACATCATCCAGGCAAAGCCATTGTCGCCCCAGCTTGGGCCGCCTCCATAATTATTTGCAAAGCGAAAGGCCCCTTTTTCCCAATCTTTCAGATTTACAACCCCATCGGCATTGATGTCGATATCGTTGGTGTATTGGCCATCGCCATTGTAGTCGTAGCGGATGGAGTCGTTGTAGCCCATAATGGTCATGGCATGGTTTGAATAATTGGCCCACTGCACCACACAAGGTTTTCCAGCTTCAGGCGTACCGGCAGCCAATGAAACTGTGGAAGGCACGTTGGCATAGAAATTCGCTACTCCCCCATCGCCAGCCCCTTCGAGGTGGTCGTTCAGCCAATGCTTAAGGGTGATAATGCCTTCTTCCGAACCAAGATAAATAGAATATACCCCTTCGATCCGGTTTTGCATGGCATTGTAATAATAGGCATAGCCATCGACCCAAATCCGGGCCATGCCTGCGGGGATATACATGCCCCCATACGTAGTTACATCGGGAGTACCAAAACCCCGGATAACTTCCCACGAATCGAAAAAACTGACCCCATGGTTGTAACCGGAGTTGGCAAAGTTCCAGGCAAAATGAGTGGGGTATTGATTGGCAGGCAAACTGCCATTGGCGTTGCGCTCGTAATTTATTTCGTAGGTAAAACCCTGTCCAATACCGCTTGCCTGGCCACATTCCAATTGTGCCTGGTTAAAGACAGGCCGCCAATAAAGCAAGTCCGAATTATCCAGTACCGCCGGCAGCGTATCGAAAAAGTTAGTGGTGTACAATTTCGGCAACTTCAGGTCAGGAAGCATCGAGGCTTTCATCGAATCGGCCGAAGTTAGTTTTAGGGCTTGGTTCTCGAGGCTTTGAATTTCGTTTTGCGCAATGAGCAAAGCCATCGGAATTAGAACCAATAGAATAAGGGTAAATATCTTTCGCATAATCCAAATTTTTAAGGGGTTTAAGATAGTAAAAAAGTGGATTGGGTGAGTAAGGTGTGTGAGGTAAGAAGGAAGGAATAGTTGAGTAGAATTTAATGGGAGAAATTGTTTCGATCTTTGGTTAATGAGACGCAAGGCTTGCGTCTCTACAATCCGGATAAGAAATAGTGTAGGTTCATTTAGCACTTTGGTAGAGACGCAAGGCTTGCGTCTCAGTGATGATGGGATTTGGTGGCAAAAAAAAAGCTTACCTCTGCATAAGAGACAAGCTTTTTTATAGATCGTAAAATTACAATTTATGGCTGGACAAAAATATTTGATGTGCTTCTGTAACCCGTTTGGTTTTGATACCAATTGGGATATGAAACCCCATTTGTGCCGGCCCATTCATTAAATTTTAAATGTGCATTGTTGATGGCAGCTTTCTCTATGGGATAATTAAAGGTTTCATAAATATTGATTGCCCATGGCAGATTGCTGTTTGTTTTGTAATAGCGGTTAATAGACGGGTTGCTATCATCTGCTCCGGTTCCGAACAACTGTGAATCGGCCTTGTCGGTTGGTGCATAATTGGGCAAATGGACTTCAATGCCTCGATTTAAATTCACCATTAAGAAGGGATTGAATTCGGAGATGTTCAAATCGTTCAATGTATAACTGCCAGTATTGAAAAGAATGGTCAAACGCAATGTGTCAGGTGTAACATAAGGTGCCGTTTGTACCGTATTTACACCAATGCCGCCACCAGGATGAGGCATTTCACTAAAGGCATTGTCGAAAACAATGAAAGTGGGTTTGGTCTGTCCTGCTTCAAGTCCATTGCTTGCCAGGGTTACATAGTTTTCAGACAGGCTATATCCACTGACACTTAAATCGGACTGATTGATCGAGGCATCGAACTGAAAGCCAAAACCATTGGAATAGGTAGCCCCAAATGCCTTCAAAATAAAAGTGGCTTCCACTTTACTTACAATATTGGATTGATTGGATGTGATTTCAAATTGATAATCGACTACCAGGTCGTTGAAATCGTAATCGCCTTGTGCAGGCCACATATCTTCAAATGCAAGAGTGCCATACCCTCCGGCAGGGAAGTAGTTTACAATATCAGTCGATCCGGTTACATCAACAGTAACAGTGGCCACATCGCAATCGGTTTGGGCCGAAACCATGCAAATTTGATAGATAATGTAATACGTGCCAATGGGCGTTCCGGCTGCCACAGTGACTTCTCCTGTATTTAAATTCAACACAACACCCGGATTGGAAGCCGCTGTCACCAGCGAAATGTCAACGGTGCTGAGGCTAACGCTATTCCCATTGTAACTGTCGTTGGTAAGCACGTTTGCCACAGCAATGCCTCCTACTGCCCCATCAACCGGTACACCTACATCATCGACTGCCAAAGGAAGAGGGTTTTGTACCGTCACGGGGTTTGTAAAAATACCGCCCGGCGCTCCAAATTGCACCGAATAATAACGTGATGAGTTTTGCGCTGTTTGACCTAAAGCAAATGTGATTATGTTGTTTGGTGTAGAAAAATTGGCTATAAATGAAGCCGTATTGTCAAAAGTCACTCCGTTCAAGCTGTTACTTATGCCAAGGAATTTGGTACGCCCACTTACTTGGTTGGTCGAAATGGTGAGTCCACAATTGCTATTTACCTGATAGCTGGCATATCCGCCTACTTCAACATATTCCCTGTTCGAGCTTCCATTGCCGTCGATGTCGATCCCTGTCATGTAATAATCGTAGAGAAAAACAGACTCGTCATCGGCTGCATCGAAAAACTCCAATTGATAAACAATAAAACCACCACCCCAATTGGATCCGATTCGAGGTTGAAAGCGATTGATCTCGCCAGTTTGGCTATCATCATCAAACATATCGATAAAGGCATTGTTTATATCCTCAATGGTAAGCAAGGCATAAACAGTGACCCCGCTTACAGTTACCACATTAGAGTACTTATGAATAGCGCCTTCACTTTCGCCACCGTTGTTCCCTGGGTCATAAATCACTGTTCGGTTAGATTCTTTAAACGACATGGCGTTATTCTGGAGAGCCAAAATAAAGGATTGCGCGATGATCGATCCACTCAATCCAATCCATAACAAGCCCATCACAGCTATTTTCAATCTGATTGTATTTCCTATTTTCATATTTTTCTATTTTTGAATGTTTAACGACGTATTGGGTTCAAGGTTATTTAAAGTTCCATGTTATGACATCAGAGGTGATTTCAATATTGGCTGTTTTGCCCTTAAACCGCAATACTAGAAATTTTTCGTGGGTAGGAATTGTTACTTGCATTTCATATTGTTGCTTTTTCTGCAGGTATGCTTTCTGATATACAACCCCATCCGTTGACATAACTTCAACCAGGCCATTGGTGTAGCCTGTCATAACTACCTCTATGTTTCTATAGGTTTCGAAATTGAAGTCGGGAGAAACCACAATTTGCCCCAAGGTATTGGTTGGCTCCTGATTTATCGGCTCCATTTCTTTTATACAGCTACTTAGCCCGGCTACGATAGCTGCTGACAAAATGATAAATTTGAGTGTTTTCATAAATACTTTGTTTTAGTTTATTTTCACATTTAAAACAAATTTAACGAAAGCTGAACTTTTAAGTTTCAGGCATTTGATGAATGGGCAAATATTCCTGACGAAACGATATAAGAGAAAGAATTGCGGATATAAAATAATCAGGTGACTGTTCTCATTCATCATTAGAAATAAAACACACTTTGCCATGTATCTTGGATTCCCTAATATTGTAAAATATAAAGAGGGTACTATTTTTAAACTAACTCAGTAGAACGATGACCCAATACGAGAGGATTTTTGAGAACAACAAAAAATGGGTAGCTGAAAAAAAGGCCACCGATAAAGATTTCTTCGATAAGCTTTCACACGGCCAAGACCCCGATTTTCTATACATCGGATGCAGCGACAGCCGGGTTACTGCCGAAGAAATAATGGGGGCACAACCGGGCGATGTTTTCGTGTACCGCAACATTGGCAATATCATCAGCAATACCGACTTTAGCTCGATGAGCGTAATTGATTATGCCGTGGCTCATTTACATGTAAAGCACATTGTTGTTTGCGGACACTATGATTGCGGTGGTGTAAAAGCGGCTATGCAATCGCAGGATTATGGAATTTTAAATCCATGGCTACGAAACATCCGGGATGTCTATCGCCTGCACAAGGAGGAGTTGAATGAGATTTACGATGAAGACGAAAGATCGCATCGCCTGGTTGAATTAAATGTTGAGGAACAATGCATTAATGTGATAAAAACCGCAGTGGTCCAGAAAACCTATCTCCAGCACGGCTACCCTACTGTGCATGGATGGATTTTTGATGTCCATTCGGGCCATCTCATCGATCTCAAAATCAACTTTGAGGAAACGCTACGGGATATAATGGAAATCTACCATTTAGGAACCTGGGGTTCGGAATGATGAGAAATGATAGGATCAGACTTTTTAGGGAACATATTATCCTCCAAAATTATGTGTCAGACTCCTATGATTTATAACCTGGTTAATTCCTGGGGGGCTATATCAAAAGTACATCAAAATGCGTTGAAATAATATTCTATCAACGCGAAGGGCTTATCCATGGTAAAATTTATGTCAATAGTTGCTTTATTTTGTTTATTCTTAGGTTCAGTTAATGCACAATATAGTACAACTTACAAATTGTTCTATTATTCTGATTGCAGCATTGCATCCATGTCCGAAAAACAAAAATTTTTACAAGAAACCAAACCCTTGGAAACTGTCCTGATAACTAAAATTCTTATTCGAGGATATTGCGATGATGTTGGAACTATGGGGCATAGCGATTCCCTA
Source organism: Bacteroidales bacterium (assembly GCA_021740905.1). GTDB lineage: Bacteria > Bacteroidota > Bacteroidia > Bacteroidales > M50B96 > JAIOYV01. Next base: position 27,420 of record JAIOYV010000016.1, read on the forward strand.
TCAGAGAAAAGAGCTTTTCAGGTGGAACATTTTTTATTAAAGGAGGGCATTCCTTGCGATTCGGCCCCGGTCGTGAAAGGCATGGGGGAAATCCCACTAAATCCTTCTTCCAGTAAAAATATTGAAGAGCAACGTGCCAATAACAGGCGTGTTGAAATTGAGATTACCAAAACAGGAGAAAAATAGGGAGTGATTCTTTGTGATAGGAGATTTCATAATCCACACAATCGGAACTTCGAGTAAGCAAATGAGCATAAAATTGAAAAAACACTTTGGATAATTCACATCCCAATCTTGCAAATCAATTTATATTTAGGTAATTAAGACCTTGTTTTGATAATTATAAGTTAAAAAAGTCTTAAAATCAGCGAACCTATTGTAGCAATAGGTTTTAGCCCATTTCTAATAGAATTAAACTACTATATTTGCCGCCTGAAAATTAAATTTTTTACAAATAACTAAAAGTAACAAAAGTAATGATTAAGAAAGTTTTACCTGTTTTGACCCTTCTCCTTGCCCTTAATATCAGCCTCTCCGCGCAACTTGTTTCCGATTCGGTAAGCATGGCAAACGGATACGCCAACGATGTTTTTTATAGCTTTCAAAATGGCGAAGTTCTGAATAGCGACCGCGCAGTTTGGGATATTGCCTTTACTACAAATGCCATGAGTGCCGCCATTTTGGTGAATGTTGCTGCCGGTATCGAAGCCTACGAATATACCAATGGCGATACCACCGATTGGGCTACATTCGACACAACTGGTTTTAATACATGGCCTCGTCTCTTTAATTCGGATACAACCTGGGAAGAAGGTGCTTTCAACCAAAATGCTGCCGGACACCCTGATTATGGATGGTGCATGTACAATTCGGTTACCCATAATCTACACGGATATAAGATGTACTTGGTTAAATGGGCAAATGGTGACATGAAGAAATTCTGGATCAAGAAGAAATATTCATTGGCAAAAACATTTGTTTTCACCTATTCTGATTTGGATAACAGCAACGAGCAGGAAATTACCCTCGATTGTGCCCCTTACAGCACAAAGAATTTTGTCTATTACTCCATGATGAACAATCAGGTACTTGACTATGAACCAGCATCGGACGATTGGGATATAGTTTTTACACGATACCAAGATCTTGACACGAATTATTTTGTGACAGGCGTATTGATAAACTACAATACGATGGGAGCTTTGGTTAATTCAACAGACCACACGATCACCGACACTACAAATGTTGGATTCACCGAAAAAATTTCCATCATTGGTTCCAATTGGAAGGCCTTTAATATGGGAACCTTTTCATGGGAAATTCCCGACAACATGGTATTCTTTGTGGAAACCCAAAATGGCGATGTGTACCGTTTGGTATTTACAGGTTTTGCTGGAATGGGCACGGGTTATATATATTTCGATAAGGAATTGTTGTATACTACATCCATTTTTGAGGCCGAGGCTTTACATTTCGATATGAAAATTTATCCCAACCCGGCAAGCGATCAAATCAACATTATTTATTCTTTGCCTGAATTGAAGGCTGAAGCAGAGATCAGGATTTATGATTTAGCTGGCAGGTTGGCCTATTCCAACAGTTTTGCGAACCAAGGCAGGATGCTTTCGATAAGCAATTTGGATTTAAGCCAGGGAACTTACATTCTCGAAATGAGCTCAGGTAATTCTTCGGCTCGCCAAAAATTGGTGATCGAATAAATACATATCAATAAAATAACAAAGCCAGCCCACACAAGGGTTGGCTTTTTCATATTTACATAGTAGCATGTCCGATATATGGTAAAATTGAAATCCACTCTACTTCTTACCTCTCTTCTCTTCTCCCTTAGTTTTGACTTATTTGCTCAATCGGGCGAAAATCCAGTAACCCAAATCACTGTTGTAGATATTAAAACAGGCGAGGTGATCCCTTTTGCCCATGTATTGTTCAAAGGGAAATCGGAAAAGGACAGCCGTTGCTATACCACCAACCTGGAAGGCAAGGTCGAAAACAGGGCATTGGACAAAACTGCCATTATGATTACCTGTATTGGTTACGTAGACTACCACGATACCATCGAGGTGGGACAAAACCTGCGGGCAGAAATGTACCCCTCGGTGTTCGATATCGATGAAGTAGTTGTGACCGGACAGTTTACCCCACAACGCATCGACAAATCGATCTATAAAATTGCGGTGATCAACAGCAAACAAATCGAAAGTAAGGCAGCCACAAACCTGGCCGAGCTGATGAAAGGGGAAGTGAATTTTCGGATTACCCAGGATGCTGTATTTGGCAGTGGATTGACCATTCAGGGTATGCGTGGGAACAATGTAAAAGTATTGATTGATGGAGTACCTGTAATTGGCCGTATGGGTGGCGACGTTGATCTTAGCCAGTTGAATTTGTCGATGATCGACCACATTGAAGTAGTTGAAGGGCCAATGTCGGTAATTTATGGTAGTAATTCTCTTGCAGGGGCCATAAACCTTATCACCAAAGAAAACACCCGCAACTCGATTACCACCAGTTTAGATGCGTATTACGAATCGGTTGGTGTGTATAATTTCAATGCTTTGGCATCGGGGAAAAAAGACAAACATAGTTTTTCGGCCAATTTGGGAAGGGATTTTTTCGGTGGGTTCGATACAAACAAAAACACCCGCAGCAAAAGCTGGAACCCAAAAGAACAATACAAGGCCGATGGGTATTATATCTTCAAAGATAAAAGGCAAAAGTTGAAACTTCAGAACACCTACATGCGCGAATTAGTGCTCGACCAGGGCGATCCATACTTTTATGGGGAAAGGGTGCGCGATAGCTATTTTTATTCATACCGAAACACCACAAAAGGGCAATACAACCGCGATCTGTTTAAAAATCATTACCTTGAACTAATTGGGGCATGGTCCTATTATTCGAGGGTAAAACGTACCTACTCGAAAGATTTGACAACCTTGACCGAAATATTGGCCCCGGAAGCGAGCGACCAGGACACTTCAAAGTTTACATCAACCACGCTACGTGGGACTTTCAGCCGTCAGAACAATGAAAGCAAGATTAATTATCAAATGGGTTTAGATATAACCCTTGATGCTGGGACCGGCAAACGTCTTCTAAGTGAGACACAGGAAATCCAGGACTATGCTTTCTTCCTGAGTGTAAACCATCAACCAACAAAGAATTTTTCGTTTCAGCCTGGTTTAAGGGTGATATACAATACTAAATACAATGCCCCTTTGGTCCCTTCGTTAAACATCAAATGGAAACTTTGGAACAGCCTTGACATGAGGGCATCGTATGCCAGGGGCTTCCGTTCGCCAACACTAAAAGAGCTTTATCTCAATTTTATTGATATCAACCATTACCTTGAAGGAAACCCCAACTTGAAGGCAGAAAACGGGAATAACTTCAACCTGTCTTTCATTTACAACACAGAGAAGTTGAGCAAAATTCATTTCTCGAATTTCAAGCTCGATTTTTTCTTCAACGATATTGACGACAACATCTATCTGGCTGCACGCGAGGATCCTAAAAAACCAATGTACGAGTATCTTAATGTTCTAAACTTTAAATCGCTGGGAGGGAGTTTCAAGTTTGAATATAAATTTCATCCCTATTTGTTTTTTACTGTGGGTGTTGGCAAAACAGGAATATATGCAGCAATGGAGGAAAATGAATTCAAATTCTCCGATTTTGTTGTCAATTCCGATTTCAGTACCGACCTGCGATACTCTGTAGTTAAATACAATATGGACATTTCGCTTTTTTATAAATACAACGGAAGGTTCGTTGAGCTTTATATCGATGATGATGACAAGGTTTACCAGAATATAATGGATGGCTATCACAGTCTCGATATATCTGTACTGAAACGGCTTTGGAACGACAGGATTTCAATTTCAACAGGTGTTAAAAACCTAATGGACAATACGAATGTTGGATTTTCAGGAACGGGTGGGGCACATTCAGGAGGCGATTCAAGCAATAGGATGATGGCCTGGGGCCGTACTTATTTTATCAAATTCAACATGAATTTTTCAAAATATTAATACTTATGAGAATTCAACATATTATCCCAATACTTTTTGCCCTACTCTTTTTTACTTCTTGCTTTGAAGAAGACAATCGTGTAACACCGCATGTGCCGGGCGATGAGCTTACCGTAGAATTGAACTTTAGTATTTACGATACCATGCAATATTTCGATTGCAGCTCTAATCAAGTGGTTCGGGCTTATGGCAACAAGGAATGGAACCTGGGGTTTGAAACGGCCAGGGATGGCTGGCATATCCTCCTTAACTCGGCCCCCAATTACTACATCAGGCACACCGGTTCGAGCGATTTTGATGCACTTACCACAATCCCCGATGGCTACGAATGGATATTCGACAGGCCCGATGGCGACCCGGATTCAACGGCCATCGACAAATGGGTGAATTTTACCGAAACCGACACCAGCTACACCAACGAAGTTATTTTGCTTGGTCGCTACGATGGAATCAATTATTCGGTGATAAAAAAGTTTACCTTCACTTATGTTGATGCATACAACTATGAGTTTCGTTTTTCTAACCTCGATGGAAGCGAAGACATAAATTTCAGCATCGAGAAAGACACCACCGTGCAATACATCTATTTTTCGATTGCTGATGAAGGGAGCATTGTGCCCCAAATTGCAAAAACCGATTGGGACTTGCTTTTCTGTCAGTACTCAACCATCCTTTTTGATGATGATGGAACCCCGACACCCTATTCCGTGCGTGGCGTATTGCTCAATTCTTTTGGGGTAGAAGTTGCCGTCGACACCACCATGACTTTTGCTGAAATAACGTTGGCGGATATTGAAAACCTCGATTATAGCAACCGTATCGACATTATTGGCTGGGATTGGAAAAGCTTTGAAGGTGCTGTTGGCAAAGGCGACTATGTGGTAAACCTTGACATCAATTATTTTATCCGCGATTTTGCCGGGTACTATTATAAGCTTCGATTTATAAACTACTACAACGCCCTGGGGCAAAAAGGCTACCCGGTGTTTGAATATCAGCAGTTGTAAAGTTTTGGGGATTAATTTATAAGGATAAATATTCTGAATAAGTTATTCTGAAAGTCTCCCTCATTTTCCTGGTAACAGGATAAAGTTGGTAAATGCACCAATGGCATTCCCGCCGTTTAGTTTGTTTTCAATCCAACTCAAAACCCGGTATTTTAGCATTTCGTGTTTGTGGGGAGGACGGGCTTTCGATGGTTTTCCTGAGTACTGCAATTCACCGGCCCAGTCGAATTTTTCGATCCATTCTTTCATCACTGCCGGATGAGTGCCTTCAAACTTTGCGATTCGGTTCAACGGGCCATAATCGTAATTGGCAACCTTGTGTTTTTGCTGATTGTCCACCCAATCTTTTCCTTTGTGGATAATGTCGAGTGCCTTGTTCTTGTCGCGCATTAATTTGGGCGGTCGTACCCATCCGTAATGAAAAACCTCTGCATCAATAGCTGCAACTTTTAAATTAAACGCCCCTTTTTGAACACGGTAATTCAAACCATCGAAACCGGGGATACGTCGAAAGGATTGTGCCGATTCCCAACTGTGAATATCAGGATGGTTGCGGACAATACGGATTTCCTGTTTGTACCACTTGTGCGAATTATGATAATGCCAATAGTCGCCCCAAAAGTGTTTGTAGTTAAGCACGAATCCCTCCACCTCGGCATCATCAAGCAACTTGGTGCATCGTTTTTTAATTTCGGGAAGGTATTTTTCGTGTATTACTTCGTCGGCTTGTAGGTAAAAGAGCCAGTCGCCGGAGCAGTGACTTTTGGCTATGTCGGTTTGGTGGGCATTTTCCATTCCTCGTGGGTATTCCTCAATGTCCCAAACTGTGTCGATGATCTTAATTTTGTCGCTCCCGATGCTTTCAATTTCCAGCCTTGATGTATCGTCCGGGTCGCAATCGCCCAGGGCAACCACAAACTCATCTACGATAGGCAAGATCGACAGAATGGCCTGTTTCCAGGGATAGTATAATTTGGCGGCATTTTTTGCCATTGTAAAACCGCTGATAGTCATAAACCCCGTGAATTTGAATTCCTCAATTTTGCAATCCTATAGTTTTTATACCCCCAAACAATCCCAAGCTTTTTACTCAGGAATTCCTTTGCTTTGTCTTTAAAAGTTTTTCGGGAGAAAGAAATGTCGAAGTCGAATTTCCAGTTCTTTGAGGCTATCCGATTCTTCATCACTTCGGGATGTGTACCATCGAAAAGCCTCAATTCCCTTACTTGTTGGCTGTAATCAAATTCATCGGATTTACGCACATTTTCTTCCAGCCAGTTGTCGTCGTGCCAGTACTTATTAAAATTTTCCTGTTTTAGCTGCATGGCCCTCGGGTCTTTCACCCAACCGTAGTGATACATATAGGCATCGATTGGCTGTACCCTTAAGATTTTATTGTCCTCTTTCCGAAAGCCTTGTGCATCGCGAAACGAGCGCATCGCTTTGTTATTTCGAATTACCCTGATTTCATGGCTGTACCAACTGTAGGATGCACCTACATAATCGTACGAGCCGTAAAAATGCAAATACTTGAAAAGTAGGCCGTCCACTTTGGGTTCATCCTTAAACCGCACCATGCTTTGATAGATAGTATCTAGGTATTTTTCATGAACCACCTCATCGCCCTGGATGTAAAAAGCCCAATCGCTCTCATCGGGTATCTGAGCAAAAGCTTTGTCAGTTTCCAGGGCCAATACGCGTCCGCCCTCTCTCAAGCTTTCATCCCATTTGGTTTCAACGATTTTTATTTTGTGCTTGTCAATCTGTCTAATCAAGGCGAGGGTGTCATCGTCCGATTCGCCCACAGCCACAACGAAATCATCACAAATTGGCAATATTGAAGTAATCGCCTCCACGATTGGATAATCGTAGATCAAAGCATTTTTTATAAAGGTAAAACCTGTTACTTTCATGTTAAAAATTTTCACCGCCAAGACACGGAGTCGCCAAGAATCAAAAAAAACAATGGGTTGGCAAATCTTCTTTGTGAAATTTTGTGACTTGGTGTCTTTGTGGCATTTTTATCTTTCTTTTATCGTTTGGGGTGAACTCATATTTATATCTGAAACTACCCTCTTCCGATATTGAGTTTATTTTATGGGTGTTGCAAATACCCTAATATTGCTTCCAAATTTAAACATCCGGTTGTAAATCTTTCCAAACAGTGTGCTTGCATCCATGTCTTTGCGGCTATACGTATAATATTCCAACACTTTGAACCCATTAGCATGAAGAAATTTAAGAGTGCTCGGAATGGTTGGCTCGAACAAATGGTCGGGTGTACGGGTGTTGTCCTTCCATTTCAAAGTGATCAAACCCATTCTTTTCAAGAACAGTTTAAAACGCCTGTCCAACGAGTTCATGTTGGGCACGCTCATCGCCAAAACACCATCTTCATCGAGGACTTCTTTCGTTTTTAAAATCCACTGTTTGGGGTTTGGGATATGCTCAATTACATGGCTTAGATGAACACAGGAATATTTATCATCCAAAACAATATCGGTATAGTGTCCAACATATACTTTCAGCTTTAATTGATCTTCAGTAAATTTGGCCATGTTTTCGGCCACTTCGATGCCGACACATTTTGGGTAATATTTTTTGGCTGCGTTTAAAAAGTCGCCCATTGAAGATCCAACATCCAATATGGCTGTGCGTTTCTTGTCAAATTTAAGGATCTCGACCAGTTCTTTGTCCCAGATATTCATTGTCCTCTCGGCATAACTATAAGTTGGGTCGAAAACAAAATACTCCGAATAGGCATCCTTCAAAAAGGTCTCGTCGTATTTTGGCCGGGGCGATTGATAGATCAACCCACAACCCAAACATTTGGTGTATGTGTATTGCAATTCGGGGCCAAATTTTTCGTGCAACTTATGCCTGCCCGAATCGCAATAGGGGCAATTTACGGTTTCCCAGGCGTGGGGTATGTATTTTTTCTTTCCCTTCATAAACAGATGAGTTGCCTTTAGGGCAATTCCTTTTTTTGATTCAATTTAAAAAGCCAAAGATAGTTGTTTATAAATTTGTAAATTTGTGGATCATTACTGTAACATTTCCCATCAGGATTGCATTATTAAATACAAGGTCGATGAAAAGACCTGCCAATACGAACTAAAAAATGGGTTATTATGAAAAATTCTGTTTCAGTCCTAATCATCGCCAGCCTAATGGTGGCGGTATTTTCGGTACAAACCAGTGTGGGCCAATCGTGTCAAAAACCCTCATTTGCGATAAAAGGAAAATACGAGGCTAATTGCGCCCAGAAGATGATTAGTTTTTCAAGCTTTCAATATTGCAGCCTTTGTCCCACTAAAATAAGTGAGGATAAAAAATCAATTTCATTTCCCAGTTTCATTATGGATTTTGGTGAAGGGGAAATGGAAATCACCATGAACGATGTGGTTACTCCGGTGAGTTTTACAACCGGAAAAAAGTTCAACTATCTGAAGTTCGAGTTCAACAAGAAAAAATACAAGTTCAAACTGTATCATGGCGATGGGAATGTCGATTTCATTTTAAAAGCTAAAACAGGAAATCTAATTACCCTGAAAAAAGTTGAATGAAAAGCTCACCAAATTCAACTTCAGCATAATTTCGACCTAAACATTTTTGCACTTCCGTTTGTTTTTGGGTGATAAATCAAAACCTGATAAAAATGAAAAATGTAGTGAACTGGTTCGAGATATTTGTTGATGATATGGACCGGGCTAAGAATTTTTATTCCAAAGTTTTCCAGAAAGAGATGATTGATCTACCTACCATGGGGGATGAAGTGATGTGTGCCTTTGCTTGGGTCGAAGGGGGTGAAGGTTCCAGCGGATCCTTGGTAAAGCATCTGAAAGGGAAAGGAAAGCCAGGCGTTGGCGGAACAACAGTCTATTTTACATGTGAAGATTGTGCCGTTGAACAAGCACGTGTTGAGACAAATGGAGGGAAAGTCCTCATGCCAAAAACCAGCATTGGGGAATACGGATTTATATCCTTATTCAAGGATTCCGAAGGCAATATGGTTGGCTTACATTCGAGGAAATAATTGTTTTTTGGTTGGTCGACCCTTCTGGGAATATGTTACGAAATAATACCTACCTGATAACTGTGGGTATCATATTCAAATAAAGACTTAAATTCATTGTTTATTAAATACTTAACGAATAATCTTGTATCAATACGGAATATGGAATCTTTAATGCTTTATGAAGCTTCCTTATCATTTCGATACTTAGCTTTCTTTTTTTGTTAAGGACCTTCGAAATATTACCTTTATGACCTAAAATTGCAGATAAGTCCTTCAACAATAGATTGTTCTGTTCCATGATATATTTAATTGCTTCAATTGGATCGGGGTCGGGAATTGGATAATGTTCCTCTTCATATTTTTCAATTATTAATGCTAAGAGTTCCGATTCATCACCTTCCTGTGTTCCGAATGGAGCATCAAAGATTTCTTCAAGCCTATCGAGGGCCATTTCGTATTCCATTTCTGTTTTTAGAACTTTTATATTTTTCATGTTTATATATTTTTGATGTCTTTAATATTGTCATATTCAGCATGAGTACCAATAAATCTTACAAATACCCATCCTTTCGTAAAATTGAATTTTGCAATCAACCTATAATCATTTCCTTTAATGTTAAAAACGACTCTTTGGTTTCCAATGTGTTCCGCGCTGTTAAATACTTGCTTGATGTCTTCAAAAGAATTCCATTGTACATTCTTAACAACTTTGTACCATGTTAATAATTGCAATTCACAAGCAGGCTGTTTTTTCCAATATTCCTGCAAAGTCTTTTTGGTAAATATTCTCACACTAAATATTTTAGACAAAAATAAGCAAATGTTGTCAATACGGCAACTTTAGTTCAAATATCTGAATAGCAACGTAGATATAAAGACCTCAATTAATTCCAGCATGCCTTCAATTGAACATCAATAGAATCCAAATTCTATTGTAATTCATTTGTTTTGTGATAATTAAATCATTTAATGTATTAATCAGCATAAATGTTGTTTTCTGAGGCAAGCCCAACAATAGTGTCAAATCACCCAGGTTTATTCACATTAATCTTTACCATCTACTTTTGAAGCACCACCTTCTCCCAATACACCTTCTCTTTCGAAACAGCTTTAATAATGTAAATACCTTCTTTGAAGGACTTTAAGTCGACTTTGTTTCCAGAGGGATAAGTTTCAGCATAAACCTGCCGCCCGGTATTATCAAAAACAGTGATATTTGAAAGGGCTTGTCCTTTAGGAAGCTGAATGGAAAAAATTCCGTTTGAAGGATTGGGGTATGCCATCATAGTGGATGAATTGCCGGCTTCTTCAATCCCATTTGGGCCATATTGAATCACAATGGTATCGCTACCTACACACCCATACTGACTTGTTACTTCTACCCATACAATCAATTCGCCGGTACCGGTTGGAGGAATATCAACCCCAAGACTTTGCGTGGTTTGACCTGTTGACCAGAGATACAAACCAGAGAATGGTGGGGCAGTAAGCAAAAGCGATTGGTTCGACACCATTACTGTGTCGTTGCCCAGGTTGAAAAAAGGGGTTTCGTGCACCTCGATTGGGGTTGAAAAAACATCATTGGTCAAGTCTATATCAACCATCCCATTGGGGTTTATCGTGTAGCCATAAAAGAAATAATAGGTGCCAAACACAAAATCAGTAGTCCCTAAATACACATCGGCACTTTGCCCGGCAGGTATCATTGTGTTGTAATTTACCATGGGTTGAACCACCCCGTTCATTTCCCAAACAATAGAAACATTGTCGATGAGGCCATTCCCATAATTGGTCACAGTCACCACAATCGGGTACGTACCTTCACAAGGCTCAATTGGCTCGACTAACTGACTGATACCAGCATCGTACGAAAGGACTTTATACCGTGCAATTCCCCCTACAGTGCTGCTTTCGTTTTTCAAACCTGCCCATCCGGTTTGGTTTTGAAAATTGCCGAGGCAGGTAAATCCCACTCCAGCTGAGCCAGGAATATCAGTCCAGGTGTCGCCGAAATCGTAGCTGATGCTTGAACCGGAAAGTGCCGTGGCATTGCTGGTTGAAATGAGTGTGCCAGGTGTGCCGGGGACGTACGAAATACTGCGCCCATAGACCGTTCCGGTAGGGGTTATTGGTTGCCAGGTGGCACCCCCATCATCTGTTTTGTATAATGAAAAGGTATTGTTGGTTCGGTCGCCAATAATCCCATTTAAAGTATCTGTGAACTGGATAATCCGGATTTTTCCAATATTTAAAAATGGGTTAGAAATAGACGACCAGGTATGCCCCTTGTCGGTGGTTTTGTAAATATTGCCTTTGCTGGTGCCAAACCAAAACGTATTGTCAACTACTGAAAAATAACCTGCATAACCCCATTCACCTGGTATCAGCATAGGCATATTCGTAGAATCAACCCTCGTCCATAAATTTCCTCCATCCGAGGTTGTATAGATTTCAAAGTAATCGTTGGTAGGATCGCCCATGCAGAAACCATCGTTTTCGTTCCAAAAATAGATAAGATTGGGGTAGGCTTCGAGCGTATCGACAAAAAGGGCGGTCGGTTGATGTACCCAGGTTACACCACCATCGTTTGTCCGAAAGACTTTTCCGCCATCAGTGTCGGGATTATACAACAGTGTCCACGCTGTGTCGGCATTCAAGGCAAATATTCCGGTAGGTGTCAATCCAACAGCCCCGTTGATAATCCCGGGTGTCCATGTAGTACCACCATCGATCGTTCTTGTAAATTCTTGGATAATGGAGTCGTTCCCACTCCCATCGTTGGCAATAGCCCATACGATGTTGTTATCGACTGCCCATATCTGTTCAAGCCCACGAAGACTATCGGCAAAACCGGTCGATTGTATTTCCCATTGTCCAAAACCCAAGGCTGGGATTAATAATGTCACACATAGGTAGAATATTTTTGCTTTCATAATAATTAGTTTAGATTCACTTCAATATCAATAGTTTCAATGTTATTCTCAAAATTAAATAAAAAACAGAATTGTGCAAAAGAAATCCAGGTTTTTAAGCGTGAGCTTTCAGAGAACCGGTGTAATGATTATCTTGCCGCAAAAAAATAAAATGAAGATTGTATCATTTAATGTGAACGGTATCAGGGCAATTGCCCAAAAGGACTTTTTCAAAGATTTTAAGGCGATGTCGCCCGATATATTTTGCCTTCAGGAAACCAAAGCCCAAAACGATCAGGTGGCCGAAACACTCGAACCTATCAAAGACTACTTTGTGTATGCACATTCGGCAGAAAAGAAAGGGTATTCAGGTACTGCCATTCTTTCGAGACAGGAAGCACTGAACATTTCGCGAGGGATGGGTATTGAAGAACACGACAACGAAGGCCGTGTATTGTGCCTTGAGTATGAGGTGTTTTTTCTTGTTAATGTGTATGTTCCTAATTCGGGGAACGATTTGAAAAGATTGGGTTATCGTCAGACCTGGGATTTGGCTTTTTACAATTACCTGAAAGGGTTGGAGAAGGAAAAGCCGGTGATTGTTTGTGGTGATTTTAACGTGGCTCACAGGCCCATCGACCTGGCCCGGCCAAAACCCAATTATAACAAGTCAGCCGGATATATGCAGGAAGAAATTGATGGCATGGACCGCTTCACCAACAATGGTTTAGTGGATACCTTCAGACACTTCTACCCAACAAAAACAGATGCTTACTCCTGGTGGAGTTACCGTGCCGGAGCAAGAGAGAAGAATGTGGGCTGGAGAATCGATTATTTTTTGGTAAGCAAGGATTTTATTTCTTTGGTGAAAAGCGCATCTATTTTAAATGATGTAATGGGATCGGATCATTGCCCTGTGAGTATTAAGTTGGACTTAAAATAAGGATTATGAAGAATATTATAAGGTTGTTTATTGTTGCGATTGTTTTGGTGGCTTGCAATTCTAATGCAGATAATAAAGAAAAATCAACAGTGGATACTCCTGCTGAAAAGGAAACTGTGGCAAATGATACCACTCCAAAAGTAACCGGGATTGGAGGTATTTTCTTTGCTTCTGAAAATCCTCAACAAACGATGGATTGGTACGGAAAGCATCTGGGATTGGCCATCGATCCGTATGGTTCACCTTTCGAATTTCGGAATGCCAATCGACCAGAGGAAATCAATTACCTGCGGTGGAGCCCTTTTAAGAAAGGGCGCGATTTTGCTGCACCCTCCGAAAAAGAATTGATTATCAACTACCGGGTGCAAAACATCGAGGGATTGGTTCGGAATCTTAAGGCTTCCGGGATAACCATGCTCGATTCTATTGCCACGTATGAATATGGTAAGTTTGTTCACCTGATGGATCCCGAAGGAAACAAAATTGAATTGTGGGAAGCGAATGATGCGTATTTTACGGAGATGGGCGGGGCAACTACCAAATAAGATAAAAGTGCAGCTACTATTCTCTGCTATATACAACTTTTTATGGGAGTAGCTTTACTTTTTTCCGATGAAAAAAGTAACAATCAAATCCAACACATCCCCACTCGATTCAATCCTGCATGGCAAATAGCCAACCGGGTCGCCATCAAGCTCAACTTCGGGGTTCACCGAATTGTGCAAAACTTGAAGGTCTTGGCAATAATCCAGGGAGATAACTTCTGAGTTTTTGAATGGCTTTCCGCTGTATATCTTTTTTATGATTGACGGAAGGTTGAAAATACTAAGTTTTTTAACGACAAGAAAGTAAAAGCCTTTTTCGGATAAATTGATGTCATTGGACACTTTGATGCCGGATGCAATGAAGGTAGTCCTACCAACGGACATATTATAAAGCTTTTCAAGTCTTTGCTTTTTGCCATCTACCATAACTTGAAAATCGCTTGCCTTGTAAGCAAATACCGAAGATAACAAGGCTATAAAGGTACCCAAGGTATCTCCCAGATATTTCCTTATCCCACCATTCGCTTTTCTGGCTACTGATGCACCAAGCCCAATATTGGCACAACAGGCAAAATAGGTAGTTTTTATAGCATCAAACTGCGGCACAACTATTGAATCCTCCTGAATTCTTGTATTACATACTAATTTTCCGAGATAGATTTTTCTTGAAAAGTTATCGATAATCACATTTATAGCTTCATCGGTATTGGTTGGGATATTATAGCTTTTACAAAAGTCGGGGCTGGTGCCAGTGTAGATCACAGCCATTTTGGATTTGGAAATTCGGTTTCCCTGGCTGTCAAAAAAACCATTTATTACTTTGTTGATGGTTCCGTCGCCACCCACTGCGACAATCACATCGTACCCCATCTTATTTGCTTCCACAGAAAAAGTATAAGCATCGTCGAGGGATTCCGTCATTTTATAATCAAAAGCAAGATCAGCTTTTTTAAAAGCATCAAATATGCGTTCGAAGGACTTTCGACTTTTTCCTCCTTTCGAACCTGGATTCAGAATTAAGAAATACCTCATGCTAAATCGGCTTCAAAGTTTTGAGTATTTCTATTGCCTTGTCCAGGGTCGGTTCTTTGAGATTTGCCCCAACAATCATTCTGATCACCCCCTGGTTTTCAGGAACCGATGGATAAATAAAAGGGGTTGCTAGAATCCCTTTCTGGTATAGATGTTTTGCAAACAAAATGGTTTCTTCCGATGAGCCTGTCAGGATTGAAGTGATGGGTGCTTCTGCGTGCTTCACATCAAAACCGAATTCGATAAGAGCATCTCTAAGCTTATTTCGATAGTACCACATACGTTTACCTATCACATCAAATTCACTCTCGATAATTTCAATTACTGCCTGAATTCCGGCCAGAATGGATGGGGTGATGGCCGTAGAGTAGATCAAATGGGATGAATTATATTTCAAATAATCAATCAAGGATTTCTTTCCGCAAACAACACCACCCTGGTTGGCCATTGCCTTGCCCAAAGATGCTGTGTAAATCCCCTCATAGTTGACAATCCCGGCGTGTTCTATAATCCCTCTCCCCCTTTTACCAATAACTCCCAAACCATGTGAATCATCAATTACCGGCACAGCATCATATCTTTTACAGAGTTCAACAATCCCGGCAAAGGGGGCAATGCTTCCTTCGGTTGAAAACACCGATTCTGTCACCACAAAAATTTGTTTGTGTTTGGAGCTATGCTGAAGGTTCTTCTCTAAACTTGCCATATTATTATGCAAGAAAGGCCTTAGTTTGCACCCTACTGTCCTTGCACCTTCAACCAAGGATGAATGGGAGAATCTGTCGATGATAATAACATCGTCTTTCCCGGCAATGGCTTGAAACAATCCGTTGTTTGCCTGGTAACAGGAAGGGTAAAATACGCTTGATTCCAGTCCGACAAAATTGGATATCTTCTGCGACAGGCTTTCAAACAAATCGGCACAGCCTGATGCAATGGGTGTGGCACAAAGCGATTGTCCATATTTCTGGATGGCATTGATGGCAGCTTTCTTGAGCCGTTCATCATTTGCAAGACCAAGGTAATTATTGGCAGCCAGGTTAATAAATTCCTTTCCATCAATCATTAAAGCATCATCCAAGCCCGACTGAACATTAACATAGTATGGATTAAATAATGTTTTCTGTTTTAAAGAATCATCGAATATATGATTGTCGTAAAATTGTTTTAGGCTCATCTTATTGAATTAAATGTATTGAATCTGTCATTTTAAAATACTCATTTTTAGATCTCTCTTTTTCTCCGTGTAACTCTGTGGTTCTTTGTGTAGCTCTGTGCAACAGCTTATTTTTTCACAAGGCTATATCACAGAGCTGCACAGAGATTTCACAGAGTTACACAGAGAGGTATTTAATTGATCCTACACTTTTCATCTCATACACTTGGAATCATTATAAATACCTGGATTCTATTGCAATGACAATATCATTCACCGTTTTGAATTTTTCAATATCGCTGGTGTTAACCTCTATGGAATACTCATCTTCAATTGCATTGACGATCATCAAGCGATCGAACGAGTCGATGTTAAGATCGTCGATGATGTTGGAGTGGCGATAGATTTCGCTTTTACAGTTCGAATTCTCCTTGATTAGATTAATAATTTTTTCTTCCAAATTCATAATTCACCTCCTTTATAGCATTTCGTTGAAAATTTTGAATCGCACATTATGGCGCAATAATTACAGTTTATACACTTCGATTTATAGTTCCCATTTCGGGAAAGCTTTAATGCAAAATCGGGTTCGGCAATGAAAGGCCTCGACAGGCTTACAAAATCAACGTTCTTTTCTTTGATGGCATATTCTATTTCACTCTTTTCCCTGAATCCACCAACCGAAATGATCGGGATTGTGGTCAATTGTTTGGCTATTTCTGCATATTGCAGATTGTACATGGGAGTGAAGGGCTGAAGCTTTGTTTTGAAAAATGGAAACACAAGGCTTTTCAAAAACCACTTAGCAATTTTATTATCTACCTTATACACTTTATTGTATTTCAGAATAAGATTTACAGGAACATCGCCCCGGAAAATATTCAATGCATGGTCCATAGTTCCGTAGCTGATTTCAATGGCAGCAATCTTTTTTAAATCAAGAAACATTATCAGATTTGAAAATTGACTTGAGCTGAATTTCCTTTTGTAGTCATCACTCCCACTAATTTTGATTAGAATGGGGAAATCTTCGCCACACTTTTCTCTGATCTTGTCAATGACCAAATCCAGAAATTTGAGGCCCAATCCCCGCTTTGTATCTATCCCAAACTCATCTTTCCGGTTATTGATGCCTGGCAATAAAAATTGATGCACCAAATAGCCGTGTGCAGCATGGATCTGAACCCCATCGAAACCCGCTTGTTTTGCGAAATTGGCTGAGTTTCCGAATTTCTCAATTATTTCAACTATTTCAGTTTTGCTTAATTGCTTTGGCTTTTCTCTGAAGTAGGGCGATTTTTTTTGAGATGCTCCCACGACTATCCGATTGATCTCTTTTGACCTTGTTTGTCTGCCGGTATGGGCCAATTGCATAAATATTTTGCTTCCATTCTCATGGACTTTTGCTGTCACTTTTTTAAAGGGTTTTATAAAATCTTCGCTGTAAATGCCTGCCTGACCGGGTTGGATTGCTTTCCCTTCTTCCGAGATAAAGGCAAAACCGGTAATGATTCCGCCAATGTTATTTTTTGAGAGTTCGTCATACAAGGCATAATAGCTTTCGCCTGGAAAACCATTCGCATCACACATACCTTCGAAGGTTGCCGAACGGATGGTCCGGTTTTTCAGTTCACAGCTACCAATATATGCTTTCTCAAAAATCTCCATAATAATTACATATTTGAAACTATCGTAATAAATCCGCCAATGGACAGAGGACTATTCCCCAATTACTTCCTAAGCATTTTTGAGATGCTAAGGAAGTTTCAGAGGTAAAATCCGTCCAAATCTGTGTCATCTGTGTCATCCGTGTTCAAATTTAATTTTGTAGCATTAGCTGCGTTATGCTTTAATATTGGTGTGCATATTAAAAAGAAACCCTACAAAAACGTAGGAGCACAAAAACAAGATCATTCCAAGCTCGGGATCAAAAAGCGCAATGATCGTTGCTTGTCCGCAGGTGCAGGCCCTGAAATTGGTCACCAATGAATAATAGGTCATTTCTCCCTCTGGATTCTTGAAAAAGAGAACCCCGGTCCAAACTTGCAAAAAGATGGTCAGAACTCCCAATATGATAAATGTGTTATTGAGTTCTATCTCAAATGACTGAAATCCTACGTATGATGCGATAAATAAAACGGAAGGCAGGAAGGCCAGAATGATTGCAATTATTTTATTCCTCTCAATTCCATATTTCACCACAATTGTATTTTTCCCGGCAGCTTTATCCCCAATGTAATCTTTGAAATACGTATAGTAGGTCATCAATCCATTTAAGATGGCTATCAGCACCAGGGCACTTATCCGGCTTTTGGTAAAGTAGACTTCCATTGGCCCGGAAGCCAGAAAACCAAAAAGGCCACACATCGCTATCATCAACCCAAAAACGATATTGCCCAAGATCCCATAACCCTTGGCATATTCATAAACCACATTGAGCAAGGCACCAATAGCCAATGGGATCAAAGCAACGGGTTCAAGATAGAACCAGGTAATAAAAGTCATTGCGGTCATCAGAAAAAACGATAACAAGACTGCTTTGAGAGGATGCATTTCGCCTGAAACCATGGGCCGGTCGGGTGCATTTATCATGTCTTCTTTGCGGCCCAGGTAGTCGTTAATGATTTGATTTACCCCCCATGCCAGAAACAGCATGACTAAAATAACCAGCTTCTTTTCCGCCGGGGTTGGAACTTCAATCGATCTGACCAAATCAGAAGTTCCCCTTGCCCCTTCGGCTGTGGCCACAAACTGATAATACGATACACCTATCCAGCCTGCAATTCCAGTGATAAAGGAATAATAGAGCCGCATTGATTTTATGTATGCCCTCAAAAATATAAATGTGGCGTTCTTGCTCAACGATTCTGCAACTTGTTTAACCATTACAAATCCTCCAGTTTTTGATAAAAATCGGTTACACTTTCTCTATCCCAACTTTCGTATACTTCTCTCGATAGCTCAGTAGACAGAGGCAAACTTTTCAGCTCATTCTCTTTTTTTAATGTATGCACCTGACATGAGTATTTTTCGCAAAGCCAGGATTGACAAGGCTTTTCAAATACTTTTCTCATTTTACCATAGATCTCGTCAAAATCATCGGTTTGGATGTTTCCAAATGATAAATTGAGAAACTCACATGCCTGCAAATCGCCTTTTGCGTTGATGTAAAAGCGGTCGGTGCCACCCGCTGTGCAGCCAAAGTACTGCGACGATTCCTCCAAAATCATGGGTGAGATGAAAGGATAATCGCGGTATTCTCTCTCCATGTTATATCGGTGCACGAGTTTGGAAACATGGGCCACATCGGTTTCTGTAAAATCCTCCAAACCCGAATCGAGCCATCCTCCGGCAGGTTTTGGTTTTATCAATTGAAGGATTGAACCGTTGAAATCTTTGGCCACAACCATTAGCCTTTCAAAAGTCCCATCGTAAAAAGCATCTTTCAACAAACACGTATTGAAGGTTACTGCCAGGCCAACTTTGTGGCAAAGCTCAACTCCCTTCACAAGATTCTCCCAGGCATAGTCCACGCCCATAAATTTATTTGCCAATTCGGGCTTGTCGGTGTGCAATGAAAACATAACCCCGATAATGTTCTTATTCTTTCGCAGTTCCGACAGGTTTTCAAAAGTCATCCCATCACCGGTCGAGTTGATCAGTATCTCCGATCTTTCGTCGATGGCATCACAAACCCGCTTTAGGCGATCAAATACCAGGAAAGGTTCACCACCTTCGATATTGAAAAAAGCGGTTCCATTGTTCTGAATTTTTTTAACTGTAGCTACCAGTACATCAATATCTACATCCTTTCCTTTGTCGTGTTTTTGATAGCAATGAGGACACTTGTACCTGCACGCCGAAGTCAATGAAATTAAGGCTGATATGCTTGGCATTTTCTCATCAAACACAGTCACCTTGTTGCAGCCATGAAAATAGGCTTTCGATGGAAATCCGGGCAAGTACAATTGAATCTTCAACCTATTTCCAATCTTGACATACTTGTTTTGTTTCATGTAGGAGAGGAAGAACAACAGCCTTCGCAGGACCCGGAAAAAGTACTTTGGTTTGAACTTGCCTTTTAGTAACTGGCCGAGGAAATAGACAAACGTAACTAACTTGATCTTTAGATTAAGAAGCACTTTCGAATAGCCCGTATAGTTTTTAATTTTAAGCATGGGTTTTATATTAAGTCGTTCGATTTATACCAGTTTACAGTCCTCTCAATGCCTTCTTCCAGACAAAGCTCATTGGTAAAGTTCAGTAATTTTTTAGCTTTATCTGTTGAATATTCAATACTATCGTAGAACATATTTACCCGCCCACGGGTCAGCAAGGGAGGATGTTTCATCTTAAATACTGTGTAAAATAGCTCCAATAAGAACCCAATGGGATAGGCAATTGTCTTAGGTAGATTGTTTGGCTTTTTCACTTTCGCACTTTTACAAAAAGTGGAAAAGATATGCTCCATCTTACCAACCTCTGCATTGCCAATTATGATCCTGTTGATCCCTTGCAATTTCCTTGAGAAGGCCAGGAAATATGCCCTTGCCAGATCCCCTGCATACACCACATGAAACTTGTTTTTCTTACTGCCCAATAAAAAAGGAGTCCCGGCTTTGGCCGATTTTAAGTATTCAAAAAATCCGGTATTGAACTCGTTCTCGCCATAAACCCACACAGGTTCGATTACTGTCAAATTGATATGGTTTGCATTTGCAAACTGAATCGCTTCCATTGTGGCCAAAGCTTTCGTGTCCCGATAATAATTCATCTTACAAGGAAAAATCGAATCGAGAAAATATTGGTAATGCGAGTTGTAAGGCGAATCTTCGGATTTTACTTCGATTGAGTTTTCCTCTCCATAACTTGAAATGGAACCTGTGATTAATACATTCTGAATGTGGTTTGCTTGGCAGGCTTTCAGGACATTCAAAGTTCCAACCACATTGGTTTCATAAAAATCCTCGTAGTCGCCCCAATCCGAAACCTTCCCGGCAAGGTGAATAACAGAATCCATTCCCCTGAAAACATTTTCTAAGAATGGAAGATAAGAAATGCT
Source organism: Bacteroidales bacterium (assembly GCA_021740905.1). Classification (GTDB taxonomy): domain Bacteria; phylum Bacteroidota; class Bacteroidia; order Bacteroidales; family M50B96; genus JAIOYV01. Next base: position 48,147 of record JAIOYV010000016.1, read on the forward strand.
TCCATTGATGAATTTTACAGGAAGCATTTCGATATAGGTCAAAGAGCTACTTTCCCTGACCAGACACGAAACCTCGATTCCGTTTTTACAGAAACACTCAGCCACATGTCCTCCGATAAAGCCGGAAGCTCCTGTAATCATTACTTTTTCTATGTGTTTCTTCTCAGTCATTTAGGCTTCAAATTTCTTTATTATCATTGCTGCATTGTGGCCACCAAAACCGTAAGAAGTTTTTAAAGCACAATTGATTTTCATGTTCATGGTTTCAGAGGCCAGGTTCAAATCTTCGAAAGTATTTTCAGCAATATTGGCATGAATTTTTGAATCACTTAACGAAAGCGCAGTCACCGCCACTTCAAAAGCACCACTGGCTCCAATCGTATGTCCCATTATGCTTTTGGTTGAATTAATAAGAGGTTGATTAGCTTTCTCACCGAAAATTTCCAGGATTACCTTTTGCTCTACCTTATCATTCAGTTCAGTGGCTGTTCCGTGGGTGTTTAAATAATCAATCTTATGATTGCCAACTATCTGTTTTAATAGTTTGGTAATTTGCTCTCCCGATTCCTGAACCTGCACAATATTATGGGCATCGCTATTCGATTGGTAATCTACAATCTCAGCATAAATATTCGTTCCCCGCTTTTGGGCCTTTTCCAATTCTTCCAGGATCAAAATGCAGCCTCCCCCTTCGGCAAATAAAAAACCGCTCCGGTCTCGTGAAAATGGCATGGGCCTACCATCAACAGATTTGGTCAATGTCCCCAGTGAATCGAAGCCACGCAAAATAGCACCACTTTCATCGTTCAATCCTTCAATTCCACCTGTAATCATAGTGTCGGCATAACCATCCTTTATTTTGCGAAAGGCCTCGCCAATGGCATACGTTCCCGATGCGCAACTGGCATTCAGGGTGTAATTAAAGGCCTTGATCCCAAACAAAATAGAAACCCATGATGAGGCAGAATCGGGCATGGTTGCTGGAATTACCATTCGGTTAAACTTGGGTTGTGGATAATCGGGAGGCAGGTCGATTAGAAATTGCTTGTAGGTATGAAAGCTATAAAAACTAAACCCTGAGGCGAGGCTACTGATTCCATTTCCCAATAGGATTCCCGAATTTTCGAAGTTTTCAGGATTCAGTGGTTCATCCAGACCTGTTTTAAACCCGGCATCCATCAAGGCCAATTCAGTTCCCGTCAAAGCCAAAATAGAAGTAGATTCAAGGGTTCGGGCATATTTCTTAATGAAAGCAAAATCATCGAGGTTGATTTCGGGAAGAGGCACATAATAATCCGTTTTATAGTCGTGGTATTTCCGAAACTTATCAGGAATCCTTTCAGCCACAGATTTTCCTGAAAGGATATTTTCCCAGAATTCATCCTTTCCAATTCCGTTTGCGCTAACAGGCCCAATGCCGGTAATGACTACCCTCCTTTTATTTCCTGTTGATTTCAACATATCTGAAAAGTTCCGTTAAATAATACTTCATGTCATTATAATCCCGTGCACTGATATTGAAATTTGAAAAGTCAATGCACTCATCTTCGGTTTGCAAAATTTTGGAGTCCTTACTTTTTACTTCCCCAATTTGGGTAAATTGCAATTCATGCTTTTTTGCATCAAGAAGAAATGCCTGTTTTTCATTCTCCTTGATTGTAAAAAGCAATTCATATTCACCACATTCACCTATCAATAAAATACATGCAGGCTTACCTGTCAATTTCGACAACTCAATGCCCGCAGGAGTGTAGGGTACATTATTGACAAGGAAACCTGTATTGTTCAATTCCGATATGGTATTAAGGGCACCCAGCACACCATCGCTGGTATCGATGCAGGAAGTAGCATACTTTTGAATGAGTTGAGATTCTTTCAGTCTTAGATTCAACTTTAGTCTGGGGAGATTAATACTACTAATCAGAGCATTATCATTCAAAAACAAGATCATCGTGGCTTCCATATTCCCTGCCCCAACCTCTCCCGTCATAAAAATAAGATCGCCTTCCTTCGCCCCTATTCTGGTAATGGGCTTTTCAGATTCGCCAATAGCCACACCCGTGTATTTCCAGGAATCGGACCGACCCAGATCGCCCCCAATAAATCCAGCACCCACTTCTCGCAGCACTTTTGAAATACCTTCACTAAAGGCTTCGACATATTGGGTGTCCCATTTATCATAATTGAAAGACATACTGTGCGCAAAGAAAAGGGGCTGACCACCGCTGGCAAGGATATCGCTTATTGTGGCAATGGCTACGTTTCTTCCCAATTCCTTTGGGTCATCATCCCGAAAGAAATCTTCCCGAGTGAAATCGTCCATCGAGAACAACACTTTACGATTGTGAAAATCAATGATCTCCGAATCGGACTGGAAGAATTCGTTTTGCATGAATCCGCTTTTGGGAAGTACCCCGACTATTCTTTTAATAATGCTCGATTCCTTACTCATGTGGCCTTATAATTTATAATTATCTTCAATTTTTTAATAAAGCAAATTTACAATCCTAATTTACGGATTTAAAATTGAGTTTTGCAATGAGAGATGGGATATTTGCACTATGAAAAAAGAAAAACCAGAATTGCCTACTCTCCTCCCAACGATTTGCGATATTCAATAATTGACCACATCAGCCAAAGAAAAGCTGCAAAAGATGGAGTGATTTATTATTGGTTTTAGAGAAAAATGTTTTTCTGAAAATCTTATTTTCAAGAAGATCCCCCACAGAGCATCCCCCATTCTCCAAAAACGTGTTTGCTTTTTTTCAACCTGACATCAGGGTAAATGGATTATGAACTGTACTTAAAATAGTAAAGTACCGATGTTATTCTATGTATAGTAAAGGAGCAAATATTTTTCAGTGTATATTTTAATTATTAATAATCTATTAAAAACAAGAGACGATGAAAAAAATTTTACTTTTAGTTGTATCAGCATTCTTATGTGCGCCATTTTTACAAGCGCAAATGGTAGCTGATTTTGAGGACGGAACAAACGGGCCATTAACCCTCCATGTGATGGGCAGCGGTGCCTGGGATGATGACACCCAGCATCCTGTTGCCGAAACATTTATGGTAGTTGATAATCCTGATATTTCGGGTATAAACACCAGTGCCAAGGTGATGAAGTTTGTAAGAAGGGGCACTGTGAATGGGGGTATGCCCTGGGGTGGGTTTTGGGCAAATATAGTCCCAAATATAGATGTAACAACCAACAAGTACGTCCATGTGAAAGTATGGAAACCCAGAATTAGTCCACTAAAATTCAAATTAGAAGGTGGCCCTTCTGGAACACTTGAAACCGGTAGCATGTATCCACAAACCGTAGAGGGTATGTGGGAAGATATTGTATTCGATTTTACAACTATGGACGGTGCCTATCCTGTTGTTGCGTTCATGCCTGATTTTGAAGACCCCCTGACCTTAGGTCCTGATACAAGTATCTATTTTGATGAGATTCTGGTTAGTAATGATTCTACTCCCATCATATTAAGCAATGTTATTGCCGATTTTGAAGATGGAACAAACGGGCCATTTACTTTCCATGTAATGGGTTGCGGTGCCTGGGATGATGATACCCAGCATCCGGTAAACGAAACCTTTATGGTGGTTGATAATCCTGATATTTCAGGCATTAACACCAGTGCTAAAGTGATGAAGTTTGTAAGAAGGGGCACCGTGAACGGTGGTATGCCCTGGGGTGGATTTTGGGCAAATGTACTCCCAAATGTGGATGTCACAACCAATAAATATGTCCATGTGAAAGTATGGAAAACCAGGATAAGTCCATTAAAATTCAAATTAGAGGGTGGCCCATCCGGAACACTTGAAACGGCAAGCATGAATACACAATCAGGAATAAATATGTGGGAAGATATTGTATTCGATTTTACTACTATGGATGGTGCCTATCCTGTTGTTGCGTTCATGCCTGATTTTGAAGACCCTTTGACTTTGGCTGATGATATAGATATCTATTTTGATGACATGATGGTCAGTGATGATCCTACTCCCATTTCACTTGGGGTAAATGAGGTTTTCTCAACAAACTTCACCCTTTACCCAAATCCATGTACTAATTCCTTCGAATTGAATAATACGGACTTTCAGGCATTAATAATTTATGATATTACGGGTCAGCAAGTCCTCAGTGCTAAAAACCTAAATACAGGAAATGTTTCTGTGGAAGTTTCTGCATTAAGCCAAGGCCTATATATTATATCTTTAGTTGATAGGAATAACAAACGTACTTCACGAAAATTAATAAAGAATTAATTTCCATAATAATAAATAGGGTTTCTTTTTCATAAGTAAAAATGCGGGCAAAATATTTTGTTCGCATTTTTTATTTTTGATTTCAATCTATTGCTTTTCTATTTTTTTTGTCCACCCCTAAAAGTCATTTTTAGCCACAGCTTGCCCTGTCATCTTTGCGGGGAGTTATTACTTGCCTTTGGCAGGTGAAATTCGATCAATTCGATGAAGAAACTATCATCTGATGTTGAAATGGAAAATTTGTCCAACACCCATTTAAGATATATGTATATTTGTAGAAACATTATTACTTAATAAACTTGGACAAGGACCTTATCCAGCGATTAGTCATAAAAGATGAACAAGCATTCGAATTGCTTTTCAGAAGATACTATTCCATGTTATGTCATTTTGCCACCCGGTTTATTCATGATCAAGAGATGGCCGAAGATATTGTACAAGAGGTTTTTTACAAATTATGGAGGAATCCCTCGAATCTCGATTCCAAACAAAACATAGCTTCTTATTTGATTAGGGCTGTTCAAAATCAAGGCCTGAACATTCTGGATCACCAACTTATTGAGAAAAAATATGCAGAAGTAATCCTGAATGCGAATTTTAATTCTAATGATTTCTCATTATACGAACAAGTTTTTGGGCAAGAATTAGAAGAAAAGATTCAACGGGTTATCGTGGAAAAACTGCCCGAGGCTTGCCGTAATGTTTTTGAATTGAGCCGTAATGAAAGTTTAAAATATAAAGAGATAGCCGAAAAACTGAATATTTCTATTAAAACTGTCGAAACTCAAATATCCCGTGCTCTTGTCGTCCTTCGCAACGAGCTAAAAGAGTATATCACCTTCATCATAGCCATCATACTCCTGAATCAATAAAATCCGAGTAGTTTTCCAAATGCCTGTAAGGGTAAACCTGTTATTAACTGTATTATAGATAACAAATGAAGAAACAAGAATTATATTCAGAACTCTGCGTGAAATTTTTTCGAAAAGAGATTTCAGATGAGGAGATCAAACAATTGAATGATTGGTTGATAGCATCCATAGACAATAAAAAGCATTTTGACCAAATAAGCCAATTATGGTACTCAAAGCAACATAACCATTTTGATGCAGATAAGGCCTGGCTCAAAATGGTAAATCGAATTAGAAATGGCGGACAAAGCAAACCTGCCAAAACGCTCACCATGACGCGAAGAAGGTTTTATTATTGGGTGGCGGCGGTAGCCATAATCCTGTTCATGAGCTTACCAGGCATGTACTATTTCTTACAAACTCAAGGCGTGTTTCATAACATAGCCCTATTTGAAGTAAGTGCTCCCAAGGGTGAAAAGGCTACCTTAACATTGGCAGATGGAACAAAAGTATGGCTCAATTCGGGAAGTGCGTTAAGATATAGTAGCACCTTTGATCTTAGGCACCGTAAGGTTTATCTTGAAGGGGAAGGCTATTTTGAAGTCGCAAAAGATGAATCCAACCTATTTACAATTGTTTGTGGCGAAACTGAAGTGGTAGTGTATGGTACTGTTTTTAATATCAGCAATTATAAAGACGATGAATTTATTCAGCTCACCTTAGTTTCCGGCAAATTGGGATTTGACTATACACACAATGAAGAAACCGCTATTTTGGATCCCTCTCAACAACTGACCTATTCCAGAAAAAATAAAACAATCAATGTTGAAAATACCAACACTGAATTGTACACTATCTGGAAAGACAATCAATTAAAATTCGATAATGCTCCTTTTCTCGATGTTATCAAAAAAATGGAAAGATGGTATGATGTGGATATCCACCTTGAACCCCGGATGCAATCTATTGAGAATTACACCATGACCGTAAAAACGGAGAGCCTGAGAGAGATTCTTGAAATGCTTAAATTAACCACCCCTTTTGAGTATAGGATCGATAAAGAGAATGTTTACATAAGTAATACAAATTGATATGCGTCTAAAACTACTTATTTTATTTTTGATTATCAGCCAGATGACTCTTTTTAGTCAGGCACAGGATGGAAAAATTAAACTTTCGTTCAAAGAAACATCCTTAAAAGAAGTCCTAAGGGAAATTGAGAAACAGGTTGATTTTACCTTTCTGTATAATGATGTAAAAATTGATGTAAATCAAAAAATTGACATCCAAATTGAGAGCGATCAAATAAGGGATGTCCTGGATTCAATCCTTCGGGGGACAAAGATCAATTATGTGATCAAAGAGAAACAAATTGTGTTGTCGACCCTGGAAATAAATAATGAGGGTGATCAATCCAAACCTCCACAGAAAAAAACAGTGAAAGGGACTGTTTCAACAGAAACAGGAGAAACCCTGCCCGGGGTCAATATTATAATAAGTGGAACATCATTCGGTACAACCAGTGATATATATGGAAATTATAGCATTGAAGTTGACGGTGAGGATGCCATTCTGATATTCTCTTTTATTGGGTATAATTCACAAGAAGTTTCGGTGAAGGGTAAAGAAACGATAAATATCGTTTTACAAGAGTCATCCCAAACCATAGAGCAAATAGTTGTTATTGGATATGGTATCCAACGCAAAAGCGACCTTACCGGTTCGGTTACTTCTGTAAAGGGAAAAGATATTGGGAAGGTGGCAGGCTCATCGGTACAAGAAGCCCTAACGGGAAAGGTTCCCGGTATGCAGGTGAGCGCTGTGTCGGGGGTGCCGGGTACGGCACCGGTGATACGTCTCAGAGGAGTTGGTACCTTAAACAATTCGTCGCCAATTTACGTGGTGGATGGTGTTATTTTAGACGACATCAGTTTTTTAAGCTCTGAGGACATTAAAACGGTGGAAGTACTAAAAGATGCCTCTGCCACTGCCATTTATGGTTCGAGGGGAGCCAATGGCGTAATTATTATTACCACAAAATTAGGGGTTATGGGCGAAGGTCAAAGGATTGATTTCTCCTATAGCTATGGATCGCAATACCTGCCTCACAAAATTGATTACCTTACAGGCCCTGAGTTTGCAGCTGTTGTGAATGAGATTAACCCCGGAACTTTTAATAATCTGTCGAAAGTGAAAAACACCGATTGGCAGTCTCAGATATTTCAGGATTTTTCGCCTATTCACAAAGCTCAGATTTCTTTGTCCGGTTCAACCAAAGATAAATATCAATACTATTTTGGCTTGAGTTATATCAACCAAGAAGGAATTATTTCGAAATCGAGTTACGAGAGGCTATCTATCAAAATGAATCAAAATTATTTTTTGTCGGATAAAGTACGGATTGGAAGTAATTTAACCATTTCACCCGATGAACAAGTGAGTGGTGCCAATGTGGTTACGCAAGCCAACAGAGCATGGCCAACATCGGTGCCTTTTAACGAAGATGGCAGCTTTAGCGAAGTGTTGGGCGCGGGAAACCCCCTTGCATCTATCGAATATACAAACGGTTTTAATAAACGGATCCGTGGCGTAGGATCTTTCTTTGGTGAAGTGGATATCCTGAAAGATTTACGGTTTAAGTCAAGCATCGGATTCGACGAAAGTAACAATCAAACGAAAGGTTTCACCCCTGTTTTTTACGTTTCTCCGCTACAACAAAATGTGACAAACGACTTAAATGTTTCTTCAAGTAATTCTTTTACCTGGTTATGGGAAAATCTTTTAACTTATGATTTTACAAAAGGGGATCACCGATTGAATATACTTGGAGGTTATACCATGCAAAAGGTGAAATGGGAGAATACTGGCGGAAGTGTGGAGAACCTCATCGGTGAGGATGAATCACTTTGGTATCTCGATGCCGGCGAAACCAGTACCCAAAAGGCATTTAACTCAGGGAGTGTATCTTCGATGATGTCCTACCTTTTCCGGACAAATTATACTTTCCGGAATAAATATCTCCTTACATTTTCGATGCGTCGAGATGGCTCCTCCAAGTTCAGTGAAGATAATCGCTGGGGATATTTTCCTTCTGTAGCTTTGGGATGGAACATTGCGAAAGAAGACTTTTTTCCTGCCAGGAAAACGATTAGTACGATGAAAATAAGAGGCAGCTGGGGTGTGATTGGAAATGAAAAAATCCCTCAAAACGAAAGATTTTCTTTGGTGGCCAATCAACAAAACGTAATTTTTGGAGTCAATGAAATCCTCTATGCTGGTGCCACATTGGGCAATACAGCCAATCCATTCATTCAATGGGAAAGCACAACCCAATCCGATTTGGGTCTCGAATTAGGTTTCTTTGAAGGAAAATACACCTTTGAGATGGATTATTTTCACCGCGAAACGGATGACATTTTAGTTGGGATTACAACGCCGGGATATTTTGGCAATGGCGCATTTGTAAAGGTAACTACCAATGCTGCAACTGTTTTAAATACCGGTATTGAATTGGCTTTGGGCTCGAAACATGAATTAAGCAAAAATTTAACCTTACATCTAAATGCAAACGGTTCATTTATTAAAAACGAAGTGTTAAGCCTTGGTGCCAATACCGAAGGAGATTCATTTATACCGGGTGGCGACTTAGGAAATGGACAGTCTGTAACACGCACTGAAGTCGGCCAACCAATTGGTTCATTTTATGGATATAAAGTGTTGGGGATCCTGCAAAATCAAGAGGAAGTAAACTCAAGCGCAATTGTTTCAGGTGAGCAACCTGGCGATTTGAAATTTGCCGATTTAAACGGCGATGGAATAATCGATGCTCAGGACAGGACTTATATTGGATCGCCAATTCCCGATTTAATTTACGGGTTCAGCGCCAACCTATCGTATAAAAACCTGTACTCTTCATTCGACTTTTATGGCCAAATTGGAAACGAGCTTTACAACGGAAAAAACGCTGTCCGCCCCGATTTATACAACTTTGAGTCGCGGGTAAAAGACCGATGGCATGGTGATGGAACCTCAAATACAGAACCTCGTGCGACAGCAAGTGGGGTTAATTACGAACCATCGGAATATTTTATTGAAAATGGATCCTTCCTAAGACTTAGGAATGTAACCATTGGCTATGTATTCACTGAAAAACACCTTGCCCGTATCGGCTTTTCAAAAGTCGATATTTACGTAAGGGGATCGAATATATTCACATCCACGAAATTCTCAGGCTATTCTCCCGAGATTGGGGGCGCTGATGTAATTTCTTCGGGGATTGATTCTGGAACCTATCCCGTATCATCTGTTATTTTTTGTGGAATTAATTTAACTTTTTAAGAAAATCGTCATGAAAAAAATATACAATAAAGTCAGTTTAACTATTTGTTTATTAGTAGTCATAAGCGGTGTTTTTATGTTCAATTCCTGCAAAAAGGATTTTCTTGAAATAAAACCCCAGGGAATTTTAACCGAAGCTGTATTTCTAAAAACTGAAAATGATGCAGTATTGGCGACAAACGCTATTTACAACTCAGCCAGGGAGTGGAATTTCTACACAGGCGGCTATCCAATCCTGGATATTTTGTCGGACGATGCCAACAAAGGCAGCAACCCGGGCGATGGAGCTTTCCTTAATTTGTTTGAAACATTCCAGTTTACGCCGAGTAATGGCGATATAAGCCGATGGTATTCTGCACTGTACAAAACAATCAGACGAACGAATATTGTAATTGAAAAAGTACCCGAAATAAATATGGACGAAGCCTTGAAACTTCGCTTAGTATCAGAGGCAAAATTTATCAGGGCGTATTGTTATTTCAATTTGGTTGTGGCGTTTGGCGATGTACCCTTGGTGCTCATAACGAATCCACCTGCAGATTTGGATCGAACTTCCAAAGAGCAAATTTATAATGAAGTGATCATCACCGATCTTCAATCGGCCATCGACAATCTACCGGAAAAAAGTGAATATCCATCTGATGATCTGGGTAGGGCAACAAAAGGGGCTGCAAGGGCAACCATGGCAAAAGTTTATCTTTATCGTGGCGATTTCGAAAAGACCGCAACGTATGCACTGGATGTGATCAATTCAAACGAATACAGCCTTGAACCAGATTTTTCAGATGCCTTTTCACTTGAAGGTCAGTTTGGGGTAGAATCAATATTCGAAATTGGTGCATTCCCCGAAGAAAACTTTACCAACGGGGGGAATCAATATGCAAATACGCAGGGAGTCAGGGGATCCCCTAACAAAGGCTGGGGCTTTAACAGGCCCTCGGTCGATTTAATCAACAGCTTCGAAGCCGGCGATCTCCGTAAAGACGCAACCGTAATTTTCCTAGGTGAGACTATCGATGGCGTTTTAATAGAAGGGGATGTAAACACACCCGATGTTACGTATACTGATGACACTGAAACTGTGATTAAGGAAATGGAGACCTATAATCAAAAGGTTTGGACTCCGGGTATCACTACGGTTGAAGAATGGGGTTACAATGTGCGACTGATTAGATATGCCGAGGTGTTGCTCTTTGCTGCAGAGGCTCTCAATGAAAATGGAAATCCTGCGGAAGCCTTAGTATACCTAAATGAAGTGAGAACACGAAGCGGACTAAGTCCAATTGCAAGTACCGATGTCAATACTCTACGGGAACTGATCTGGAAAGAAAGACGATCGGAATTGGCCATGGAAGGTTCGAGATATTTCGACCTGGTCCGTCAAAATCGTGCAGAAGCTGTTTTAGGTCCTTTGGGTTTTGTGAAAGGGAAACATGAATTATTTCCTATTCCGCAAAATGAGATTGATATTTCAGGTGGGAAATTACAGAAAAACCCAAACTGGTAAAAAGTGGAGTTTTCGTGCAAGCACTAAATTGTAAAACAAAAATTAGTTAACTTTATATTATTAATACTTAAAACCAAAAAGATGAAAAAGATTATTAGCAGTTTAATTTTGTTAAGCTTGACCTTTGGCCTTGTTTTTTTTAATGGGTGTAAAGAAGATGATGATCCAATAGTAGAATTTACTTTGGAAAGCTTAAAAAGTGGCAATCTGGAATTAGATGGAGCTACATCAGCAACCAATGTTCCTGTAGATCAACCTATAATTGCAGTATTTGCAAACGATATAGATGAATCTACAGTAGCCAATTCCATTACATTGACCAGAGGTACAACAGATGTTCCCTTTACAACTTCTGTTAGTGGTAATACACTGACCATTACGGTTACGGGTGGTTTACTAACCGGAGCTTCTTACAACTTGACTATTGCATCTACCTTAGAATCCATTCAGGGTGCTGCATTTTCTAGCTTAACGGTTACTTTTATAAGTATAGGGATAGGAATTGATACCCCTCCCCAAAAAGACTTCCAAACCTTGTATTTGCAATTTGATGGAAGTATTACCGACTTAGTAGGCTTTAATACAGCCGGCTTTGAGCAGGTGACTTATACAACCGACCGGTTTGGAAAAGCCGATGGCGCCGCCAGTTTCAATGGAAGTACAGCTCCCGGAAATGGCGACATTGTTGAGCTTTCGGGCGATAAACTGATCACTCCAAGCATGACCATAAGTACCTGGTTTAAGGCGAGCAGTGCCGATTTTACAAATTCCCGGATATTATTTGGTTTAGCTACCGAAAGAGGATACTTCATGGAATTAGGTGGCGACGCTGTTGCCTGGATGAAATTGGCAACTTCGCACAAGGTAAGCCCCGATTCAAGCAGCCATTATTTTGGAACAGCTTGGACCGATCCAAATGGCGACGGTTTAGTTGGTGGACAAACTGTTTATGATTATACTGGAAGTATTTCCGATTTAGTGGCAGACAAATGGTCGCACCTTGTTATGACATATGACGCAACGACCAGCCTTAAAACCATTTATATTGATGGAATTAAATTGATGCAGGTTGATTTGAATTTAGATTCTCCTGAATGGGGACTTACCGATTTGGCCATTGCTGATAAAATGGACGCCACAGGTGATCCTGTAACAGGCATTGATCCTGTGCTCACTTTAGGCTATTTCTGTAGCAGGGCCAATACGGCAACCGGATGGTCAGTTTATAGTGGAGCCGAAAATACATTCAAAGGTGCGATGGATGATTTCCGCTTATTCGAAAAAGCATTAACCGAATCGGAAGTACAAGCTCTTTATAATTCTGAAAAATAAGCGAATACTGGTATCAAGATGATATATTGAAGAAAAGACATTTGAAAATGTTTTTGAGTGTCTTTTCTTTTTTTGACCGACTTCCTAAGCATCTCCAAGATGCTAAGGAAGTTAATGAGGAAAAGTCCCTAGTCGATTTGGGTAAGTTAATTCGACTGTATTACTTAAGCGCTTAATGGAAAACTTCTACCCCTGAATATTCGGGGTCTAAATGTTCATCCCGCTTGCGATTTTAGTCTTGATACTTGATACTCATATCTCAATACTAATACAGAATCTTATCCTCATTTCAGAATTAATACAAAATTAAAAAACCTATTAGATGAAGTACATATTAATTATTCTATTTGTCACTGCCGCCGTGCTCATGTCATCCTGTAAAAAAGAAGAAACTGTTGAACATGGAACAGTCTCCCTCGTATCGTTGCAGGCTGGCGATGTGAATATTGGTTTTACGATCAGCAATATTAATATCCCCTTCAACGAACCCTTTGTTGCAGTTTTCGACAAAGCTATCGACACGATTCAGATAGCCGACAAAATTTATCTGAGGGATGATCAAAACAATTTGGTGAAATTTTCTTTCACCGTGTCAGAGGATGGAAAAACCCTGGAAATGTTGCCACTTCAACAAATCGCTCCGCTAAAGAATTATTTTTTTGTATTTACCGATGAAATAAAAGGTGCTCAGCAAGAGATATTCGAAGGAATGGACGTATTGTTTACGACCATGCAAAGCACTCTTTCATTGCTTAGCGCGGTTTCTCAGGAAATTAATCTTCTCGATGCAGAAAGAATAACTGATGTTAGCTTGATGCCATCTTTCAAAATCACCTTCAATCAGGCATTAAATAAAGAAACCATCAATGCAAGCACAGTAAGATTGGCCTATCCGGGGGCAAATATTCCCTTGGCATTTTCTTTTGAAAATGATGATCAAACTGTACTCATCACCACTACCTCGCAGCTTGACCATTACCAAAGATTCCTTCTTGATTTATCAACTGGCATTGTGGCAGTGGATGGTTCTGTTTTCGATGGTTTTTCTGTACATTTTTATACCGAATTAGATTCAACTCCAAAATTCCCTGTCATTTCTGATGATGATCTTTTAACCCTTGTTCAGCATCAAACTTTTAAATACTTCTGGGACTTTGGTCATCCGGTTAGCGGAATGGCCAGAGAAAGAAATACTTCGGGCGACATTGTGACAAGTGGGGGAACCGGATTTTGTATAATGGGAATCCCGGTGGCTATTGAAAGAGGATTTATTACCCGATCGGAAGGAGTAGATAGATTGGAGACCATCGTGAATTTTTTAGATCAGGCAGATCGGTTTCATGGTGCATGGTCGCATTGGATAAATGGAAGTACCGGCCAGGCCATTCCATTCGGCACGCAGGATAATGGGGGCGATTTGATCGAAACAGCCTTCCTGATACAGGGATTATTAACGGTGCGGCAATACTTGAATCCGATGGATATTCAGGAAGGGGAAATCATCACCCTGATCAATGAATTATGGGAAGAAGTAGAATGGACCTGGTACACCAGAGGCGGACAAAATGTGCTTTACTGGCATTGGTCGCCCAATTATGAATGGGCCATGAACATGCAAATCAGGGGATATAACGAAGGTTTGATTGCGTATATCCTTGCCGCCTCATCACCTACCTATCCCATAACAGCTGCCGTTTATCATTCAGGGTGGGCAAACAACGGGCAAATGGCGAATGGTAATTCGTACTTTGGGATTGAACTCCCTTTGGGATATAGTTATGGCGGGCCCTTGTTCTTCGCTCATTATTCATTCTTAGGGCTGGATCCAAGAAATCTCTCGGACAATTACGCCAATTATTGGACTCAAAATACTAACCATAGTTTAATTAATCAGGCCTACTGCGAAGCCAATCCCAAATCTTGGGTAGGCTATAGTTCCGAAGCCTGGGGGCTTACTGCCAGCGACAATCAGAATGGTTATTCGGCACATTCGCCAACCAACGACCTTGGGGTAATCACGCCAACCGCTGCAGTATCATCGCTTCCGTACACACCCGTTCAATCCATGGAAGCAATTCGATTTTTTTATTACAAACTGGGCGATAAATTATGGGGTGACTATGGATTTTATGATGCCTATAACATTACTGAAAGTTGGATAGCCGATTCTTATATTGCCATCGATCAGGGTCCTATGGTGGTGATGATAGAAAATTACAGGACAGGTTTGTTATGGGATCTTTTTATGACTTGCCCCGAACTAAGCACAGGATTTCAAAAACTGAGTTTCACCCATTAAAACTATTCTTAATAAAATCTTCACCCTGAAAATAATAGTTTATGAAAATGAATAAAATTTCTTTAATAAACACATATTGGCTTGCCATTTTAATGATACTAAGTAGTTGTGGAAGTGGCAATAAAACCTCAGCTCCCGCATCTGTCGGACCTTTAGAGGAATCACCAATACCAACCCTTTCTACAGATGAGTTATTGGATTTGGTTCAGGAGAAAACCTTCAGGTATTTCTGGGATTTTGCCGAACCGGTCAGTGGTTGGGCCAGGGAACGTTCTCAAGACCTGGAAACGCTCACATCAGGCGGTACCGGTTTTGGCATCTCCTGTTTCCCGGTGGCTGTGAACAGGGGCTGGATATCAAGAGACCAGGCCATTCAGCAACTAAACAAAATAATGTCATTTTTGGAAAATGCTTCAAGCTATCATGGTGCATTCGCGCATTGGTATGATAATACAGGGAAAACTAAAAATTTTAGTGCTCAGGATAATGGAGGTGATATTGTTGAAACCGCATTTTTAATACAGGGTTTATTAATAAACAGACAATATTTTTCGGGCGATAATGAGGAGGAAAAAAATCTCCGGGATAGGATTACAACGATTTGGGAAAATGTAGAATGGGACTGGTACACACAAGGCAAAAAATCTCTTACCTGGCATTGGTCGGCCTATCAGGGATTTGTAATTAACCAGCCCATTGGTGGTTGGAACGAGGCCTTAATTGTTTATGTGTTAGCCGCAGCTTCTCCCACGCACACCATCGACAAAGAAACGTATGACAATGGCTGGGCGCGTAATGGGGCTATGAAAAACAATGCCACCTACTACGGTCATATTTTGCCCTTGGGAGAGCCGATGGGGGGACCTTTATTTTTATCTCAATATTCGTTTATTGGCATAGACCCCAGAGAGCTTGAAGATCAATATGCCAATTACTTCGATCAAAACAGGGCGCACTCGCTTATCAATTATGAATATTGCAAGGCCAACCCAAAAGGATACAAAGGCTATAGTGAAAATTGCTGGGGACTCACTGCCAGCGATGATATTAATGGCTATGCTGCCCATAGTCCAACCAACGATTTGGGAGTTATTACGCCAACGGCAGCACTTTCAGCTTTTCCCTATACCCCTGAAGAATCAACAAAAGCACTCGAACATTTTTACTATACATTGCACGACAAATTGTGGGGGCCTTACGGTTTTTATGATGCTTTTTCCGAGCATTTCAACTGGACTGCCGATGGTTATTTAGCTATTGATCAAGGCCCTATTGTAGCCATGATTGAAAACTATCGAACGCAACTATTATGGTCTCTTTTTATGAGCGATCAAGAGATAAAAAATGGCTTAGACAAACTCGGATTCACACAAAAATAAGTTATGATAAATGTTTTCATCAGGATATGTGCAGTTTTGGTTGTTTTGCTTTATACATGCACAATTGCTACTGCCCAGATAAGGACTCTTGATGAATGTGAAAACAAGGATGGCTGGTCGCTGATAAAATCCGATGGTGTCAATCTCAATTTATCAAATGAAGAAGGAATAACAGGCAACGCGATTCGGTTCGATTATGATTTCACGAAAGGTACAGGCTATGGAGGAATTCAGAAACTCTTCCCGATTGACCTCCCCGAAAATTACGAATTTACCTTTTTTGTCAAAGCCGAGTCACCCGCCAATAATTTCGAAATTAAATTTATCGACAGCACAGGAAATAATGTCTGGTGGGTAAACAACCGCAATTATTCGTTTCCCGGCGATTGGAAAAAAATCCACATAAAAAAAAGACATATCAATTTTGCCTGGGGCCCGACAAACGATCAGACTTTAAAACGTGTTGACCGCATTGAATTTACCATTGCATCGTTCGTGGGTGGCAAAGGCACAATTTGGATTGATGATCTGAAGTTTGAACCCCTTCAGCCTGAATCAACGTCCTATCCTCAACCTAAAATAAAAGTTGCTTCGTTTGAAAAGGAACATAATGCTGATTATATACTTGATAATTCAAATGCTACCTATTGGAACAGTAGGGGAATTAAAGATCAGTACCTATTGATTGATTTTACAACCCGCAGGGAATTTGGCGGTTTTCAAATCAATTGGCTGAAGGATTTTCATGCCGTAAGTTTTGAAATTCTGACTTCGGAGGACGGTGAGGAATGGGAACCAGTTTATGCTGTTAAAACAAACCAGGGGGATGTCAGTTTTATCAGCTTACCGGAAACAGAGGCGAAATTCGTGAAGATAAATCTTCTAAAGCCAAATTCAGAAAAAGGCTTTGCAGTGCGCGAACTTAAATTTCTGGATATTAAAAATTCGTTGACCCGGAACGACTTCCTGATTTACGCAGCCAAAAACTCACCGGAAGGAAATTACCCCCGGTATTTTTCAGAACAGGCTTCATACTGGACAATCACCGGTGTTAACAACGATGTAAAGGAAGCCCTGATAAACGAAGATGGAATGGTTGAAGTGGAAAAGGCCCGGTTTTCGATCGAACCCATTATAAAAACAGGTGATTCCCTTTATAACTGGAGCAATGTGAAAGCGAGGCAATCCTTGGGCGGTTCGGAAGATAAATGGGATTTTAATTTTGTTCCCTCTGTTACCTGGCATTGCGATGATCTTAAATTTGAAACCGCTGTTACAGCAAGTGGAGAGGCCAATAAAAATTCGAAACTTGATATTCGATACACTTTTAAAAACCTCTCGGATAAGCCAAACGATTTTGAGTTTTGTTTGTTGATCCGGCCTTTTCAGGTCAATCCCTACTACCAATTCCTAAATCTTACAGGAGGTGTTGGAAAAATCCAATCCATCAGGGAAGAAGAAGACTATTCCATATCTGTTGATGATAAAGTTTTGCTCTTTCAGAAAAAATACGATGCCTTCGGTGCAGGTGTTTTTGATGATGGGAATATAGTAGATCTTCTTCGTTGCGGAAAAATGCCTTTGAATAAATCAGCTGTCGATCAAAATGGGCTGGCCAATGGCGTAATTAAATACTCCCTGCACCTCAATCCTGGTGAAACTACTGAGCTATACCTTGTAGTTCCATTTTACGGCAATAAAACCGACATTACACCTGGCAATTATAATGTGGCCAATGATTTTACCCAGTCAAACGAATTCTGGAAAGCGAAAGTCGGGCATGTTAAATTTGATTTGCCGGAATCAGCCGACAGGATTGTAAATACCTACAAATCAAATCTGGTATATATCTTAATCAACAGGGATAAGGCCGGAATCCAGCCCGGGTCAAGATCGTATGAGCGAAGCTGGATCCGTGATGGCGCGCTCACGTCATCAGCTCTCCTTAAATCGGGCATCACCGTGGAAGTAAAAGATTTTATCGATTGGTACACAAGCTACCAGTACGAAAACGGAAAGGTTCCCTGTGTAGTTGATTCAAGAGGGCCTGATCCGGTTCCCGAAAACGACAGTCAGGGAGAACTGATCTACCTGATTCGCGAATATTTTAACTTTACGCATGATACGGTTTTCCTTCAATCAAAGAATGAGCATATACTAAAAGCTGTTGATTATATTGAATCGCAGATTGCCCAACGATCAACCGATCAGTATAAAAATGGGAACGACAGCGTGCGGGTCTTCTATGGCCTGGTGCCGGAATCAATCAGCCACGAAGGTTATTCCGCTAAACCTATGCATTCGTACTGGGACAATTTCTTTACCTTGAAAGGTTTGAAGGACGCTGCCGAGGTTCAAAAAATTCTTGGCGAAAAAGAATCGTATGAACGCATTAGAAAAGTTCGCGATACATTTAAGGAAAATCTGTACAACTCGCTTGAACTTGCGATGAAAAATAAAAACATTTCCTATCTCCCCGGTTGTGCCGAGCTTGGCGATTTTGATGCGACCTCAACAACAATTGCCCTGACTCCATGCAACGAACTTATCAACTTGCCTGTACCACAGGTCTATAACACTTTTGATAAGTATTATGAATTTTTCAAAAACAGGAGAGACGGAAAAAAAGACTGGATTAATTATACTCCTTATGAAAATCGCTTAATCGGTTCATTTATTCTATTAGATCAACCCGAAAAAGCTCACGAGTTAATAGAGTTTTTCCTAAACGACCAACGCCCCCAGGGATGGAACCATTGGGCCGAAGTGGTTTGGAAAGATTATCGCACGCCCCGCTATATCGGCGACATGCCGCACACCTGGTGTGGCAGCGATTTTATCAATGCCATCCGCTCCATGTTTGTGTACGAAAATGAGTACGACCAATCGCTTGTTTTGGCTTCTGCCCTTTATCAGGATTGGATTGATGCTCCGTCCGGGATGTCTGTGGAAAACCTACCCACTTATTATGGCGAGATTTCATATTCCATAAAAAAAGACCGGGAAAAATATGTTTTTTCAATTTACGGAGACATCAAGCTACCTGAAAACGGGATTAAGATAAAGAGCTTTAACCGATCGAAGCTCCCGAAAAGAATAAGTGTGAACGGAGTTGAGGTTCATGATTTTGATGAGAAGAATATTCCTGTCAAAGAGTTTCCGGCAGAAGTAGTAATTTATTATTAAGTGATTAATTTTTAAATCTATAATATGGCAAATCAGGAGGTGCAAGTACATCACAAAACCAAAGCGGAAGATCGGATTCCTTTTAAACAATTAGTTGCTTATGGTTTTGGAGGTATCATTCCCATTGCCCTCTTCAACATAGCGGGACAGCTTATGGGCTTAATCGGAAATATAAGCCTTGGATTAAGCGCTCTTTGGTTGGGTGTAATTTTGATTATTCCCCGTTTGTGGGATGCTGTTTCCGATCCTATTGTCGGCCATATCTCCGACAACACCCGCACCCGTTGGGGCCGTCGTCGCCCTTACTTACTCGTTGGCGGAATTTCCGTGGCGCTTAGTTTTGTACTCATGTGGTGGATCCCCGATGGGGAATGGGTACATTCATGGTTCCCCAGCGATGCCGGCTATCAATGGTTTCAACTTTTCTATATCCTTTTTTGGCTCCTCATCTTTTTCACAGCTTGCACTATTTTCGAGATCCCCCACGGTGCCTTAGGTATGGAAATGTCTTCCGACTACCACGAACGCACCCGCCTGTTCAGTTCCAAAAGTTTTCTTGGTAATCTTTTCGCGATGAGTACACCCTGGCTTTTTGCCCTCGCCAACATGGAAATTTTTAAGGGCATCGGGGGTAACGAAGCCGATGGTATGCGCTATGTTTCCATGATGGTTGCCGCCATATTGATCCCGCTTTCCTTCTGGTGGTTTTTTACCGTCCGCGAACCGGGTTTCAAAGTGGCAAAAAAACAAGAAAAAACACCCTTTTGGAAAAGTATGAAACATACTGCCAGCAACAAAACATTTCTTCGGCTGGTAATGATCATTTTCACATTGGCCATGGGCTTTAATTTCGTTAATTTGCTCGGGTACTACATTCCCATCTTTTATATTTTTGGAGGCGATAAAAGTGCAGCCGTCTACTTGCTTGGAATCAATGGTACCATCTGGGCCATCACCGGGCTGGTAGCTGTTTTTCCGCTGAATTGGCTGAGTTCGAGATTTGGAAAACGAAAAACCATTATTATTGCCATCTCCCTCATGGTTTTGGCACAACTATCCAAAATCATCTGTTACAACCCGACGTATCCCTACCTCATTATCATTCCCACTATTTTGCTTTCAAGCGGCATGTTATTTTTCTTTACGCTGGGATCTTCCATGGTGGGCGATATATGCGATGAAGATGATTTAAAGACAGGTTACCGCTCCGAAGGAAGCTACTACTCAATCTTCTGGTGGTTTATAAAAATGGGCACCGCATTAGCCAGCTTAGTTGCCGGGTTATTGATCGTATTTACTCAATTTGACGAAACCCAAGTGACAAGTGTCGATGATTTGCAAGGAAGCATCAAAGAAACGCTGAGTATGGCCCATAATTGGGGAGGCTATGATAGTATCGACAGCACCAATACAGATTGGCTCAAAAACACCAAAACATATAGTATGGAAGCCCTCAAAGAATCAAAAGAATTTTTGAGCTATCTTAACTTAGAATCCTTGAAGAATCAAGAGAAGCAAGACCAGGTTGCCACAACAGCTCAAATTGAGGAGGAAAATTTGATAGAAAGTTTAGTGGAAAAAACGACAACCACTATTGCTGAACTGGAACAACTTCAAACACGGATAGAAAAGATAGACACTCATGGGCAACCCAGCGAGCTAAAAAGTATTTTAGGGGAAGCCATCCCATTAACCTTGCGAACACCGCTTGAAAAGGCCCGGTTTAATTCATCAAAGCTCTTATCCCATCTTGAAGCTCAATCTTTGGAAAACGATAATAGCCAGGAGCATTACGTAAAGCTTATCAAAAACATAACAGAGATAAATAATCGACTCACAAGTAGTAAGGCAACATTGGGTTTGGATTCCTTCACGAAAGAACTCAACAGTATTGATGAAGGAATAGTGCCACTCACAGAACAGGCCCCTTATACGCTTATCATGATGCGCGTGGTTGAGATTGGACTACCGCTTTTACTAAGCCTCATCTCTATTATTTTCGCGTTTCGTTACTCCTTGACGGAGGATCGTTGCTATGAAATAAAAGAAGCTCTTGAGATAAGAAATAAGGCACGGTTAATTGGAGAGGCAAATTAGTCACTCCTATTAAACTCCAAAAAACAAGAATCAAATTTCAAACTCACAATATGGCATTTAAAATAAAAGGAGATAGTTTTTATCTGAACGACAAAAAGGTGTTTCTCAATTCGGGCGAGATTCATTATTTTAGGATTAAGCGCGAGCTGTGGGATAAGCATTTAGAAGCGGCCAATGAAGCCGGTTTAACAACTATCAGCACCTACGTTCCGTGGGCATGGCACGAATCGGAAGAAGGTATTTTCGATTTTGATGGCACATCCTGCCCGGAACGCGATCTCACTGGTTGGCTGGAACGATGTCAGGCTCATGGATTAAATTGCATTGTAAAACCGGGGCCCTTTATTCTGGCAGAGTTCCGTGGGGCCGGACTCCCCGATTGGTTTATGGATCAGTATGGCGATGCGTGTAAGATGCGCAACAGCAAAGGCGAAATTGTACAAAGCGATGGTGTCAGCCTGTTCAATAATGATTATTTGGAAAAGGTAGCTCTCTGGTATGATAAAATCATGCCCTTCATCAGTAAACGCGAAATATCAGTCGGTGGCCCGATCATTATGATGCAAATTTGTAATGAGATCGGCGTATTCTCCTGGTTGGCAAAACAAGGTGATTACGGCAATGCGGTGAAAGACCGTTTCATTTCATACTTGACAGATAAATTTTCAAGTATTGCTGAAGTAAATAGTGTATGGGGAACCGATTATCAGGATTTCGATCAGGTAGTTCTTCCACCGGATGGCAATCTTCCTTATGCTTCAAAGGGCGATCGTGGTCGTGATTTTGAATGGCACAATTTCTGGCGAAAGTATTATGGCGACTATCTCAGAATGTTGACCGACATGGCCCGGGAAAGAGGTGTCAGTGTTCCTCTTTATCACAATCTTCCAGGTTGGATCTATGGAAACGGCTATGAATTCCCGGTCAATATCACCATGTACGAAGATTTATATGAAGATAAAAGTGAGATCATTTTTGGTGTCGACCACATTCCTGAATTTTGTTCCTATCGCAACCTGCACGACGACCGCATTATTAATGACATAACGTTGGCCATGCAGGGCAACAAGCCACTATTTGCCGCTGAGTTTCAGAGTGGATCGCGCGAATATCATGTGGTAACCAATCCGCGCGAGATGGAACTCTTCTACAAAGCGAGTGTTGCCAATGGCCTGGTTGGTTGGAACTACTATATGTTTTCGCAGGGTCGCAACCCAAGCCGCAAAGGATATTCCGGCGACACTTTTTACTGGTTCAACCCGCTAACACCGGAAGGCGAGCGCACCTCGGCCTTCCCTTTGGTGAAACGAATGAGTCAAATTATTAACACCTCAGAAAGCCTGATTGTAAATGCAAAACGCAAAGCGGAAGTATGCGTCCTTTTCTATCCCCCCTATTACGCAACCGAGTTGGAAAGACCAATTGGAAAGGAATGTGGGCTACAATTCACTGCATCTGCCATCCGAAGGCCTGCCTATTTCGACGGTTTGCTGAAAGTGCTTCAGATTCTTAATATTGATTATGATATGGTTGATCTGAGTAAAGCTTCCGTAGATACATTGAGCAACTATAAACAGGTATGGGCTTTCAGCACCGATGAGATGAATGCAAAGGATCAGCAAATCCTTGTTGATTATACAAAAGCTGGCAGGAACACGGTTCTTTTCCCTTATTTGCCCGACCGTGAAATGTCGCAGAAACCATGCACAATCATCCGCGATGCGCTTTCAATAGCACCTTCCGGAAGCGAAATTATCGATTCGCCATTGATCGATGTGTATGATTTGAAAGATATTAAGTGTGCTAATCCACAGATATTCTATTCCGAAGAGTCG
Organism: Bacteroidales bacterium; assembly: GCA_021740905.1. Classification (GTDB taxonomy): domain Bacteria; phylum Bacteroidota; class Bacteroidia; order Bacteroidales; family M50B96; genus JAIOYV01. The sequence continues at coordinate 71,246 of JAIOYV010000016.1, forward strand.
CTTGCCGGTGCCGAAGTTATTGCCCGAACGATTAATGGATCTGCATGTGGATTTTCAAAATCGCTGGGAATAGGAACCGTAATTCACCTCGGAACCTGGATAGGTTTTGACACCGAAGGGCATATACCTGTCTATGAGGCAATTCTGAATAAATCGGCTGCAAAGCTCAGGCAAGCATCAACCAACAATGGTAATATCGTTATAAGGGAACGTTTCACAGATGATCATTCCGCCATTCTTTTTGTAGGAAATTATTACAATGAAGAACAGATTGGCAGCGTAAGCTATACCCATCCGAAAAGTGGTGAAGCCATCACAATTCCTTACTCGAAGGAGGAGATGTTATGGCCGGCAACATACAGTGTATTAACACCCGTGTGCTTAAACGTTTCTGACGGGCTTACCATTTTACACAGCACTTCCGACATTCTCGGTGTCTCAGTGATCAGCGAACAACTTGAGATTACCCTATACGGAGACCGCGATTTGGCTGGGGAGATAGTTTTTGAAGGCGAAAATGTGAAAAGCATTAAGTCTGTAACTGTTGAGGGGGAGGTTGTTAATATAGAGAAGGATGATAAGCGAGTGGCATTGTACTACCAACACAAGCACAAGGATCAAATTGTGCTAAAAATTGAAATGAAGGTAGGGACTGTAATGAAACTTTTAAAGTAACTAAAAAATGGAACGCGGATCATACGGATTTTCAAACGCGGATAAAACCGGATAATGATTTAAGAAATCAGCGTAAATCAGCGTTGCTTGCATCCGCGTTATCCGCGTTCAAGTTTAAACTAAACGACGTTGAATCTGTCATAAAAAACAACAATATGTCAAAACGATACATAAAAAACCCGCTGGGGCTTTCCATTCACTTTCTTGAAAATGGATTGCTGAAGAGCATTGATGTTGATCCAATCAGAATTGGCCTCAAAGCCGCAACCCCTTTTTCAAAATCAGGGGTAAACCTCTATTTGAGAAAACGCTCACAATCTTTAAAATACAAAGCACTTTTAGGCCCCGAAAGTAATAGCCGGTTTACAATAACAGAAGATGCGTTTATTGCCAAAGGCAGTTGGGATGGTCTTGATTATGTATGCACGCTGCAACTATCGAAAAAAAGTTTGAGTTGGCAGTGGCGTGTTGAAATCACAAATACCTCCGACAATGCTGTAGAACTTGACATGATTTACTTACAGGATGCCGGGCTAAAACAAATTTCTGACGCACCCACCAACGAATATTATGTGAGCCAATACCTTGATCGGCTTATCCTTGATGATCCTCACTATGGTTCTGTGATTTGCTGTCGGCAGAACAATAAAGAAGCTACCGGCAATCCCTGGTTAATGATGGCTTGTAAAAATTCAGCAACGGCGGCAAGTACCGATGGGATTCAGTTTTATGGCAAAACGTTCAAAGAAACAGGAATTCCGGAAGGTTTGCTTGCAGAGAAACTGGCAGGGGAATGTTCCGGCGAATTATCTATTCTTGCCTTGCAGGAAAAACCTTTCACAATATCCGCGAAGGGTCATCATAAAAGTGTATTTGTGGCGACCTATTTTCATGATCATCCTCTGGCGACATCAGCAAAAGATTTGGAGCGATTATCAGCTCTGATGTTGGAATTCGAAAATAAAGATTCGGGGAACGACCCGGATGAATGGCTTTCTCCTGAAAAAAATAGTTTCACCTCGGCTGTCCTTTTAGCTGTTGATGATTTGAACAACAAAGAACTTGATCAGTTTTTTGGAAAAGACCGACGCTATATTGAGGAAGAAAACGGACAGTTACTATCCTTTTTTTACAAGGAAAACAACCACGTTGTGTTACGTGCAAAAGAAGTGCTTGTGGACCGGCCACATGGACATATCATGCAGGCCAAAGCGGACTATACACCTGATGAAAATATTGTATCCACCACTTCGTACGCCTTTGGTGTTTTCAATTCGCAACTAACACAAGGCAACACAAATTTTAATGCTTTGCTTTCCATAAGTGCAAGCCAGTTTAATCTCGAAAGGGAAACAGGCCAGCGAATATTTGTTCAAATCGATGGTCAGCACTATTTACTGGGTATTCCTTCCGCTTTTGAGATCGGACTAAACCACTGCCGATGGATCTATAAACAGGGCAATTATTGCTTTCAGGTTCGCAGCTGGACATCAAAAACAGCCCCGCAGGTTAATATGGACTTCAAAGTTCTTAGTGGGCCTGTTGTAAAATTGTTGATTACAAATCATTTTGATGAGGCCAATGGATGGACGTTTAGCTCTGGGAATACAAGGGGAGAGTACATCGTTAAACCGAACACGGGCAGTTTGATTGCAGGTAAATTTCCAAATGCCCAATTCGGTATGCTGGTTAATAGTATAAATTCTGATTATCACGTTTATGGTGATGAAGTGCTGTATCCAAATAAGAGAAGTCATGGAGGATCGTTTTTAAATCTTGAAGTAGCGGAAACTTCAAATTTTTGTATGAGTTTTATAGGTGAAATATCCAGCCCAACTCACACACCTAAAATTGAAGATGCAGATAAACAGTGGCTTGCCGATTGTCAGGATGCCCAAACCGCCTGGCAGGATTTGTCCTTAAATTTAAGCCTAAAAGGCAAGCAGAAAGACATCGCAGCGATGCAGGAAATCCTTCCCTGGTATGCCACAAATGCACTTACCCATCTGTTGACACCGCATGGTTTGGAACAATTTAGCGGAGCCGCATGGGGAACACGAGATACCATGCAGGGGCCGTTTGAATTGTTATTGAGTTTGCAAAAGTATGATGAAGCCAGGCAGATACTTCGCATCATGTTTTCAAATCAAAATATGGATGGCGGTTGGCCTCAGTGGTTTATGTTTGATAGCTATTTTACCATACGGAGCGATAGCGCTCATGGAGATATTTTTTACTGGTGTATCATTGCCCTCAGTTCTTATATTAAAGCTACCGGCGATTATACCTTCCTCGAAGAAATTTTGCCTTACTACCACGAAAAGGGTGTTGAAGTCGCCGAAAAAACACCACTTAGCGAACACATCGACAGGCTTATAAAGATGATCGTTGATTCATTCATCCCCGGTACAGCATTGGTCCCTTTTGGGGGTGGCGACTGGAACGATTCCATGCAACCGGTTAACAAGGATTTAGCCCAACGTTTGATTTCGTGCTGGACGGTCGAGCTTAATTATCAAGCCTTCAACGAATATCAGACAGTTTACGAAAAGCTTGGACAGAGTGAAAAGGCCGCAAATTTAAAAGAAATTTGCCGACAGATTAAAGCCGACTTCAATACCTATTTAATAAAAGATGGAGTGGTTGGCGGGCATGGGCTGATTGAGGCGGATGGCACCATCAGTTTGTTGCTTCACCCCAGCGATACGAAAACAAATATTCAGTATCGCTTGCTGCCAATGATCCGTGGAATTATTAGCGGGATTTTTACGCCCGAACAGGTTCGGCATCACCAAGCAATTATAGAACAGCATTTGAAAGGCCCCGATGGTGCCCGTTTGATGAACCGGCCACCCAAATACAATGGGGGCATTCAAACGATTTTCCAGAGGGCCGAAAGCAGTTCATTCTTTGGGCGCGAAATTGGGATTATGTACACTCATGCTCATCTTCGATATGCCGAATCGCTGGCCCGCACTGGTAAAGCGGATGCCTTTGTAAAGGCACTTCGACAGGCAAATCCTGTGTCTTACCGGGAGATTGTTTCATGTGGCGATTTTCGTCAATCAAATTGTTATTACAGCAGTTCGGATGTTACCTTCCGAAACCGCTACGAAGCCGATGAACGTTACGAAGAGCTAATAGCCGGAAAGATCACCCTGAAAGGGGGATGGCGGATTTATTCCAGCGGGCCGGGTATTTATATGGGTCTTATCGTTTCGCGTTTGCTTGGTTTGCGTACCGAATTTGGAAATACCATCCTCGATCCCGTAATCCCTGTTTCGATGGATGGTCTGGAAGCCTCTATCGACTTCATGGGGCATCCGGTAACATTCAAATATACAGTGAAAAAAAATTGTTTTGGGCCTAAAGCCATATCCATTAATGGTAAAGAGGTCGAATTTACCCTGGAAGACAATCAGTACCGTGCCGGAGGTGCAGTTATCCCAACCGATCAATTTGTGGCAATGTTAAATCAAAAGGAAAATAGGATTGAATTACAACTCTAATATTTATAGAAGTTGATATGTACCATCAATTCACCAAATGAACCGGGAAAGTTTCCCTATTTTTAAATTGGCCAAGAGTTGGTTATCGACTGACGTACGATAGCCAAGGTTAGGGTTGTGGTATCAATAAGCAAATGTGGATGCTTATAAGGTAATTTATTCTTGAGAAGATATAGAAAACCATAATAAATGTTCGCGCCAGTACATAAAAAAAGACTTACAGCTATTTGTAAGTCTTTAATTTTCAATGTGGGCGCTATCCGATAATGGTAATATCTGTTTTAGGTGTTGTATTACCTCTTGTTTCATCTTTAATTCTATTCTTTTCCGATTACAATGTTCCGTATCAATTATGGGAAGAACAAATGGAGAATATAGTTTCGAATGTAATCAACACGGCAAAACAGAATAAAGCAACCCTATTATTTCCCGAAAATAACTATGCTTATGGAAATATTGACAAACCCATAACTGAAACTACAGTTCCGCTACCAAGCACAAAAAAGGGAGAACTTAGGTTGAGATTAGTAAATAGTTTAAAAAAAGCAAGCGAACGGAATGATTGTAAAGTTATAATAGTTCATCTCCCCGATTTTTTCGGTCCAAATGTTACCAATGCTTTATTAAACCAATTTTCGAAGAAGCAATTCACAACAAATCTATAAAGTGGATAATAAATGCTGATGTTCCACATCAATTTGCATTTACGCCTGATATTTCAAAATATTTCTATTCATTAACACTTGAAAATAATTTACCGAATTTCTTTTTAATCAATTATAGAGGAATTACTGTCAGTAGTATTAAAAAATTAAGTGAGCAAATTAGTGCGATTCAAGGAAATCCAATGGTGAAAATAGCACCTAAATTTATACTGAATATAATTGCTTTGTTTGTCCCGGAAGTAAAAGAATTAAAAGAAAACTTTTACCAGTTCGAGAACAGCATACTACTAGTTGATGATAAATTGAAAAACAGGTATCCAAAAGTTAATGAAACAAATTTAGATACAGCATTAAAGATAACCCTTGATTGGTATGAAAACAATATGAAATTGAATAGTCGGAAGAAATTAGCTCCATCATAAGTGGGCTACAATCTTTAGTTGCCCATTCAAAGCAATCGAACTTTTTCTGAAAATGATTTGTTGTACGATCTTGGTTTTGATGTTATTTCTACAAAAAGGTTATTGATATGAAAACATTTTCAATTACTATCGTGTTCCTAATAGGACTAATACCAATTCATGCTCAAAATATGAAGGTAGCTGTAAATAAGGATGCAAAAGCTTATGCCAAGGCTGAGATTTTAATCAATGCACCAGTTGAAAAAGTATATGAAATAATATCTGATATCCCTGCCTGGGTACAATGGCAATCGGCTGTTTCGAAAGCAAAGGTAAATGGCAACCTGAAAGAAGGGGTTGAATTTACCTGGAAGGCCAATGGGATGAAAATCAAATCGAAAATACATACGCTTGTCGAAAACTCAGCCATTGGTTGGACAGGAACAATGATTTGGATAAAGGCTGTTCATAATTGGAGCTTTTCGGAGGAAGGCGGTAAAACGATAGTTGTGGTGGAAGAAAACCTCAGCGGATTTGGTTCCGGTTTAATGAAAAAATCGCTAAAAGAAGGAATGCTCAAAAACCTGAATGAACTAAAGGAAAATGCTGAAAAATAGGGCAGAAAAAGCGGATTGACCGATGGAGAATTCAGAAGTAAAAGAAAAGACAATTGCCGTGCTTCCGTTTGTGAATATGAGTGGCAGCGAAGATATCGAATACTTTAGCGACGGGATTACAGAAGAAATCATCAATGCACTGGCCAGCATCGAACACCTTAAAGTTACCTCGCGAACATCGTCGTTTTATTTCAAAAATAAGCAGATCCCAATCAAGCAAATTGCCGAAGAGTTAAACGTCGCCAATATTCTTGAAGGAAGTGTCCGGTATGCTAACCAGATGGTACGGATTACAGCACAGTTGATTCATGCCAAAGACGATTCTCATTTTTGGTCGGAAACCTGGGACCGGAAACTGGAAAACATCTTTGAAATACAGGACGAGATCAGCCTTTATATTGCAGAGAAATTACGCGAGCAATACGGCCATTTCGAAATTCAGGACCACCTGGTGGAAAAGAAAACCGAGAGTCTCGATGCGTATGAATATTCGCTCAAAGCCCGGTATCATTACAATAAATGGAATCCCAACGATGCGCAGATTGCCATAAATCTGTTTGAAAAGGCCCTGGAACTTGATCCAAAACACACTGATTCGTATGTGGGGTTGGCCGATGCCTATGGGTTTATGTCATCCACCGAACTAATACCACCACTTGAAGGTTGGCAAAAAGTCAGGGATTTTACCAATAAAGCCTTTGCCCTTAATCCGCAACATGCCGGGGTGCATTACCAGTTGGCCAACCTTGCATTTTTCCAGGATGCCAATTTTGACGAATCATTTAAACATATTTCGAAATCAATTGAGCTTAAACCAAACTATCCCGAGGCACAACAATTTATATCCCTGCTTTACATGATTTCGGGTAACATGGAAAAAGCAAAGCATCACCTTGAGACGGCCTTGGACATCGACCCCCTCTCGCAGGAAACTTTGTTCTACAAAGCCTTTTTCCTATATCGTAGCGAAGAGTATGGGAAAGCCCTCGACTTGTATGATATGTTGCTTGATAATAATCCGAAAAATATTCCGGCTCATATTGTAAAAAGCTACTGCCTGCTGCAACTGGGAGAATACAATGAAGTATTGAAGAACATGGCCGGGATGCCCAAAGAACTGATAGTTCCCGGAGAAAGGCTGGGAATAGAATGCCTGGCAAATATCCTGAAAAAAGACAATGCCGAAACACAAAAATACCTTACCTGTCTGCAAATCGAAGCTCAAAATTCAACCTCTTTTCAGGCACATTCCTACTTGTATTTAGCATATGCGAATATGGGGAAAAAGGAGGAGGCTTTTAACTGGCTCGCCAAAGTTGTACAAATGAAATCGCCGATATTGCTGCTAAGTTTCAACGACCCGCTGGCATATAACTTAAAAAATGAGGCCAGGCATCAAGAATTTAGCAGGCAGATTTACGGCCTTACCCCATCGTTTGCAGACTCAAAAAACCAAAAACCTCCACTCATAGATGCTGAAGCGGCTAATCACTATACAGAGAAATTGATCCGGTTTATCGAAGAAGAGGAGCCCTTTTTAGTTCCCAACTTATCCTTACGGTCGCTAGCCGATCAGGTCGAAATTCATCCAAACAAACTTTCCTGGTTGCTGAACGAAAAAGTGGGTAGAAACTTCAACGAGTTTATCAATCATTACCGGGTTGACTATTTTAAAAAGCTGGCACTCGACCCTGAGAATAGCCATATCTCGCTTATTGGCCTGACTTACGAAAGTGGTTTCAATTCGAAATCGGTTTTCAATACCTACTTTAAAAAGGAAGAAGGGATGACACCAAAAGAGTTTTTAAAATACAAAAGTTAGGTGAGAAGCACTTGTTTTGGTTTGGAATTATAATTCCGCACCCCTTTGTAATATTCCCGAACTTCTTCCCTATATCAGTAATTTACATTTGCAGCCTATAAACTTTCAGATAACATAATAATGAATAAACAAACAAAAATGATAGTACGGATAGGATTGTTTGCAGGAACCATTACCTCATTGTTTTTTGTGCCCTGGATTTTGATAAAGGTTTGGATGGTACCACTACCTGATACTATTCAGGATCAGGTTGATAATATCCCAGAATATGGCTTCGATGGAATAGTAGTTTATGTGGACCAAGGTGACAAGCCACCCGCATTTTATACAGCTGGATGGCACGACCGAAAGAATAAAATACCCGCCCGCCCCGATGCTTTGTTCAAGATTGCCAGCATAAGTAAGTTATACGATGCCGTGGCAATCACCAAATTGGTAATCGAGGGACGATTAAAGTTGGATAATACTCTTGCCAATTACTTTCCGGAGGTGGTGGGCAGAATTGAATATGCCGATAGAATTACTCTGAGAATGTTGGTGCAGCAACGGAGTGGCATTCCTAATTTAACCAATACGCCAGACTTCTGGACCAACCCACCCAAAAGCAGCAACGAAGCACTGGAACGGATATTCGACTTGCCGGCTGATTTTAAGCCGGATAAAAGATACAAGTATTCAAACACCAATTATTTGTTGCTCACCATGCTCATTAAAAAGATTACAGGTACCTATAAATTCCAATATATCAAGGAGAAAGTGCTGGATCCTCTTGGACTAAAAAATACCTTTGGTTCAATTCATAACGTAAATATGGACGATGTGATGAGCGGCTACTATGTGGGAGTTGAGGAGGATATCAAAACTACTGACTATGGCTCGATGATAGCCACAGCCGAAGACGTGGGCATATTCTTGCGTGCTTTAAATGATGGTTCATTGTTCGATGATGGGGAGCAGGAAATCTATTCCTCCATCTATGTGTACGAACATACCGGCCTTATACCCGGCTACCAGAGCATTGCCAACTACCACAAAGACATCGATGCGGTTGTTATTCAGTTTACAAACACAACCAACTTCGACGGTTACAACTGGAATTTATCGGAAATCATGTATAATCGCATTGTAAAAATTCTGAAAAGGTAGCAATTCTAATTTCAGGACATTATGATAAAAGCAACTAAAATAATTCTGTTGACACTTCTTGTGCTGTTGATTGCATTCCTGGCAATTCTCTCAATCAAATATACGCCAACCTATGTGTACCGGCTAATTACAATGAATGTTGCCGATGTATACGATTATAAGAACTTTGAAAACAGGGTAATCGAAGCTTCGAAGGATACATTTCAGTTTGCTGAAAAACTGGATGAAAGCTATGTCGAATCCTTGTTTAGCGACAGGGTGGCACAATCTGGATTTGGCAGCTTCGACGAGTGGGCCGGGAAATCACAATCAACAGCTCTCATTTTTATCCGCAGAGATACTATCCTGTACGAGAAATACTTTAACGGCTTCAGTCGCGACTCCTATTTTCATTCCCAGTCGATGGCAAAATCGTTCATTTCTTTTTTGATAGGGGCAGCCATTGACGATGGGTTTATTCCCGGTGTTGACGACCCAATGACAAAGTACATTCCTGAATTGAAGCAGCGTGACCCAAACTTTGCTAAGATTACCCTTAGAGATTTGTTGCAAATGCGTTCGGGACTCGACTACTACGAAGGCTATTTTCCGGGTACTCACATTCATTTGCCCTGGCACGACGAGGCCATTGGTTATTATCATCCGAATGTTCGAAAGCTATTACTTGAGAAAATTGAAATTGCCAGGGAACCGGGAAAAACGTTTCAATACTGCAATTACAACACAAGTTACCTTGGACTGATTATCGAACGGGCAACTCAGAAAACTGTATCGCATTATCTTCAGGAAAAGTTATGGTCGCAAATAATGGAATACGATGCCCTTTTCTCAATCGACAGTAAAGAGTCGGGATTCGAATATATGCCCAGCCGATTGATAGCAAGGGCCATTGATTATGCCCGCTTTGGCCGCCTTTTCCTGAACGATGGAAACTGGGAGGGCAGGCAAATTATCTCAAAAGACTGGGTGTTGAAATCTACCAGGGAAAATAAATCCATACCTCGCGATGTTTATCCTTACTGGCTTGGTGGGGATGATTGCAAACACACCTATTATTCCTACCAATGGTGGGGAGACACCACTTGCGATTCCACCTTTCGGTTTTTTGCGAACGGGAACCTGGGCCAAACTATTTATGTCATCCCTGATAAGGAAATTATCATTGTACATTGCGGCAACTCGCTCATGTACTATAACGAAGGGGATTTGATGCGTGTAGCAGATAAAATTGATGCACAATCAAAGCTATGACAACGCATATTCGACAGCATATAATGGAATGTTGGTCATCCACTCTTCTTCTTTATAGTCTTTAAGCGAAAACCGCAAAGCTCGGTCTGGTTTATATTTCTCGCAAAACAATTTAAAGCTTTTTGATTGTACATTTTTATCAGGATAAAAAAGGGCATACACTACATTTTTATCGACAAATGATATTTCGAGATACAGACATTCCTCCATAAATTGAAAAGGAATGACGATTTAGCCCGGATATATAATCCCGAACCTGCTAAAACGAATCCCGAACTTATACCACCTACACACCCGGTACATTTGCACCGTGAATTAATCGAAAATGAATAATCAAAATCTAAAAACGAATAGTATGAAAACTAAAATGAATGCAATTGTAGCAACCGGATACGGAAATCCCGATGTTCTGAAATTAGCACAGGTAGATAAACCTAGCCCCAAAGAAAATGAGGTTTTGGTAAAGGTAGTTGCAAGTGCTGCCACCCGGGCAGATAGTATGATCCGAACCGGAAAGCCTTATTTCGGAAGGCTGTTTATAGGATTAACAAAACCCAAAAACCCGATACCAGGCACCGGTTTTGCAGGTATTATTGAGTTGGTAGGAAGTGAAGTGTCGAAATTCAATATAGGCGACCGTGTGTTTGGTGAAACACTCTTTTCGTTTAGTGCAAATGCGGAGTATCTAGTGGTTGCTGAGAATGGTGTTGTTTTAAATATGCCCGAAGGTTTGAATTTTAACGAAGCTGCAAATTTCTGCGACGGACACCTTACCTCATACAATTTTCTTAATGAACTGATAAAGGTAGAACCCGGGCAACATGTTTTGATAAATGGAGCTTCAGGAAGTTTGGGAACATCGGCAGTTCAAATCGCCAAATACTTTGGGGCAAAGGTTACAGCCGTATGCAGTACAAGAAATGTAGGTATGGTTGAGTCTTTGGGTGCTGATAAAGTAATTGACTATCAGAAAAAAGATTTTACAAAATCCAGTGCTGTTTATGATGTTATTTATGATACGATAGGAACAAGTTCTTTTGCGAAATGCAAACCGGCATTGAAGGAAAATGGGGTTTACCTTTCGCCGGTATTAAAACTACCGCTTATCTTTCAGATGATTGCGACTGCGATACGAGGAAAAAAGAAAGCGAAATTTGAAGCTACCGGCTCCAATTCTCCTGAAAAACTGAGCTCACTTCTATCCGAGGTTCTTGAAGTGTATAAAGCCGGAAAACTCAAAACAGTTATCGACCGTCAGTATCCGCTAGAAAAACTTGAAGAAGCCCATCGGTATATCGCTTCCGGCCACAAAAAAGGAAATGTAGTAATCATGGTTCAATCTTAAAAAATCAATAAAATGAAAACGAATAGAATATCTGCAATAATAGCCGGGTTATCAATTGTTTTGATGGCCCTGGCAGCCGCTTTTGCTTTTGGATATGCCCACAGCACCCTTGTTGTTCCTGGAAATCCAGATGTCACAGTCAGTAACCTAA
>JAIOYV010000017.1 GCA_021740905.1 Bacteroidales bacterium
ACTTTGTCTCGATTTCGTCAGAAATTAAATTTTTCATAAAATAGGGCTTTGTGGTAAGGCCCTATTTTACTTAGTTTTATGCAATTTACCAAATCAGGATGCTTTTTGTCGGTGAAATCACATTTTGGGAATGCACCCACTATATATTTGCCGACCAATTTTCCGGTTGAACCACAAATAACCTTTCTAAAGACCCATTATTTAATCTTGATTTCAGATAATGAAACAATCAGGAACAAACTATACGAATAATCGAAATCCTTTCGCTGCGGGTCGTAAAAATACTGGATGCCCGATTGCAATTTTACACCATTATATATAGTCATAAAATATCCGAATTCGGAAGATATCAATTTGCGCCCAGGACTTGTATATCCATCTATGCGCTCCGATACAGACTGGAACATGGGATGCCCTTTCGAAGACATAAAATGATAGCCATACCAATAGTTGAACGAGAGCGAAAAATGCTTGTTTGCAAGCCCCAAACCCGAAAGCCACCCAAAGCCCTTGCTAAAATCATGTTGTTTGCTGGGTGAATTGTCGACATAGCTCAAGCAATAATTCTCCAGCTTTATCGAAGAAATAATTGGCGATTGGGTGGGCATTTCAAAAACAATCCCAGCTGCCGAATTGGTCAGCGATTCAACATGGCCTTCGTGGATATTTCCCTGCCCGCCACGGTGCGTAAACAAAAACTGGACAGGCAGGGAAATTTTTATTTTATCACTTTTCCTGAATGGATTTATCTTGCCCGAGAATCCCAGGCTGAAACGTTCCTGGTCATCTGATGAATTTTCCATGAAGTCCTCCCAATTGATCCATAAATCGGATGTGATGAAACCGTTCTGAAAGAGGAACTGCACTCCGTTTTCCACATTTTCGCGCCAATGCAAATCGGCGAAATAAAGCGGCTCGATCAATCCGTGTGCAAGCCCGCCATGAAGTGTGCCCATCCTCATTTCAAACTTTTCGTTTGGCATATAGACAGCCGAATACAGTGGAAGCACCTTTGTAAATTTATCCTTTCCTGAATATTTTAACAGATGCACGCCCACTTCGAGTTTTATTTTTTTTGCAGGGCGATAAGCGATGGTTGGTGCAACAAAATAGCCCAGGTCGGTGTAACCATCTACAATCGGGTTAAAGTATTCGGCATTTTTAAGGAAATTGAAATTTTCGATATTGAGGGAAAGTTTGGAGGTGGGAATAGAATCGTTTTGCCCTAGCAATGGCTTTAGCAAAAAAGTAATGATTAATATTATAATGAAAGATATTCTATTCACCGGCTAATTTTTCTATCGCGAACAAAGATAATTTTTTTAGCCGTGGTATGAGTGGTTTACCCATAGCAATACAAAGATTTGATTTATGATGGGACTTGCTATGCCTCCTGCCAAAGTAGCGAAGGTCGCCTGGAAATCTGTGGCACCCGAACTTTGCCAAGAATCATTGGAGTTTGGATAATTTCTTCAACACCTTCTCAATCCTTTTCCTCTGCGAATCCTTTTCACATTCCGACAAACGATTTTCTATAATAGAAACAAACTCCTCCTTGTTTTTCTGACCAATGCTTCCAACCGATTTTTCAGCATACTGCGGCAATTGCTTGATGGGACATTTTGTGAGTTGTTCCATCAGCAAAGGGTCAACTTTGTCGTAATATTCATCAAACTTTAGAAGGGCAGCGTAAATTTGCACCCCGGCATCAATGGTAATTACTGACCCCGCTTCAACAGTATCCACTATTGTATCGAGCGTAGCAAAGATATCTTTGTGTTTAATCCCGGCAATGGTCGCCAGGGCAATCATCGCCCCCCACACCAGGCGGTTGTTTTTGCTGGTGAGCAGTTTCAGGAAATCGGCAGAGTAGTCCGCAATCAACTCAGGTTTCAGGTAGCCTGTTTCGTATAGGCATTTAATGCAATCGCTTTGGATACGTTTGTCTTTGTTGCCCAGGTTTTCTGCCAGTTCTCTAATGGCGGCGGAGTCGTTGTTGTCGGCAATTTGTTTGGCCAGGTCAATTTCGTTGTTGTTGCCCGAAAAGCCCCGGACGGAGGAGAGTAATTTTATTATGCTCATCATTTAATAGTTTTCTACAAGAACTGGTTTTTTGTTGCCATAGTAGGCTACAAAGGGGATTCTTTTCCTTACTTTGGAGACAAGGGTATCATGATAGGGTGCATCGTCGGGAGTATCAAAAATATATCGGACAGGGGCTATGCCCAATACCTCTTTCGAGATTTTACCATCCCCATCCAAAGACCACTCTTCGATAAAAATCAAAGCTTTAATTTCATTTAAGCGCAGTTCATTCTGAATTATTTTGGTTTCAGTTACCCCGGTTTCCACATCCAGGATGGTCATCGTATCGTTGATAGCATCCATGGTAAGGAGGACATCCTGCCAATCAATCGTTTCTTTCTGCGGATCATCGAGAAACCCATAAGCATCCAATTCGCCATTTTCAACCTGGGAAAAAAGTTTGGTTACCAGCTTTTTCTGGTCGATATTTCCCATCCAGTTGGGTGCTTCGGGGTCCAATTCTAGCGAAACTTCATAGATAACTGTCTGGTTCGTTTTTGCCAAAGATTCATCGGCAGATGGCTTGTCCGCCTTGTTGTTGCAGGAAACAAGCATCAGAATTGCGATTCCTGTAAAGAAAAAAAGTGTCTTATTCATAATTTTCGTATTTTGGTTCAGAATAAAGAACGAATATAATCTATTTTTCGATGTATATACTTGGAATTATGTCAGGCACTTCGCTCGATGGTATAGATCTGGCACTGTGCAGTTTTTCAGAAGAAAAAGGAAAATCCTTTTATGAAATCCACCGGGCCAAAACAATCGGCTACCCCGAAAAATGGCAGAATAAATTGGCTAACACGCACCAGTTGTCTGCTTTCGAACTGCTTCAACTGCACAAAGAGTATGGCTTTCACCTTGGCTTCGTGGTCAATAACTTTTTAAAGGAATGTACCGTCAGGCCCGAATATATTGCCTCGCACGGCCACACGGTTTTTCACCAGCCCCGAAACTCGGTTACCTTTCAATTGGGTGATGGGGCCGCTATTGCAGCACGGACAGGCTTACCGGTGATCTCCGATTTCCGGAACCAGGACGTTTGCCTGGGAGGTCAGGGCGCCCCTCTTGTTCCCATTGGCGATGAGCTTCTGTTCCCGGAATTTGATTATTGCCTAAACCTGGGGGGCTTTGCCAATGTGTCGTTCAAAGAAAATGGAAAGCGGATTGCCTTTGATATTTGCCCGGTCAATATTGTGCTGAACGAGTATGCCCGAAAAGCCGGGAAAGAATTCGACAAGTCAGGACAGTTGGGGAGCAAAGGCAAAATAAATAAAGCTTTAGTTGATGAACTCGATCAATTGAAATATTATCAACAAGTTGCCCCTAAATCGCTGGGCCGCGAATGGGTGGAGCAAAAAATGGTGCCCATTCTTCAAAAATATAATTGTTCGATCGAAGATACCCTGGCCAGCCTTTATGAGCATATTTCCAATCAATTGGCAAAGGCTATTTCCAAAAAGAGAGCAAAAATTCTGATTACAGGGGGCGGGGCATATAATGACTTTCTTATTGATAAGTTTTTTTTTAAGAATGACGGTGAAGTGCTAATCCCTGACGACGAATTGATCAATTTTAAAGAAGCCTTAATCTTTGCCTTTCTCGGCTACCGCTTTGTAAACGATGAGGTAAACTGCCTGGCATCGGTGACTGGGGCGAGCAGGGATTCGATAGGTGGGTGTCTTTTTAAATGATTCTTATTTATTGATTAAAAATTTAGCTGATAGAAAATCCACCGCCTATCCCCCGCCAGTCCCGACTGAATCGGGATAGACTGGGGGAAATCCTCCCGTTGAACCAATTGCACGCAATAATAAGCCTGCCACATAATACCTCAACTTCTCAACTCAGAACTTCTCAACTCAGAACCCCCTAACTCCTATAAAAAAAGCCATCTGCCCAATGGACAAATGGCCTTCATTTTATGAAAACAGAAATTCTTATTCGAATTGTTTGAATGTTTTTTTGATGATTTCAATTGCTTCGTGCAATTGGGCTTCGGTAATGGTTAAGGGGGGTGCAAAGCGGATGATATGTCCGTGGGTTGGTTTTGCGATCAAACCATTTTCTTTCATGGCCACGCAAACATCCCAAGCTGTTTTGCCACCCTTCGGACGGATAATCACAGCGTTCAAAAGACCTTTCCCACGAACTAATTCAATCATATCTGATTTGATACTCTTGAATTCCTCACGGAAAATCTGACCCATTTTTTCGGAGTTTTCCTCCAGTTTTTCGTCTTTTATCACATCCAATGCAGCAATAGCGACTTTGCATCCCAGTGGGTTTCCACCATACGTTGAACCATGTTCGCCTGGCTTTATTACCAACATTACATCGTCGTCGGCCAACACACACGAAACGGGGAAAACACCACCCGAAACAGCTTTGCCCAAAATCAGAATATCGGCACGGACACCTTCGTGATCGCAAGCCAACATTTTGCCTGTACGCGCTATCCCTGTTTGTACCTCATCAGCAATGAAAAGTACATTTTTGGCTTTGCAAAGCTCGGATGCTTTCTTTAAATAACCATCTTCTGGTACATAAACACCAGCTTCGCCCTGGATAGGCTCAACAAGGAAACCTGCTATATTTGGGTCTTCCAAAGCTTTCTCCAATGCAGGGATGTCATTGTAAGGAACAATCACAAAACCGGGTGTGTAAGGGCCAAAACCCCCACGAGCATCCGGGTCGGTCGACATGGAAATGATTGTAGTTGTTCGACCGTGGAAGTTGCCTTCGCAAACAACAATCTTGGCCTGGTTTTCGGCAATGCCTTTCACATCGTATCCCCAGCGACGGCAAAGTTTAATAGCGGTTTCGTCAGCCTCGGCACCAGTATTCATTGGCAATACCTTATCGTAACCGAAGTATTTGGTGATATATTCTTCGAATTCGCCCAAAACCGAACTATAAAAAGCGCGTGAGGTCAGGGTCAGTTTTTTGGCTTGCTCATTTAAGGCCGCCACAATTTTAGGATGGCAGTGACCCTGGTTAACTGCGGAATATGCCGACAAGAAATCGAAATAGCGTTTGCCTTCAACGTCCCACACAAAAACGCCTTCGCCCCGGTCCAAAACCACGGGTAGTGGATGATAGTTGTGCGCTCCAAATTTATCTTCCCTGTTGATGTAATCCTGTTGTGTCATTACCATAATAATTTTATTTTAAAGGTTTTACAAATATTCTTTCATGATTCTTTCAAAGTGCAAGTCTATAATAAGTTTTGCTCATTTCAAAGAAGAAATGTCAGGAAAAAAGGGAATGGATGTCCCGATTCGTTACGACTGGTTGCTGAATGATGGGTACTGGGTGCTGGGAATGGGATGTCGGTCAATTTTGAAGAGATGCGATTTATCGCGTCTCAATTGTTGCCCACTGCCCGTATTTCAAAAAGTGTCGATGTGACTGCGAGTCACGCCGACACTCGTCGTACTGCTGGCTGCTGATAATTTGTTTACCTGTATTGGGTTAGTGATTGACGATGTCTGACGGTTTTTTGGAGACGCGATAAATCGCGTCTCTACTGCTACCAATTGCAAACATCCATCTGCCAACTGCCTACTTTTCATTTGTACCGTGCTGGGTGTGGATAAACTTCTTATTTGCCCCTTTTAGTTTCAGCATTGAAGTGGCCATAACTAAGAATGCTTTTGGCAGGGTGATTATAGCTTTCAATGTTTCGATGTTGTAGAACTTGCCGGGGATTGAGGCAATGAAGGCAATAAATGTCAAAGCGAAAATGAATTTCCAATCATGAAAAGAGAAGACAAAAAGTGCTTCAAGGTTTTCGAATACTGGCAACAAAAGCAAGGCATACAACCCTGTCAGGATGGAAACCACACCAAGAAGGATAACCCGTGGGGGCTGCACCATTTGGATTACCTTATCGAAGAAATCAATATTTCCTTTGAAAAAGAGGTGGTATAAACCGGAGCCAACAAATCGCCTGAAGTAAATAAACTGTGCCGAGAGCCAACGACGGCGCTGGTTTGCAAATACATCCGACTTTTGAACTTTCTCGTCGAGTACCAGGGCATCGTTTACGTATTCAATTTTGATTTTATCGCGGAGCATCTTCAACTCCAGCTCTTTATCGAAACCACCAATGGCTTTTACGTTCGACATAATTTCTTTAAAGAAGGCATAATCGAAGGCCATTCCTGAACCAATCAAAGCCGATGATAAACCCAGTACCCGATGTCCTTTTCTGAAAATGGAATTATTTACCTCTTCGCTGATCGCATCAAGGATAGCCAGCGAAGTGTTGAGGTTTTTGGCTGCCCGGTGACCTTGTACGGCAATAAACCCTCGGTTGAAGGCCTGGTTTATTTTGGTGATGAAATCGGGAGCCATCATATTGTCGGCATCGAGTATGAGTGCCACATCGTATCCATCGCCAATGGTAGCCATCGCTTTGTTCAATGCTTTCGACTTGGTGCTTTTCTCGAAACTCACTTCAACCAACTTGATAGGCAGTTTTCGTAACTCTTCCAGAGTAGCCGGGGCAAAAGAATCTGCAATTACAACCACATCGTATTTCTCTTTGGGATAATCCTGGTTCAGGGCATCTAAAGCCACATCCACAATTACAGAGTCTTCCTTGTAGCCGGGAATTAGGACGGCAAACTTTCGATTTGTCGTTGTGCTGGCAGCTTTGGGTTTATGGCTGAAAATACTGGCTACCCCAAAAATAAAAATGTAAACAGCCGCCAATCCCAGATAGATGTAGAGGACGTACTCTATTATTTGTAGTATGATTCGTATGATTTCCATATTCTATTTCTTTTGAATATTTGAATTAGGCGAAAGGTTTAAATTCTGAATGCACATGTTCATAGGCAATAATGGAAGCTGATTCGGAGGATGTCCTCTTGACTTGTTCCCGATGCAGTTGGGATTGGCGGGGGCTAGGGGGTGGATTTAATTGCAGTAAATCCCCCCTCTTATTCTCCCCCCAGGGGGAGACAGTGCTCCGTTGCAACCTATCAGAAAAATGACATCCGATTTTTTCTTCTAACATTATAATATAGATATACTTATTCAATACCTAATTCTATAAATTTACCAGATACTTTCTAAGTTCTCCCCTTTCTTCCCGTTCATCATCATCTCCCACCAAACGGTGAGCGACAAGAGGTTAAAATATTGGGTGGCTTTCACCTGGCTGTACCAAAACCAATAACTTCCTGCCGCAAGACCTTTGTTGTAATCTTCAATAAATTCCTGAATGGCTGGCCTGTTAAATAGCTCGTTTGATGCCGTTGAGTTTAAAATAAAATCAGCAATTTGCTTTCGATTGGCCTCATCTCTAAAAAAGATGGGCAATGGGGCAAAACCTCCCTGTTTTTTGCGTTCCGTAATTTCTTTGGGCAATTTGGGCTTTAAGTAATTCTTGTGCAGGAATTTGGTTACCCCTTTGCCTTTGGACATTTCGTCCACTGTCCCTTTGCATTTTAATTCGCGTGGAAGGGTCATGAGGAAATTGTACAGATCGGTGCTCATATAGGGGAACGAAAGTGCATTGTCATAGAGGCTAGCCATTTTCGAGGCTTTGAAAAGGATCACCTCGTTTATCACTTGCTTTATGTCGCCAAAGTAATTATGGATGAAATAAAACTCATCAAAACCATTGTACGATTTTGGCAGATGGTTTAAATAAAGTGGCTTGCCAACCTGAATGCCGGGAGCTAGGATGTTTTTCATCTGCGAGGAAGTAAACCCAAACACATCGCTTTTGAGGATATTTAGTATTTTTTCGTTGTGAAATTTTATCCTGAAGAATTTATTGTCTTTGTTGAACAGAGGCATGCCCGACATGGCTGACACCATTTTTTGGAAGGGTTGCAAGCCTTTTTGCTTTAATTTGAAATGCAGGGCAAGCTCTTTTCCTGAAGTACCATGATGCTGGTCGTTGCCATCGCCACCAAGGATAATGTCTGGCTTCTTGTCGCCAATCAAGCCCATTGCTTTGTAGTTTACCATAAGGCCACCTTCCTGAAAAGGGTCGCCAATGTGGGCCACTATTTGGGGCAAGTCGAATATTTCGCTGCCATCAATTTCGTACTCTTTGTGCTTGGCCCCAAAGCGTTCGGCCAGCAATTTTGCAAGAGGAAGCTCTGTCCACGGATTGTCTTTAAATCCAATCGAGAAGGTTGACACATCGCCCGAATATACATCGCGTAATTTTCCTATGTTGCCACCGGAATCGTATCCGCCACTCATCAGCAAACCGACCGAAGTTTTCCCCTCGATACGAGCTTCAATGGCCGCCTTGTGCAAACTTTCGTATTCATCGGTTGCGTCCTGGATGGATAATTTACAAGTACCGACAGCCGACATAAACTCTTGGAAGCTGTATAAGTCGTGTACCTCTGCAAGCCCATCTTTAAAAATAAGGTATGAACCGGCAGGTAGTTTCTGAACCCCTTTCAAAGAGGACTGGGGTGAAGGGATATATCCAATCGACAAGAATGTGGTCAAGGCATGATAATCCGGTTCAAGCGAAAAGTCTTTGAAATCGCGGAAGGCAAACAGGTTGCTGCTGAAAAAATCATCAGAATAAAAAAATTGAGGCCCTGCGCCATGCCTGTCGCGACAAACAAAAGTCCGGCTTTCTTCTTTCAGGATAAAAGTAAATTCCCCATCCAAATACCGCATGGCACTGATTCCTTCCTTGAGGAAAAACCGGAGCAAGAAATCAGCTTCGTTACTAAACTGGATACTAAATCTGGCGGCCAGGTCCTTTATCCCATACAACCGACCCCAAAGCCATAGCTCTTTACTGTTTTCCTGAACGTGCAAACATTCAGTATTATAGGCCAACTGGGGCGATATATTATACCCATCCAGCGAACCTGAAAATTGCTCCTGGATTTTTTTGTCTTCTTTGAAAGTACCGATAAAATCTGCTTTTTTCATATTTTGTTTTTTTTTTCACCACAATGCACCACACTGAATTGTGTTGTTGTCTCAACCATTCAATTTTATTATTGATCACCACAATAAATTGTGGTGCTGTCTCCACATGTATTACCATAATAAATTATAGTGCTGTCTCAACCATATCAACTTCGGTCGATGGTTTTTACAACCACGGCAGGAACCCCGGCAACGATGCTGTTGGGTGGAACACTTTTAGTTACCACTGCACCAACTGCCACAATAGAACCTTCGCCGATGGTCACACCTTTTAATATGGTTGCACGGGCACCAACCCACACATTGTCTTCAATACTAATTTCGCTGGTCTGACCCTCTTTCGAGTGGTCGTTTATATCGTGAAAGTCGCTGTCCATGATCATGGTGATGGGGCCAAACTTGCAGTTGTTGCCTATTTTTACCCGGCTCGATGCGGAGATAAAAACCCCGTTTATGAAATTATTGTTTCCAATTTCAATGGAGCCACCCCGGTGGGCACTCAGCCTTGTCCGGTGGATGGTCGACCAAATACTTACCACATTGCCTATTTTAATGCTGCCTTTATTGAGGATGGCAGGTCGGCCTTTGGTAAAAACCATCGGGCCAAGCTTGTTGCATCTTATTAAGTAAACACGTGTTATTATAAGGTTGAATCCAAGTCCGATCAATCGGAAAATCAAGAGTAGATAAATGAAAGTCGATTTTTTGTCAACACCACGATCTTTCATTATTCTTTCTAATTCTCTTTGTAGTTGCTCTTTCATATCGATAAAATTAAAATTGATGATATGTGTCCTTAAGTTCGTAGTAACCATCTCTTTCTATAAGCTTCGGATTTTTATGCACACCCTTATAATGTGTGAAATTCCAAAATATTCCCTTATTGAAAGCTTTGAACAAATCGAATTCCCCTTTCATTAAGTAAGTCAGCATTATTTTGGGAGTTGCCACAAATGAGAAGTACAACATACAAACAGTGAAAACCGACCATGAGGTTCGCCTCCTTAGATATAGCACCCGGTTGCGGGCCATGTGATAGGCTTTCAAGGGCGAATTCTTCCCAATCGAAATCGATTCTTTATGATACACAACCGATTCGGCCACATACCAAACTTTCATGCCTTTTTGCCGAAGCATAGCGCACCAGTCGTGTTCTTCGTAATACAGGAAGAAAATGTCAGGCATCAAGCCAAATTTCAGCATGGTATCCATGCGCACCAATAAAGCCGCACCATGCCCCAGGTCGGTTTCCTGCGATTCAGAAAATTGCCCCTTGTCGATTTGTTTGTACCCAATGTTATAACCCCGCCCTGTGTATGGGTTTATAGCTTTTGCCCCGGCATATTGCACCATGTTTTTTCCTTCGCTGAAATAGAAAATTAGTTTGGGTGAGGCCATTACCACATCCTCTCTTTTCTCAAGGATATCGACCAAAGGTTCCAAAAAATCAGGTTCAGGTTCAGTGTCGTTGTTCAGGAAAAGGACATATTTTCCTTTCGCCTCTTTTACACCAAGGTTGTTTCCCCCGGCAAAGCCCAGGTTTTTTTTGCTGATGATAAGATTGACTTCGGGATATTTTTCTTTAATGTTTTCAGGTTTGTCGGAGGGTGAACCATTGTCCACAATGATGATCTCAAAATTTGGGTAGCTGATTTTCCGTAACGAATCAAGCATTTCGAGGGTAACCTGCGATTGGTTGTAGTTCACCGAAATTATGGAAACCAGTGGGTACTCTCTTTTCTCTGTCATGTGTTTTGTTATGTTTTCAATATTCACTATGCGATTTACGGGAGAGGGCTAAAATAGTTGCAGTTGCCCAGATAGCAGTCCTCAGTCCCCAGTCGGCAGTCTTCAGTCGGAAGCTTGGCGAGGCTTTTTTCAAAATTTCTATAATTTTAGATTGAAATATGTCATCCGCCAATATTTTTCAATGATTGGTTTATAAAGGGTTTTGCCATTTCAAAATCTTCGTAACTTTTGATTGAATATTCGAGGTCGCCGGTTGCAAAATGCCCAATATTCCTTACATCCCTGGCTTGCTGGGGCATTTTCTCAATTTCGTCTGGGTTTAGTTTTAGGAAAAGGACTAATTTCTTTTTTTGCGGTTCGATGCAAACAAAATTCTGGGTTGTTATCTTCTGATATGGCCAATGTGTCAATCCTACCTGAATGGATGTTTCCTGTTGAAAATTCCGAAGCCACAAACCTGCAATTGAAAAATGTTTCCAAATTGTGTTCAACCAGGTTTTGCAAATCCTTTTCAAGCTTAAATTCTGTAGGCTTGATCCTTTTTACTGTGTTGTTTTTAATTTCGAAAATTGCCATATCATCCAGCTTTTTTTATTTAATCCTAATACTTCAAATCCTCTTTCTTTACAATAAACCAGGGGTTCAACAGATTTTCTTTGTTGTAAACGACCGGGGTTTTGCCATCCTGTTGGGTAACCACAAACCCTGCGCCGAGGGCAATGGCATGTCCGGCTGCCGTGTCCCATTCCATGGTGGGTGCAAAGCGGGGGTATACATCAGCACGACCTTCTGCAACCATACAAAGCTTTAATGAACTGCCTTTCGAGATAATGTCAACATCGCCATAAATGCCAGCCAAATGGTTCATGAACTCCTCTGTTTCGGGAGTCTTGTGCGAACGGCTGCCCACAATGGTAAATTTATCTTTCAGTCCTTTGAGAGGTAATTCATCAGATTGTTCGATCAATTGCACTATGTCGATTTCTTCTGAACTTCCTGGAAGGACATTCTCTTTTTTGAAAGCCCCACAAGCTGTATCGGCAAAGTATAATTCATTCAGGACAGGGACGTATATCACGCCTAAAATCGGCGTGCCGTCATAGATTAGGGCAATATTCACTGTAAATTCGCCATTGCGTTTAATAAATTCTTTGGTGCCATCGAGCGGATCGACCAGCCAGAAATATTTCCAGTTTTTGCGCTCTTCGTAGCTCATTTCCCTGCCTTCCTCACTTAAAATCGGAAGACCTGTTTTCGATAAATATTCCACGATCACTAGATGGGCCTTGCGATCGGCTAAAGTCAAGGGCGAATTATCCGATTTGAGGTTCACTTCAAAATCATCGCTGTTGTACACCTCTAAAACGGCTTTCCCAGCTTCGATGGCTGCCTTAATAGCAACTTCTTGTAAGTTGTCAAAATTCATTTGATATCAATATAAAATTAAAAATACATTAGACTTAAAATGGTTACTGTCACAATAAGATATAGGACGGTAAGGGGAAAACCTATCCTGAAAAAATCGCGGAAAGTGTATGCACCAGGTCCATAAACCATCAGATTGGTTTGGTATCCGTGGGGTGTCATGAAATTTGCCGCGGCAGCAAAGGCAACTATTAAAATAAACGGCATAGGGTTAAGGCCTTGATTAAGAGCCATTGTTAATGAAACCGGAAAAACAATGGCAGCTGCCGCTTTATTTGTGATATATGCCGCGAGCAATGAGGTAATCAGATATATTCCAAGAAGCAAACCTACATTTCCCAAAGGTAGGAAAACCTTTGTTAAAAGGTCCGAGACCAAATCGGCCACCCCTGTATTTATCATTGCTTTACCGAGGGCAAGCGACAGAGCAATTATGACAAACAAATTATAATCGAAGCCTTTTTTGATGTCTTTCAAAGTGGCAATTTTTAGCGCACCAAGAATAAGCAACAAAACCAAAAGGGCTTTAAATAAACTGACAACGTGGAATGCCGAAAGGGCGATGGCCAGAAATGTCCCACCCAGCAATACAGGTATTTTGTACCACTCGAATTCGTGGATGTCTTTAATCTTGGATATGAGATAGAAATCCTGGGTCTCGGCTGAATGGGTCTCGAAATCGGACCCTGCCATCAAAAGAAGTACATCACCAGCCTTTATTCGGACTTGTCCAATCTTACCCGATACCCTTTCCCCGTTTCGGTGGATGGCAATGATGGACGCATCATAATTGCTTCGGAAGTCAGCTAGTTTTGCTGTTTGGTTTATGAGCTGCGAATTATGCGAAACAACAATTTCAAGAATTTCCTTGTTTCGTTGGCCAGCATGTTTGTCTAAGTCGGGCAACACCAAACCCATATTGGAATTTACCATATCGGCGACGGTTTCTGTTTCGCCGGCAAAAAGCAACCTGTCATTCTCCCTAATATATTCATCGGGCGAAACGGCACGTAGTTCCTTGTCATCGCGGATAATCTCGACCAGGAAAAGCCCTTTTAGATTCCTCAACCCGGCCTCTTCCACACTTTTACCTATAAGCGACGAATTGGGCTCAACAAGGGCTTCCACCATATATTCGCGGGTGTTTGTTGAAAAGTCGGACAAAACATCGGGATTGGATGGCAAAAGCTTATCGGCAAAAAACAGAAGGAAAAAGAAACCGATCACGATCATGGGCAGCCCCACGTAAATAAAATCGAACATATTGAAGGTGGCAAGTCCAGGAATAACTTCCTGGTCGGCCAACAAACCATTCACAATTAAGTTTGTTGAAGTTCCGATTAGTGTAGCACAACCACCTAATATAGCGGCGTAGGAGAGGGGTATCAATAATTTTGAGGGAGAGACATTATGTCGCTTACTCCAGCTATGCACATAAGGCATCATCACTGCCACGAGGGGCGTGTTGTTCAAGAAGGCCGAAAAACCTGCAATCAATAATACCATCCTGCCCAAAAAACTTTTATAGGTGTGGGCATGGCGAAATATTTTATCGAAGATGAACTCGACAGCGCGTGTTTTGCGGATTATATCCCCTAACAGCAATAATAGCATGATGACAGCAATTTGCTCGTTGGCAAAACCATGCATCATTTCGAGAGGTGTAAGAATGCCCGCAACGCCAAGCACTACAATGGCAATCAAAAAGGTAAATGCCATCCCAAGCAATTCTTTGTATAATGATACAAGGATAAACAGGATGACAACAAAAACTACAATGACATCAAGGTTCAACATTGTCTATTTGATTACTTTATTTTGCTATTAATATTTTTTTTGTTCTCTAAAAATGAAAATAAATACGACGTAAATATAGTGTTTGTATAGGATTAAGAGCCAATTTAAATGAATAGGATTTATAATTGTTGGATTTCTTGCTTGATTTTTTCACTCGCCATCAATATCTTTTCATGTGTTGCAGGAATATTCAAATCAGGTTCGATTTTATGGTCCCCAACTGCCGAAACAGCATCCTTTATGGCCAGCCAAACTGATAGAGCCAGCATAAAAGGAGGCTCCCCAACCGCTTTGCTTTGTCTAATGGTATTTGGATTTGGATAGCCTTTCAGCAATTCGACATTGAATATTTCCGGAATGTCGTTGATGCCCGGTATTTTATAAGTGTCGGGCGAATGGTTTAATAAATTTCCTTTTGAATCCCATTTACATTCTTCGCTGGTAACCCAACCCACACCCTGGATAAATCCACCTTCAATCTGACCAATATCAAGGGCTTCGTTGATGGAGTTTCCGGCATCATGCAAAATATCTGTTCGCAGAATCCGGTGATGACCCGTCAACACATCCAATTCCACTTCGCTCACAGCCATTCCAAAAGCATAATAATGGAACGGGTGTCCTATTCCTTTAACTTTGTCGAAATGGATGTTTGGTGTTTTATAAAATCCGGTCGCGCTCAAACTTTCCTGATTGAAATATGCTTGAAGCACGGCATCATTAAAAGAAATCTTTCTTTCCTTGAAGGGTTGGTCCCAGATGAAATTGTTTTTAAAAATGAGTTTCTCCGAATTGCATGAGTAGCCATATTTTTCGCTGAGGATTTTTGCAATAGATTCCCCTATCCTTTTTTTCAATTTTGAAATGGCATCTTTCACAGCCATCCCGTTCAAGTCGCTCCCCGATGATGCTGCCGTTGCCGAGGTGTTGGGCACTTTTGAAGTATTGGTGGCAGTAACTTTTACCTGGTCGATTGAGATTCCAAGCTCCAGTGCTGCGATCTGCCGGATTTTTGTGTGTAAGCCTTGTCCCATCTCAGTGCCCCCATGATTGACCAACACGCTGCCATCCTTATAAATATTCACCAAAGCCCCGGCTTGGTTAAGGAAGGAAGTGGTAAAAGAAATACCGAATTGTACAGGTGAAAGTGCCAATCCTCTTTTAAGAAATTCATTTTCAGCATTGAAAACGTTGATGGATTTTCTTCTTTCCGAATAATTCGATGAATGGATGAGTTTTTCCCACAAAACATGCAAGCGATTATTTTTAACTTTCTGTTGATAGGGTGTGATATTCCTCTCCTTCATCCCAAAGAAATTCAGGTAACGAATTTCTGCCGGATCTTTTCCCAGTTTTCTGGATATCCTGTCGATAATGTTTTCGATGGCGGCTATTCCTTGTGGCCCTCCAAAACCCCGAAAGGCGGTATTCGACATTTGATTGGTTTTCCAAGCCTTGCCTACAATCCTGACGTTTGGGATATAATAAGCATTCGTGGCATGGAACATAGCCCGCTCTAAAATAGCCATGGACAAGTCTGTTGCATAACCAGCATTGGCGTTCAATTCCACATCGAGGGCGGCAATTTTTCCTTTGCCCGTAAAAGCCACTTTATAGTTGATAAGGAATGGATGCCGTTTTCCGGTCATAATCTGATCCTCATCGCGCGACAGCCTTAACTTCACAGGCTTCCCGGTTGCATTGGCCAACAAAGCTGCCCAAACAGATACATGGTTAGCCTGGGTTTCTTTTCCTCCGAATGCACCACCCATCCTGCGGATTTCAACCTCGACCTGATTTTTGGGAATATCGAGGACTTCGGCCACGAGGGCCTGGGTTTCGCTGGGGTGCTGGGTCGATGCAAAAACTTTCATTTCCTGCCCTTCGCCAGGGATTGCCATCGCCACCTGGGTTTCGAGGTACCAGTGCTCTTGTGCCCCGGTTTCGAACTTTCCCTCCAAATAATTTTCTGCTTCCGCCAAGCCCTTTTCTACAGACCCACATTCTATTTTCCGTGGTGGCTGCAAAAGGTTTCTCGCAGAAATGGCATCATCTATAGTGAGAATGGCCGGGCTTTCTTCAATTTCGATTTCAATCAATCGCAAAGCCTCGCGACCTGTATTTTCAGAAGTGGCGGCGATAAGGAAAATGGCTTGACCAATACACTCAAGGGTTTCCTCGGCCAAAGCTGGTTCATCATGAATAACCGGTCCCATTTGATTTTCGCCAGGAATATCGCGGTAGCACAAAATAGCTTCGATGCCCGGAACTGCTTTGGCTTTTTCAATGTTGAAAGAGAAAATACGCCCGGATGCTACAGAAGAGGTAAACACAAACCCGTGTAACAGGCCCGGAAGTTCAGGCATATCGTCGATATAAACAGCCTTTCCTGTGACATGCAAAAGGCCACTTTCGTGTTTCTCTTTGTTATTCATCGATGGTGGTTTTTTGTGGTGTCAAACCAAAATTTTAATAATAGATTTCCTGCCATGATCCTTCGGCCTGCGGCTTCTGCACGGGCATCC
Source organism: Bacteroidales bacterium (assembly GCA_021740905.1). Classification (GTDB taxonomy): domain Bacteria; phylum Bacteroidota; class Bacteroidia; order Bacteroidales; family M50B96; genus JAIOYV01. The sequence continues at coordinate 16,503 of JAIOYV010000017.1, forward strand.
GAAATGGGTTTAAATTCTTCTGAAAGAATCAGTATTGCTTCTTCGACCGTTTTTTTATTCCATTCATTATTAAAAAGAGAAGCCTCTGTTTTAATGGCTTTGACCGGAGTAGCTGCCATTCCACCATAATAAATGGCAATATCAACAATTTTGTTCTGATTCAGTTTTACTCGAAAAGCTGCACTTACCGATGAAATATCGAGGTCGTTTCGTTTTGAATTTTTATAGAACCGGACAATTATTCCTTCTCCAGTTTTTGGGATGATAATTCTGGTAACGATTTCATTTTCGGCAAGTACGGTTTTTCTGTATCCCGAAATAAAGTTTTCGACAGGCACTATTCTTTCTCCATCAACCGACTGTAGTACAATCTGGGCTTTGTAGGCCATCAACACGGGAAGACTATCCCCAATTGGGGAAGCTGAAACAATATTGCCACCCAAGGTCGCCAGGTTTCGGATTTGGGTCGATCCAAACCAGTGCAACATTTCAGCGAGGACAGGGAATTCTTCCTTTACCAAGTCCTTTATTTCTGACAAAGGAAGGCCGGAACCAATTGATATTTCATTCTGCTTCTTTTGAAAGCTTTTCAATTCTGAAATCTGTGACAAATCCAAAATGTGAGCAAGCTTTTCGTGTTTCTTTGTTACTTGCAATGCAATATCGGTGGCACCAGAAATGATAAGGGTATCGGAATTTTCAGCACGATACTTTAGAACATCAGCCAAACTCTTTGGGGAATAATATACCTGCCCGTTGCCTGAAATATAAATCCCTTTCGAGTTGTTTTTTATTTCATTTAGAAGTTTTTTAATGCTTCCTTCCTCTTCTGAAAAATGATCCTTAGTTGGGTTCGAACAAGTTGATTTAGTGGCATCGATTATGGGTTTATAACCGGTACATCGACAAAGGTTGCCAGCCAGTTCGTGACGGATTTTTTCATCATCTAATTTGATGGCTGATTTATATAATGGAAAAGTTGTCATGATAAATCCGGGCGTGCAATAACCACATTGAGAAGCATGGTGATCATAGTAAGCTAATTGGATAGGATGCAACCTTCCATCCTTTTCCAAATTTTCAATAGTGATAATTTGTTTGCCGTGAACTACTGGCAAAAAGATGAGGCATGAATTAACTGCCTTATATTGAAGATTTCCCCCTTGCGAAAGCTCGGCCAAAACCACTGTGCAAGCACCACAGTCTCCTTCGGCACATCCTTCTTTGGCTCCTTTGTGATTGGGAAGGCTACGAAGATATTTCAGAAGCGTAGTGGTTGGAGAAACACCCTCAGCATGAAAATCGAGACGACAGACATTTCCATCCAGTATAAATTCAATGTAGGATTGACTTTCTTCCATTTATTTTGCTTTTACCCCTTCATCATTTTTCCTCTCACGTCAATCAACTTGGCAAGGATCGAAATTACAATCTCCTCTGGGGTTTGACATTCAATCGGGATGCCCATAGGCCAGTCAATGGCATTCATTTCCGTTTCTGTCAAGAGATTTTGTTCGGTGAAGATTTGTCGCGCCTTTGCAATTTTTCGCTGGCTGCCAATCATCCCAAGATATGCATGAGGCTGCCGGGCGCAGTGTGCCACAATTTCCCGGTCGTATTCATGCAGGTGACTGATGGATGTAATAAAGGTGTGATCATCATAAGCTAATTCCTCGAAGGCAAGTTTATGGTTTTTGTTTATTCGGGCAATCCCATCTGAATGATTAGAACCAAGAACTTCCGGTCGTTCATCAATTAACGTAACAGTAAATCCTAACCTGCTTGCCTGGATAGCCAGGCCTGCACCAATATGTCCGGCACCAAAAATATGCAGACGAAATTTCCTGCCAATGGGTTCGATATAAACCTGAACAGTTCCTCCACAACTCATGTCGTGGTCGGAGGTAAGGTTGTGGTCGAACAATTTGGCTTTTCCTTCTTTTAGAACTCCCAAGGCATCCTGGATCACTTTGTGTTCGAGATTGCCGCCACCAATCGACCCAAATACACTGCCATCGGTGTAAACAAGCATTTTTGAACCCTGCTTTCGTGGGGTTGATCCTTTTGTTTGAGTGATGATGCAAAGTGCTGTTTCTTTGCCACTTTGTTCACATTCTGCAATTTTCTGATAGATGCTTTCCATGTCTTCGATGATTTGTCACGAAAAATACAAAAAAAAATGAAGCACGCAGGAATTTTATTTTGACGCAGATTTGCACGGAATATCGCGGATGCATAATGTAAGAAGAAATCCGCGTCATCCGCGTAAATCTGCGTCTACATTTTTTTTTTGAAGCGGATGAACGCGGAAAAAAGCGGATCAAATTAAAAGAAAAAAACCGCGGTATCCGCGTAAATCCGTGTCGAAATTCATCAGCAAAAAGGCTATTTTTACCCAAAACATTTTTGATGCTGAACCTTCTGTTTTCTATACTTAGCTCCGGGGTTATCTTTGCCTTGTTCAAATTGGCCGAAATAAAAAAAGTCGACAATGTCCGTATTATCATAATCAACTACCTCACTGCTTCTATTTTGGGCTTTTCACTAAACAGGATTGACCCAAGCCTTGCCAATACCATCCATTCCAACTGGCTTTTTCTTGCCATATTTATTGGTGTAATGTTTATCGGTATGTTTTTTCTGATTGGCTATTCGGCACAAAAGGCTGGCATTTCTGTAACAACGGTGTCCACAAAAATGTCGGTGGTGGTCCCAATCCTTTTTTCCATATTGTATGACCCTCAAGACAAAATCAGTCTAATTAAAGCACTTGGCATTGGCCTTGCGCTGGTTGCCCTTTTCCTCTCGGTGTATAAAAAGCGAACTGAAAAGCTGGAGATGAAATTTGTCTTTCTTCCGGTTATCCTTTTTTTTGGCATGGGACTGGTTGATAGTTTTGTAAAATTCGCTCAGCAAGATTATTTGGATGACAATAACTTACCCATGTTTACAGCCTTCACATTTGCTGGTGCTTTGTTTACCGGGTTGATTGTGCTTGCTGTGCTTCGTTACCCCATCAAAAACTTTCTTTCGATCAAGGCCTGGGTGATTGGAATATTGCTGGGATCGGCAAATTTTGGTTCCATGTATTTTTTAGTCCGAGCTTTGGAGTATGGGAATTTTGCAAGTTCCGCCGTATTTGGGATAAACAATATTGGGATTGTGAGCGTATCGGTTTTCCTTGCCCTATTGTTCTTTAAAGAGCGCTTAAAACCTATAAACTGGATAGGTATATTAGTGGCAGTGATGGCTATTTGGATATTGTCAACAGCTTAAGTTCAAATCAATCGATCCTATACACTGAGTCAATTCCTTTAATCTTCATAAGGTTAAGGATGAGGTTGTTCAGATTTTCGGTATTATGGACATAAATTGATATTGTACCTTCGAATATACCATTGTTACTATCAAATTGTAGCGATTTCATGTTTACGTTCAACTGTTCGGAGATAACACGTGTAACCTGGTTTAACATGCCCATCTTGTCGGCTCCTTTGAGCCGTATTTTTGTTAAGAACGAAACTTTTTCGCGAACGGTCCATTTTGCATCAATCAACTTGTCGCCGTACAAGGTCATTAGATCAGTGGCATTGGAGCAATCTTTTTTATGGATCACAACTGGTTTTCCCTTATGTGCAAATGCAATTACATCATCGCCAGGTATTGGGTTACAACAATTTGCCAGGTTATACGAAGCCTTGCTTTTATCATCAATATGAAAAGGTTCTTTGCTATTCCCTTTCGCGGTTTTTGGCCCGTCTATCAGTTTAATTTCTTTATTTTTTTGATTATTAGGTCTGAACTGGATTTGCCAGTATCGTTTTAATAATCCGCGATTGCGCCGTCGTAATACTTTTATAAGATCATCCTTCACAATCAATCCAACTCCTATCGCAAAAAAGAAATCATCATGATTGCGGGCACTGTAACTGGTCATTACCTCCTTAATACCTTTAGGGTCTATTTCAATTTTGTTTTGCTGAAGGATATTTTCATACCCTTGTTTTCCAGATGAGATATATTCCTTTCGTTGCTTCCGTAAGGCTTCCTTAATCTTGCTTTTTGCCTTGGCTGTAATGGCAAAATCGAGCCATTCGGGTTCGGGTTTTTGGGTTTCCAGTGTAATAATCTCGACCCTGTCGCCACTATTTAAGACATGGTTGCGTGGCACCAGTTTATAATTCACCTTGGCTCCAATGCAATTATCGCCTATCTGGCTGTGTACTTCATAAGCAAAATCGATGACAGTAGAATCTTCGGGAAGTTTTAGCAAATGGCCCTTGGGTGTAAATACCATGATCTCATACGAGAACAGGTTCGACCTAAAATCTTCGACAAATTCTAAAGCATCCTGGTCTTTGTCCAGCTCATTTTGTACCGTAGTTAGCCAATTTTTAATTACCGAATCGGATGATTTCTGGCCTTGTCGTCGCCAATAGGAAGCAAAACCGTGTTCAGCAATTTCGTGCATCTCGCGTGTCCTGATCTGGATTTCGACCCATCTTCCTTCGGGTCCCATTACGGTAAGGTGCAGGGCCTGATACCCATTTCCTTTGGGATTCGAAATCCAATCGCGGATGCGTTCGGGTTTTGGCGAATAGTTGTCAGTTATGATTGAGTATATATTCCAGCATTGATTTTTAGAGGATAGTTCTTTATCGGGTGTGAAAACGATGCGTATGCTGAACAGGTCATCTATTTCATCGAAAGCCATGCTCGAATCCTGCATCTTCCTCCAGATGGAATAAACGGACTTGATCACAGTTTGTATTTCATATTCGAGGTGAAGGTTGTCGAGCGATTTCCTTATAGGGTCAACGAAACTAAGAAATAGCCTTTCGATCCCAACTCTGGCCACATCTAGTTTTTCTTTAATTTCATTATAAATTTCGGGGTGGCGAAACTCGAAACTGAGTTCTTCAAGCTCGGTCTTAATTTCGTACAAGCCCAATCTATGAGCCAATGGTGCAAACAGATACATCGTTTCCGAAGCAATTTTATATTGCTTGTTCGGTGGCATGGATGAAAGTGTTCGCATATTGTGGAGGCGGTCAGCAATCTTGATCAGGATCACCCTAATATCATCACCAAGGGTCAAAAGAAGTTTTTTAAAATTCTCTGCCTGCATGGAATTGTCCTGTGCAAGTACTCCTGACAATTTTGTAAGACCATCGACCAATGAGGCAATGGTTTCACCAAATTGATTTTTAATATCTTCGAGAGTATATTCTGTGTCTTCCACCACATCGTGGAGAATGGCTGCTACAATGCTTTTTGTACCAAGGCCAATTTCACTGCTTACAATAGTGGCAACAGCCAAAGGATGAATAATGTATGGTTCTCCTGATTTCCGAAGCACCCCATTATGTGCATTATAGGCCAACTCGAAAGCATCACTTATTAACTTTAGTTTGTCGCTTTCGTTATGTTCAGTACTATCAGAAAGTAATTCCTGAAATAGCTTATCAACATCTATTTTTTCATTTTCAATTATTGTTTCCACGAAATAGTTTACCCCCAAATTATCAGAAGACACAAAGTTAGTTAAATTTTATTTCTCTCTAAACTACATTATGACGGTGATTAATAAAAAAAGGCACCTCATTTCTGTGAGATGCCTTCTTTTTATTGAAAATTTAACAGATTAGGCTCCAAGTGTTGCAACCATAACAGCTTTGATGGTATGCAAGCGGTTTTCGGCTTCGTCAAATACAACTGAGTGGGCCGATTCGAAAACCTCTTCCGTAACCTCCAATTCAGGGAAGCCAAATTTTTGAAAAATTTCCTCACCAACAGTTGTTTCGCGGTTGTGGAAAGCGGGCAAGCAATGTAAGAATTTCACATTGGGATTACCCGTTTTTTTAACCATTTCCATATTCACCTGATAGGGTTTCATTATTTTAAGGCGGGCTTCCCATACTTCGTCAGGTTCGCCCATCGACACCCATACATCGGTGTACAGGAAGTCAACCCCTTTAACCCCTTCGTCCACATTATCGGTAAGCATAATACTGGCACCAGTTTCTTTGGCGATGGCCCTGCACTGGTCTACTAATTCTTTTTCAGGATGAAGGTCTCTTGGGGCTACTGCACGGAAGTTCATTCCCATTTTGGCAGCACCCACCATGAGCGAATTCCCCATATTATTTCGGGCATCACCAAGATATGCAAACGACACTTCGTTCAATGGCTTGTTCGAATGTTCTTGCATGGTGAGGAAATCGGCCAATATTTGGGTGGGGTGAAATTCAGTGGTCAGTCCGTTCCACACGGGCACTCCAGCATATTTGCCTAATTCTTCAACTATTTCCTGGCCAAAACCACGGTATTCGATGCCATCGTACATACGGCCCAATACCCGGGCTGTATCTTTCATCGACTCTTTTTTGCCCATTTGCGAACCCGATGGTCCGAGAAAAGTTACGTGTGCCCCCTGGTCTAAGGCAGCTACTTCAAATGCACAACGTGTGCGGGTGGAATCTTTTGCAAAAAGCAGGACGATATTTTTGCCTTCCAACCTTTTTTGTTCATATCCGCCATATTTGGCCTTTTTTAGATCCGCAGAAAGATCGATTAAATATTTGATCTCCTGTGGAGTAAAATCCAATAATTTCAAAAAGTTACGGTTTCTTAAATTGAATGCCATGATGTTTTATTTTAAGGTTTAAATTCTAATTTTATTTTTCATTTACACAATCGTAATCCTTGTGCCACCATCGTCAACACCCAAAAGGGTTGTTTTTGTGATGATAGAGTCTTTTCCGGTATTTTTGGTGAATTCGATAGCTGCCCTAATTTTTGGTCCCATACTTCCTTCTCCAAACTGACCTTCGTCAAGGTATATTTTAGCTTGGGCAATACTCATTTTATCAATAGCCTTCTCTTGAGGTGTATTAAAATTTATACACACCTTAGGCACATCTGTAAGAATAAATAATTTATCAGCATTTATTTGACGTGCTAACAATGAGGAAGCAAGGTCTTTGTCGATCACAGCATCAATTCCCTGAAGCTTGTTTTCTTCGACATAAAAAGTAGGGATACCACCACCACCCACTGCGATTACAATCTGTCCTCCACGTGCAATCTTTTCAATGGTCGTTCTATTCGAAATGGCTCTGGGTTTTGGTGAGGCAACAACCTTTCTCCACCCCCCTCTTTTCGTATCTTCTTTATAAACAGAGCCTGTTTCTTTAGCAAGAGTTTCAGCTTGTTCTTTCGTGAAATACGGACCAACTGGTTTTGTTGGATTCTCGAAGGCAGGATCGTCTTTATTTACTAAAACCTGCGTAATGATTGTAATAATGTCGCGATCGATGTCTTGTGCTCGAAGGACATTGTGCAATTGCTGTTCGATCATGTATCCAATAAATCCCTGAGAATAGGCCACAGCAATATCCAAAGGCAAGTCTGGTACGCCATGCATTTCAGCACCAGCTGAATTGGCCAATAAAATATTTCCTACTTGGGGGCCATTTCCATGGGTAACTACAAGGTTATAATTCCTCTTAATCAGTTTGGTAAGATTCTCACTTGCATGTAAAACATTAAGTTCCTGCTCATCAATTGTACCTTTCTGACCTGCCTGGAGCAAAGCGTTTCCGCCAAAGGCAACTACAGCGAGTTTGTTCATATATCTAATTTATTCGTTCAAAATTCATCATCTATTGAAAAGTCTGCAAAACTATAAAAAAAAACAACCTGACATAATAAAAGCAAGAGTTGAATATTGGGTTTATTAGTTTGTTCATCAGTCGTTTATAAAATATTTCACATGATTAATGTCATGTTTGGACTAATTGTATGGAGCAGTCAACCCAGCTTCCAATGTCCATTCATGAATTTTGTTTTTAGTTTTTTGTTCATTTAATAAATTTTCCATTCTGAATGATTAGTTTTGCGGGGGGGATGAGAAAATTCAAAATCTATAGTTTAGTCATAGGCATTTTGCTATCTATCCAGGTCTTTGGACAAAAGGAAAAGATAATTGACAGCCTGGAGAGCATATTGCCTGGCTTGCAAGATTCGGCAAGGATCGGTGTTTTATGTGAGCTTTCGTATAAATACAGGCTTATTGATTTAGACAAATCGTATTCTTTATTGCATGAGTCAATAATTCTTGCCAAAAAAATGAATCAAGCCGATGTACTTAAATTAGCATACTCTAAAGCCGTTCAAATACATTACAAAAACGGAAACATCGATTCGGCACTGATCTACTCCCATCGTTTTTATGATATCCTTGTCGACCTTCATGATTCGCTCGAAATGGCCCAGGCAGCCAATAACTTGGGGGTTTTGAATAAAATCACAGGCGATCATTCAAAGGCCCTCGAATTTTATAAGATATCGCTGGACATCAAAATAAAAATGAAAAACCAATTGGGCATTGCCAAATCCTTGAACAATATGGGTTTGGTATACGAACAACTGGGCGCTTATGAAAAGGCACTCGACTACTATCTAAAGTCCCTGGATATAAAGCGGAAGATGGACGACCAAAGTTCGACAGCGGCATCGTTGATAAATATTGGGAATATCTATGAGAAGCTAAGTATGGATAGCCTCGCTTTTGCATCGCAATACGAGGCCCTCGGATTGTATGAGCAAAGCAATAATTTGAAAGGAAAAGCAACTGCATACAATAACCTTGGGGAATTGATGCAGAAAAGAGGAGATGTTGATCAGGCATTTACTTATTTCGAAAAGGCCCTTGCCCTAAATGATTCGGTTAAAAACATTTCGGGTCTTGCTTATTCTTACAACAACCTGGGATCGGTGCTTGCCCGGCAAGGAAAAAAGGATGAAGCCATCAGGAAGCACAAAAAAGCAATCGAGTATATCGCACCCCTTGGCGACCCGTATGCAATGGCCCGCTTTTGCTTAGACCTTGGCAACACCTATCTGTTAACAGAAAATACACGCATGGCAAAAGAATACCTGGACAAAAGCTTACAAATCGCCCGAAAAGAAAAGCTAATGCCCCTGAAATATAAGATCATATTAAGCTTATCGAAACTTAAATATCAACAAGGAAAATATTATGCTGCTTTCGACTTGCAGGAACAAGGACATGCTATCAAAGACAGTATTTTCAATGAGGAAAGCAAACAGGCCATTGCCAACCTCCAAATTATAAATGAAGTAGATGCACAACAAAAGCACATCGAAAGCCTAACAAAAACGAATTCTATTCAACAGGAAAAGCTAAAGCAAAGCAAATACTTTACCTGGTCGCTTGCAATAAACCTGGTGGCATTTTTTGTGTTCATTATTATTGGGATAATCAGGTTCAGGCATTTATCGAAATTGAACAAACAACTGAACCATCATCAATCGGAATTAACAAAGCAAAACGAGTTTTTGGGCACCCTGATAAAAACCATTCCCATGCCCATGATATATAAAGACAAGGACTTAAAAATAGTAGGCTGCAATTCCTATTTCGAGGAAATGATTGGAAAATCGGAAAAGGAACTGATTGGGAGCACCCTCGAGAAATATCAAAAGTTTAGCAATATTACTGCTCATCATCATGAAGATAAAAAGGCATTGGAAGATCCTGGCATCCGTTCTTATGAGGAGAAAATTGTTTTTGCCGATAAGAAAGAGCATGACGTGATTGTCTATAAATCGAGTTTTAAGAATGAGAATAATGAGGTAGCCGGCATATTGGGTATCATCCTTGATATTACATCGCGAAAACAATATGAAAAGGAACTACATCAAAACGAACAACGCCTTGTAATTTTAAACGAACTATACAAAGACCTTGATGGATTGTACGAAGACTTGGTCTGCAAATCGCACCAGAAAATATGTGAGTTTACTTCCGCTACTGCTAGTTTTTGTTTAACTTGGGTGTCTGATGATCGCAAAAAAATGGAGTTGTGTTCTTTTAATGCGACAAGCAACCAATTTAAGATTTCGAGTGAGACTGATTTGCAATTTGGAAATTTTCCTGATTTTGAAACGATCGTGAAGGGGAAAAAGTATTTAAATATACAAGGAAAGGATGAGGGAATTAAGCATTACTCCAAACTCTTCGATGTTCCGAAAACGGCCTTAAATGATCTCCAGTTATTACCGATAATCGAAGGTGACAATGTGGTTGGCATAGCCGGGATTGCTAATTTCGATCGAGCATTTATAAGCTCAAAGCAATCAAACCTTTCTCTTTTTGTTTCTGAAATATGGAGCTTGTTGCAACGTAAAAAAAGTCTGGTCGACCTGGAGAAAAGCAAGAATAAGCTAAAGGAAACTATCGATGCCAAAGACAAATTCTTCTCCATTATTGCCCACGACCTGAAAAACCCTTTCAATGCCATCCTTGGTTTTGCCCAGCTTTTATCCGATTATTTCCATGAATTTGATGAAAATGAAAAATTTCAATATATACAAAACCTAAGAGAGGCAAGCGAAGCGACCTACAAGTTATTGGAGAACCTTTTACAATGGTCGTTTGCACAAACCGGAAAAGTGGACTTTAAGCCCGAAGAAATCGATTTAAGTGTTTTAGCAAACGAATGTGCCGTGCTGTCCAAACCCTCTTGTGATAAAAAGGATATCCATATCAGCATCCAGATTGAGTTTAATTCAACAGTTTTTGCCGATTCAAACATGGTTCAGACCATATTTAGAAACCTGCTGTCGAATGCTATTAAATTCTCCAATCGGGGACAGACCATAAAACTGAAAATCACAAACAACGAAAATTTCAGGACCGTACATGTTATAGATGAGGGAGTTGGGATAAATTCAGAAAACATGAACAAGCTATTTAAGGTAGGGGAAAAAGTTAAATCCGAAGGAACAGAGTATGAAAAAGGCACCGGCCTTGGGCTTCTTTTATGCAAAGAATTTGTGGAGATGAATGGGGGCACCATCCAGTTTGAATCGGAACCGGGAAAAGGGAGTACGTTTAGTTTTTCATTGCCACGTTCTCAGTAGGCAGTCAACAATAAGCAGTAATCGTCAGCCCGCAACGCGCAACTCGAAACCCGAAACCCAAAACCCAAGACCCGAAACCCAAGACCAGTATATTTTCCTACCTTTGGGGCTGATAATTTATTTAACATTCGCATTAATTTCTAAAATGATAAAATTGATCCATAAAACGTGGTGGCTGGTCGGTATAACTTTTTTATTATCCTCGGTTAGCCTCCTGTCGCAGAACGATATACAGGCCAAGAAATTTGAACGATTACTCAACCTGATAGAAAAGCAATATGTTGATACGGTTGATTCTGAGGCATTGGTCGAAGCTGCCATTGTTGGCCTGTTGAAAGAACTCGATCCCCATTCGGTGTATATCAGCAAAGATGAAGTAAAGGGAATGAACGAACCTTTGCAGGGAAACTTTGAAGGAATTGGCGTGCAGTTCAACATACTAGATGATACCATCATAGTTATCCATCCAATTTCGGGTGGGCCATCCGACAAATTGGGTATAAAATCGGGCGACAGGATTGTGACTATAAATGATGAAAATGTAGCTGGCAACGGCATCACAAACAATAAAGTGCGGAGCAAGCTGATGGGCAATAAGGGCACTGTGGTAAATGTGGGCATCAAGCGCTTTGGGTCGAAAAAACTGCTCGACTTTGCCATTACCCGCGACAAAATCCCAATCCACAGTGTGGATGCAGCTTACATGATGGACAAAAAAACGGGTTACATAAAATTGAACCGTTTTTCGGCCACCACCTTGAAAGAGTTTGAAGAAGCCCTTACCACATTAAAAAACAAGGGGATGAAGCAACTTATCCTGGACTTGGAAGGGAATGGGGGTGGCTACCTGAACATGGCCATCGAGTTGTCGGATGTATTTTTAAGCGAAGGGCAATTGATTGTTTATACCGAGGGGATCAATAATCCAAAGAAGACATACAATGCCAGCAATAAAGGTGATTTCGAGTCAGGAAGATTGGTTTTGATTATTAACGAGGGCTCAGCTTCGGCCAGCGAGATTGTTTCGGGGGCCATCCAGGATTGGGACCGTGGTGTGCTGATTGGCCGCCGCTCATTTGGAAAAGGGCTGGTGCAAAGGCAATTTCCCCTTACCGATGGTTCGGCAGCAAGGCTGACCATTGCCCATTATTATACACCTACAGGCCGATCAATCCAAAAACCCTATAACGAAGGTGTGGAGAGCTATCGCAAGGATATTAGCGATCGCTATAAAAATGGCGAGCTGAGCAATGAAGACAGCATCCACTTTGCCGATTCACTGAAATTTGAAACCTTGTCCTCGCAACGGACTGTCTTTGGTGGAGGTGGCATAATGCCCGATATTTTTGTCCCTATCGACACAACAGCCTACACCGATTATTATAGAGACCTGGTGCGAAAAGGCATCCTGAACAAATTTGTACTTGGCAAAATTGATAGCAATCGCGCGGAATTAAAAATGGAATATCCCGATTTCAATCTATTCAAATTGAATTTTAATGTTGATAGCCTTTTCTTAAATGAATTGTTCGATATGGCCGAAGGGGAAGGAATTGAGAAAGAACAGGAAGAAATGGGCCGATCAATAGAACTACTTCGGGTACAAGTCAAAGCATTGCTTGGCCGCGATTTGTATGAAGAAGGGAATTACTTTGAACTATTTAATGCTATTGATCCATTGGTGCTTAAAGCTTACGAGGTAATCAATGACAAGAAGGAGTATAATGATATTTTGAAGGGAAAAAATGAGTAAATGAAAAATTAGGGAATTGTGAAATTAGGGAAATGAGAAATTAAGGAAATGAATAATTAGGGAAATGAGAAACTTGGGAGGCACATCCTTATTTACCTACACCCCTTAATTCCCTAATTCCACAATTCCCTATTCAACTTAAAAAATGGAAATAATAAACTGGCTAACCAATAACTACATCGAGCTTTTCGCGGCCCTCACAGGTTTCGTTTACATCTACTTTTCGATAAACGAGAAAATATGGCTCTGGCCTTGGGGTATCGCCACCTCTTCGTTTTTGGTGGTCGTTTTTTTTACATCGAAATTTTATGCCGACATGGGCTTGCAGGTATATTATGTGGTAATCAGCATTTATGGCTGGGCACACTGGGCACGAAAAGGAAAACTGTTTGAGGAGAAAAACCTCCCAGTCATAAAACTGAATTTTGCGTTAAGTATAAAATTGCTTTTGATTTTTATTCTCATTTTCATCACCATTGCTTTTATTCTCATTCGATTTACTGACTCCCCTTTGCCCTGGTGGGATTCATTCACTACTTCGTTGAGTATTGTGGCCACATGGATGTTGGCCCGAAAATACATCGAGCAATGGCTCATTTGGATATTGGTCGATATGGTTTCCACAGGATTGTACATCTATCGCGAATTATATATCACCGCTATCCTAATGACAGTATATGGTATTTTGGCCATTGTTGGCTATCGGGTTTGGCGAAAATCACTTCATGAAAATTTACTTTCCGTTCAAATTAAATAAGTGAGGATGGTAACGAAAGACAAGTCATTGAGGATAGTCATCACAGGGGCCGAATCGACCGGAAAAACAGAAATTGCAAAGAAACTTGCCAGCCACTTCAACGGAATACTTATTCCTGAACTGGCCCGCGAATATGTGGAAACTCTCGACAGACATTATAGTTTCGATGATGTTGTGCAGATTGCACATCAGCAAATTTCTGTTGAAAAGGAATTGTCTGATACATCTGGAATAATCATTTTCGATACCTGGCTGATCCTTACGAAAATTTGGTTCCAGGAAGTTTACCAGCAAGTTCCCTATTGGGTCGAAACCTACATAAACGCTCACCCACCCGATTTTTTCCTGGTTTGCGAAAACGATCTCGAATGGGTTTACGACCCGGTACGCGAAAACAAAGATAAACGCGATTATCTTCAGGCTTTGTATATTTCGGAAATCGAAAAACTTGGAAAACCATGGTGCAAGATAGGTGGAAAAGGGGAACAACGAACTTTGAATGCCATAAAAACCATCGAGACATTTTTGAAGGATCGGTAGTGTTGCCAACTATTTTAAATAACTATCTTTGCAGCAGTTATCAGAATATCAATTTTTTAACGAATAAAACTAACTATTAGGATGAAAAACAATATCATGGATCAAATAGGCCGCTTAATGGGCCTTCGCTATAAATCACATCCCTGGCACGGTATCGATGTCGGACCGGATTCACCGGATATAGTAATGTCATTTATCGAAATGGTTCCTACGGATACAGTAAAATACGAAATCGACAAAGATAGTGGGTACTTGCGTATCGACAGGCCTCAAAAGTTCTCGAATGTAATCCCTGCCTTATATGGTTTCATCCCTCAAACTTATTGTGCCAAAAACGTGGCAAAACTTAGCCAGGATGCACTCAAGCGGCCCGATATAATTGGCGATTGCGACCCTCTTGATATTTGCATTTTGACTGAGAAGACCATCTCTCATGGCAATATAATTGTTCGCGCAAGGCCTCTCGGTGGCTTTCGCATGATTGACGGCAACGAGGCTGACGACAAAATTATAGCAGTTCTAAACAATGATGCTGTGTATGCCCAGTACAATGAGATATCAGAATTACCCGAAATGGTAGTAGAACGTTTGCGCCATTATTTTCTTACTTATAAAGATATGCCGGGAGGTGGAAAGCGTAATGCCGAAATTACCCACACGTATGGAAGTAAAGAGGCGAAAATAGTAATTGGCGAGGCCGTAAAGGATTACAATAATAAGTTTCAAAACCTTGAGACTATATACGGACAGGGATAAATTGTTGCGCCTCCTATTAGTAGCATTAACGAAGGATGAGGTTTCGCCAAACTATGTGAAAGATTCGTGGGGTAAAGGCTCGTGTTCTATTCCCCATGTAGTTTGATTTATTTCCTTTTGCGTAATTATTCTGAAGTAAATTCTGATTTCGTCCGTAAAGTTTGATCAAGGTGCAGATTGTTTTCTATTCCGCAGCCCTCCTCTTCATTGCCAACAAAGTATTCTTCATTAACGAAACGATGGTCATTGGGCCAACGCCTCCAGGAACGGGGGTTATGTGCGAACATTTTGGGGCTACCTCGTCGAATTTGACATCGCCATATAGTTTCCAGCCCGATTTGGTTAGATCGGATTTTACACGGTGCATACCTACGTCAATAACTACTGCCCCTTCTTTCACCATGTCGCCGGTAACGAATTCTTTTTGCCCAATGGCCACGATAAGGATGTCGGCTGTAAGACAAACTTCATTTATATTTTTAGTGCGACTGTGACAGATTGTTACGGTGGCATTGCCCGGTTTGCTTTTTCGCGATAGCAGAACACTAACTGGAGTGCCCACGATGTTACTACGGCCCAGTACCACACAATGTTTTCCTTCGGTTTCGATATTGTACCGCTCTAACAAATCGACAATTCCTGCCGGGGTTGCGGAAATAAAAGCTGGAAGTCCGATCATCATCCGGCCTAAGTTTATAGGATGGAAGCCGTCTACATCCTTCGATGGGTCTATAGCCTCGATTACTTTGTTTTCATCAATGTGTTTTGGTAGCGGAAGTTGCACGATAAAACCATCGATTTCGGCATCCTTATTCAGCTCATCAATTTTGGCCATCAAGGTGGCTTCGTCGATGCTTTCGGGATATTCAATAACAGTTGACAGAAAACCCACCTGCTCGCAGGATTTCATTTTGTTGTGCACGTATGTGCGGCTTGCTCCATCGTCGCCCACAATAATCACAGCCAGAGAAGGGGTTTTGCCCCCGCCTTCTTTTATCTTGATTACTTCCTGCCGGATTTCTTCTTTAATTGTGGCTGAGGTTTGTTTTCCGTCGATTATTGTCATAGCCCAGAGTTTTATAAATAATTGATTACGCCCTTTCAGGGCTAGATAACGAACTTTACCTTTTCCATAGGGCTTCACCCTATGCTATTGCTTACGCACCTTTGGTGCTTTTGATTGTCAACAAAAACTTTCGACTGCCTGTTGAGGATTGCCCACTGAGAACTGAAAACTGCCAACTGTAAACTACCGACTGTAAACTGAATACTGTGGTCTGACTGCCTACTGAAGACTGAGGACTGCCTACTGAAGACTACCTCCGCCGCGCTTGCATTTTCTGCATCATCCGGGCTTTGTTGCCGCCACCGGTAGTCATCATGCGCATCATTTTACGGGTTTCGTCGAATTGTTTGATCAGGCGATTTACATCCTGGATAGTTGTTCCACTACCACCTGCTATCCGTTTCCGGCGGCTACCGTTCAAAACTGCAGGATCGCTTCTTTCCAATGGGGTCATAGAGTGAATAATAGCTTCTATACCTTTGAAAGCATCATCATCAATATCCAGATTTTTCAATGCTTTGCCTACGCCAGGGATCATGCTGGCCAGGTCTTTCAGGTTACCCATCTTTTTGATCTGGGCAATCTGGTTCAGGAAGTCGTCGAAGTTAAACTGGTTTTTGGCAATTTTCTTTTGAAGGGCACGGGCCTCTTCGGCATTGTATTGCTCCTGGGCTTTTTCGACCAACGACACCACATCGCCCATGCCTAGGATACGGTTGGCCATCCTCTCGGGATGAAAGACATCGAGGGCATCCATTTTTTCGCCAGTACCCACAAATTTGATGGGCTTGTTTACTACCGAACGAATGGAAAGTGCAGCCCCACCGCGCGTATCACCGTCGAGTTTGGTCAACACGACTCCGTCGAAATCCAACCGGTCGTTAAATTCCTTGGCAGTGTTCACAGCATCCTGACCGGTCATAGAGTCGACCACAAATAGAGTCTCATGGGGTTCGATAGCCTTTTTTACATTGGCTATCTCGTTCATCATTTCCTCATCAATGGCCAAACGCCCTGCGGTATCGATAATGATCAGGTTGTGCCCCTGCATCCTGGCAAACTTGATGGCCTCTTTGGCAATCTTCACCGGGTTTTTGTTATCGTCCTCGGTATAAACAGGAACGCCAATTTGTTCGCCCAGTACTTTCAATTGCTCGATAGCGGCAGGACGGTACACGTCGCAGGCCACCAGCAAAGGGCTTTTGCCTTTTTTGGTTTTCAGCATGTGAGCCAACTTGCCCGAGAAAGTGGTTTTACCCGAACCTTGCAGACCGGCAATAAGGATAATGCTGGGGTTTGTTTTTATGTTGATATCGACCATTTGGCCACCCATCAATTTGGCCAGCTCGTCATGCACGATCTTGGTCATCATCTGACCAGGCTTCACCGATTTCAACACATCCTGGCCGAGAGCCTCTTCCTTTACCGTATCGGTAAAGCTTTTGGCTATCTTGAAATTCACATCGGCATCCAGCAACGCCCTGCGAATATCCTTCAGGGTTTCAGCAACATTTATCTCAGTTATCCTGCCTTCGCCTTTCAGCAGCTTAAATGACTTCTCTAATCGATCGCTTAAATTTTCAAACATCTTCTTTGGTCCATTTTATTTCAGGGGGGCAAAAATAGTAATATAAGTTCGTAGTTGAAAAGTTTTGATGGCTCGGAATTGGGGAGTTCAAAGTTGAAAAGTTCTGTATTGAAAAGTTGAGGAGTTCAGAGTTGAAAAGTTTTAAGTTGAGGTGTTCTAGGTTGAATTCCATATTTGGTCAACAAACCAGTCGTGTAAAGTTGGCAAACAGATTTCTCCCCCGGCACACTTACTAAGTATTTTTAAGATGCTAAGTAAGTTGTGATCACAAAATCCAAAGTTAAGGGTTCATTCAGCCTCAAAAATAAACACCTCCTCAATTTTCATTTCAAATTGCTTTGCAATATCGTATGCCAGTTTCAAGGACGGGTTGTACTTGTTTTTTTCAAGAAAAACAATGGTTTCCCGCCGCACCCCAACTTTAAGGGCCAGGGCTTCCTGGGTTAAATCGAACCTTGCCCGGAACTCTTTAATTCTATTTTTCATTGAACCACTGCTTTATAACAAACTTAGCAACTATATAACTCAATGCCGACAGGAATATCCCCCAGGCAAATATCGATTCGGAATAATGATTCAGCTTCATAAACACATAAATAAAAATCCATATTGGCATCGAAATAAAAAAGGCGAAGTAGCCTGCTTTGTATTTAATTCGATTACTCATTTCATCATCTATAGGAAAGCCCTGTATTTCTTCTTTGTTTAATTTTGCTGCTCTAGAAACAGTAAATACAACATTCCCGATTAGCAAAATCAGAAGAATTAAATCCAGTTCATTAAACAAGCCTTTGTTTTTTTTGAAGACGAGAAATGCTACAAGGATGATTGCTAATAACTTGTAGGCTGCCCAAAGGGTTCTTTTGTTTAGGTTCATGGTTTTTGATTATGTTAATTATATCTAACACAAAGATAGAAATATATAATATTCAAATCCAAATTGAAATTTATTTTTTTTGAATCTCACACATCCTTTCATCCACCGTCTGGCTTCGAGCAAGAAAGCGTAGGTGGGACTCAACTTCGCCCATTAAAAATGAAGTGTGAATCAAATGACCATCAATAACAACCGAATGACTATGAATGACAATCGAATGACAATCGAATGACAACCTAATGACCATCAATGACAACCTAATGACCATTGAATGACACTCAATAAATAATTGCAAAAGACAATAGATTTCCCGTTTTCCAGTTTCGATAGCAGCACCCAATTTCGGTATGCTTTAAATTAAATTGTTCTGACTATTTTTGCCCGGATGAAAATTGTGAATCTGTTTATACTGCTTATATTCTCTGCCATTGGATTGGAATCCTTTGGTCAAAATGCCACCCTTTATGGTTCGCTGAAAGACGAGCGGAACCGGCCGGTCGAGAAGGCTGAGATCTTTTTGTTTGGATATCCTTCCGGGACAACCAGCAATGCAGAGGGTGAATATGAATTTTCGGTACCTTCAAACGAAAAAATTACTGTCTATTTTAAGTACCTGGGATATAAGATCGAAAAGTTTGATTTGGAATTAAAGCCCGGCGAGCGAAAAAAGATCAATGTCCATTTTAAGGTCGAAAAGCACGAGGTTGAAAATATCGATATTTTTGCCGAACAGGAGCGCAGCATGAACATGACCCGTCTCGACCCAAAACTTATCAATGTTTTGCCCGACGCTTCCGGGGGAATTGAAGGGATCGTAAAAACCTTTCCTGGCGTGTCTTCAAACAACGAACTTAGCTCACAATACTCGGTGCGTGGTGGTAATTTCGACGAAAACCTGGTGTATGTAAACGATATTGAAGTGTACCGTCCATTCCTGATCCGGTCGGGGCAACAAGAGGGGCTTAGTTTTATCAATGCCGATATGGTTTCTTCCATCCTCTTTTCGGCAGGGGGTTTTGAAGCTAAATATGGTGATAAAATGTCTTCGGTGCTCGACATCAAATATAAGAAACCAACCGAGTTTGGAGCATCGGCATCGGCCAGTTTGATGGGTGGTTCGTTCCACCTCGAAGGTTCGACCGATAATCACCGACTAACACACATCTCAGGGTTCCGATACAAGAGCAACCAGTACATCCTGAAAAGTATGGACACGCAGGGCGATTACCAACCTACTTTCATCGACTTTCAAACGTATTGGACTTTTGATGTGACCGATAAATTTGAAGTCAATTTCCTCGGAAACTTTGCCCAAAACAAATATCTTTTTATCCCAACTACCCGCGAGACATCCTTCGGTACGGTGCACGAAGCGTTGAAGCTAAAAATTTATTTTGATGGAAAGGAGTTGAATCAGTTCACTACTTTCACCGGGGCATTGGCGGCCCATTACAAACCCAATCTTTCGACCAAACTTTCGTTGACCGCCTCTGCATATCAAACCCGCGAAGAAGAAACGTTTGATATTTTAGGTCAATATTACTTGAACGAACTGGACAATCAACTGGGATCCGATAATCTTGGCGACAGCCTGATGAACCTCGGAATTGGGACATTTCTGAACCATGGCCGGAATTATTTAGATGCTTCCGTACTAAGCCTATCGCATAAAGGCTATATCACCAACGACCAGAATTTCATACAATGGGGCGCAAAATTCCAGCACGAAAAAATCTCAAACGATTTAAACGAATGGCAAATGTTGGATTCGGCAGGCTATTCGCTACCCTACTCCGATACAGCCGTGAATTTGTTCAGCACCATCATCACCGATGCCAACCTGGACTTGAATCGGGTTACTGCCTACCTTCAAAACACCTATAGTTTCGAGCGCGACAGTGTGGAGTATAGTTTCACGGCTGGGATCCGTTCGCATTTCAGCGACCTGAACAACGAACTCCTCTTAAGCCCTCGGGTAAACTTCTCTTTTAAACCCAATTGGAAAAAGGATTATCTTTTCCGATTTGCTACAGGTTATTACTATCAGCCCCCATTTTTTAAGGAATTGAAAAAGCTCAATGGGGAAATCAACACAAATATCCAGGCCCAAAAGTCGGTCCATTTTGTTGTAGGCAGCGATTATCAGTTTAAAGCATGGAACCGCGATTTCAAATTTGTGGCCGAAGCTTATTACAAGCATCTCGAAAACTTGATCCCCTATGATGTCGACAATGTGCGGATCCGTTACTACGGCAACAACAACGCAAAGGGCTATGCCATGGGCATTGACTTTAAGGTGAATGGCCAGTTTGTAAATGGTGCCGAGTCGTGGGCCAGTTTGTCGTTTATGCGCACCCGCGAAGTGATCAATGGGATATTCACTTACAACGACACTGACTCGACCGTAATGGTAGCAGGAAATACCGATTATATCCCACGGCCAACCGATCAGATTGTAAATTTTGGATTGTTCTTCCAGGATTACCTGCCCGGGAATCCATCTTATAAAATGCAACTCAACTTGCTATACGGTGCCGGTTTGCCCTTTGGCCCGCCCAATGCAAACAAGGCCATATTAGATTGGCCCACCATGCCCGCCTATCGCCGTGTAGATATTGGTTTTTCAAAAGTGCTGAAAAGCGAGGACAAGTTGATGACCCATTCTATGTTGAAGCATTTCAAAAGCCTTTGGATTGCTGTTGAAGTATTTAACTTGCTCGACATCAACAACACCATATCGTATGTCTGGATCACAGATATCCGAAACCAACAATACGCAGTACCCAACTATCTTACCTCACGTAGGTTGAATGTGAAATTGATTGCCAGGTTTTAAGTGATTATTGTTGATTGATTATTGATGAATTGTTTTTAGATCGGACTCAATGACAATTTTCATTTCTAATCTTCCTCTAATTTCTTTTCTTTGAAACCATAGACTTTTTATTGATTTTCAATTCAAAATTAGTGTACCATGAATGAAATCCGAATACTGGGATTACGTGTAAGCGACCGAATCAAAGAAGCGGGCCGGGCACAAACAATCCTTACCCACTATGCCGAATGTGTGAATACCCGTCTGGGTTTTCACGAGGTAAGCGATGATGTGAACAGCCGCACAGGTTTTATCATCCTCGAATTGCGCGGTGCTCCCGAAAAATGGGACTTGCTGGAAAAAGAACTTGGCGAAGTAGGTGGCCTGGATGTTAAGAAAATGAGTTTCAACCAAAAGCAAAAAGGATAGCCATGAACGATGCAGAAATTCGCATACTTGGGGTGCTGATCACCGACCGGACAAAAGATGCCGGGAGTTTCCAATATACCCTCACCAAATATGGAGGTTCGATAAAAACCCGCCTGGGCATCAACATCCCGGACGAAAAAGCGGGCTTGCTGATATTGGAACTTATCGGCGATACAAATGAGATGAACAACCTTCAGGCAGCCATCGAAAAAATCGAGGGTGTCGAGATTCAGAGTATGGTGTTTGATTAGGTTTTGAAATTAATCCCGAACGATCCTTAAAAAACCCATATTTCATTGAAGAAGTAAACAGAACAAAAGTCAGGATATATGGATGATAGCAAAAACTATATTATTGTTTTAAAAAACCTTATACAAGTGTAAGCTAAAAAATAAGCCCCACCTAATTGGGCATAACTAAATTGAAATTGAAATGAAAAAGATAGCATATTTCGGAGGAATAGCATTAATGCTGATCTTCATTTTTACATATAATTTTTCAGATAGAATAAAACAACCTCTCCCCACCGAATTAATTTCATCCGAAACCGAAGATTACAAACTCCAACGCGAAGCCTGGATAAAAGAAATGCACCGCGCTGCCCCCGATGTCGACTGGAAGGAGATCGAATACCAAAACAGGCTGGAGAAAAGAGAGCGGATACAGGAATCCAGAAAGCAACTTTCAAAGGAAGGCAGGTCGCTAAAATCCATCACTTCAGAAGAAATAATCCCCAATGTATTGTCGGGCACCTGGATGGAAAAGGGCAGCAACAATATGTCGGGAAGGATGATGACGGTGGATGTGGATTTTGAGGATAGTCTTATTTATGCGGCCTCACAGGGTGGCAATATATGGAAATCGCCTTTGGATGGCTCCAATTGGGAATGTCTGAACGACTACATGAACATGGGCAATGTAAGAACAGTTCGGGTGTTTACTCATAATGGAGGAAAACGGATACTGGTGGTTTCGAGCCAGGAATCGTTTTACTCCGACAATGATGGCCAGACATGGAATACGGCTACCGGGTTAGAAGGGCCACAAAGTTGGGGCAGCCTTCTGAAAACTGCGATTATGGCCGATAGCCTTCAAACCATTTATATACTCTGTTTGGAATGGGATTACACCAATTGGAATTCTGTTACCAGTCTGTATAATTCAACAGACCAGGGAGAGAGTTATTCACAACTCGCAAGCTTTGCCAAAGATTACAAGTATTTCGATATCTGGACATCAAAAACAAGCTCCGGCGATTTATATATGTTGAATGGCGATTCACTGTTTATGCATGATAGTGCGGGCTTCAACTTGCAATCGCTTATCAACTCGCCCTATCCCGAAGGTGATATGAGCGAAGTACTTATGGCAGGCCATCAATCGGCGAACAACCTGGTTTTATATGCACTGCAAAAGGTGCCTGGCGAGAGCGCTATTTTTTATTCTGAAAACGGGGGGCAATCCTGGGTCCAAAAAACAAGCATCCCGGAAGGCCCATTCACGAGCAATAGTTTTCATGTTTCGCTCCTCGATTCATCCAAGGTGTTTTTTGGCGGGATGCAAGCATACCGGAGTTACGATGCGGCCACAAGCTGGACCATGGTCAATACCTGGGGATCCTATTATGCCGACCCGGATATCCGGCTTCATGCTGATATTCCCGAAATAGAAAGTTTTATCGACCCAAGCGGGGCAGAACATTTTTATGTATCGACTGATGGTGGCTGTTATCATTCATCGGATGCTTTACAAACGGTTTGGAATATTTCGTTGGATGGTTTGCACGTGAGCCAGTATTATTCTGTTTATAGCGATCCCGATAGCCCTTCGGATATTTTTGCAGGCAGTCAGGATCAGGGTTTTCAGCAAAGTTTACCAGGCAGCAGCCCAATTGTGGAATTCGATCAGGTGATCAGTGGCGACTACGGGCATCTGGGCTCAGGCAACGATGGCGATGTTCTGTGGTGTGTTTACCCTAGCTTTGCCATGTTTGTGGAGACAAGCAGCCCATACCTGGACTATTACGATTTTGTTGGCACCAACTTTCTGTGGATGCCCCCCATCTACCCCGATCCCGACAATGGCTACAAGGCTTATGCAGGTGGCGGCGGTTCAAATGGCGGCGCGCATATTATTGAAATCGACAATACGACAGGGAGCATCACCGGAACAGAACTAAGTTTCGATTTTTCGGAGGGTAATGCAAATGAAAGGATTTCGGCCCTGGCCATTTCGCTGGTGCTGACAACAAACCGCTATGTGTGCACCACCGAGGGCGATTTCTTTTACTCTGTCAACAATGGAACAAGCTGGACCAAAAACAGTACGTTTGAAGCCCCCGACAATCATTATTTCTACGGAAACGAGATCACCCCTTCCAATCTCGATCCTGATAAAGTATATGTGGCCGGTTCTGGTTATTCCAACCCTGCGGTGTATGTTTCCTACAATCATGGCCAAAATTTTACAGCCATCGACAATAACCTGCCACCGACGCTTGTGTATGGCATGGCCCTTACGCTCGATGATGAAATGTTGTTTGCTGCCACAGAGGCCGGGCCTTATGTGTATGTCGACAGCCTGGGTTTGTGGTTCAACCTGACGGGCATCAGTGCCCCCGATCAAACCTATTGGTCGGTTGAATACATTCCGTTGATCAAAACTGCCCGCTTTGGCACGCATGGCCGGGGCATTTGGGATTTTGTGATCGACCCCACCACCTTTATTCCTGAAAACCAAGGATCGATACAAGCAAGCGTTTATCCCAACCCTTTTGTTGAATACATAACTTTTGATGCTGACAAATTGAAAGGCAAGAGGGTGCAATTGGAAATCTTATCAGCTACAGGTCAAAAGATTTATTCGGCACAGAGTGAAAATTTTGAAGGAAAATTCCTTTGGGATGGAAATGATATTTCTGGTAACCGGGTAAATCCAGGCTTGTATTTCTATACCATCATAGCCAATGGAGAGAAGGTTGTTGGGAAGGTTTGTAAGTTGTAGGTGAGTTTCAGTTTACTGTGATTGGATCATATAAAATCAATCTGGCCTGCGGAAGCTAGGGAACACTAGTTTACCATACTGTCGTTCATACGTAATTATTGGTGATAACGCCCAGAGTTGATAAACCTCGAAGAGGCGAGAGCAGGGTCGTCATAAAAATATCGTATCTATGGAAAGTCCCGTAGCGACGGCTCGATTCAGAAAGCCCTAGCTTTCAATTTGCCATCGAATATAAACCTACCCAACCGGTGCAGCCACCACGCTAATTGCCAATTTCACATCATCCTCTAACAGATACGAATGTTTCATAATGAAAAAATCATCATCCCCAAAACGTTCCTTTTTGCGGATTTGAAAAATCGCTTCCAATTCGGGATCGCCATTTTCTCCTTTAAAATTAGGCAACATTGCCATTAGTCGCCTACTTAAAGGATGTTCTGGAAATTTATTGACCACCTCAATATTCCACATTAGTTGACCAAAGTTCAGGGTATTTGCCAACAACGTTTCATCATCGATCACTTCCTCGATAAATGGTCCCATGTAGGCATGAAATATTTCAGAGAATTTAACCGGGTTCTGATGTTGTCTTAGTTCCACATTTTTATCTCGAAAAGAATCTTCAAGCTTACGGGTGGTGTGCTCGATCATCTTTTCGTGTTGATTGTCGCTCCCTGAATTGTAATTTGAATTTTTGTCCATATCAAAAGGTAGTTTTTACCGTGTTGTTTCATGTATTGGATAAACAGTCACACTTATTGATAATCTTCCATGACTCTCTATAAGTGTGACATTCTCAACAATAACAAAATGGGCATCAGAAAAATGTCTGTTTTTCCGGTCAATGAGCGACGACCACAACACTTTATCAGGAAATATTGCACTGTATGGTAGGATAAATAATCTTAACTCAATACATTTGTGGTCATTTGGAAATTCTTCAACAACAGCCATGTTCCAGGCATATTGCCCAATATTAACTCTTTCCCTTAGCTGTTCTTCATCCCATAGCTCATTCAAATAAGGTTCCAAAAATTTATGAAAAATTTGAGAGTACTTTTTGGGTTTTGGGATAGATTTCATATCAAAATCAAAAGTTCAAGATTCAACATCCAAAATTTCTTTTACCACCGTTCTTTCCACTTGTTAGTTTTGGGGTTGAAGTTGTATTGGTATTCGTGCTTCCACCTATTCCATTTGCCTTTTTTGCTTGGGATGATGAACGACATGATTATTTCGTGGCTGCCCGAATTGTAGGCTTTTAGCGGAGAAGTCACAATATCATAAGAATAGGCTATTTTCAAATGATCTTTTACTTTTACCCCGGCCACTAACACCATGGCATCTTTCATCCGGTACGAGAAACCCACCAGCAATTTCCCGAGGTACTGCACATTTAAGTTTATGTCGAACTGGGCAGGTGTTCCACGGGCCATGACCCAGAGAATGGACGGGTCGAAATCAAAATTACGGATGGGGCTAAAGCTATACCCGCCGTTCACATAATAATGCCGGACCAAATCGATATTGCCTTGCTGTCCCTCTTCTGTAAAAAGTTCAACAGTCGACCCAAGCATGTTCATCATTGAAAATCCAAAATAAAAGCTTTCGTTGTAAAGCAAAGCCCCGAAAGTAGCATCGGGCCGCCATTTTTTATCAAACACTTCCAGATTAATGGCATCGTCGTTGGTTTCCTGGATGGTTATCAGGTTGCCATCCAAACCATATTGAAGGATGTCGCCTGTAAGCCCAAAGGCCAGGTTGATTCGTTCCATTTCGATATGGTGGGCATACGCGATTTTCAACCCTACCGTTTTTTGAGGGCCAATCTGATCTTTAAAAAAAGAGATGCCAAAACCCATCAACCGGTTTAGGCGGGTATGGAATGTAAAGGAAGAAGTTTTTGGTGCCCCCTCAAATCCTTTCCATTGGCTGCGGTTGTGCCACATAAACTCGGAGTATACTTTCGACCCAACAAAAGCGGGGTTGTATTGGTACATGTCAATCATACGCTGGCTGAATTGGGGAGTCTGCTGCCCAACACCTGCCAGGGAAAAAAGTGAAAGTATAAGTAAGATTATATGTTTTTTTATATTGATCATAAAGAGAAATCTTTACCGGATTATTGTTATTGTTCCTTTATACACTTCAGTTTCGCCTTCGCCAGGGTAGAAGATATAAAAATAGGTATGGGCAGGAACCTCCTTTCCATTGTAAGTCCCGGCCCAATCGTTTTGGTAGTTATTGGCTGAAAAGATTTTGTGGCCGTTTCGGTTGTAAATTTCGAGCACTGAACTTTCATAATCCTCCCCATTTTCGATTACCCAGAAATCGTTTGTGCCGTCGCCATTGGGGGTGAAGGTATTGTAAAAGGTTAGTGTGGGCAATGGCCTTTCCGAAACAGAAATGGTAATGGTGGCCTGATCGCGACAACCCAGGGTGTCGGTCACTTCAACCTGATAGGTAGTAGTCGTTTGGGGCGATGCAACCGGGTTGTAAATAGTAGTATCGCTTAATCCATAACCAGGTGACCAGGCATATTGCCAACCCGAGTTATGATTCACTGAAAGCTGAATACTTTCGTCGTCGAAAATAGCTGTGTCGTTGCCAATAAATACATAAGGATTAGGGTTAACAGCCACAAACACCGAATCGGAATCGGAAGCACAAATATTTGAAACCGTAACATAATACATTCCCTCGATACCCACCGTGAAACTATTTGAATTGGAACCATTCGACCACGAATAGTCGGTGATAAAATCGCCAAAGGCTTCGATCAAAATTACATCGCCATCGCAAATCACTGTGTCGGGGCTTGTCGAAACAGTTGGGGTTTCAAGGACGGTAATAATAACACTGTCGGTTGGTTGTGCACAATTCGTATTAGGATAATAAGCTAAAAGGGAGTATGCACCCGTTGTGGTTGCAATGATGGATTGTGTGGTACTTCCATTTGACCAAAGGTAACTCGATCCCAAATCGCCTGGGTCGAGGGTCACGGTATCGCCAGGGCAAATCGAAGTGTCGTTCCCCAAATCGAAAGAAAGGGTCGGCAGAACCGCTATTTGGATTGAATCGGTGGTTTCGCCACATCGGTTGGTCACAGTCACAAAATACTGACCGGTTGTGTTTACTGTAATAGAAGAAGCTGTATTCCCGGTCGACCATAAATACTCACCCTCTTCAAAAAAAGCATTCAAAGTGATAGGGCTTTCTTCGCAAATAGTGACATTATTTCCGAGGTTAATAGAAGGTGGAGGAAGATGGGAAATTGTAATTTGATCGGAGTTTTTACATCCAAAATCATCGGTTACTGTCACAGAATAAACCCCCACATCGGATGCAGTGATGCTATTGGTAACCGATCCATTTTGCCAGATATAGGCAGCGTATCCGTAGCCGGCAAAAAGAACGGTGTCGGTGCCTTCACAAATGGAAAGAAAGTTCCCTCCCAGGTTAACATTTGGAAGACCATGTATCGTTACTTGCTGGATAACAGTGTCAGTATAGGCCGCCATGTTACGGATCAAGCGAACCTGATAAGCCCCGGGGGCACTAAAAATATGGTATGCTGAAAAGTCAGTAGAAACATTTGCCACACCGGATGAAGGGTCGCCAAAGTTCCAATTTACTGAGTTTACCCCATTCAAATCGGAGATGAAGAAATAGGTTGAATCGCCCAGGCATAGATTCAAATAGGTGAACCGTGGATTGTTAAAATAACTTTGGATGAAATTGGGCAATCCTCGACGGCTCTTTTCACCATTCAGATAAACTCCATCGTCGACATAGTTGCATGTAGTGCCGGGCGAATTAGGAAAATTGATCACACCTAGATAACCGGCCAGGTAGCGAGCCAGGTAAATCCGGCTGTCAGGTCCCAACTGTAGACCGCCAATGGTAGCTGTTGCAGAAGTAATAACTAAAGTACCCGATCCGATAATCCCCCCTGGTGTTCCGGCAGCCATATTGAATTGGTACACAATATTAGTGTCGGTACAACTGCAATATAACTTTGTGCCATCGGGTGAGAATTCAACCCCATAAGGAGTTTCATACATTGACCCGTTTATAGTGATTGGATTTGATACCTGTCCTGTTGTATTGTTGAAATTAAGGATTTCAAAAGTATTCCCATTAGCTGCCGTTGCAAGGGCAATCTTTGTCCCATCAGGCGAAACCTTCATTTGACCTTCGAGCACAGAGGCATTAGGGGAAGTCCCCGAGTGAATTGTCCCTGCGCTTGAAACAATAGGCGTGCCTACCCCAAGCGAGGTAACAAGGATGGCCGAAAAGGAATTGTCGTAGCGACCATGAGTGATCACCCACACATCCGTTTCGTTGGCATGAAACGTCGCAGTAAGCTTTTCGGCCGTGGAGTCGACCACCTGAATATTTTTATTGCTGGTTACGTCGCCCAACCCACCGGCAAGGGTAATATCAACTTCGGAATAGCGCAATCCCTCAGTACCATCCGATTTGTCGTTGGTGAAAACGAAGTAGATGTTGCTTGACCCGGGCTTGGGGACAATAAGGCTGTTTTGAGTGGCAGAAGAATGGCCCAACAACATTGAACCATTGGGCATGGGGACATGGTTTTTGTTCCAAATTGTCATGCCATTGGTGTAAAAAAGCAAGTTTCCGTTGGCATCTGAAATGGCAGCCGAACCACCATGGGCATTTACCATACCACCAATCAATGCAGAGGGGTTTGGGCCACTAAAATTAAGGCCGGATTCTTTCCCAAAATACCAGTTGTTCGACTCATTCTGCGACAACAAAGCTTGAAGTGGAAATAGGAATAGGATAATTAAAACAAGTATACGGTTCATTCAAATAGTTCTATTTTAATATTCAGAATAACGACAAATTAATCAATTTGTTATGTGCTTTCCAGGCATCAAAAATACAAAGAATCGGGCAAATAATTGCAGGGAAGGTGAATAATCATCGTAATTGGTAGATGGATTCTTTGGTTGATGGATTGGTAATACCGGCGGGGCTTTCCTTATAGTAAGGTCGTGTATTGGGAAGACGCGATAAATCGCGTCTCTACATGAAGGTGGTCGGTTGCCCGGATATTCAGTGGTTAGGGCGTGGACACACTTTAAAAGTTAATATTACAATACAATGATTCTCTATTAAAATTCTGGAATATTTTACCCTGCTGCCATTTCTATTAACGAGGATAAACTTTTGAAGTGGTGCATTGGTACCGTGGTACGGTGGTATGGTTTTGCAAAAAAAAAGCCCCGACATGGCCGGGGCTTTTTTTATTTATTGTTAAAACCAGATTACTTGATCAGGTTTATTTTCTTTGAAACTACATTGTTATTTGTAATTACTTTCACAATGTATGTGCCCTCGGCAAATTCGTTGAGGTCGATACGGGCTTGATTATTTGCCTGCTCGATAGAAGCCACTTGTTCGCCAACTATATTGTAAACAATGATGGTTGAATTGGCAACATTCTCCACATTTAAAATACCTGTTGTTGGATTGGGATATATATTTACCGGGTTCTCAACAAGCTCTTCGGTACCGTCAGGATATACAACATCTACCCAATAATATTGCTCGTTTGTCTCTGTGCCATTGTCGGCAAAAACAGTAATCCTAAACGAAGTATTCCCAAGTACTACAGGGTTTGCTGTACTAGGAGCTATTGTACTTATACTAATCGTACCGTCGCCATTATCGATATATGTCAACTGGAGATCGGGGTTATTTATAGTTGCAGTTAAAGTAAGCGGCAAATTCTGTGGATCGACAGCTGTGATAGTATCCTCATAAGGCGTGCTAAAATAGCACAAAGTATCAGGTACAGAAGTGAATTGCGGAGGCAAAATTGCCCCATCCATGTTTAACCTTACCAAAGGAAGCCCATTGCTAATCCAGAACCAATCGGTAGTAAGCCTTACTACTGATTCATACCAAAGCATGTGAGGGTAGCCAGCATCTTCATCTCCAATGTAAACACGCTCACCTGCATTATAATAACACTCAACACCAACAATATAGTGGGATCCACCGGGAATAACCTCCGATCCTGGATTAATAATGTAAATGGGTATAGTGACCCATGTGCCAAGATGCCAGGGCATAATAGTAAATTCATCTGTACCGATCCATTCCGTTTGTGTTGTACTAACTGTACCCTGATATATTTGTCCCTTGATGGTAGTATAGGGGGTAGTCCGGTAGTCGACATAAACTGAAATAGAATTCACAGTTTCAGTGTTCGGCACATAATGATCTACACCAACGAAATCGCCAGTCAATCCGCCACCAAACAATGAAGGTGATGTAGCTCCATGCGTAAAGCGCTCAGGCCTATCTCGGGCGAAAATCTTATTATTGGTAATTTCGTATGAAATAGTATCCATCACATTGTCTATAGGAATTTGTTCTGTCTCAAATTGATAGCATTGGTATGCAACTGTGTATTTATCAGCAGTGGTTGGAACAAAAGTGTTTGGGGTATACAACGTAACTGTATCGTTATAGGCAAGTTGCGTGGTGTCCTCAGTTTCATTATAAACAATTGAATTGGCCGAATTCCATATTGTGGCTTCAAATGTTACATCTGTTTGGGTTATAAATCCATTATTGTAGATAGAACCTCCACAAACGTTGTCCATTACCTGGCTTAGGGGAAGTCTTGCATAGGGACCGGCAATTATTCCTGCTGATGAATCCCAGAAGTAATTGAGTCCTTCAACTAATCGAATATCGTTGTCAGGTGCTTCAACCAGGCTAAAATCATCGATATGCCACCAATAATCCCATAAGCCCTGCATACGGAAATATATTTTCACTGAGGCCTGGCTACCAGCAATGTTCGAGATATTGAGTAAATAATAGGCTGGATTATTGGTCACATCGCCAGTCTCAAAATCGACATGGATTTCAATTTCTGTGTAGGTAATTCCACCATCGACAGAAACACCAACAAAAGTATAGTTTTCGCCATACGGATTTAGGATTGGAGGATTCGCGGTATTGACTCCTAACCCCCAACGCCTGTAAAATTCTTCCCAAGCAATGGCAACCGACGAATAAGCTGAACAGTTGTAAGTTGGCGAATAAAGGAAAGCATCGTAGCTACCTTGTCCATTACCATCCGAGTCATACATCATCCACCCATTGGCCTCTGTTGTCGATTCGAAAGGATCGCTTCCATACGAACCGGTTGTCCCAGTAGTTGTATATAGCCATGTGTAATTATTGTTTTGCCCATCAATATCTTCTGTAGTCCATCCAGTGGGCAAATCGTCAACGGTAGGACCACCGGTGCTAAAGTCGTCATAAGCAATCGTGTCGCCAAATGATTTGGTTGCCCTTTGAAAATCAGCGTGATTGTTGTATTTCTTCAATTTAATGCTCATCTCAGGAGAGGCTCCCTTAACAACATTTTTCTTTACACTAGGCCAGTCAGCATTCGTTTGAGCAAACATACTGAAAGAAAACGCCAAGATTAAACTTAGTAGAGTAAATTTCTTCATTTTATTAATTTTTGTTAAACAATTTATTTCGCTGCACAAATATAATTAAAATCCAGTTGGTCTTTATCAAATTTCTTTTTTTATAAGCTTATTAACTGCTCCTAAAAACGATGCAAAAATAATTGACAATCAATAAGTTTAAAGAAATAATTTGGATTGAGCTACTTGTGTAGTACAACATTAGCTTTGTACAGACACCCAAAGTTGGTAAGCGAATATCATTCAATCCTCTATAATAAACCAGTTAATTTATTGTGAATTGAATAATACCAAAGTGTAAACTACTTTGTGGTACTTATGAAAGAGACTAAAAATCTATACAAACCTTTGCCATCCGTACGTCGAATATTCGACGGTGGTCACGCTCGTTCAAATCTATAATTTGCAGCTTGGAGTTCCTCAGGAAATAATCAGGTTAATGAAGAATCATCACTGGAAACGATTCGACTTTTTCGTTTTTGATAATCCTGATCCTATAAATACCCTGTGAATATTCGGAAACATTGAGTTTCCAAAACTCTGGTATGTTTTCTTCTTTCCTAATAAGGCGACCTTCCGAATTATACATTTCGACAGATGAAGCCCTGGCATTTTCAATAATAAGGGTTTCTGACACTGGGTTCGGGAAAAGGTTGATTTCACTCTTTGCAGTCTCGTCAATGCCTATCTGGCCTATGGTATCGATCTCAATATCATCAATTAAAAATATAAAAGAATTGTTAGACACACATTGGATAGCCACATGCACCTCAACATTCGACCAAGCTGATAAATCGTATTCAAAATAAGTCCAAGCGGTATCGACTTGTTGAACCTGCAATGTGGAAAATGGGATTGAAGGTGTAAGCACATTGGAAAATTCCGATGGAACAGGATTTCCTGTAGAAACCAATACCCTGAACGTTTCTAGCGCGTATTGCATGGAATAGGAACGTGCATAAAAACGGACACTGCCACTTTCTGAAATAATCACTTTGGGCGAAATCAGCCAATCGTCGTTGGGGCCAAAAACGGCAGCAAAACAAGCCCCGTACTTACTGCCACCACCGGAATGTGGATCTGCCGAAGTCAATGGTGGGCTGACTAAGTCGGGATTGAAGGCTATGAACGACATTGCCTCTGCGCTGTGCGGAAATGTATGATTTGATATACCATAAGTTTGAGAACTATCCATGTCGATAGTTATCCAGGGCGTAAGGTCGAGCGAAAAATCATCGGCTTCCTCAAAAGTCCCAGTCACCGTGCCTTGCGGTACTGGTGGTATCCCAACCTTAACATCATCAATTCCAAGTATCTCCTGGTTCGTTGAAGTATGCCTGAAGGCAATGGAAACCGTATCGTTGATCCATGAAGCGAGATCTATTTCGTGGCTTGCCCAGACAGTTTCTTCGGCGGCCACCGATTCGAGCAGTGTCGAGAAATCGGTATGTGTTGTAGCTGTGCCGGACGTGATGTAAACTTCGTAACTTTCGTGTGTGTTATTGTTGCCAGTAACAGAAACAGAGCGTCCTTTCCAGAGTAATTTGGCATTATTGGTAACGGGAATGTTGGGGATTATCATCCAACGGTCGGCTTGGCCTGCAGGACTGAAATACGAGTTACTTCCCATCCAGTTGTTCGATTCGCCGCTAAATTCGAGCAAGAGCCAAACATCGTCGTAAAAATTAAGATTGGTTATAACCGACACATCGGGATGATCCTGAAGGCTGTCGAGGTTTTCGAATATTAAGTCGCCCAGCACAGTGTTATCTTCAAAGTCAAGATTAAAATCCCAGGTGGATGCCGATCGGGTTGTTTGTACAAAATCGTGTGCCTTTTGGATTTTGGTTGAAGGCAATGATCGGGTTTGTGAAAACCCCACAAGTGTAATGCAGAAGAATATGAAGCTCAACAGGATACTTTTCATTTCAATTATATTTTAATTTTAAAGACCATTTTTATCAAGACGCAAAAATATCAAAAAAGGCCTTCGCTTTTTTGCTCCTGATTAAACGGCTAAAATACTTACTCATTGCCGAATTTCATAATAATTCCCAAATAAAGGGAATCATAAACAATATTTACTTTCAATTAATCAATTATCATTCAACAATAATCAATCATCATTCAACAATTAATTTATCCCCTAATAGCCTTTATGCCAGGCAATTCTTTTCCTTCGATATATTCCAACAAAGCCCCGCCCCCTGTGGATACGTAACTTACTTTGTCAGCCATGTCGTATTTGTTGATGGCCGCCACCGAGTCGCCGCCACCAATAAGGGTAAACGCCCCTTTTTTAGTGGCTTCGACCAAAGCATTGGCAACGGCTTTCGTGCCAGCCTCGAAATTCGACATTTCGAAAACACCCATTGGTCCGTTCCATAAAATGGTGTTCGATTGTTTGATGATCTGTGCAAATGCTTCAGCTGATTTTTCTCCAATATCAAGACCCATCCATCCTTCTTCGATGTTGTGTACATCTGACATTTTAAAGTTGGCATCGTTGTCGAACTTATCGGCCACAATAGTATCCACTGGCAAATGAATCTGGACCTTGTTCTTTTTGGC
The DNA here is from genome assembly GCA_021740905.1 of Bacteroidales bacterium. GTDB lineage: Bacteria > Bacteroidota > Bacteroidia > Bacteroidales > M50B96 > JAIOYV01. The sequence continues at coordinate 51,095 of JAIOYV010000017.1, forward strand.
TGCGTCGAGGATGTTTAAGGCCATCTCAAGCTTGTCTTCTTCAACCATCGACGAACCCACATTGCCGCCCAATGCTTTGGCAAAGGTGAACATCATGCCACCGCCCACAATCAGGTGGTCAACCTTATCCAACAGGGTTTCGATAATCGTAATTTTGGTCGAAACTTTGGCTCCACCCAAAATAGCTGTAAACGGCCCTTTGGCATCGTGCAACACTTTGTCAATGCTATCCAGTTCGCCTTCAATCACATAACCAAACATTTTATTCTCGGGGAAAAAGTTGGCAATTATTGTGGTAGAAGCATGGGCACGATGAGCGGTCCCGAAGGCATCGTTTACGTACACATCGGCCAGATTTGCCAGTTGCTTGGCAAAACCCTCGTCGCCCTTGGTTTCTTGCGCATGGAAGCGAAGGTTTTCCAACAACAATACCTCGCCAGGTTTTAGGTTGGCAGCCATTGACGAAGTTTCCTCACCAATGCTATCTTTCGCAAAGATTACCGGAGTGCCAATCGATTTCGAAAGATGATCGACAATGTGTCGAAGGCTGAATTTATCTTCAGGTCCCGACTTTGGCCTTCCGAGATGCGACATAAGGATAACGGAGCCTCCATCGTTCAATACCTTTTTAATGGTAGGAATGGCAGCCCTGATGCGGGTATCGTCGGTAATTTCAAAATTACTGTTCAGGGGTACGTTAAAATCGACCCGTATAATGGCTTTCAAGCCCTTAAAGTTGAATTCGTCAAATTTCATAATTCCAATATTTATTTAATCAGCCGACAAAGATATAAAAAGAGCAGGGAAATTGATGGGGAAAAAGTTGGGTGGGGAATTGGGGAATTGAGGTGAGTAAGATAAGTTGGTGAGTGGGTAGTGGGTAAGTAAGTTGAGTTGGGGGTAGTGAGATTGTTGGTAGAAAGGAGACCTTCGAATGTAACCAAGCATTGTGCAACGAAGACAAGCCCTTCCTTGTTTTTAAGGAAGGGTTGGTATGGATGAAAAAAAAGTGAAATATATATCCAAATTCTTTTTTTCAATTCAGTATGTACAAAACCTCCTAATCAGCCTCTACTTCTGTATTACAATCTTTTGTTGATGTACTTCTTCTGATGTTTCGATTTTCAATATGTAAATGCCGGAACTAATGCCGGAACAATCAATGAAGATTTGATTTTCATTCGAATTGATCAACAATATACTTTTTCCAGTAATATCGAAAATTTCTATGGTACATTCAGGTTTTCCAGGCACTAATATGCTTATCCCATTGTAGGCTGGGTTGGGGTAAACCAATATTTCATTATGTGGCGAATAGGAAACAAACTTCAACACATGTACATCGAGTGGCCCAAACGACAAGGACAAACCCTTGTCGGCAGTAAGCAATTTGTAATAATAGTGAAGCAATTTGCCGGTATTGTCGACTGTTTCGCGGTAGTTTACCAGTGAGTCAACTATTTTATAATCCTGCCCAGTGACATCCTGGTTGGTTTCAAACAAAACTTCAACCCCGATTGCATTTTGAATTTGAGGATCGCCTATTTGGCTAAAATCCAGATCAACATCCAAAATCGGGACCGGGAGCATATTGGCAATTATCAGTATAGTTTCATCGCCATTTGTGCGGATTGTATATCGCAAACCATAATTTTCGCTAAAATGATCATTGAAAGTGTGCATCAATGGATGATTTAGTTGAGCATAAAAAGGGGCTGGAATTTTAGAATCGTTGATGTAGTCCGGATATTCAGGCACTATCCCATTGACATCAGCATGATCAGTTTTTGTATGAATAACAGAAGTGTTTTTATCGAGAAAGCCCTTTTGTGAGAGGTAGTTTAATTCCCGGGCCAGATTCGAAAGGTAATATCGATATCTCCGAGGGAAATATTTCCGGTCGAACCTATCTTCAATTGTATTGGGGTTGGCCCAAACAGAGGGGTCTTCAGCGTTGGAAATATTCTGGATCTCATTGGTTTCAGTTTCCCATAATCCGGGTAACCACCAAAACCATATTCCGTCAACGCCATGTATAATGGAAGCATAAGCCTGAAGCCAAAGGTAATTTGCATTCGGTATGTAAACATCTGTATGTAATGGACTTTCTAGAGAACCATTGTCATAGTAGGCCATTAAAATATTATGGACTGAATTGGCATGTTCCTTTGCAAAATCAATACTTCCTAAAAACCCCAAATAATGTTTGCCTCCTTCTGCTATTTGCGAATAGCTTTCGATAGCCCAGGCAATTGGCTCCCAGGTAAAATAAGATCCTTCGAAAAACACATCCCTAGTATCGCTCTTATCTAAAAGTTCAATATATTCAAAGGGATCGTAGTCGATGGGTTGATTCTGTCCCCAGGAGTTTGTGCTTGTCTGCCATTCTTGGTCATTATAATTATAATTGATAGTCGCTCTATGATTTGCCTCCATTATCACCATTTTTTGATGGGTAATTCCGGCATTGCTCAAAATGCTTTTGTACAAGTCCATACCCTCTTTTATATTTGAAGGGGGGATTTCGGTTCCTCTAAAATCAATATCTGCTTTTGCCTGGCAATTTTCGTTGACGAGTTTGGGGTGCAAGTACGATGCTTCCTCTCCAAGATGATGACCCCAAATAATATCCTTGTATTCGTCCTGGATACAAATATTTGTGAAAATGTCGAAAATATTGTGGAGGTAATAATCATAATAGTAGGGTGGGTTGGGATTATTGTATTCGTAAGGGGTTAAGCAAATTGGATAACTCGTATTACAGTTGTCGTAATCATTGTACCCGGTTCCTGTATAATTTCCTTCTTCATCCAAAATTGGCCTATAGTTTATCCCCGGCGAAAGCTCGATTTGCATACCATTGTTGCCTGTTAGCTTAATTAAACTTTGAACAACAGCGATCGAAGTCCAAACGTTTGGGACATACTTATTTATAATATTAAACCCATCTTCTTTGAATACATTTAATGTACTTGTTTTGAATCCGCTATCTAAGGGAGCTTCATAAACTACCTGACATCCGTTCACCTCATGTACTTTAAATTCAACGCCGAACATGCCAATCTTAAAATCGTTGGTTTGGGCACTTGCAATAAATATGTTCGATACAATCAGAATGAATACTATTGACAGTTTTGGTTTCATAATTTCAGGGGCTTTGATTATTTCTACCTTTATGTTGAAAAAATATTGTCTAAAGGTAATTAAAATACTTCATCCGTGGAGGGTCTTTGAAGTCACTTCTATAAATCTTTTTCTTACTTTTACAGCAAATCATCTAAAAATTTCACCTTGGAAAACTGCATGTTGATAGGTCGGGGCACATTCAGACAGGTTTTGTCGTTCTTCATTCTTCTTATGGCATTGAGTCTATTGCAGGGGAATGCCATCGCACAAGATTGGAACCAATATCCAAATTCACCCATTATCAAGAAATATGAAAAGTTTGAACTGATCATTCGGGCCGATTATCAAAGCATCAGGCAGCACATCATCCAACCGTGGGATAACCCAAACGATGCGGGAAAATTGAACCCATTCAACCCCGATTATCAAAATGAAAATGGGATAAGCCTGGAGGCTGTATTTACTTCCCCTACCGGGATTCAGCATAAAGTGTATGGTTTCTACATGGAGGACTGGGCATACAACGGCAATCTGAATAACTATTATTATGATGCCCTTACCGATTCGAATCAATACAAATGGCGTATCCGTTTTTCGCCTAATGAAGTGGGCAACTGGTCATATAGTTACACCTTCTATTTCTCGGTTCAACCAAGCTTTAAAAGCTATACCAGCGATGGTAACTTTACATGTGAAGAATCCGGTCACCATGGTTTTCTGAAAGTAGGGCCAAACAATGCCTATTTGCAATTCGACGATGGCACAAGCTTTTTTGGGATTGGCGAAAATATGGGCTTTGCCAGCCAATTCGATTTTTTAGGCGACAACGTTTCGAATAGTACAAAGATCGCCAAATATAAGGCACACCGAAAACTTCTTCCTGAATTGTCACAAAATGGTGGGAATTATGTCCGATCCTTTCAACTTATCATGGATTATGCCTTCGACTTTGCCAGTGCAGAACAATATTTCGAAGGCCAAAAACGATGTTTTGAAACTGAAAATTTTATTGAAGAAGCTGAAAGAGCGGGGATCTACCTACAGTTTAACATACAAGATGATACAGGTTTTAGTAAAGAATGGCCTTTTAAGTGGCACGACAATCCCTATTATTCCATTGTCGACAATCCTCAAGACACAACCTATTCCTTCTTTCATACCGAAAGAGTGAAAACTTTGTGGGAAAGGAAATTTAGGTATATCATAGCTCGCTGGGGCTATTCAAAAAATATTGCCTGTTGGGAATTGTGGAACGAACCCCGAAATTGCAAATACTGGCAAACCCAGAGCCCGGGAGCAGTACTAACTGATTCGGTAATTGCCACATGGCTAATTGGCAGGGCAAATTATGCCGTAGATCTTTTTAAGCTCGACACAATAAATTATGGACAACATGCCAACTTTCACCCCATTATGGGTTCAAACAACGGTGACCCATTTGCTGAATTCATGTCGGTCGACTCGAAGAGTGCAATTCATCTGTTGTCCATGCACACCTATACCTCCGATCGCTTGGGCAATTTTTATTATTGGGTTAAACTTCAACAATATGAAGATCCCGGCACAATTAGCCCGGGCCGGATAAAAAAGCCGACCAACTGGGGAGAAATAAATTCTGGCAATGCCGATATGAACCGGTGCACCGATATTGAATTTCATAAAAAAATATGGAGTACTTCAATGGTGGGGGGATTTTCTACAGGAATGTCGTGGTTTTACCATCATGATCATGCGTATAATAGGATTGCCGGTTATGCCGATATAGCCAGCTTTTTTAAAAATGAGGATATGCAGGAATATGGTGCCTTTTTCCCGGGAAGGTATCCCTACAAAAACCTGAATGCCCCGGAGGACAGGGAATGGGAGAAAATGGAAAAGGAGGGCTATGATTATCCCTATATGAATAGTGTATATATGGTAAACAATTTCAAAAACCGGGGAATGGGTTGGACATCGAACCCAACCCACTATTGGTATAATTTCCAGGATTCACCAAATATAGTCTACTGCGTTGATTCCATTGCTACATTACATGGAGATAGATTTGTATTGCCTACTGATGATGATGCCACAAATGTCGCAATTTACAATGGGTTTAGCAGTACAATTGAAATTAATGGATTGAACCCGGACAATTGGTACAAAGTGGAATGGTACCGGACCCTCAAATTAAAATACATTGCAAGCTCGGCATACAAAGCCAATAATGAGGGTCAATTATTTGTTGAAACACCCCAAACAGGTGCTGGCGATATTGACCCAAACGATCCTTATTATCCCGATTATGCATTTAAATTTTTTGAAGACTTGTGCGGGAATGATTTCCCCTTGTTGCATAATGGTTGGGAAAGGGTATGTGGAAGTGTGAACTACCCCATTTCTAAATACGACAAGCTGGTTGTGGGCGATTTTGATGGAAATGGAGTGGATGATATTTTAGGATTCAATTTAGAAAATAGGGCAACTTTTTTCAAATATGAAAATGAGACTTTCAATAATTCATATTGCTGCAACAATGGAAGTTTAATTGTTTGGGACAGCCTTACCAGTTATAGAGACAATATGTGGGTTGGCGATTTCGATGGTGATGGATTGGATGAAATTTTATGCGCAAAACCATCAGGTCATTTTCTTGCTGTTTTTGAATTCGATCCTTTACAAAAGAATTTTTATAAATTCTGTGAAACAAACCCGAACCTTTCATGGGAAGGAATGACTGGCTTCAATAATTTCCTGATTGGCGATTTCGATGGAGATGGGAAAGACGAGGTGCTTTCTGCAAATTATGCAAAACAATGTGTGGCATTGTTTAAGTTCGATGCGACAGGCAAAAAGTTTAAGAAAGAAAGTGACAACTCATGCAACCCGGACAGTTGGGATTCGATTTCATCCTTCACCGATTATTGGTGGGTGGGAAATTTTGATGCAAGCAACGATCCTCCCAAAGGTAAAAAGGATGAAATAATCGCCTTTTCGTTTGATCCTGAAGTGGAACGATTATTTGAGTTCAACAATCAGCCGGAAGTGAACGCCTTTAAAGAACTTGCTTCACAGGATTTTAAATACAAGGACGACCATCAGCTTTGGAATTTTGTAAACAGTCATCCGTGGAGCAGCTATTACGATGGCAACATCACAGTATTGGATTTCGATTCCGATGGAGTGGACGAAATCATGGCAGGCAATAAGTCTATTTCTGGCTTTACCGAGTTTTCATTGCAAATCGATTCTGCCGGTTTTACAAACATAGCGGGCAACTTTAAAGATGAACCCCAAATTGCAGATATGCCGGCCCTAAAGATTGAGAATGGCCTTATTCAAAAATTCAGCGATGGAACAAACGATAAACTAATGATACAGATGCCATGCAGGAATGAATATTATGTGGGTCTCTATCAAAAAAACGACACCTCCGGTTTAATCAACTTCCCCTCTCCTACCGCAAGCAAACTAATTGACCCCGTTCAAATTTATCCAAATCCCACATCAAGCCTGGTTGAAGTAGAGTCGATATTGCCAATCATTCATTATGAGCTTTATGATTTCAGTGGCCGGAAAATGAAATCGGATGAGACGAACGGATTGTATTATCTAAAATTGAATCTTAACGAAATGCCACAAGGCTTGTATATCCTTAAACTTTGGTTCGATGAAAAAAGCAGCGCACATAAAATTATGCTGATAGGACAATAACAGTTTTGCCTACCGACAAATCCTTTATCTTTACAAAAATTCATCAATTGGATCTTACATTGAGACTAAATATTGTAATCGGACCGAAAATGACGAGACCATTCCTTGCCAATTTGTTGCTTATCGCATTGTTTCTGCCGATGAGCAATTTGTTTGCTCAGGATTGGGCCCATTATCCAAATTCATCCACAGTAAAGAAATATGAAAAATTTGAATTGATCCTCCGGGCCGATTATCAAAAAATTAGACAGCGTACCATTGACTTGACGGATGATCCAAACGATCCTGAAAAATTGAATCCATTCAACCCAGATTATAAAAAAGAAAATGGGATTAGCCTCGAAGCTTTATTTACTTCCCCTACCGGGATTCAGCATAAAGTGTATGGTTTCTACATGGAGGACTGGGCATACAACGGCAATCTGAATAACTATTATTATGATGCCCTTACCGATTCGAATCAATACAAGTGGCGTATCCGTTTTTCGCCTAATGAGGTGGGCAACTGGTCATTTAGTTACACCTTCTATTACTCGGTTCAACCAGGCATTGAAAGCTATACCGACAGTGGCAGTTTTATGTGTAAAGAATCCGGTCACCACGGTTTTCTGAAAGTGGGGGCAAACAATGCCTATTTGCAATTCGACGATGGTACAAGTTTTTTTGGGATCGGGGAGAATTTATACTCGGCCAGTTTTTGGTCCCAAATGGAATCCATAGTAAATGTACAGGCAAGGATTGCCAGGTATCAAATACATCGCGACCGGCTTGTTGAATTAGCTGCGAACCATGGTAACTATGGCAGGTTTTGGACTTCGAGCATTGATTATGCTTTTGATTTCAGAAGCCCTGAACAATACCTTGAAGGCCAGATACGATGTTTCGAGATTGAGAACTTTGTGGAAATGGCCGAGCAAAATGGGATTTATTTGCAGTTTGTAGTTCAAAATTCATGGGGCTTTGGGGAGGGAAACCAGGTCCTGGAGGCCAATTGGGAGATGAACCCCTATAATAATCCGGCCATTCTGGATTCTCAACCCGACGGGGTCTACTCTTTTTTCAAAACCGAAAGAGTAAAGACTTTGTGGGAAAGGAAGCTGAGGTATTTTGTGGCACGATGGGGCTACTCGAAAAACATTGCCTGTTGGGAATTGTGGAACGAACCCAGGAATATGTTGGCCTTTGCCCAAAATGCTGCAAACAACGATTCCATTTCGGAGGATCAACTTGCCGATTGGCTTGTGGAGCGGGCTAAAAAAATGGTTGAACTTTTTCCCCTTGAAAATCAATCGACCTCTGATGATTATAACCAACACGCCAACTTTCACCCCATAATGGGCGCGACCAACAACGACCCCTTTGTTCTGTTCAGACAAGAAGCCACACGCGGTGTTATCCATTTGTTGTCGATGCATGCTTATGGATCGGATAGAACAGGCAATCATTATTACTGGAATAAATTCAATCAGTTTGAGAACCCATTGACGATAGCTGCCGACTGTATGAAAAAGCCTATGAATTGGGGCGAAATCTACGCCGGAAACAGCGAAATGGATATGTGTACCCATCTCGAATTTCATCGAAAGCTTTGGGCCACGGCAATGGCAGGAGGGTTTTCTACAGGCTTGTCGTGGTTTTTTGGCACCGATCATGGATATGGGCGAATTGTTGAATATGCCGACATTGCCAGCTTCTTCAAAAATGAAAATTTGCAGGAATACGGTATCACCATCCCGGGTCGGTATCCCGATGATCATTGGTATGATTATTTTCAGGAAAATAAAGACAATTATCCATACATGCAAAGCATTTATATGGTGAACAACGATAAAAGCCAGGGAATGGGTTGGACCGAAAACCCTTCGCACTACTGGTACAATTTCCCGGAAATTGTTGTTTGTGCCGATAGTGCAACCGCCGCCAATGGCGATGCCTTGCGCTTACCAAGCGACGATGATGAGAACATTTATCCTATATATAATGGATTTGACAGACACATCACAATAAAAGGATTAAACCCCGGCAAGTGGTACAAAGTAGAATGGTACCGTACCCAAAACCTGAAATATTTTGCTAGTACAGCTTACCAGGCCAATGACAATGGTGAGATGATCATGGAAACGCCCATGTCGGGTGGCGGGGATATTGATCCAAACGATCCGTTTTATCCCGACTATGCTTTTAAATTTTATGAAGATTTATGTGGAAACAATTATCCATTACTGCACAATGGCTGGGAAAGGGTTTGTGGGAGTGTCAATCATCCCATTTCAAAATGCGATAAGTTGGTTGTTGGCGATTTCGATGGTGATAGTGTGGATGATATACTGGGATTTGATTCGGAAAATAGATCGACATTTTTCAAGTATGAAAATGAAACTTTTAATAATACCTATTGCAGCAACGATGGGGATGCAAGTAGTTGGGACTGCATTTCAGCCAATAAAGAAAAAATGTGGATTGGCGACTTTGATGGCGATAGTATGGATGAGATTTTAGGTTATGATTCAACAGGTAATCTTGTTGTTTATAAGTTTGATAAATCGTTGAAAAGATTTTACAGAATGAGCCCAATAAATCATGATAATTCCTTGAAGGACATGGCATTATATTTCAATTTTCTGATTGGCGATTTCGATGGTAATGGAAAGGATGAATTAATTGCTTCAAGCACCATAAATAACTGGGTGATTTTGTACCGATTTAATACCCTAAACCATAGCTTTGAGGTTGACCATCATAATTCCTGCCTTATGGCTAACTGGGATTCGATTTCATATTTTACAAATTATTTGTGGTCTGGAAATTTTGATAAGAGCAATGATTTGACCTGGACAGCAAAAGATGAAATATTTGCTATTTCGTTTGAACTGGGCATGGCCCGGATATTTGAGTTTTCCAGTTCAGCTTTTCATGAGAAATCCTCAATGCCAATTTTAGACCAACAGGGCTATCAATTGTGGGAATATGTGAACTGCCAGCCCTGGAATAATTCCTACGAAGGCAACATCATTGTATTGGATTTCGATTCGGATGGAATAGATGAGATCATGGCGGGCAACAAATCAATCAATGCCTTTACCGAATTTTCGCTGCAAATTGTTGCCCCCTATTTAACGACTCTTGCAGGCAGCTTTAAAGATGAAATCCAAATTGCCGATATGCCTGCCATTAAAATTGAAAAAGGAGAAATACAGAAATTCAACGATGGAATAAATGACATGCTCCTTATCCAAATGCAATGCGGCACCGAATTTTATGTGGGCTTATATCAAAAAACGGACTCCTCAGGTTTTACCGACTTCCCCTCTCCCACCTCAGATAATATAGTTGATCCAGCACTTATATATCCAAATCCTTCAACCGGTATGATTGAAGTTGAGTCGATTTTACCCCTTTTCAATTATGAAGTATTTGATTACAGTGGACGAAAGTTGAAGTCGGAAGAAGTGAATGGCTTGTATTATCTGAAATTGAATTTCAACGAAATGCCACAAGGATTGTACATCCTGAAACTTTGCAGCAAAGAGAATTGTAACACGTATAAAATCATGATAATAAGATAATAACGAAAAAGTCCTGACAACCATCAGGACTTTTTCTGTTAAAAGCGGAGAGACAGGGATTCGAACCCTGGGTCCGCTTGCGCGGACAACGGTTTTCGAGACCGCCCCGATCGACCACTCTGGCATCTCTCCTTTTAAGTGTGGCCATTCAGTAATTAAGGGCTGCAAAAGTAGAAATAAAGCTTAGGATTGCAAACATCAAATTACAGAAACTCATTCAAAAAAAAACTAAAAAACATAAAAAAGCCCCCTGGTAGTACCAGGAGGCTTTTGTATATTTTCAAATCAAAATTATTCCTTGATGAATCTCTTCGTAGAAGAGCGTCCATCTTCGTTCTTGATATTTACAAAGTAAACACCAGGGACAAGGGTTTGAACATCAATTTGAGTTGTATTCCCAGTAGGTATAACTTGGCTTAATTCTTCACCCAGGATGTTGTAAATACCAATACGGTCAATGTTTTGAGTGCCTTTAACAGTTAACATACTATTAACCGGATTTGGGTAGAGCGCAAAACCTGTGTGGCCCACTTCTTCAATATCAACATAAATAGTAACATCATCGGCCATGCGCAATTCAATTTTCCATTCCTCAAAAGTATAATTCACAACCCCTTGAACATTATAATGCTCACCTAAAACAGGGGTGTAAGTATAAGCGGAATTATTATGTACAAGAGTGGTATCACTTCCATCAAATAATTTCCACATGCCATATCCTGCATCTTCATCCGTGCATTCGGCGTTCTCAACCCGGACAAAAACACCCTCGTAGGCTTCATCGTTTACAGCTCCGGTAGTAAGGACTTCGGGGTTTGGTAGTGCATTCCCACTTGAATTTATGATAAGCGAAGTCACATTTTTCAATTCTGTTAATTCATAATACTCATCAATTTCTCCTGAAACAGTAATTTCATCTCCTAATGATACAACTTGGGTATTGTACACATAAAGCCCGTTCCATGCTCCATCTCCATCTTGAATAAAAAAGCCGGCGGCTGAAGGGATGGCGGTTACAATACCTGTAGTTGTCACAGTTTGTCCATCAAAAGGAGAAACAGAAGTTTGCCCTTGTATGTCGTAAATTGAAGTATTTGTTGGCGCGTTTGAGACAGAGTATGATTGAATCAAAATGGTAGTATCGTTGTCATCATCAATGGCCATGAACTTATAAAACACCTCGGTTCCGAGAGCCTGAGCAGGGATGCTGTTTGGGAAGCAGCTGTAAATACTAAATACGTTGGTCAAAGCCAGGTTGTTTGGGAAATTTATTCCGTCAAGGCCCCAGGTAAGTGTTACCAGGGTTACTGTTCCATCTACATCAGTAACTGAAGCGGAAATCACTACGGTATCGCTTGGTGTAACAACTGTAGGGGACACAGTTATATTTGATATGCTTGGGGGTACGTTTCCTCCTGCCATGAAATATCCAAGATCGGTGAAATCGTTTTGTGGCATCACTACCCATTCCGAATTTGTGGCATCTGTACCGAAAGAAGCCAACCAGTTGGTGTTCCCCGAAGTTGTGGTAAGTTTTCTGCGTAGGGTGTATTCATGTGTAGCATCAGGAACGCCTGCAACTGGCCATGCAGCTCCGGGATCGTTGTCTGGATCGCCAAACTGGTCAATAATAATAGTATCAGGACCCACAATATGACACAAGGCCCGAGCATCGTCCCCATTAAAATGAACTACGCTTTGGAAAGAACCTGGATAGGTAAGCACTTCATCGGCATTCGCAGCTGGGAATAGTAAAGGATCTACCTGATTGGTGATAATAACCCAAACATCGTGAGAGTTTAATACAGCCCCGGCAGGAAAAATATGATAGACTTCCCAACCGCCACCACCAGAAGACAACGCAACTACATAATCATCAAGATCAACAGGAGTCGACTTAGGATTGTATATCTCCAAGGCTTTGTTGTTGCTTGTTCCTTCAATATATTCCGAAATAAACAAATCAGGTTCGGCAGCTACGTTTACGGTAACAACCCATGTTTGTGCCACTGCCGTGGATGATGTAACTGTATACGTAACAGGTAATGTAAAATCCTGTAAGACTCCCGATGCAGGTGATATTGTAGCACCAGTAGATACGGTAATGGTTGGCGTAAGGCTGGCTATATTTGTTCCTGCTGCTACAGTAATATCAACAGTAAAGTTTGTACCATCGATAGTTGCAGGGCCAGTTTGTTGAGGAAGCTCAAAACTTAAAATATCGTTTGCAGAAGTAGTAGCAGTATAAAAAGAAAGCTCATCGACATACAATTCGCTTCCTACCTGAATATTATTAGGGTCGGAGCTAAGTATGTTGATGTTCATATAATTTGGCATCGAAGTCGAGAAATATGTAATCTGGGCCTCGAAAGGCTGCCAACCATTTGTGGCTGAAGTGCCTACAAAATATCCTGCTCCGATAGTATCAATAATAGTATTTGTGCTTGTATTGTAATTCAAAAGAACCACTTCAAACATACATTGATCGGTATTTTCGGGGTCGTAATTATAGTAGCCCATAAGTTTATCCGGAGTTCCCGTAAACGGTTCCCCTCCATTAATGTTAAATTGTTGGGTAACCATATTAAAAGTAAAATCCCCAAGCGTGAGAAATCCAGGAACATCAATAGTTTGCGTAATCACAAAAATATCTTCACTCTTAAGCTTAACCGCGGAATTTCCTGCATATACACTATCGTTTTCTTCCTCAACAACAAAAGAAGAATTGCCGGGAATTCCCGCCAAATCAGCATTAGGTGAATCCCAACTGGTAGGATTATCATAAGTAGTCCCTGCATCCCAGTTTTCGAAGCCACCGTTGGGCACAAGACTTTGTGCATTCAAATTTTCCGATGAGATCGTAAACATCAGAAAACCAATAAGTAATAATAAGAATAATCGTTTCATTGTAAATTTATTTTAATTAGTATTTCTTTATTTTTATGATGAATCAAAATTAGAACAAAAATATTTCTTGAGAGAATCAATTCTGTTAATAAATGTTTAATTGAGAATAGACCTATCGAGATCAATAATTAAACCTATTATGAAAGTCCAATTTATCTATTTATTAAAAGTCTGCGAACTGTTGAATTATCTGATGTTCTAAGCTTTACCATATATAAACCATTGGGGAAACCTGAAACATCGAATTCATTCTTTCGCTTGTTCCCCGAAGGCAATTCATAGCTCTTGATCTGATGGCCCAATATGTCGAATATTACAAGCTCCATATTTTCGTCGGACAAAGCACCTGCATCAAGACAAAAAGAATTACTCGCAGGATTAGGATAGATTTGCACCTGGTTTTCCATGTCTACATTTTCGGCCACAGTGATCAAAATATCAATATCTACATCAAAACTATCAGACCCACAAGCATTGTTGGCCATCAGTGAAACAGAAAAGGTTCCCAATGTTTGGTATTGATGAACGGGGTTCATTTCGGTGGAAGTAGACCCATCGCCAAAATCCCACAAATAGGATGAAGCATTAATCGATTCATTTGTGAATTCGATGGTGTTTGAATTTTGTGTGTACGAAAAACCTGGCACTGGCAAACCCATACTGACTTCAGCTGTTACCAAAGCACGGGGGCTTATGCAGGATTCGCCCTGCACCTGCCAGTCGTAAAAGTAATAGTAATAGCCAAATGGGTTTGTTCCGGCGCTACTGTACTTTACCGATAATATCCCGGGCAAGGTATAAGGATATGTCAAGCCTGCATTGTTTCGATATAAATCGGGCGACAAAGGGCCCTCCAGCCGAAGATCGTTGGCCACTGGCAACTCGAAGTTCAATTCGACTACCTGTTCCCCTTGGGGGATATTTATCACAACTGCATCAAGCACAGACCCTGCACTGTTCCTTAAAATAATGGCACGGCTACCGGCAGTGTTGGCATATACTTTCACTGTTTTTAGGGTAACCGGGGCAAAGCAATCGAATACCAAATAATGAACAGATGCGGAATTAAAATATCCACCACCGCCTGTTGTATCATATTTAGCAGCTGAAACAGGCAAGGCTTCAACACTGTCGGAAACATAATACGAGGTAGATGCCGACAAAATAGGAGTCGTAAAACTCGATCCGGTTGCCAATACAGTTCCGCCAACGCTATCGGCAAACCATTGCTGTATCCCATTTCCACTAGCAGTTAAAGTCGCCGATTGGGGTCCACAAACCGTATCGCCAAAAGCAAGGGGGCTGTCAGGCATGTCTATCATGATATACCCATTTTGAGTAGCTGTGTTTGCGCCAACTGCATTGGTGACAGTAAGACTAACATCGAAAATGCCATCTTGCGAATAATAATGTACCGGGTTTATATTTGTTGATGATGTGCCATCGCCAAAACTCCAAAGATAGTTCGACCCCGGTAAAGTGTTTGTTTGATCGATAAAATGAATCTCGCCCGTGCACGAGCTGGTCACATCGGCATAAAATGCAGCTACGGGCGGGGCAGGTCCCAATTGCACATCCAACATAGTGGTGGCATTATCGGCCACAGTAACCAAAATCGTTTTTGATTGATAGCCTGGTGCCGAATAAGTAATATTATATGTCCCTGCTTTTATGGGCCGGTAATAATCGCCATGGGGCATTTTTGAATATGCCCAAGTATTAATGGTGTCGTGCCCCGCAATAAATACCTTTGCCAATAAAGGTTCTCCGGTGATTGTATCGGTGACAATTCCATTTACGCCATAGCTTGCTTGCTGAATATAATTCAAGAGAGCCTTATAATTATAGTTCCAAAAGCTTGGTAAAGTGCTTGCGGCAGGTTTTTTTGTGTTGGATATCTCAAGGGTCACCTCGCGGCAATACTCGTAATAGTTCATATAGTCCTGACGGCTGCCATTGGTGGTATACCAGGCATATCCATTGGTGATTCCATTGTTTAGCTGGGTCAGGTAATTGGCCGGGCTGTTAGCCTGTGCTGTATCTGCATACTCGCGGCACACATGCTGCCACCACGCATCGTCGGCATGAAGCAGGGGCTGGGTATCCCAAGGGTAATTAAGCACTTCGGCCCCACCATGAAAATTAGCAGCCATTACAAATTCAAGCGAATCGGCGAAAGCCATAAAAGCCAAGGTCTCCATTTGCCAGGCATATCCATCTGGGTGGGGGCCATCTTCGTAATCAGGAAAATTTCGGTTCAAATCGACCCCATTAGCATTATAGCGAATGGCACCGTTCACGGTATTATTTCCACCATTATAAGTACCATCGGGGTTGGCACATGGATTTATCCAAATTTCGGTATTATTCACCAGGGCGGTCACCTGAGGGTCGATATTATAATTGGTCAACAAATAGTCAATCATCCGTAGCATCAAAACATATCCAACAGTTTCGTCCCCGTGCATGGTTGAGGTATAATTGAGACGTGGCTCGGCTTCGAGGCTGTCCACATTATCAGTGATTTTGGCATAAAGTATTTCCCTACCATTTACCGATTGACCAATGCTTACAATTTGGCACAAACCCGGATAATCGGTCTGAAACTGGTACATCATCGATAGGTAGGCCGGATAGGTAGGGTAAAAATCCCAGCTTGCTGTGTTCTTTTCAGAAAGGGAATACAACATTTTAGGGTCTCTGACCAATGATCCTGGATGTTCAAGTACTTTGAAATCAATATCAAATTGCAGAAAACGATTGAATTCGTCGGTGTTAGCATAAGCATACACCTGGAAATCCCCATTTTTTACGACATTGTCCACCGAAATTATTTTACTTAACAAATTCAATTTGTCCCGCTCTATTACTTCAAACGAAAAATAAACCTCCCCTATCTCTTTCAAGTTCGCATAAGCCTTATCCAACTGTTTGTTTTCCTGTCCATTCATCAACATTGATAAAAAAACAAATCCTGCAACAAGGACAATGGTAAAATACTTCTTCATGTTATTTCAATTATTATTGTTATTCATTTTAGAAAATAGATGCTAGTGCCTCGCAATAAGTTGCATTATAAGAATCAGGCTACCTACTTTCATCCAAGCATCGATATTATTTTTACAACCATTCTAAATTGTGTCAAAATTAGAAATAAAATCAGCTACGCAATATATAAGTTCTCGCTATTCCCTTAATTTTGGTATTATAATATTGAAACAAGTGGGAAAAACCAGCTGTCTTTCACAACTCAAATATCAGTATCTATGATAATTACAAAAACTAGAAGCATTGATGCGAGCAGGTATGATATAGCTCGACTCAGTAGTTAATTAATCGAATATTTCGAAAGAGTTACTGGAAACGAATTGTGACGTAAACATGGTTTATAAATAATTATCAAAATGGTAATGAATTTTATTTTTTTTTTAATTCTGATTGAAATATATTTGTGTCTTAGATTAGCCACAAACAAGGCGTTTCAGGTATGATAAAAATTTATAAGCTCGCGTTCTTTGTCATTTTGTTTATTCATTTATCTGCCACTGCATTCGAAGTCTGTGCACAAGAAAGTTATCCTTCCCTTATTCAAACATTGCGCAACGAAGGATATCGTAATATAAAGGTGATGAGCGATGAAGGAAATTTAATTGTTGCCTTTGAGAACAATGTGTACCGATTTGAGATCGAAGCAATTGCCAAGGCTTTGTCCATTGTGGGCAACCATTGTGGCACCCACACAAACATCATATTGTTGATCCAGAAGCTTCAAGTCCCGATTGCGGAGATAACAGTTCCTGTTACTCAACTCAAAGCTTTGCAGGAAAAGGCAATAAGCAGCGAGGAGTTTAAAAACTCGCTTCAAATTGCTTATTCAGGATCGAAATATTGGAATAAAATCAGGTCGTTCGATTCCTCGAACAAAAGCACTTTTGATTTGGATTTTGTTGTTGAACCCAAGATTGGATTTCAGCTTGGAAACTATGATTACCCTTTTCGATATCAAATCAGGTTACTCCCTGCGTTTGAAACATCGTTGTGGAAAGGGCAAAAGTTTAAAGCACAAATGAGTGTTCCTATATATAGCCATCATGTCGACACGAACAAATTTGTAAGCCCACACATCATTTCCTTTGAGCAAAATATTCGCCTTGCGAAAGGTCTTTACTCAAAGCTTACAGCCGGATGGTTTACCGAAAAACGCTATGGTTTAGATGCTGAAATCGTGAAATACTTTTTTGATGGAAGACTTAATATCCGGGGTAATATAGGCTATACGGGGTACATGTTATTTACTGGCAGGCGTTCTTTCGAGTTGTACGATACCGCCTATGTAACTGCAGATACGACGATTGTTTACAATTATAAAAAATATTCGCGCCCCACCATTGAATATGGCAGCCTCGATTATTTTCAATATTTTCTCAATTTGGAATACAGACTTTCAAAATATGACATGGCGATAAACGTTGGATATGGAAAATATTTATTCGAAAACAAAGCTTACACCATTGATATTTATCGAAATTTCAATGAATACATACTTGGTTTTCAGGCACATTTCAGCGAAACTGGAAATAACTACGGCTTTCATATCAGTATCCCACTATGGCCCGAACCATATTTTAAGAATAAAAAGATTCGGATAAGGCCATCGAAATATATAAATTATTCGTATCTTGCGACCCGGGACTATGTGAACACCTATGAAGCAGGTAATAGTATAGATGAAGGAATTAGGGAGTTAAACCCACAAATGATTAAGAACTATTTGACAAAAAGTTTGTTGTTGTATTTATATAAAGAAAGATAAAAATTAGAAATTTAATAATTAATTAAAACCATTAACTATGAAAAACAAAGTTTTTTTACTATTTGGATTAGTTGCATTTGTAGCTGTTTTCGCATGGCAATCGTGCGAATTAGTGAAAGTAGATTCTCCTGAAATGGACGTAACCAGTGATTACACTCCTACATATATTATAAAAGGGGTCATTACTAGCGACGGAAATTCACAAGGACTTGAAGGTGCAACTATTAATATTGGTGAAGTATCTATTACTGCGGGTACTGATGGAAACTATTCCTACGAAACAAAAACAGCTTTTGCAAACGGAACTGTTGTTGAGGTTTTGGCCGACGGCTTTGCAAAAAGCACATCTACACTTAATTTTGGTAGTCAGGCACCAGTTGAGTATTTCCTTGATTTTACGCTAACACGCGAATTACCACCCAGCTTGGTAAATCTTTCGGAAGGGCGCGAAATAGCTTTTGACGGTGGTGTAATTAGTGTTCCGGGAGGGAACTCATTAATTGGAAGCACCGATGAAATCATTGAGATTACTGTCACCCCACTTAGCCCATTCTCCACTTTGGGAAACTGGGTAGGTTCGTCGCTGAAAGAGCTTAAGATTGAGCCAGCAGGTGCTGAATTTCAAAAACCAATTACGATAAAATTTGATCTTCCATCATGGTTCGATGCTTCTGTTATTAATCTGTATACTTATAACAATTCAAGCAATAATTGGGAAGATCTAGCCAATACTGTGTTAATTGATATACCAAACAATCAGATGTCGTTTGAGCTAAAGATCCTTCCAGGCTTCTTAAAAGCTGTTGACCCCAACTCGATTGAGATTACTTTAGACACCGTATTAGTTGAAACAGCTGTTCGCTACTCGCCAAACTCTTGCGATTGCGAAGGCACTTTTGATTGGACTGGTGGATATTATGTTCGCAAAGTTGTACTAGCTGCAGGAACAGGCTCACTTTCCGAGCTAAATTCACTGCACTTCTTCTCATTGAACTCGATGCCTTATAATGCATCTTTGGTA
Source organism: Bacteroidales bacterium (assembly GCA_021740905.1). GTDB lineage: Bacteria > Bacteroidota > Bacteroidia > Bacteroidales > M50B96 > JAIOYV01. The sequence continues at coordinate 70,221 of JAIOYV010000017.1, forward strand.
GCTGGTATTTATATCATTCCTGCTGTTCCTGCTCCAGGTGTTACTGTAGGTCCTTGTAAGCAAATGGATGTTGATGTTTCGAGACAGTATAGGGAAGTTTCAGGAACTTATGATTATGAAGGTGAATTAAATAAAACATTTACTGTACGCTATTATTATGCGGTACAAATGACTGCTAATGAAGTTGGTTGTCCAACATGGTCGAACTGTCACCAGGGATGTAACTAGACTAAAAAAAAAATTGATCTTATATATAAGGGATGTCCAATGGGCATCCCTTTTTATTTGTTTTTGTTTGATCCGATTTTAGTACTAAATGCCAGTTTTGCAACCGACCCAAATTAAAAATAATTGATCAGACCAAAATGGATTTTGGCGTTTTTAAGTTCAACAGGGTTATCAAACTGTTTCCCGAGCGCATAGCTTAAGGTGAATACCCCCCCTTTGGTTTGAAAGGAAGAACCAATGCCAAAGCCAAGAGGTTTATCCTCCAAATCAGTAGAAATTGTTTTTTTCTTGTACCAGGCCCTCTCAACAAATAAAAATACATTCGAGTTTTTTTCGAATAGGTATCGTAGTTCCATAGTAAATAAGGAATAAGCCGAGGCCAATATCGATTCTTCGTCAAAGCCCCTAAGTGAATTATGACCACCGATCTTTAAAAGTTCATTTTCAAATAAAACCGAATTATCAATAAATGCACTCCTGTTGGATAGAAGGGCAACAAAATTGGATATTATCGGAGCATAAAAAGCCATATAGATTTCCCCCTCAAACTGGGTCGGCATGTCTTTGTTGGTATTATCACTGTTATTTGGATTTCTATTTTTCAAGTGCTTTTTTCCATACGCAAACTGCGATTCAAACTGAAAACCATTTCTTGGGTTAAGGACATAATCAAGCTTTCTGAAACGGAAACCAATCCCAAATAAGTCTGCTTTCACATCAGCAAATTCGGAGGAAATAATATTCGTCCGCAAGGTTGATGAAGATTTTGAACGGTAAAAAGCCTTCACAAAATTACTCATCCCAAGAAAATAGTTTAACCCGATTTCATTTTCCACATTCAAGAAACTACTGTCCCGCTTATCGAGAAGCAAGCTATAATCCACACCAATGGGAGTGTTAAACAGGAACGGATATGAAAAATTCAAGTTGAGCTTTTGGCTCGATGATTCGGTTTTCTTCCAAAGAAATTGAACGCTTTCGCCCCTTCCAAAAGGGTTCAGCAATTGAAAGTCGATTTCTCCAGTCAGTAAAAGCTTTCCGCTTTTTTCGTTGTTGGGCATTACCCCCAAAATGCCACTAAACCGGTTCGCTTTTTTCTTTTTCAGATATAGAAAAAGATCGGCAGATTGGTCGAAAAATTCAACCTCGGAGGGCTTAATTTCATCTATGAAAGCTATTTGGTCAAACACTCTTTCAATATCCCGGATACGTTTTTCGTGGTACAGACTGTGAGGGAAAATTCCAATTTGACGGTATACATAGTTGGGATTTATTTTAGCATCACCTTTTATATTGATCGTATCGATGCTTATTGCTTCGCCCCGAGACAACACCCAGGTTGCGCTGAGTGAATTGTTCTCGATTTTAAAGCTGTCTAAACTAATTTTTGCAAAAGGATAGCCATGATTTTCATACCAGGAAACAACTTTTTTTTGGGTCCTCAAAAAACCTTTCAAGCTGACGGGTTTCTTTATTTGTTTTTCCAGTTTCAGGTTTAACAAGCGTAGGTCTTCATCGGGAAAATCACGGAGCGATAGGTTCACCCAGGTAAAAACCGGCCCTAGTTTTACGTACATCGCAAATCCATTCTTAGAACAAGTAAGGCTGTCGATATGAACAGCGAGATGCCCCATCGAGCGATAGTATTCCAATTCATCAACAATAAAAGCAAAAAGGGCTGTGCTATCGGCGAATGATACCTCTTCGAAAGGCTTTACTTTTTTATTTTCTTTGGAATCCAGTACCTTGACAAGCAACTTTAATTTTGATGGCTGACTTAACGAAAAGCCAGGTATCAACATCAATAAAAGAATCAATATGAAAAAATATTTTTGCAATAGCCAGGTTTAAATTACACACCACAAAGGTAAATTATCTTAACTGACATTGGGCAAGAGGCATTGTCCGGGATATCACATAAATTTGCAGGGTAGGCAAATAAGAAATACTTTTATTAATAAGAACTTATAAGTGCTGGAATGGTTGAGTCTTGTAGTTGACCTGCGATATAAACTGCCATTGAAGGCATCCTTCTGTTGATAAAGGTTGAAGCTGCAATTTCTACTCCCATTATCAGTTTCCTCCCTAACACTCCATTATTTCAACACTTCAAATCATTTTAATTAACCAAGATGAATAAAACAAAATAAATAATAGGAAATAGGTATTTCCTTTTTTGCCCCTACATCTCATTATTCATAAACCCTTGCTTTTCGAGCACCTTCAAAAAGGCATTGGAAAAAACAACATTGTCTTTTTTCGTATAGCGGTTGTCAGTAAATACCTGGGCGAGGGTTTCTTTTTGGTTCTCTTCCAATAGTTTTTTGGTTAATTCCATATCTTCCTTTTCACGATATAAGGCATCAATGTCGGTTTTCGAATAGTGCTTGTATTTTTCGTAATGCACCACCGCGTCCAACGGCAAGCGGTCGGTCAGGCCGGGAGCTTCATCGGGATAACCAACCACCAATGTGGTTATTGGGACAACACCTTCCGGCAAAACAAGAATATCGATAATTTTTTCGGCCATGTAGGTGGTGGTCCCGAGGTAGCAAATACCCAGCCCATGAGCTTCGGCTTCGAGGGCCACGTTCTGCGAAGCCAGCAAAGCATCGATAGCAGCTGTGGTAAACGACAGGAAATTATCGTATCCTGGGATGGCTTTTCTTTGTTCGCACCATTTATTAAACCGGTTGAAATCGGCACAGAAAGTAAGCACAAGCGGAGCCTCTTTTACCATGTTTTGCTTGAAATGAGCAGACCAAAGTTGCTCTTTAATTTCATCATTGCGAGTCACTACAATGGAATAAACCTGCATATTGCCAGTTGTAGAAGCACGGGTTCCTGCCAATAAAATTTCGTTCAAAACATTTTCAGGCACCGGGGTGTTCTTATATTTGCGAATGGATTTGTGCGAAAAGATAGTATCAATCATAATAAATCTATTTTAATTTTAAGGGGCAATATTACTAATATTGACAAGTTTAAACTAAAACAAATATCATGTATAGAAATTTCGGCATTGCTTTTCTTGACCTTTCAAAGGCACTATGCAAGCTTCGAAAAGTCAGGGGGGAAGTTGTTAATAGTTTTGTTGAAACTTTATTAATTCAGTATTGAAAAAAATTCTATTTTTGTTCCCTAAGCTCTAAATGAATTAGCAATTGGTGAGTATTATGAAGAAAGCACTTGTGATAATAGCCGTTTTATTCCTGTTAGGATTGGCATCTACGTCTTGCAAAACGCACAAACCTTGCCCAGCTTATGGCAGCGTTGAAACCGAGCAAGAGGCGAATGTGTAAACAATAGGCGTGTAAAACAGTTTACTTTCCATTTTTTCTATTCAAAATGAAAAAATGTGATGTTTATAATTTATTCCTTCGACATTCGTTTTTCAAGCTGAACAATTCAGGTAAAAGAATAAATGAAAAATTTTTTATGCTGAACAGATAAACCAGATCCAATGAAACGATTGCTCTTTATAAGTTTACTGGTGATTTCAAGCTTGCCAATTTTGGCACAAGGTGAAATCGATTCTGAAACAAAAATCATTTTCAGGAATGAAAGGACGATTGGCTTTTCCCTTAATTCAAATGGTTTTGGCTTTGGGTTTCGCTATGGAAGGTTTATCGATGGCTATCGGAAATGGCTTCTGCAAAGCGACCTGAACCTGGTAAAACACTACAAAGAAATTCAATCGAACTCCATATTCTACAATAAAAAGTTTGTGTACGGCAAGGTAAACACCTTACTGAACCTGAGATTGGCCGTGGGCTACCAGAAAGAGCTATATTCTAAAAACGACAAGGGGGGCGTGGCCATCCGATATTTTGGATTTGTAGGGCCAACTTTGGCTATCCTGAAACCCATGTTCTATGAAGTGACATATTACATGGACGAAAACAAGGTAGAAGATTTTGTGACTTTTTTCGAAAAGAACCAGCAATATCACGCAGGTGATATCATCGGAAAATCTTCCTTTTTCGATGGTGCCGAAAACACCACTATTAAACCGGGCATTCATCTTTCGGGCGGGTTGAGTTTTGAGTACGGAACAAAAGATGCTTTCATCAATGCCCTGGAGCTGGGTATTGCTTTCGATGTGTTCGCAGACGATATCCCCATTATGTATTCGGCCAACAACAATTACCAACAAATATTCACTACCCTATTTCTGACCTACCGCTTTGGCAAGGTAATCAATGCCAGGGCTATCAATACCGACAGCCGAGATTGATCATTGCAACAACCGAAATAACTTTAATACCTCCTTCGTATCTCTTCTTCAAAAGCTAAAATCTTGTTAAAATTATCCTCCTCAGTAAGCAAACAGCTAAACAGTGTTGTATATTTGTAGAGAATAATATTTACTCATTAGCTGTCCAGAGACCACATATCAGATTTTATTCAGCCAACAAAAAGCCATAAGCTGAACCAGTTTTTATGCTGTATAACATGTTGGTCGAATTATTTTGTATTAAGTTTAAAAATTGTACTTTTAGACCACCAATAAAACGGAAATAGACGACTTAAGAAATTATAAGAATTATGAAGAAGAAACATTTATTTATCCTTGCAGGAACCCTTATTTTGATAGGCATAGCGTACTTTTCTTTTCCCTCTAAAGATAAGCAGTGCCATTATGTTCCACGCAACGGCAAGGAGGTAATTGCTGAGAAAGGTTACCGTGGGGCGATGGAATGGCTGAATAGTAGAAGGGTTGATGCCGAAGGAAAAATTGATCCTGAAAAAGAGCGAAAAGCAAAAAAGGAATATGCCGCACTGTCGAAATTAAAATCATCAAGCAGTATTAATGCTGAATGGGTTGAATTAGGACCGGACAATGTGGGTGGTCGCACAAGAGCCATTTTGTATGATATGAACAATCACAATATTGTATATGCAGGAGGTGTGAGCGGTGGTTTATGGAGGTCGACAACAGCCGGACAGTCCTGGAGCCGTGCTGATTTGAATATTCTTGATGTAGACGACGCCCCCATTGAAAACCTAAATGTATCATGTATCACACAGGCATCGAATGGTGATATTTATTTTGGTACAGGGGAATACACTTCAATTGGAGGTTTAACTTCTTTGAGAGGCGAAGGTATATGGAAATCGACCGATGGGATTACCTTCAAAAAATTGGCTGATACCTGGAATGAACCAGAGGATTATGATATTTTTAATTTTGTCAATTACCTGGATAGCGACCCAAATAATCCCAACAAGATTTATGCTGCCACACGCCGGGGGCTAAGGATATCTCATGATGCCGGGGAAACATGGGTCAGCAGTGGAATGGGACTTTCCCTAGACCTTAAAGTTTGCCGCGATCTAAAGGTTGGTACCGATGGAACCCTTGTAGCTTCCGTCGATGGTAAAACATTCATTTCTACTGACAATGGGGTTTCATTTACAAACCCACCTGGCTCGCCCAATGTATCATCGGGAGGTAGATTAGAATATGGTATATCTCCAAGCAACCCAAATTATATCTATTGCCAGGCAGCACTTGGCAGTGGTTACTTGCAAGGAATTTATCGTTCAACCGACAAAGGACAGACCTGGATCACTATTGGACCCGGCACCTCTGCCGGCTTCCAGCCTATGGGAAATCAGGGTACTTACGACAATTGCATTGCTGTTTTCCCCGATAACCCAGAAAAAATTCTTATTGGTGGACAAAGGAATATGTACACCTTTTCACCTGAAAATTCTTGGGAACTTGTATCGGATGGTTATTTTGATAATATTCCAAGTTTAAAACATTTATATGTCCATGCCGATCAACATAGGATTGTGTTCCATCCAGATTACAATGGTACCACAAACCGGACTTTCCTGGTTGGTACCGATGGTGGAGTATTTATTTCGGAATGGAGCGGACTTGCATTTTCTCCACGGAACAAAAACTTCAATGTAACCCAATTTTATTCTATTGCAACCGATGGTTACGGACATGTTGTGGGAGGCACACAGGACAACGGCACCCAAATCAATCTGTTTAATGGCAATTCGCCTAAAAACTTTTTTGAGATAAGTGGGGGTGATGGTGGTTATTGCGCTATGTCTAACCTCGACCCACGTATAACATTTGCCTCTGTATATTATGGAAATTTAAAACGGAGCCAGGAAAAAGGCCGTGGATTCGATACCGTAGGAAGTTATTTCTTCAATAATTATGTCCTTAACAGGTATTTTGGTGGCCTGGAAGATAATATTGGCGATCCTGGTCCTGCTGCATTTGTCACCTTGTTTAAATTGTGGGAGCGTAGCGATGACCAAAAAAGCATTGACTCGGTAACTTATACCAATGTACCACAACAACTTCCAATCGAGCTCTACCAGCAATTCGAAGATTCTATCCGAAACACGTATACCAATGCAAATATCGACACATTCCATTATACCAATTCATTCGGGTTTAAATATGTGAACATAAAAGTGATTATTGGTGCTGGCGAAAAATTGATTGCCAGAAGCCAAATTTACGAACTACCCATCGACTTTGTGTTACCTCATACCTTGTACCCCGAAGACGGCATCAGGGTAAAAGACCCATACCAGGCTATGCTTGCTATGCCGTTGCGCCGTCCAACAACTGGCGAATGGAATATAATGCTTACACGAAAGCCCTTGCATTTTAGCGTTGCCAAAGTAGATCAACCTTGGTCTAAATTGCTTTCAGATAGTATATCTTCAATTTTAACAGGGGGGAGTAATTCTTTTGTTGATTTAGAATTTTCTTCGGATGGTGAGTATTTATATTTTGCCTTTAACAGAGTAACAGCCAGTCCTAATAGTCAGCTCTTCGGTGAAATATATCGAATTTCAGGTCTTTCGGATGCCCGTACAAGAGCTCAATTGACTTCCGACAGTTCAAGTTATAGCCTAAGTGTTAAAAAAATATGGACAATTAATAATGTATACTTAAATGGAATTTCCATCGATCCAAACAATCCTGACAATATGATTGCATCAATTGCCGGTTTTGGGGTTGGCCACAATATATATTATTCGCAAAATGCTACTTCAGCAAGCCCAAGTTTCGCCACAAAACAAGGTGATCTTCCCTCAATCCCTGTTTTTGATGGGATAATCAACTGTATGGATGACAACCAGGTTATGATTGCTACCGAATTCGGTATTTTCTCTACCGACAACATTACAGCCGCCTATCCCGAATGGACCGACCAAAACAACAACACCCTGGGACCTGTTTTGACGCTTGCAATTACACAGCAAACATGGACAAATCAGTTTTCGCCTTATATTGAGAACCATGGTGAGGTTTACATTGGCACCCATGGACGTGGTATATTTAAAACCGATGTATGGAAAGGTCCTGTTGCTATTCAGGAGCCTGGAAGTTTTGCTGCAAACAAAAAATCGACGTTCAGCATTTTCCCCAACCCGGTTGTCGACAATGCGCAAATTGAGTTCGACCTCCGTTCTACTGAGAATGTAAAATTGATGGTTTTCGATCTGCAGGGAAAAATGGTCAATGAAATAGATATGGGAAAATATGCCCCGGGGAATCATTCGGTGAATGTTGATTTTAGTCAATTGAACCCCGGTACATACATAGTGAATATGTTGAACGGAAATCAATCGAATAGCACCAAACTAGTTGTTTTTTAAGTTAATGATAATAGAGTCAGAAAAGCCTCCCGGAAGGGGGGCTTTTTTTATATAGGCAAGTCAAGGGATCAATCAAAATCCACCCAATTGATAAAAGCGCATTAAAATAATCAACAACTGTGATTTGGATTGATAACATCCCCCCGACAATCCAATATTTATCATACGAAGCTTTAGCATAGGATGACTCCATCACTCCAATACTCCAATACCACATCTATTTAAAAAGTCACAAAACTATCATTTCACGTGGCATTTGATGTTCATCAGCCAAATCATTAGAGTTTTCTACACGGATAATTTTTTCTACTTTTGCAACGATTTTCAAAGATGAAAAATAGATAATTCATAACTAATAATTTACAACTATGTCGAAAATTAAAATAGCCATTAATGGCTTTGGAAGAATTGGGCGAAACGTATTTAAAATCGCTCTTGAGAGACCTGAAATTGAAGTTGTTGGAATAAACGATTTAACCGACACCAAAACTTTGGCCCATTTGCTAAAGTACGATTCAACCCAGGGAAAATTCCCGGGAGAGGTTAAGTTCGATAATGAAAACCTGATTGTGAACGGAGTCAAATACAAGGTAAGTGCTGAACGTAGCCCGATCCAAATTCCATGGGGACAAACGCCTGACCTGGTAGTAGAAGCAACTGGGATTTTTACTTCAAAAGAAAGCCCAAAGGGTGGCTATGGCGACCATCTTAAAAATGGAGCGAAAAAAGTAATTCTTACCGTTCCCTCGAAAGATGAAATTGACAATACTATCGTTTTAGGTGTTAACGATAATGAAATCCGTCCCGGCGACCAGTGTGTTTCGAATGCCTCGTGCACGACCAACTGTCTGGCCCCTGTGGTTAAAGTCTTAAATGATAAATTCGGAATCGAAAACGGCTTGATGACCACCATCCATGCTTACACCAATGATCAGGTTATCCTCGATGGCCCGCATAAAGATTTACGTCGCGCCCGTTCTTGTGCTGTTTCGCAAATTCCAACTACCACTGGTGCTGCAAAAGCTGTTGGTAAAGTTATCCCTGCCTTAAAAGGAAAACTCGATGGTATGGCCGTACGTGTGCCAAACCCTACTGGCTCATTAGTCGATTTGGTTGTAAACCTTAAAACAGCAGCTACCAAAGAAGAAATCAATGCAGCCATGAAAGCCGCTGCCGATGGTCCAATGAAAGGGATCCTCGAATATACCGAAGACCCGATTGTTTCGGTCGACATTGTACACAACCCACATTCTTCCATTTTCGATGCCCTTAGCACAATGGTAAATGGAAAAACTGTGAAAGTACTTTCATGGTATGACAACGAATGGGGATATTCAACACGTGTTGTTGATTTGGCTATCATGTTATTCTAAATCGAGCAAATCAAAATAGACAGGCCTCTCCAATTTAGGAGGGGCTTTTTTGTTTCATTAGATTCAACTCTTGAACAAGCAACATAACATCATCATCCGAATATCCCTTCTCTTTAGTGGCATCTTCCAAAGTTCCCCAAACCGGTTCGCCACACGCAATGCACTTTATGCCTTTATCTGAAAGAAAGCGTACCGATGCTGGTAATTTTTCTATCAATTCTTCAATGGTAATGTCTTTTAGTATCATCATAACCCAACTTTTATATTTTTGAATAAATTGCCTTTGGGGCAATAATCGTTTGTGAAATTCCACGACCGGCCAGAAACAAAACCATGGCCAACCACAAACTATGATTCCCTAATACTGGATTGAAAAGCATTGCCACCGGGAAAAATACAAGGGTTGCCACAAGCATTGTGTTTCGCATGGCCTTGGAAGCTGTGGCCCCAATATATATTCCATCCCATAAAAAAGACACAAAACTGACTATTGGAATGGCTACGACCCAAGGCATAAATTCCTTGGCATAGATGATCAGATCCCTATTATTGGTAAGCAGCATTAACAGGTAATCGCCTGCCAGAAAATAAATAGCAGAAAATGGGAGGCTGATGATTACTCCCCAAACAAACAATAACTTTATAGATTGCCTGAGGTCTGCTTTGTTTTTCTCTCCGATGTATTTACCAACAAGGGCTTCGGCTGCATACGCAAAACCATCGATCAGGTAAGAGAAGATGAAAAAGAATTGCAGGAGCAAGGTATTTACAGCCAAAACAATATCATCAGTACCTGCCGATTTCGATGTGAAATAAGTAAACACAAACATGAGGCAAAGGGTGCGGATAAAAATGTCGCGATTGACCAGGAAGAATATTTTCAGGGCTTCCCATTGGATCATCAGTTGATAGTTCCACAAAGGGAAAAGGTGCCGGTACTTTTTCATCAACAGAAATAAACCCAGGAAAAAGCCTGCATATTGAGCCAATAGAGTTCCCCAGGCCACCCCTGCCGATTTCATCCCAAAACCATATACGAACATAAAATTGAAGCCAACATTAAGGAGATTTATCACAATTGCGATTATCATGGGATACCTTGCATTTTGCATCCCCAGAAACCATCCTGTAAGTGCATACAAACAAATAGTTGCCGGTGCTGCGAATATCCGGATATAAAAATATTCGGAGGCAAGGGCTTCCACTTCACTGCCACCATCGATAAGAAAAAAACTGAAACGTTCGATGGGCACTTGCAAGAGGACAAGACCAATGCCGCCGATGAATGCAACAAACAAAGCCCGGCTCAAAAGCAAAATACTTTCCTTGTGATTTTGCGAACCATAAGCCTGAGCCGTAAAACCGCTTGTGCCCATGCGAAGAAAACCAAAACCCCAATAGATGAAATTGAAAATCATGCCGCCAAGAGCAATCCCTCCAATATACATTTCGCTGCCCATCCGGCCTACTATGGCCAAATCTACGATGCCCAACAATGGAATCGTAATATTGCTGATAATATTGGGTATGGCCAGATCGAGGATTTTCTTGTTCACAGTTTAAGTTTTGGGCAAAAATAGTATTTCCACCTTGTACTTGTTAAAGAACCCTAAAAAATGAAAATCTTAAAACAAAAATAAAATTGCTTTGTTAATACCTAAAACAGATACATTAGTCTCGTATCAGGCTAAATTATTTGATTACTAATCTTTAAAAATTTATTATTATGACTTTTGAATTACCGAAATTACCTTACGCATTAGATGCACTGGAACCACACGTACGAAAAGAAACCCTCGAATACCACTATGGCAAGCACCATCAGGCCTATGTTACTAATTTAAATAAACTTGTGCCCGGAACCGAGTTTGAAAACGCCGACCTCGAAACCATTGTAAAAAAAGCCGAAGGTGGCATTTTTAATAATGGCGCTCAAGTTTGGAACCATACTTTCTATTTCCTAAGTTTGTCGCCAAACGGTGGTGGCGAGCCTAAAGGTGCCTTGTCCGATGCCATAAACAGTGCCTTTGGCTCTTTCGATAAATTTAAAGAAGAATTTTCGCAAGCCGCAGCTACCGTTTTTGGTTCGGGTTGGGCATGGCTGGTGAAAAACGCAGCGGGCAAACTTGAAATCGTAAAAGAAAGCAACGCCGGCAATCCTTTAAGAAGTGGCTTAACCCCTATACTTACTTGCGATGTATGGGAACATGCCTATTATCTTGATTACCAAAACAAACGCCCCGATTATATCCAGGCGTTTTGGAATGTGGTTGATTGGAACATTGTTGGCGCGAGGTTTTAGTCCATAAATAATAATAAATAAGAGAAGTAAGATTCTCTTGGATTACCCTTTTTTAAATAAGTGATAACAGGATAGCTGCCTCCATATCGGGGGCAGCTTTTTAATGAGACTATGGTTTCAGAAGCGAAGCGAACTGAAACCATCTAGTCGAATTTAATAAGACTATGGTTTCAGGAGCGAAGCGAACTGAAACCATCTAGTCGAATTTAATAAGACTATGGTTTCAGGAGCGAAGCGAACTGAAACCATCTA
>JAIOYV010000116.1 GCA_021740905.1 Bacteroidales bacterium
CCCAGCACGACTTGTATCCTTCAGGATAAGCTTGGCATTCCGACTTCCGCAGGGGCTATCGATTTTAATATTGGATGTACCGGCTTTATTTATGGGTTGAGCCTGGCAAACGGTCTTGTGGTTTCGGGAACATGTAAGAATGTACTTTTAATTACTGCGGATGTGATTACAAAATATTTGCACCCAAAAGACAGAAGTACTCGGACCTTGTTTGGCGATGGGGCAACAGCTTGCGTTATTTCTGCCAACACTGCTGGCCTGCCAAGCGAAATAGGAAGTTTTCTAATGGGCACCGATGGCGGCGGATATAACAAGATCATCATAAAAAATGGGGGGGCGAAGTTCCCTCGGCATATAACACCGGCACCCGATATCACCGATGAATATGGCAGTACCGTAAACGACAATTGTGTGTATATGGATGGCCGTGAGGTGTTTCAGTTTACGATAAAAATGGTACCTAAAATGATAAAGCAATTGCTCGCAAAAGAGAAGCTGACACCAAAGGATATCGACCGCGTGGTTTTCCATCAAGCCAGTAAAATAGTGATCGAAACCATTGCCAAGAAAACGGGTTTTACAGGAGATAAATACAGGCTCGATTTGGAGAAAATTGGAAATACAGATGCATCATCGGTACCCATTGCTTTGCACAACGATATTCAGGAAGGAAAAATAAAAAGAGGGGATACCTTGTTAATGGTAAGTTACGGAGTAGGGTTATCGTGGGCTGGTGTAATATTGAAATGGTAATAATTAAAAATAAATAGAAATCATAAATCAAAAACAAAATGAAAATAGAAGATTTTATAGCAGCATTGGAAGAAGAGTTTGATGACATTGAGCAGGGAACACTAAAAGCAGGGTCAGACTTCCGTGAAAGCCTCGAATGGAATTCAATCAATGCCTTGCTCTTTATCGCCTTGTGCGATGCTGAATATGATGTAATGATGTCGGCAGATGATATCGACAAAGCAGTCACCATTCAGGATTTATTTGATACGATAGAAACTAAAATGAAAGGATAATGGCAATTTTTTCAATCCCCAATGTGAAGATCACCGGAATGGCTGGGGCAGTCCCAAAAGTTGAAATCAACAATTGGGATTACGAATGGATATCGAAGGAAGAACGGGAGTTGTTCATCAAACAAACCGGTATTGAAAAACGCCGGGTTGTCGATGGCATTCGTAGCACCACAACTTCGGATTTGTGTATTATGGCTGCCGAAAAACTATTGACTGAGCTGGATTGGGACCGCTCTGAAGTTGACTGCCTGGTTTTTGTATCTCAGTCGCGTGATTATATTGTGCCCCAGACCTCGACAATCATGCAGCACAAACTGGGTTTGCCCAAAACCTGTATGTCGTTCGATATAAGCCTGGGTTGTTCTGCTTATGTATATGGACTTTCGACCATTGCCAGCCATATCAGCCATGGGCAGTTCAAAAAAGCATTGTTAATGGTTGGCGACCTTTCCTCCCTCAGCACCTGCTATAAGGACAAAAGCTCGTACCCCTTGTTTGGCGATGCAGCCACGGTTACTTGTTTGGAATATGACCCGGAAGCCCCGCCCATGCACTTCAACCTTCAATCGGACGGTGCAGGCTGGGAGGCCATTCACATCCCCGATGGCGGACTTAGGAATTATTACGACATAGCAACATCCTTCGAAATCAAAGAAATATCGGAGGGCATACACCGGAATAAGTTTCATGTAAACCTCGATGGGATCAAGATATTCAATTTCTCGTTGATAGAGGTCCCGAAAAATATCAAAAACCTGTTGAAGCATGTTGAGGTAGAAATGGAGGATATCGACTACACCATTCTTCATCAGGCCAACAAAATGATCAACGAGGTGATTAGGAAAAAAATGAAAATTGAGCCTGAAAAATTGCCTTACTCGATTCATAAATACGGGAACACTTCGTGCGCCTCTATCCCCCTCACAATGGTATCGGAAATGCAGGAGGCCCTGAAAAATAAAAAGCTGAACCTTTTATTGAGTGGTTTTGGCGTGGGGCTTTCATGGGGATCGGTTTACTTGCAAACCGAGAATGTGCATGTGAGTGACATAATTGTTGAAGAAGGGGAGTAAATCATTATTTATTATTGATTAATGATAAATCGGAATTTGCAAGTTATTACTAAAGGCTAACTTCCAAAGGCCAATGGCAAAAAGCAAAGAGTTTATGAAACAGTTTTCATTACAGGGAAAAACGATTTTAGTGACCGGGGCTTCTTCTGGCATTGGACGGCAGGTTGCAATTTCTGTTGCCGAAGCCGGTGCACTATTGTACATCACAGGACGAAATCCTGAAAGGCTCGAAGAATGTTTTCATTCCCTACCGGGAAAAGGCCATCATTTTCACCAGGCCGACCTGGTTGATGAGACAGCTATTAATGCTCTTGTTGATGAACTCGATAATTTAGACGGGGTGGTTTTTTCGGCAGGCATTACCACCCACACACCGACAAAATTTATCAGGGAGAAGGATTATAGTAAGATTTTTGAAATTAACTACCGCGCACCCGTTTTGCTCAGTGCCCGCTTGCTCAAAAAGAAAAAAATAAACGATGGGGCATCTTTCGTCTTTATGTCGTCGATTGCTTCGGAGAAAGCTTACTTTGCCGGGGCTTTGTACAGTAGCACCAAATCCGCAATCGAGGCTTTCTCCCGGACACTGGCACTGGAATTATCACCAAAAAAAATCAGGTCGAATTGCCTGCAACCCACTTTTGTGAAAACGCCAATGATTGAAGGGGCAGGGGAGACCATCTCGCAAGATGTGTTGAAGCGTTTCGAGGAAACGTCGCCCCTGGGTTTTGGCGAACCGGACGATGTGGCCAACGCTGCAATTTTTCTATTGTCGGATGCCTCGAAATGGATTACAGGGATCAATATCCCGATGGGAGGGTTTTAGAAAACTATAAAGACAATTTAAAAAATGACACCCAACGACATACTGCAAATAGTAGCACAAGGCGAAGGTGTTAATATCGAATTCAAAACATCGGAGTTCGAACTGAACAAAGATGTTTTTGAATCGGTATGTGCTTTTCTAAACAGTAGTGGTGGCATGCTTGTTTTGGGGGTGAAAAACGATGGAAGCATCAAGGGTGTTTTTGAAGGTGCGATTCAGCAAATTATGGATTCCTTAGTCTCGGGCTTAAACAATCCGCAGCAACTAAACCCTACGTTTTATCTTTCGCCAGGAGTAATTCAAATCGATGAAAAATCTATTATCTATCTGAAAGTCCCTGAAAGCTCCCAGGTGCATCAATCAAAAAACAAAATCTTTGTGCGAAACGAGGATGGCGATTTCGATGTGACCAACAATCAAGAAATAGTCAAACATTTGTACCAGAGAAAAAGCAATGTATTTACCGAGAATACGATTTACCCTTATTTAAAATTCGAACATTTCCGCCCCGATCTTATTAAGAAAGTGCGCACAATGGCCTCTAATGTCAGGCCAAACCATCCTTGGCAAAGCCTGGATAACGAAGGTTTATTGAAAAGTGCCCAATTGTTTCAAACAAATTACAAAACCAACGAGAGTGGCTATACCCTTGCAGCCGTGTTGTTGTTTGGGCGAGATGATGTGATCAAGAGTATTTTGCCGGCCTATAAAACCGATGCCATTTTGAGGATCAGGAACATTGACCGGTACGACGATCGGGATGAGGTCAGGACAAATTTGATTGACAGTTACGAACGCCTCATGCAATTTATTCGGAAACATCTGCCCGACCCATTTTATCTGGAAGGAGATAAACGGGTTAGCCTGCGTGAGATGATATTTCGCGAAGCTATTGCCAATACACTTATTCATCGCGAATTTACCAATGCTTACCCCGCCAGGATGATTATCGAGAAAAACAAGGTAACGATCGACAATTGGAACTTGCCAGTAAAATATGGCTTAATTTCTCCCGACTTGTTTTACACCCATCCGAAAAACCCCAATATTTTGCAGGTATTCAAAGAAATACGGATGGCCGACGAATTGGGTTCTGGGGTACGAAACATGTATAAATACACGGCCATTTATGCCAAAGGGAAGCTGCCGAAAATAGAGGAAATGGAATTCTTCAAAGTAACAGTACCTTATTTTGATTCGGACCTTGTTTTGAAGAATAAAAAAAGTGGCGGTGTAGATTTTCCAAATGACGGAGTAAATTTTCCAAATGACGAAGTAAATTTTCCAAATGACGGAGTAAATTTTCCAAATGACGGAGTAAATTCTCCAAATGACGGAGTAAATTCTCCAAATGACGGAGTAAATCTTGAAAGTGGCGGTGTAGATTTTCCAAATGACGGAGTAAATGATACTGCAAATGACGGAGTAAATGATACTACAAATCTTATTAAGGAAAAAAATGATACTGCAAATGCTGAAACAGTGACTGCACGTAAGATAGATGAGGGAGTAAAATCACCAAGTGAGGGAGTAAATCTTCCAAGTGAGGGAGTAAATCTTCCAAGTGAGGGAGTAAAACTCCCAAGTGAGGGAATAAAACTTCCAAGTGAGGGAATAAAACTTCCAAGTGAGGGAGTAATAGAAAATGTAATTCAAGAATTATTTTTTGGAGCAAAAAGAAACGTAAAGAGTAAACTGAAATTTCTTTTATCTGCTATTGCAAAAAATGAAGGAAAAAGAATCCCAGACTATGATAAAAATTACGATCTTGGAACTAATAGAACTGTTGAGAGATATTTCCATTTGCTAAAAGAAGCCAGGCTTATCGAATTCATTGGTGATTCGCGAAAAACTGGCGGATACTTTTTGACAAAAGAATGTAGGCATAAAATTGCAGAAAAGAGCACATAAATTCAATCTGGTAAAAATGAACTTAGAGATGAAAAACACACCTCAAGAAAAAGAGAAGGCTTCGGTTGAATTTTCCGTTGTTGTTCCTGTCTACAATTCCGAGGAATCGCTGCGTGAATTGTTCCTGCGCACCAAAGCCACCTTCGAGGAAATAGACCGTACCTTCGAGGTGGTTTTTGTCGAGGATTCCGGTTTCGACAATAGCTGGGAGGTTTTGCTTCAACTTAAAAAAGAGTTCCCCGAGAATATTACAGCCATCCAATTGGCAAAAAATTTTGGTCAGCACAATGCCATTTTTTGTGGGTTGAATTTTATCCAGGGCGATTTTGTGATCACCCTCGACGACGATCTGCAAATCCCACCCGAAGAAATAAAAAAACTCATCCACCGACAAGAAGAGGGAAACGCCGACCTCGTGTATGCCGACCTGATAAAAAAGCAACACTCCTACATCCGCAACAAGGGCAGCGAGATGATGAAAAACTCGTCGAAAAAGTTGGACGACCAGGCACCCGGCAAAGGTTCCTCGTTTAAAATATTTACCCGCAACCTGGCCAACTCCATTTTAAACCACGGCCAGAATTTTATCTACATCGATGAGATTTTGCTCTGGTACACCAAGCACATCGACTTTGTTAGCGTTGTCCACGAACCCCGGAAATACCAAAAATCAAATTATACTTTGATTAAACTTTTCAGGCTGTTTTTCAATGTGAGTGTCTATTATACCAAAGCCCCACTAAAAATGATCACTTATGGAGGTATCTTGCTTTCCATTATCACCTTTGTTGTAGGTATCTATTTTATCATCCGGAAAATGTATTTCAACGTTCCATTGGGCTATACCTCTATCATTGTGACTGTACTTTTTTCTACCAGTATCATTTTATTTAGCTTGGGGGTAATTGGTGAATATCTCAATCGAATGTTCATTGTCCAGAATAAGAAACCGGCCTATTCGATAAAAAGCATTTTGAAGCGGGAGGAAAAAGAATAGTTTTAGCATCTACTTTGATTTTCTGTTTTAAGCATAATATTTTGTTAAAGCCAGCAACAGTCCTTCAACACTGCAAAAATTCACTATTTTTACATGATATGATTGTTATGCAAAACCAATGTTTCCGGTTATGAGAAAGTTGTACCTGATTTTTATTTTGTTCTTATCCCTTCCCTTCTCCAGCTTTTCGATTGTTGATACCTTGCGCCATTACGACCCCGCTTTTTCGGATAACACTGCGCCTGGTGGATACGAATTGTATGTAGGCCGTTTTGAGCTTCCTGCCCCCGGTTATCTAAAGGAAGTCATGGTGACACTGACTGGATATACAACAGGGACAGTAAAGATGCACCTTTACGGGCACGAAGGAGGTACCTCGTTTCCCCAGTTGCTGTATGATTTGATCCCACCGATTATCATTCAAAAAAACCAGCTGGGTACACAACAAATTTACGTTGCATTGCCCGATCCAATTTGGTTCGACAACAACCAGTTTTTTATTGCCTTTTCGGACTTTGGATTTGGCGTGCGCCTTGTTTCTACCACAGAAGCCCCGGTCGCTTCCTGTTCCTCTTCTTCAGGGGGCGATTATTATTATCAGTTTATGTTCAACTCGGGAAACTGGTATCTGGGGACCAAAAAGTGCTATAAAATTGATGCCATTATGGATTACCCCGAGCTGACTTCGGGTTTGATATTTCAGGATATGACTGCTAGTGCCGGGATCAATACAACATTGAGCAATAACTCCATTACTACAGTAGATTACGATGAAGATGGCTATGTGGACATCCTGGTGAGTGGTAAGTTATACCGAAACCTGGGCAATGGTCAGTTTATGGATAAAACACAAACCGCTGGATTGCGTGGAAACCCTGCCGCCAATGCCTTTCTCGATATGGACAACGACAACGACCTCGACATTCTTTTCCTCGATGCCAACGATAGCTCCTTTGTTTTTTTGAATGATGGCAATGGACATTTTTCGGAAAACTACCTGCCATCGCTACCTGTTTTTAAGGCCATCCACGGTTTCAGTATAGCCGATATCAATCAGGATAATTACCCCGATATTTTTGTTTGTCAGCTTTGGGCTACTTATCCCGAACCGGAACCTAATTTTTTATTCCTGAACGATTCGGGCATGGGTTTTATCGATACCACCAAAATGATTTATCCTGATTACGATGGTACCTACAATTATCCTTATGCACCCTGGATTCCGGCCAGCTATGTCTACGAAAAAAACCGAAACAGCCGGGGAAGCTCGTGGGTCGATTTCGACAACGATGGCGACCTGGACTTGTTCGTGACCAATTATTTCCTTCAACAGGATGAGTTTTACAAGAACAATGGGAATGGCACGTTTACAGATATTTGCATATCGAAAGGTATTGACCACAATCCCAACGGAGGCTCGAACCACGGCACGGGGGTCGATTGGTACGACTACGACAACGATGGGGATTTCGATTTACTCATTCCACAGTTTGCCCATCCTGGCTATCTAGTGGCTTATGATCACCGGGGCACGACAATATATAGAAATCAGGGGCCTCCCAGTTATTCTTTCTTCGACACCCATGGCAGTAGTTCGGATGCCGATGGCGACCAGGGAATCCAATTCGAGGAAACCCATGCCGGGGCTTGCTGGGGCGATTTCAACAACGATGGCCTGGCTGATTTTTACATCTCAACCTACTATGGCTGCCGCTTTGTGGATGTTTATATCCAAAATACGGATCATACTTTTAGCTTGAAAACATTCGATTACGGCATCCAGAATATCGTGTCGGGCAACGATGCCGTTTGTTTCGACTTTAACCGCGATGGCCGCCTCGACCTGGCCGCCGGCGACGGGAACAAAATCCGCCTTTTTAAAAATACCGATCCCGATGCAGGCAATTCCATTTTTGTGCTGGCCCAAGCCACAAGCTCGAACAAATATGCCATTGGTGCCAAAGTGAAGCTTTTTGTCGATGGGCAGGTGCTTACCCAGGAAGTAAATGCCGGACGTGGGCAGAAAATGCAACGGCCATTCACCCTGCATTTTGGTCTGGGAAGCAATATCCAGGTTGATTCGGCTCAGGTTTACTGGCCCGGCAACCTTGTTCCCGAAACCTTTACAGGTTTGATTGTAAACAATGTGAATGTGTTGACAGAAGGTGGGCTTATTACTTATTTGGGTGAAGCCATTGATGCAGCTGTAACTTCGTTTGCTGAAGGAACAGGCTGTGGATTTTCTTCTTCAGAAACAATAACCGTAAAGATTGCCAATTTTGGGTGCGACACTATTTCCACTTTTCAGATTGAGTACACCCTCGACAGTGTTTCCATTTATCCTGAAACGGTGACAATCCCAATCAATCCCGGACAAGCTATTGATTATTCTTTCAGCACCCTTGCCGATTTTACAGGGTCGGGAATGCATAGCCTCAGTGTGGATATTATTTGTCCGAACGACTCAAATTCGCTAAACGATCACCTGGACTATTACCAGATTACCAGCACTCCTGAACTTAATCTTGGCGATGATATGTATGTTTGCGAGGGTGACCCATTTTCAATTTCAACAGAAGTCAACTTTGATTTTTCTTCCTGTCTATGGTCCAATGGAGCATGGGGGCTAAACATGCAGATGCAAAATGCAGGTATGTACATGCTTACGGTAACCGATATGTGCGGCAACGAAATCAGCGATACGGTGGAGCTATTTTACTATCCAGTTCCTCAGGTAGATTTAGGCCCGGACATTTATTTCTTTTATGGCGACACTGCTGTTCTGGATGCCGGGCTTTGGGAAACTTATTTATGGTCGACAGGTGAGACTTCACAAACAATCGAGGTAAGCGATTATGGTATTTATTCGGTTACCATTACCGATGCGAACGGTTGCCAGAACAGCGATGAGGTTGAATTGTTAGGGTTGTTTTCCAACTCATTGTTCGATTTTGAGAGCAAGATTTATGTATTTCCAAACCCGGGTAGTGGGGTGTTTACTGTTTCTTCCGATTTTAATATGAAGGGCAAAATTTGGTTGTCGGTTTTTTCTGAACTGGGTTTACAAGTGGCATCATTCACGAAAGATGAATTTCCTTGTCAGATCAACTTATCAGGATGTGCGAAAGGTGTTTATTTCTTAAAGATCACAAGTTCTGATTTGTCTTTGGTTAAAAAAATCCTGGTTGAATAAATAAGTTTAATTTTCTGTATAAGTTCACCAAAATGACGAAGGAGTTTTTTTTTTCTTTATCGAAATTAAAACCGGAGGATTTGCCACAAAATGGAGGGCGATACAAAAGAAACCTTACCTTTGGTGAAAACTAAAATGAAACCCGAATGGAAGGACTTTGCTATTCAATTTTCATAAGCCGGGAACAACGGAGCGAGATATTTCAGAAAAGCGAAATAAACGCAAGGGTATTGTGGATAACTACCACAAATGGAGTCGATATACACAATAGCATAGTAAATATTTTTTAGGCACAAGTTTGAATGAAAGAAAGTAAAGCAATTTTATTAATACAAAAAGTTTCTTCCAGTAACCATTCTGATTGGATGAAAAATTTAATGGAAATTATTTCTGTTACTAATAAATTGTTTTTTGACAGAACAAAGAGAATCAATACGTTTGACAATGAAAGAACGCATCTGTCAAATTTATTGTTACAAAAAATAACTCTGCACGGTTCATCCATTTTAAACTGTGGCGATGGCATAAATTTTCCATCAGATTTCACTAAAGACTTTAAAATCATGGACCCGTTTTCTTTGAGTGTTCTTATGAGAAGTTTATTAGAATGTTATTTGACTCTTCATCACATAAATTTTGCACCAACTGAAAAAGAAAATGATATTAGATTCAAAATATGGACAATGTATGGTCTAAGTCAAAGAGCCAAGATGACTTTTGTGACAATGCCTAAAGAAATTTTAGCACAACTTGACTATGAAAAAGAAGAAAATGAAAATCTAAGAAAGGAAATATGTAATTCTGACCTTTTTCTAAACCTTGACGAGAACAAACAAAAAACTCTTTCAAAACAAATTACACAAGATTGGAAATTTACATTTAGGAACGAAACCTATATTAAATGTTCCTGGCAAGAATTATTGAACAATACAGGTGTAAATCAGATACTTTTCAATGACACTTATAATTTTCTTTCATGGTTTGCACATTCAAGCAGTATTTCTTTATACCAATTACGGGACATTTATCGAGAAAATAGAGATAAGGATGAAGTTAAAAATGTTCTCAAAGAGGCTGCAATAATTGTAGCTCTTGCAATTACTGATTACATCAAGATTGAAAATGAAACAAAAAAAGAATTTGACAAACTTTCAAAGGATAAAAAAGATTTGATTAACATTTACAACTATATTTATCGAAACGAATCATATTGCATTGATTTTGAAAAAGAATAAAAACCAGTACCTGACAAATTGTAAATTGCATTGTGGGGTTCGTGCGGTGCATTGTCTCTGCTTTCTTGAGCGCCAGCGTCCTGCGGACGCTGACGCTCTTAGAATTCTGCAACGACAACTTACAAGTGACAGTTAACGCCAAGTTTAGAAAGATACTGCAAATTTGAATGATTAGCACTTTGAAGATAGAAAATAAGAAATTGTCAGGAATCTATTGTATTGAAAACTTGATTGATTCAAAAAAATACATAGGTTCAACGACTTGTTTTCAAAAAAGGTATTCAAAACACTTATTTGAACTTAAAAATGGTTTACATTCCTCACTTCATTTGCAGCAGTCTTATTTAAAATATGGAGCCAACAACTTTCAGTTTTACATCATAGAACTAATCGACAAAGGAACACCTGATTTTGAAGAAATTCTTTTAAATACAGAAAATCAATACATTGAAAAATTTGAATCTAATAATAAGCAATATGGATATAACCTCAGAATATCAGCTTTTAGCAATTATGGAATAAAACATTCTCTTTCAGCAAAGACAAGAATAAAAGGGAAAAAACTTTCTGCTTCAACAAAAGAGAAAATGTCGTTTGCAAGACAAGGAGAAAAGCACCCAAAGGCTAAACTTACAAAAGAAACGGTAAAGGGAATTAAGATATTATTAGAAAAAGGTATTAGAAATACTAATATTGCACGTTTTTTAAATGTCAATAAATCAGCAATTAACGATATAAAAAATGACAACAAATGGCAAAGTGTTGTACCAACCAAGAGAGAAATTGATTCATTTGATGTTAATTCACTTGATTTAAAAGCTCAAAGTCGATTGAATGATTCTCAGGTTCTTATGGTTAAATTTCTTTTACGAAAAGGAATCCCAAATTATATAATTGCTGATTATTGTAATCTTAGTCAAAGAAATGTAACTGAAATTAAAAATGGTAAAACATATTTACAAGTTGATTTAAATGAGCAAGTTTATAATGAATTATTAGTCGAATTTAATTTTAAACAAATAGAATATCTTGCAAAAGAACATCAGGACAGTAGAAGAATAATAAACAAAGAAAAAGCCCTTGTTGGTGAGTTAAATCCATCATCGAAACTGACTAATGAAAATGTTTTAGAAATAAAAAAGATGATAGATAGTGGACTAAATTTACAAAAGATTAGTAATATTTTTAATGTTACAATAGATTGCATTGCAAAAATTAAAAGTGGAAACAATTGGTCTCATTTAACAGGAATTAGAAAACAAAGAACTGGACTTTTAAAAGGTTCAAAACATCCAAACTTCAAGCACTCTGACAAAATCGTTCTTAAAATAATTGATTTGACAAATAGAGGATTAACAACCAAAGAAATCTGTAAAGAACTGGCAATTGAGAAATCTTTTGTAAATAGGGTGAAAAGTGGAAAAACACGTTCTGAAATTACAGGAATAAAAACCAGGCGTTAACAATGTATAAAAATAGTAGCTGGTTCATTAGTAAATTCAAGGGTTGTAGCTCGCATTTAGTTCAGTATAATTGGACAGGGCAGGATTCCTCAGTCGGCAACTAATCCGCAACACGTTGCAAACTACTTCCTACTCTCAAACTCCTCCTTTATCGCTTGCAAAGTAATAGGCTTCGACAGGATTTTCCGGTCTTTGTCAAGCAGGATAATGGTAGGTGTGGCATAGATATTATAATCCGAAACCACCTTGCTGCTCCAGCTTTTTGTGTCGCACGAATTGATCCAACCCAGGTTTTGTTCAGTGATATATTTTAGCCACTCCTCTTTTTCTTTGTCGAAATAAAAACCAGAGGATTTGCCCCAAAATGTTGGGCGATACAAAAGAAAGCTTACCTTTGGTGAAAACTAAAAAGAAACCCGAATGGAAGGACTTTACAATTCAATTTTCGTAAGCCGGGAATGGAGGAGCAAGCTATTTCAGATATAAAAACATGCGGCAACCTACACCCGGAAAATGGGTTGAGTGCTTGTTGGTGAATCCTTATAAACTAATTGCCTAAATTTGAAAGCATCAAGTAATGTTTATTTCCGATATTTGCATTATGAAACTTGATAAGTATGAAATAAAGTCTGGTGAAAGACTCACTGTTTATGAATTATCAGTGTTGGGCCAAATGGACGTATCCCGAAAATGGTCCAGTATATGCCGACTAACTACAAGGATTTATATAATCTCGGATTCGGTGACAAGAATTTGGAAACTGGAGAAATCGATGATCAAGCAATATCAAATAATGGTGATAGTGAAAAGGTTTTAGCTACAGTCGTTGCAACTCTTTATACTTTCACTGTCAAACATCCTAATGCAATGGTGTATGCAACAGGAAGTACTAATTCAAGAACAAGAATGTACCGTATGGGAATCGCAAAATATTTGGACGAAGTAATCAATGATTTTGAAATCTATGGTGAACTTGATAATGATTGGGAAGAATTTAAGAAGGATGTTGAATATGAAGGATTTTTAGCAATCAGAAAAAAATATTAACTGATATGAAACTAAAAGATATAGATACCAAAAAGAAACCGATTGTGGTGATTGATAAATCATTGGATTTCTTCAACGATAAAGTTCTCTTTCCCGATAAGCTTGCTAAGGCAAATGAGATGCTAAAAAAGGTGGGGTTGCCTAAACTGAATAGAATAAAATAGCAATCACCGGCACTGGCGCCGATTTGCAATCGGTGCCTCTCCGGATATTAAGCAAAATGGTTTTCAGCGCATATTGGAACACAATTGGTAGAAGATAATTCGTAACTTTGTAAAAACAATTTGTCATGGGAACTTTGGAATTACGAAAATCGATACATAACTTTATTGAGATCGCTGATGAACGCTTTTTAAGAATGGTTTACTCCCTGGCTAACGAATACACTAAAAGCGATAATGAGCAAATTGCTTTTAGAGCCGGGAAGGCAATCACAAAAAGTCAGTTATACCAGGAACTTAAGGAAGCGGAGCAAGAAATAGAAAATGGTGATTACATGACCATTGAAGATTTCGAAAAAGAATCCAGCCAATGGAAATAAAAATAGAAAAAGTTGTAATCTCTCGCAGGGCAAGAAACTCCATTGATGAAATATACAGTTATGTAAAGGATAGATCAAAATCAATTGAGACAGCCCATTATGTTCGAAAAACAATTCTTGATAAATGTCTCTCTTTAAAACACTTTTCGGGTTACTCAAAAGAGCCTTACCTGGAAGAATTTCCAGAAGATTATCGTTCTGTTAGCATCTGGTCATACGTAATTATCTATGTCGTAAGAAAAAATATGGTTTCTGTTTTAAATGTTGTTCATGGAAAACAAGATCCCGAAGTTCGAAAAAGCTTTTAATGTTCTCCTCCGCTGGCGCTGATTTGCAATCGGTACCTCCAAAGGCAACAGGTTGGTTATCTGGTCCTCAGCGTAGGGTTTTCTCAGGTTGATAATAACATGCCCGAAAACTATACCTGCTCTTATTGGAAATCGTTGAACTTAATGGCAAAAGAGATTTTCGCTTTAAACATACCACAATTGTTTACAGATAAGTATGCCAATCAGGCCAATAAAATCTCCGCTGGTATTTTTAATCCTTTGTAAAGTGATTTTATCATACCCAAAGTCAGGCTTCTCTTCCTGTTAAGAATCTCGCTTACTCTGCTTTGACTGCCAAAATATTTTATCATATCAGCTTTGGTCATGCCCATTTGCTCCATGCGGAACTTAATAGCATCAATCGGGTCAGGCGGGGCAATGGGATAATGTTTCATCTCATATACCTCCACTAAGGTCACCAATAAATCCAATTCATCACCTTCGGGTGTATCTTTTTTGGCACCCCACAATTTTTCAATCCTGCTGATGGCAGTAGTATAATCTTGTTCTGTTTTAATAGGTCGAATATCCATAATCAAATTATTTTAGCATCAATTTTATCATATTGTTTATGTGTCCCGATGAATCGTATGAAAATTACCTGAAATTCATAATCAATTGCAACCACTAATCTGTAATCATTGCCTTTAATGTTGAAAACCAATCTTCCCTCCCCGATAATACTTACATTTTTATATTGTCGTTTCAGCTCATTTGAATTCTTCCACTCCGCCATTTTAGCATCATGATACCAGGCTCTTAATGAGACTTCAGAATCTGAGTATTCTTGTTTTTCAAAGAATTCCCTAATAGTTCGAAAGGCAATAATTCTCATCTGGCAAACATACAAAAATCAACTCACATTTCCCAATTTGGGATATTGTAGATTTGTTGGCTTGTTGGATGGCAAGGTGCAACCGCTGGCACTGATTTGCAATCGGTGCGTCTCCTGATAATAAGCAAAATGGTTTTCAGTGCATATTGTCACACAATTGGTAGAAGATAATTCGTAACTTTGGAAAAACAACTTGATATGGGAACTTTGGAATTACGAAAATCGATAAATAACTTTATTGAGATTGCTGATGAACGCTTTTTAAGAATGGTTTACTCCCTGGCTAACGAATACACTAAAAGCGATAATGAGCAAATTGCTTATAGAGCCGGGAAGGCAATCACAAAAAGTCAGTTATACCAGGAACTTAAGGAAGCGGAGCAAGAAATAGAAAATGGTGATTACATGACCATTGAAGATTTCGAAAAAGAATCCAGCCAATGGAAATAAAAATTGAAAAAGCTTTGGATTCAAAATGAACTTTGCATTATTTTCTATCAGATCCTGATTTTCAAGTTTTCTATGAAACTGAAACTATTTATTACTTATATTTGTACGATATTATGTACGTAAATTAATTTTGTTATGTTGACTACTACGCTTTCAGACTTCAGAAAAGATATTAAACATTACATTGATAATGTAATTGAAAACTTTGAAACATTGATAATTAACCGGGGAAAAGACAGTGGAATTGTGGTTATGTCACTGGACGAATACAATTCATTACGTGCAAACCAACATGAGCTTTCATCCAGCAAAAATGAGAAACGATTGGATTCAGCAATTGAAAAGCTGCAAAGTGGAAATTCATTTGAAAAAGAACTTTTGGATTGATGAAGTATATTTTTGTAGATGAATCCTGGGAAGATTATTTGTATTGGCAAAAAACAAATAAGAAATACCTGAAAAAAATTAATGATTTGCTAAAAGCCATTGCTCGTGAACCCTATACCGGACCTGGAAAACCTGAACCTTTAAAACATAAATATCAAGGATTTTGGTCGAGGAGGATAGATGGCGAACATCGGTTGATTCATAAAGTCATGGAAGATGAGATTCATATAGTCAAATGTAGATTTCATTATGACTAAATAGCGAGTAGCAATTATATTCAACTACTATTGAAAACCAATCCTATTTGGCCACATAGCCCTTTTTTCCACCCTACTTCCTTTTCTCAAACTCTTGCTCAATAGCCTGCAAGGTTATAGGCTTCGAAAGAATTTTCCGGTCTTTGTCAAGCAGGATAATGGTAGGCGTGGCATAGATATTATAATCCGAAACCACCTTGCTGCTCCAGCTTTTTGTGTCGCACGAATTGATCCAACCCAGGTTTTGTTCGGTGATATATTTTAGCCACTCCTCTTTTTCTTTGTCTAAGGAGATGGCAAGGATCTCAATCTTTTTCGTTTTCTGGGCATCGTACAATTTTTTGATTTCAGGGATCATTTGGGTGCAATGGGGGCACCAGCTTGCCCAGAAAATAATCATGGTATAATCACTCTTTATATCGCTAAAGAAGACCATGTTACCGTTTTGGTCAGGTATCGCCAAATCGGGTGCAATTTTTCCTTCGGCCAGTTTTTTATAATTGTCGAGGCGGGTTTGCAGGTCGCTCTTGTCTTCGTTTTCACATTGGGTTTCGTCGTTGTAGGTTTCGGCAATGTGGGCAATAACCCGCTCGAGGCCATAGCGTTCGAAGCCTTTCAGCAGGTATTCGATCACATATTCCCTTACCAGTTTGTTGTCGAAAGGCTTCGACATTAGAATCCCCACAGCCTTTATAAAGGAGTTTTCCAATTCTTCCTGGGTGAAGTTTCGGTTGCTGAAAAGTGAAAGGAAGGCAATCAGTTTGTTGGGGTAAACATCGCTGCGCAATAGCTCGGGGTCATCGAATTTGATTTTATCGAAAAAATGGATTCGCATAAATTCGCCCTTTTCCGCTTCCGTAAGGTTTGTGGGCAAAATAGGGGTGCGTTGAAAAAGCATTACTTTTGATACATACGAGTCAGGCTTTTTGGCAGCCGATGTCAGGATATAATCGTCGCGTTCTTTTTGCAGCATATTGAACTTGGTCACAGATAGTTTATAAAAGTCATCATTCTTAGGAAAATAGGAAACAATGGGACCTAACAATTCGAGTTTTATATTGAAGTCCTGTTCGGCTCGGAGAAAATCATAATACACCATGTTCGACCACGACTTCACTACCTCCATGCTATCCATCGGGGCATCAAATCCGGTGCGGAGTTCAATGTCTTCCTGATCGAAAATGAAATCGGCAAAGTTGTTTTTGGTCAGAAAAAGGCGGTACATTCCTGATGGTCGGTCTTCAGGAAAAATAAAACTGAGGTTGCCATCCAGGTCGGTGATGGCGGTGTCGAGGATCGAATTCTTGTCGCCATAAAAACCTGCCAAAAGAACTTGGGAATTGGGGTGTTCATCGATATTTGCCTTTACCGTATAAGTCTTTTGTGCCTGTGCTAATGTTGCGAATGACAAGAGCGCAACAACAATCCAATGTTTGATCATAGTATCTGAATTTTTGAACGTGTAAAAGTATTGATTTCTGATTGCTTTTAAAAGGAATTAGGTGAGTAAGTAATTGAGTAATTAAGGTGAGTTGGTATTTAAGTAATTGATTTATAATGAAAACGGGATAAATTTCTGCATTAGGACAAAATTCAATTGGTTGATAAAAAGGTGATAAATATAGCAAACGTCAGGGAGTTTTAGGTGTATGAAAATTCTTGCTAACTTTCCACCATACTGTCGCCTCTGCGAGGCTACGCATTCTTTCTCTTGATTGTTTCTACCATACTATCGCCTCTACGAGGCTTATCGAATATTTATTAATTGAGTAGAGTTCCGTCAGGAACGGCAGTATGGTAGCAATAAAAAGGAGAAAGTTTACCAAGCC
>JAIOYV010000018.1 GCA_021740905.1 Bacteroidales bacterium
GAAAACAATCAACGAGGCTTTGAAGGGCAACCAACCAAAAAAATCAATTACACAGTATATATGGCGTGCGGCGGTGGTGGGGTTTACTTCAACACAAAGCACATATTTGGCTTAGGCCAAATACGATGCTTAATTGTTATGCTTTCGGGCTTTATTTTTTCTTTTTTGATGCAATTGTCGCTGAATTAAACCGAACCAATTTTTCCCAATCAATCTCTCCATTTTCTTTACAAAATTCATTTGCAAATTCCATTGTAAATTTGTTTATCATTTGAGAATATGATTGAATAAAGTTGTCGTTTTTCTCTTTGGCTTTGTGTCCAAGTGGTTCAATGATTTCAGTATATAAATTTTCATTTCCTGAAATAAATTTCCAAAAACTTTGACCACAATATTTGAAATAATCTCCTTTGTCAGGTTTGTTATCTCTGCCATAACAACAGCCGTTTATAGCAATAATATTTAGTTTAGAATTGCTGGTTCTTAAAGTCTTTTTTGCTGTTTTAAAATCGGCAACCATTTTTGAAATTTGTGAACTATTTCCCCAATTTGGACCAGACTTTATGTTCACAATATATCGTCTATCATCTTTATCAAATTCTAAATCTATTCCGATAATGCCAGATTTTTTCCCGCCGTAAACTTTTTCATTTATAAAAATCGCCAAACCTTCAAGCCAATCACCAAAGATTCCTTCTTCGCTGGATGAGATATGAGCATCAACAATTCCCCGAATAATTTTCTCGGCAGTTAGAACATATTTAGCCTTAAATAGATATGGATTTTTACGTTTAAGAACTTGAGATAATTTAAGACTGTCAAGACTTTGAATGCGTTTTTCGTGAAAACTGCCGATATTATTCTCAACGTACTGTGATACTTCTTTCAGGTTTAGATTTTTCATATTTTGGTTTTGGTTCTAAAATATACAGTTCAACAGGTTTAATATGTTTTTTTACCATTTCATAATATTCCGGAACAATGTCAATTCCGATTGAATTACGTTTCATTCTACTTGCGACTTTCAATGTTGTACCTGAACCCATAAAAGGGTCAAGTACTGTGTCGTTTTGTTTCGTGAAAAGTTTTATAAACCATTCTGGTAGTTCTTCAGGAAATGCAGCACTATGATTTTTATTATTACATTCTGTTGCCAAATGAAGAACGTTTGTAGGAAATGCCTTATCTCTGGTTAACCAATTTGAGATATTTTTCCCAAAACCACTTCCAACTTTTGAATTGTCTCGAATTTTATCAGTATCAGAAAGATTTTTCAATCTGTTTTTTGCCCAGTCTCCCATTGGTACCATAACTTCTTCCTGGTACATATGAAATTTTTTATCTTTATTAAATTGAAGAAGTCTTTCCCAAGAATCACGAAAACGATTTGGCCATTTCCCAGGATATGAATTTTTCTTATGCCAAATAAATTCTTCTGTCCAGTACCAGCCCTGTTTGCGCATTGCCAAGATTAATTCCATTACATAAGTACTGCGTTCACCTGCAACAACCTTTTCCTTTATGTTAAGAATAAAGGTGCCTGTTGGTTTTAAAACTCTAAGTAATTGTTCTGAAATTGGTAAAAACCATTCAACGTATTTATCTGGGTGAATGCCACCATAGGTGCTTTTTCTTTGGTCCGCATAAGGTGGTGAAGTTACAATCAAGTCAACAGAATTGTCAGGAAGTAATTGTAATTTTTCCTTACTATCACCCAAATATATGTCAGTAAATATCTCCATTCTAATTTTTTCTTTATCCTACAAATTTACCATTTTTTTTTGGTTCGGTTTTTTCCTGTTTATAAGTTGTCAATTGTATTGTTTTCTTTTTCTTAGCCTGAAGCATAACTTGTTTATAGACCCACCTTTTGTGGGCTTTATTTCTCTATTTCGGCAGATAATCCCACCTTTTGAGGGTTTTATTTCAAAGGTCAAAATCATCGGTGGGGCTTTTTATGTTTTTCAAATTCTTCATGCTTACCCATGTGTAGCGCTCGGTTGTTTTGCTGCTCTTGTGCCCTAATAGCTCTTGGATATACCTAAGGTCGACACCCGCTTCCAATAGGTGTGTGGCATAAGAGTGCCGCAAACAATGGGGTGTGTAGTTATGCGTTGGAAGTATCTTCTGCATATACTTATCGAATATACTCTCGATACTGGTTGAGCTGTACGGGTGCCCCTTTTTTTGTCCTTCTATTAAGTAGGTTTCGGGTGTTTTACTCAGCATGTACTTTTGTATCATCTGGCTTTGCTTTTCGCTCATGGGCAACATTCGGTCTTTTTTACCTTTTGCATTAAAGATGGTGATTGCCCCCCTGTTAAAATCAATATCTGCCAACTTTAAATGTATAAGTTCGCTCCTTCTAAGGCCAAGCCCGTAAATCAGGGTCAATGCCAGTTTATGTTTTGGGTTGGCAATGGATGTAAGCATTTGCTGCAAATGCGGCTTTGCAATTACTTTGGGCAATGTCAACCCTTTTTTTGGCCTGTCGATCAGCTCAAGC
Organism: Bacteroidales bacterium; assembly: GCA_021740905.1. Classification (GTDB taxonomy): domain Bacteria; phylum Bacteroidota; class Bacteroidia; order Bacteroidales; family M50B96; genus JAIOYV01. The sequence continues at coordinate 2,507 of JAIOYV010000018.1, forward strand.
TCGATCTTATTTTTGAATTGGTTTTTGTAAAAAAGCTTGATGCCGTTTATCACCAGGTTTTGGTACGAGGGTGAGTATCCGTAGCGTAAAACATACTCCGTATTGAAACGGATAATATCGTCGTTACAAAGTTCTTCGGCCTTTTTTCCTGCATGAAAAACAAAAAAAGCTTTTAACCCTCCCATGTAATTATTAATGGTGCTTTCTCCATACCTGTGTTGTTGCATCCAGGTTTTGAAATTATCCATCAATTTTTGGGTGGTACTGTCAATTTTTGATTGATCCACCTTGGGGCGTAATGGGGCTTCTTCTGTATTTGGCTTTTCGTTATCCGGTGGTGTCAATTTTTTGTAATCGACATAAGCAACCGTTTTCAAGCTCGAGTAAACTTTGTTTAAATTAAAGTTCTCTTTGGGTATATACCAGAATTTATGGTTCTGGCTCCATCGTGCCACTTTAAGTTTTTTTACCCGTTCAACAAGGGCTTGATTATACTCGAAACGCAAAGCCACGGCTTCTTTGCCCTGCTTACATTCGTTCGTAAGTATTATGTGTGGCCTTTGCATTTTATAGAGTCGTTTCGCTTACAAATATATAAAAAAATCTTTGCAAAGTTTGATCGCCAATAAAATGGTTGTATTCGTCCTTCATCTTTGGTGATGAAGGTAGAAGGTAAGAAGACCTGTGCCTACTTCTCGCCTTTTCCGGGGATAGCCGGTTTAGTACCATCTCAAATCATTATTACCTTTTTTTATAGCTTCGCCCCGTCAGTTACAATAAACTAACTAGAAATATGTCGAATAAAAATATGAGCCACAAGGTATTCATTTATTTTGGATATAAGACAAAGTTATAAATTAAAACCGCTGCCTCAACTGCACATAGAACCGATTAAACTGATCCTTTCCCTGACCCAGGAATTCGTAGTTGGCCGAGAACGACAGCTTTTTATAAATCCGCCAGTTGAAGTTAAGTTCTACCATGTCCTGAAGTAGGGTTTCTTCGCTTGAACGATAAAAATAATTTATGTTCTGATAGCTGACCCCGGCCTGCACTTTTCCTTTGAACAGGTCTTTGGATAGCCGGATGCCATAAAAATTACCGGTAAAATAGGACGATTCAATGTAAGTAGCCGACAAGGTTGTGGAAACATCTAAAGCGGTAAAATTCCGGATATTCACAAACGAATACAGGTTCTTCGATGCCGATGGATCATTTTTCTGGAAACGGTAGCCTGCGTTGGCACCCAAAGTCACGCGTTTCCAAGGCCGGTAGTTAATCCTGAACCGGTATCCCTGCCGGGTTTCCCGATCGATCAACTGATCGACAAAACTCTTATAACTTTCATAATAGATCACCTGTTTGCGGGCATCGTAGGATGCAGTCAGACTAAGTTTTTTAAAGGGTTTGTAGGTGGTTAGCAAATAAATACCCGTGAGGCTAAGTTTGTTCTCGGCTCCCTGATCGGTTTTCCGGTACAGATCCATTTCAAAACTACCGAATAAATAAAGTTTTTTCAGCAACTGATTTTGGTGCTGATAGTAGATAAAACGCCTGTCGATATTGCCGTTGTTCCGTTGTTCTGCCACTGCAAGGGAATTTCTTACATATCCATTTTCGGTCTTCATTTCATGCGCTACATAAGCCCCAAACTGCATCAGGTTTTTGTTGAACGAATAATCCTGATAGTCTGGGCGTGTGCCGGCCAGAAGCCCCACTTTAAATTTCTTCATTTCAGATTGAAATTGAAGCCCGTCGACTGCCCCCATATTGGATATAAGCGGATTGATTTTTCTTCCTACTGAAAGGTTTAAGTGGTCTGTCATTTTGTATTGCACCGAAAGGGAATAAATCTTAAGAGCTGAGTTCAGGTCTTTCTTTACCTCGCTCCATTCCCCTTGCTTATGCCTGAAAGTAATATAGGTTTCGGCAGAAAATTTATCGGAAGGAAATTTATCCGCATTAAGGGAAAGGGTATATTTCATCCGTTGCGAATTATCGGCTTCGGTATTCGTAAAGTCAGAATAGGATGCTGCTGCAATTTTTCCTGAAATTAATGCATGGCTGGCCTTCTTTTTTTGCTCGGCAGGTTTTGCCTCGGCAAGAGTATCAGGTTGTACCTCAGTTATTACATTCTTTGTCTCCCTTCCCGTGATCGTCTCCTTCACTCTGTTCTTCTTTTTAAGAGTAGGGACAAAGTATATTTTATCCTTTACTTTTGCTGTAATATCCCCAATCGGGTCGCATACACAGGAAACCGAAGACTTGCTGGCAACCACTAGAGCCGGGACTAATTTACCGGCTGATTGCAGAAAGAGCGTATCGCCTATCTGAATATCTTCAGTAGAAGGATATTTCACATAAAAGTGCTGTGAACTTTTAAAGGTAAGCTCACCCTCGACCGGTTCGGATGTGTTTTGTGCCTGTAGCTGAGTAACAGACAGCAAGACCATAATCACAAAAAACAGGCTCTTTATTTTCATCCTGTTTTTTGTTGTTTGAATAACGAAATTTTCAGTTTTGCTTTTCTTCATAGTGATATATTTTTCATTTCTCCGATCCTGTGGGATGACAGGCATAACAGGCGTTGCTTTCCCACACATAGCCACTTACATTATCATGTTCGTCATCCATTTCAGCCTGAAAATGTTCGTGACAATTTACACAACTAAAGGCTTCGTAGTTTCCAGGTGTGGTATGACAATCGGTACATGAATTCCATTCGCCGTTGTGATGGCCACTGTAAATTGGAAAATATTGTTGGTGATTAAAAGTGGATGGATCCCAGACACTTGTTGTGTGGCAGGCTGCACAATCGGTTGAAAATTGCGAGCTGGCATGGGGGGGATCATTCGTTGCATTATAATCGCTTTGATGACAACCCACACAATCAGTCGGGGTATTGGGATAACCATTTTGATGGCAGGCCAGGCAATTGTTGGCAATCGGAACATGCGCCCCGGTCAAAGTCCAATACTGATTATGATTAAAAGAAGAAGGATCCCAGGCACTCGTAGTATGGCAGGTCTCACAATCGGTCGAAAATTGAGCATTCACATGAGATGGATCGTTGGTCGTATTGTAATCGTTTTGATGACAACCTACACAGGCAGTTGGGGTATTCGGGTAGCCATTCTGATGGCAGGCCAGGCAATTATTGGCAATCGGAACATGCGCCCCGGTCAAAGTCCAATACTGATTATGGTCGAAGTTGGCAGGCTCCCAGGCACTTGTTGTATGGCAGGTTTCGCACTCGGTCGAGAATTGTGAACTGGCATGTGGCGGGTCGTTGGTGGAATTATAATCGCTTTGATGGCAACCAATACACGTAGTCGGAGTGTTGGGATAGCCATTTTGATGGCAGGCCAAACAATTATTGGCAATGGGAATATGCGCTCCTGTAAATACAAAATACTGATTATGGTCGAAGCTTGAGGGTTCCCAGGCACTTGTGTTATGGCAGCTCTCGCAATCGGTCGAAAGCTGTGAACTCAAATGTGGCGGGTCATTCGTCGAATTATAATCCGAAGTATGACATTCATAACAAGTAGTAGGCGTATTGGGATATCCATTTTGATGACAAGCCAAACAATTATTGGCGATGGGAATATGTGCCCCGGTAAATACATAATATTGGTTATGATCGAAGCTGGAAGGCTCCCAGGCACTTGTCGAATGGCAGCTTTCGCAATCGGTAGGAAATTGCACACTGGCATGAGGTGGTTCGTTGGTGGTATTATAATCTTCGGTATGGCAAGCAAAACAGGTGTTGGGCGTATTGAGATAACCACTTTGATGACAGGCCAGGCAATTTTTGGCAATCGGGATATGCGCACCGGTAAATGCGTAAATTGGGCTATGATCATACGTGGAAGGAGTCCATGTGATTTCGGTGTGACAGGTTAAACATTCCGTATCAAAATCCGCATCTAAATGGTTTGGGTTGATCGGTTGAAGATAATCACTTTCGTGACAACCAATGCAGGTATTCGGTGTATTGCTAAAATCCGGGTTATGACAGGCAAAACAATCGGAAGCAATGAGGGTGTGTGCCCCATTGAATACATACGTTTCGTTATGGTTTGGAAAAAGTGCAGGACTCCAACCGGGGATAGTTGTATGACAAACTGAGCAATCCCTATCAATACCCAGTTGGACATGATTGGGCCCTTTGGAAGAATTATAATCCTCTTGATGGCATGAAAAACATTCATCCGAAGTATTGGAATAATCTTTCGTGTTGTGACATTCGTTGCAATCATGCACATAATGTCCCTGGGTTAATGGAAAAAAATTATGATTAAATCCTGAAGCCCCCCATTCGTAGGCATAGATGTTATGGCACTCCGAGCAATCCTGCGAATAATTGGCCAAAGAATGATCTGGGAAAGTGGTTGCCATATATTCCTTCTGGTGGCAATCGAAACATTCTACACCCATAGGTTCGAATACCAAAAAATTGTCTGAAGTATGACATTCCCGGCAATCGGCCATGGCATGGGCACCAAACAGCGGAAAACGACTTGTCTGGTGGATTTCGCTAATATTGCCAACCAGCCAGGAAAATGGCGTGTGACACCGGTTACAATCTTCTCCCAGTGTGTTTTGATGAAGGTCGGCGTGGCAATCATTACATTGATTTCCCGCGTCCGAAAAAATAAGAGAGGGATGACATTCCCGGCAATTTACTACCGTATGTTCACCTACCAAAGGCAGGTTCGTTGTATTGTGATCGAATGAGTAAATCGCCGTATCCAGTTTCCAGCTCTCGGGGCTGTGACAAACACTGCAACTAATCTTGAAATTGCTGCCATGTGGCATATCAACGAATTGGTATCCAATAATGGCTCCTAACAACACTACGAAAACGACTAACAACCTTCTCATTTGCACTCCTTTTTTATTATTGATAAAGAATCAAATTATGCTGTTCTGTTAATTCTCATCCTATTTTATTTATCATCTTCAGTTCCGTCGGGATGACATTCAAAACAAGCCTGGCTTGTGTACACATAATTATTCACTTCGTTGTGTTCACTATTCATTTCAGCCTGATTATGTTCATGGCAATCAATGCAACTAAATACAGCGTAATCCCCCGGAACAGTATGACAATCGGTACAAGTATTCCACTCCCCTTTGTGTTTTCCGCTATAAATAGGGAAATATTGTCCATCATGATCGAAGGTTGCAGGCTCCCAGGCACTGGTCGAATGGCAGGCCTCACAATCATGACCAAACTGGGCTTGAACATGATTGGGGTCGTTGGCTTGATTGTAATTGGTTTCGTGACAGGCAAAACAGGTATTGGGTGTGTTCGTGTAGCCATTTTCGTGACAAGCAATGCAATTATTGGCAATTACCTGGTGTGCGCCAGTCAGGGGGTAAAATTCATCGTGGTTAACAGTGGCCGGTTCCCAGGAATTTTCAGAGTGGCAAACAGTACATTCGGTACTGAAATTATTGGCTACATGGTTTGGGTCGTCGGTTTGGTTGAAATCGCTTTGGTGGCAGCCAATGCAGGTTGTAGGCGTATTGGTGAATTCCTGATTATGGCACGCGAAACAGTCGGAAACCATTGCTGCATGGGCTCCATTCAAAACATAATAATCATTGTGGTTTGGGAACAAAGCCGGGCTCCAACCAGGGGTAGTTGTATGACAAAAACCACAATCATGATCAATGTTCACCTGTGAATGATTAGGTTTAGTCGTGGAATTGTAATTTTGTTCATGGCAAGAAAAACATTCCGAAGAAGTAGAGGCAAAATCGGCTGTCTTATGACATTCGGAACAATCGTTGATTTGATGCCCCAGTGTTAAAGGAAAATAATTATGATTGAAGCCCGAGCCACTCCATTCATACGAATAAATGTTGTGACATTCGGAACAGTCCTGCGAAAAATTGGCAAGAACATGATTCGGTGAAGTGGTAGCCAAATATTTACTCTGATGGCAATCGAAACACTCCACGCCCAATGGCTCAAAAGTGACAAAGTTGTTGGAGGTATGACATTCGATACAATCGGCCATGGCATGAGCACCCAGCAAAGGGAAACGGCTCATTTGGTGGATTTCGGTGATATTGCTGACCAGCCAGGAATAGGGCGTATGGCAACGTGCACAATCATTCCCCACTGTATTTTGGTGAATGTCGGTATGGCAATCGGAACATTGGTTACCGGCTTCCGAAAAAATAAGTGTGGGATGGCACTGACGACAATTTACCTGGGTATGTTCACCCACAAGAGGCATATCTGTGGCATTGTGGTCATACGAATAAATTGCTTTATCAAGTTTCCAACTTTCCGGGCTGTGACAAACATTGCAACTAACTTCAAAATCTTTTCCATGGGGATTATCCACAAATTGGTACCCGATAAATATCCCCAATAAAACAACGATTATTAATGACAATCTTCGCATTTGAATTCCTTTATTTTATATTCGGTATAAACGACTTGTCCTTCCTGTTTTGGTTTATGGCATTTCTCGCAGGCCACATCTTTGTGCTTCCCGTCAAGAGGGAATTTGGTGTTGTCGTGGTTGAACTTCGATGGTTTCCAATCCTGGTAAGCGTGGCAGCCCAAACAATCGGTCTTCCCATCCACTTCAAATTGGTTGTAATGTTTATCTGTGTGACACTGCACACATTCTGAATTAAGCGATTTAAAACGCTGCACCGGTTTGCTCCCTTCCTTCTCCACAAAATGACAATCGCGGCAGGTTTTCTCCTTGTGCTTGCCTTCCAGTTCATATCCGGTTTTCAGATGATCAAATTCAACCATTTTCCATAAATCGGTTTGATGACAGGAAGTGCACTTGTTCTCGGGATAATATTTTGCATCCATAAACGGATCGTGAATGTTATTGTGGCAATCGTTGCAGGCTTTGCCAATATTCCGGAACGTCCACCGGTTTTCTTTCTTATGACAGGCAAAACAAGGCGTGGCCAGATGCGATCCATCCAAGGGGAAGATTGTTTTCTGATGCTGGTCAAATTCAAAAGAAGAAACATCAAAACCATTTTCATCGTGGCAAACATTGCAGTCGGAGTATTTCTTTGGATCAAATTCGCCCTTGTGATAATCGGTGTGGCAATCGGAGCATCGGGTGTGAGGCAACTTGGTGGTGTAATTCTTTTTATGGCAGGACTTGCAGGTCACAAACTGGTGTTTTCCAACAAGGTCGAAACCGGTAGAGCTGTGGTCGAAATCATCCATTTTTTTGATTACATGGAAAGATTGCTCGCTGTGGCATTTTGTGCAGTTCTGGCCAAATTTGTTTTTGTGTACATCTTCGTGGCAACTGGTACAATTTGCAAATTCAACTCCTTTGAATTTCTGGAATTTCTCCCCGGCCACGGTTTCAATCTTATGGCATTTTTCGCAATTTACTTCACTGTGCTTTCCGCGTAATGGGAATTCAGTTTTATCATGCCTGAATTTAGGGGCCGGTTTAAAAGCCTTCTGATCGTGGCAATCCAAACAGGATTTCGACATGGTATTTTGATGATAGTCGGTATGGCAGGAAAGACATTCGGAGTTTAAACCGAGGTATGTGAATTTCTTTTCCTGAATCGATTTTTCCTGAATATTTTTGGATTGGTGGCAGTCGCTGCATTTCTTTTCCCGATGTGCTCCTTCTAATTCGTAACCGGTTTTAGTATGCTCAAATTCTTCTATTTTGAATCGAACAATTTCAAATTCGCGCCCATGATGATCGTTGTGGCAGCTAAAACAGTCCTTATCCCGAACCTCGTCACTGACATGATACCCCTTGTTGTTTTTTATCCTGTCTGCAATTTCGGTATGACACGCAAGGCATTTCTGGTTGGTGACCTTTTTCCCCAGGTCGTGGCACTGCGTACAATTGGACAATCCTTCCAAATGTTCATGGTATTTTGATAGTTCACCAGGAGATAGCTGAGCCAAAATCGGCCCTGACAAAAGTATTGCAAAACATACTACCAATAAATTAGAAAAACTCTTTCTCATTCGATCAATTGTGTTTTAAAATGGCATCACCAAACTTTTTGGTAATCATAATTCCAATCTTCTCTAAAAATTGGGTGGGCAATTCACCCCCTGCAAAAATGTACACCAGGTCGTTTTCATAAGCAAATTCTGTCTCACCTTCCGAAAGAATAAAATCTTTCTCCTGAATCGATTTCACGTGGCTATTAAGCCGGACATCCAACATGGACAACTCAATTGCCTCTTTCAAACTTTCAGCATTTTTTGGCTTTATCCGCTTAAATGCCTCACCTCTATACGAGAGGATCACCTCGTTTTGTTTCATCAACAACAGGGCTGATTCCACTGCCGAATCGCCACCGCCAACCACAAGGATTTTTTTACCCGAAATATCTTCAGGCTCCAACAAGCGATAGGCAACTTTCTCCAGGTTTTCGCCCGGAACTCCGAGTTTTCGTGGCGTGCCTCTCCTTCCTATAGATAAAAGTACTTTGTGTGCATGATAGGTTTCGCCATTTAATGTGTGGATCCTGAAATTGTGGCCGTCTTCTTCAATGGTCTCCACCTTGGTGTTTTCCTGAATTTCGATCTGATGCTTTGAAAGCACTTCTTTCCAAAGGGACAATAATTGCGATTTGCTGGTTTCGAATAATTTCACCTTCCCATGCAGGGGCAAATCCATTGGGGCAGTCATCACAATTTTGGAACGGGGAAATGAATATACCGTTCCGCCCAAGGTATCCTGATCGAGGGTCTTGAATTTCAGTTTGTGTTTTTTGGCAGTCAACGATGCAGCTATTCCTGCAGGCCCGGCTCCAACAATCACCATATCATAGTCGGCACCATGATGTTTTTGCATCGACTTGATCATGTTTTCGGCGGCTTGCTTGCCTTGTTCCACGGAATTTTTGATGAGGCCCATTCCTCCCAACTCGCCGGCAATAAAAATCCCCGGCACATTGGTTTCAAAATTTTGTTGAATATGCGGAAGGTCTACTCCCCTTGATTCGGTGCCAATACAGAGCATAATGGCCTGTGTTGGGCAAGCATGAAAACATGCACCGTGTCCGATACACTGCGACGCATTGATGGTGGTTGCCTTTCCGTTGCGGATGCCCAGAATATCCTTCTCCGGGCAGGCGCTGATGCAAGCCCCGGTTTTGATACAGCTATTCGGATTCACAACAGGATGCAGAGAAACCGGCTCGTACAAACCATCTAATTTGGCCTGTACTATTTTAGCATCGGTTTCCTTCGATTTCCGTATTTGCCCACGAATATAGAGCCAGACAAGGATTCCACAAAGCAATGCAGCACCTCCATAAATCGCAATTTGTTCTATTAGTGATTCCATCTTAAAAAATCCATCTGTACCCAAACAAGAGGGTCACAATTACATGAATAATAACAATTATCAACATCACAAAAGCAAAGGGCAAATGCGCCACATGCCAGTATTTAAAAAGGGTTTGCATAAAGAGGAGTCGTTTAATTCGATGATTTAGTATCAGTTCATCCTTCACCATGCGGAGCACACTTTTTTGTTGCGAATTACTTATCTGGTTGTTTTTGAGAGAACTTCGGACCCTTTTTAAAATTTGGTGATCGTTCATCCTTCTGTTCCAAACCCTCACAAAAAGATTTTTGGATTCCTCTGCGCCAATATTCTGGGTACTTTCTATAATTACCTGAACCGTTTCGTCTGATAATTGATATTCAGTGTGAAGGATTTCCCCCAGATCCTTTTTCATATTACTGACTTCATTGAGTGAAAGCTCGCGGCCCTCAATGCTTCTGGGGATACGGATATAGATAAACCGGCCAATCACACCGCTGGCAAACACTGCCACCATGCTCCAAAAACTGACGGCCACCAATCCGCCAAACTTAAACGAAGTATGAAAAAGGATGAGTACAGGCCCTAGTGTACAAAGAAAGATATGAAACTCAAGCCAGTTTTTCAGTGTGCCCCAGCGTGAGATTTTTCTCCACCGCTTGCGGACAATATAAGACACCACCCCAAAAAGAATAAGGAAGGTACCCAATATCCCCATACCATGGCCCCATACTCCACTGGGTTTTAGGTTTTGATAATCGGCATGAAAAACGCGCTCGCCAATATCGTTCGTGTAATACGAATATCCCCTCCAGGAAAGATAAGCCACCGCTGCCATGACAATCAGGCTCAGCAATGTTATAAAAATAAAATGTGTTGTTCGTGACAATATGGACCTCCTGTTTGTTTGAAACCCAAAGATAATACTAATTAAACGGATAATTGATGAGCCAGTTATTATTTGTACCAGCTCTAAATAAGTAATCAATTGCTTAAATAGCTATATTTTGAGAAACGCAGAAAAGACCTGGGAAAGTATTATTGGGGAAGAGGTGGGTTTGGGATTGAAAATAAATAAAGCACTTCACATGTTAAGATTAGTTCCCTCTGTTCAGACGTCTATAAGAAAGTTTCTTCCAAATGCCATGTGCTAAATCAACTTCCTTTTGTGTTAATCCATAATGCAATTTTAAAATTATTTCATTTGTTATTTTCAGAACATCTTCAATGTCGGCTTTATTGCGAATAAGCTGATCTATTTGAGATAGTAGTTTACTGTTGTTTTTATGATAAGGCAATAAAATTCTTTCTGTTTCATTAGGCATTAATTCCAAAACTCCCCCACCATGGCTACGACCACAAACCTCAGCAAATGCCAAGGAGAGTGAATTGTAATAACTACAAGTAAAAGCTTTTATATCAGTTCCGTGATACAAGAAAACTCTATGCATTGTGTCAGTTGTATAAGCTTTTGCTTCATTAATTATCAAGCGAGGATATAGATTATTCCTTCGAATAAATAACGCATCTGAAATTTTTAAGGATGGAACTACAAACCAATCATTTCGAATACTCGTTTTATATCCTTTATGAATGTCTTTACTTTCACCGTATGCAATATATTTCTTCGCCCCGCTATTCAGATTTAGGTTTTCCTTTTCAGGAAATACAAGCAAGTGAGCTTTAGCTTTTGAAAATTTGTTTTTCTCCCAATCCTCCAGATTGAAAACTACACTGTTAACCTGTACGCTTCTTCCAACCATAGGTTTTGCGTAAATGTGTAAGTCAAATTCTTCGACAGTAGCAAGAGGTACAGTAAAAAAATCGTTTGAACCAGTAGTGATTCCAACTTCAATATTAGCATACTTACCCATATTAGGTATTTTATACTTTGATGAAATCGTTTCTAAAAAATCAATTTCATCCTGCTCTAAAAAATAAAATGTCCATTTGTTCGATTTAAAATCAATGCGCTTTTTCGGAATTCTTAATCTAGCCACATCAAGTGATTTTAGTTCACTAGCATCCCTTAATTCAATGTGTTCTATGTTGTGATCTTTCGTATTGTTCTTTTCGCAAAGAAGTAAAACAATTTCTTGCTGAATATTTGGAAAAACTAATTTCTCAAATGAAATAATATTAATCTTGTTATAAAAATGTGCGATGAAATTTCGTAATTGTTTCGCAAAAGAAACTTGCAAAATCTCTGCAGGAAGTACAAAGCCGATTTTTCCGCCTTCCTTTTTTAATAGTAAAGAAGAACCTACTACAAAAGAAACCCAGGCATTTGTAAGTTTAGAATATGTTAAACCTGCTTTAATGAAAATATCAGATGCCTCAATTTGTTGGGTTTTGTTAAAAAACTGATAGCGAATATAAGGTGGATTTCCTACAACTAAATTGTAGCGCTGTAATGTGTTATTACAGTAAGTGTGAAAGTCATCATTAATAACCTGTTTGTTTTTCAACGTAATTCTCTCCGCTTTTGCGGCTTCCTCTTCATCATACTCTATAGCTGTAATACTATTATATTGTAATTTATTCTTTTTCAATTGTTCTAAAAAAACTCCATCACCACAACTTGGTTCTAAAATGTCAAAATGGCTACTGCCATTAATTCCCCATCTCAAGATAAATTCCGCAATAGGTGCTGGAGTATAAAAACCACCTCTTAATTTTTCTGCTGTTGCATCTGAGATTAGCTTCATTTTTAAAATTCCTTTTTAGTAATTAAATACTGTACTTTCTGCTCTGCCACGACTAAAACTTCATTAGCAAAATCTTCTTTTTCCAAAACTTGGTTAGCAATAGTATCACTTAAAAATACAATGGTTAACTCTTTGTTGCTTACGTTAAAAAAATTGGAGATTTTCTCAATGAGAACTTTGGTTGGTTTTCGGCTGTTCTTCTCGATTTTGCCAAGCATAGAAGTGTCAATTCCCAACGCTTCAGCAACTTCTCTCAAGGTTAGTTTTTTTTCCTTTCTAAGATTTTTAATTGTGTCACCAAATGTCCTGTCTAAATTCATATTTTTTTGGACTATATTTGTCCAAATATAGATACTTTAAATAAGATGACAAAAAAATAAACCAAATAGTTTTCAACAATAGATGAAATATCGGAATTAACTAATAATAATTTGAAATGGTTTTCCTTTCCTTTTTGGCAAATAGAGATCAAGCTTTAAACCTGTAAGATTAGTCTTTTGAATAACTTCACTTAACATTCCCCATGAAATTGAAGTGGTATAATTATGTTGCCCTGCCTCTCCGCTTGGTTTATGTCTCACTTCAAGATCAAAGATGCCAATAAATTCTTCATTTATAGTAACTTCGAATGGAACAATAGCTGCTTCAACAAAAGGTTTTGACTTTACTTTATTCCATGTGTATTTTCCAAACAAATTATTTCTGAAATAGGTAGTTTGGTTTATCCGTTTTCCATCCAGCAAAAATTTGTCCTGAACTAAACGTAATCCTCCAGTAGGATTAGTTCCTGAACGACTTATCTGAACACTTGATGCGGGAAGTTTTCTCCTTGTCCAAACTAATTGGCCTTTCGAAGACTTACGAACACCGGGATCAACTTTTAATAACTTTGGGGAATTGGAATCTCTTTTTGTTACTATGAATCCAATCGGTATTTTTGCATTGGAGCGCTTTGGGAATATTTGGGAAATATCATTTTCAATTTTCTCCTTCTCTTTTTTTTCTGCAACTTCTTGAACCGACTTTTTATCAGCTTCTGTCTGAACTAAATTTAATACCACAAGATCATTAATGAGTTTTTTGGTAAGTTTTTTCAGGTTTGGATCCTTATGTCTAAAAATACCACTAAAATACTCTTTAAGCTGCTCAATTATATGAAGGTCATCATCAACATTATTATCAATACTTACTAGTAATGATGCTTCAATATTTGTGAAAAGACCTCGTGAAGTAAGGTTGGAAGAACCAATTATCAGTTCTGATCTTTCTTTTCCTTCAAAAAGATAAATTTTTGGGTGAAAAATTATTGAAGAAGGCTGGTAAAAAATATAGGAGTCTACTTTTAAGTCAAGTAAAGACTCCAAAGCTTCTTTTGAAGTTCCATTCATGTCAACCCCTAAAACAATTTTAATGTTTTTGAGTGTTTTCTTAGCTGTTTCTATATGTTTTGAAAGCCCTTTTACCCCCGATTGACTGGCAAAAGCTGAAATACCAATAAATGTATGGAATTCCTTATTAGCAAAAAAATTGAGTAATAGATTCCCGACTGAATTTTCGGATTTAGGTTCATATCCCTGCCCTAAAAATTTAATTTGCATTTTATGTCCTTCTAATTGATAATGGTCTGATTTATTCCCCTTTCATAAATTCTAAGATATGGCTCTTCTATTCCGAATTGCTTCATCAGTCCAGAAAAGTTTATAATCCATATTTCTCAATTACTTCTTTGTGTGGTGTAACTCGACCCATGTCAATATCCTGTAATCCTCTTTCAATCCCCTGCTTTTGTTCTTCCGCAAGGTCGACCCACCAATCGTGTCCACTCGATTTTAAGCCTTTTACGACTTTTAAATATTCAATAGTCTCAACATCTTCCAGTTTTGTAAGCCATTCAATAAGCTCCAATTTAATTGCGTCGTATGCCATTTTCTTTTTTTAACAAATTTACTATTTTTTCTGGATATGGTTTAGCTCTTATCTAATCTGAAACATTAAGGCATGAAAATACTCCCATCAAATTTTGAACATTCAAATTATTTTCAACCAAATTTCCCCACCACTTGACTTTCTCCCATAATCTGCATAAATTTAGTTGCAAAAATTACGTTCTTTTTAAGGCACGAAAGCCTGATTCACAAAGCAAGTGCTTTTTGAAGAATTCTTAAACTGGAGGATATAATGAAGGCAAAAGAGAATAGCTACCCCGTCGGGAGTCTGATGCATCACATTACGGAGGTGATTGCCCAGCGAAGAAAGTTCGAAAATGTGTACGAGTCCCTTACCCGGATGATCCTGGGCGATCCGAAACAGATAAAAAAAGTGAATGTGAATGGCCGCTACACTTTCGATTTTCAGGTGCTGCGTCAAAAAGGCCGCCATTTGGTGGGCATGTTCGACGAACTCAACTCCTTTGTGTCGTATGTAAAAGATGCAGCCGAAGGAGGTTCGTCACGTGAAATGGCTTTTGTGTTGATTGGCGAACCGGGCAATGGTAAGACCTTTTTTGTGGATTATGTGAGCAAATTGTATCGTGATTTCATTGCCCTGCCCGAAAATATGCGCTTTACTTTCACTTTCAACAACCTCGACAAACTGGGTGGTTATGGGCAAATTAAAACTATCGAATCGCAAACCTTCGAAGACCCGCTCATCCTGGCCATGAACCTTTTTGGGTCGAAAGAGAAAAGCACTGAGTTTCTGACCAAATTGGGGGCCGACAAAAAACAAATTGCAGGCTTCTATAAAAACTTCCGTCCGCTTGGGGCTTGCTCCGATTATATCCTCGACCAGATAAAGGAGCATTATAACAACGACATAGATAAGGTGCTGGAGAATATAAGCATTGTGCCCATTCCCATTTCCGAATCGCGAGGAACTTTGACCGGCAAGTATGCAGCGAAGGATAAGATTACCTCCTCGGCGGTTGATTTATTGGGCGAAGAATCCATTACCCGTTTGCTTCATATCAGCGATACCAACAATCCCTATCGTTTCGATTTGCGAAGAGGTGCTCTGGCCCGTGTGGCAGGCGGAGGCATTCATTTTGCCGATGAGATTTTCAAAAACAAAAAAGACCTTGTTCAAGTGTATCTCGGGGTAATCCAAAACCGCACCATCGATGTGGAAGGTTTCAAGTGGCCTCTCGACACCCTGATTATTGCCACCAGCAACAACGACGAGTTTGCCCGTTTCATTGAAGAAAAGGAGGAAGCACCCATTGTTGACCGTTGCCGGATTTCTTACATGGCGCACAACACTAACTATTTGCTTCAGGAGCAATTAACCGATTATGCTTTGGGAAGTCTGGAAAAAACCACCTTCACCGGGGCCAAATTACACATCGACCCCAATCTGAACCAGGCCTTGTCGACCACCACCATTTTAACCCGCATGCCCCCGTCTGATAAACTTAGCCCGTTGGAAATGATGAAACTTTCGGCAGGCGAAGTGGCAGGTGAAAAAAGTCTCAAAACCCTGTGTGAAGTGATCGACCAATTGAATACAGAACCCGATATCACTAAACGATTTGGGCAAAAAGGCATCGGTCACCGAAATTTGGGTCGTTGCATCCAGATTTTGCTGGAAAGCTCCGAAACACAGGAGGGCAGGTGCATGTATGCCGGCGATGTGTTCAGGGCATTGGAAAAGGTAATCCTTGATTATGTGCATGAGCCTGACAACCGGATCAAGTATCTGAACGACCTGAAACTTGGCAAAACCCTCTACCGAAAAGATGTGATGACCACCATTTTCAATGCCTACATGGACGAGCCCGATGCCATCGAAAAAGATGTGCTGAACTATGTGAACATGATTATCGGCCTGGATGCCAAAAATCTGGGGTCGGATAAAATCTGGACCTACCGCGATCCACAAACCCGCAAACTGGTCCCTCTAAAAATCGACGAATCCTTTATCGACAGTGTGGAATCGAGGATGGGACTGAAAACCAAGGAGCAAAAAATGAGCTACCGCACTACCATCTCGAAAATATACGGTCAGAAAATGATGCAGGATACGCGATACAATTTCATGGACAACAACGACCTGGTAAAAGCCGTGACGGATGTGCGCCTGAAATCGGATGTGGCCGGGGCCGGCAGCTTGGTGGGTGCCTTGAGCAACCGCACCAACGAAGAAAATCAGAAACTGTTCAACAGGATGCTCGACACCATGAAAAACAAACTGGGCTATTGCGAAACCTGCGCCCTAAAAACCATCGAGTATTTCTGCACACAGGATGATGTGTCGTAAGAGTTCTGAGTTGGAGAGTTCTGAGTTCTGAGTTGAAAAGTTCTGAGTTGGAGAGTTCAAAGTTATAAAACTTAATGACTATGGAATGACAATCGAATGACTACTTAATGACCATTGAATGACAACTGAATGACTAATGAAAAGCAACGAAAGAGAAATACTAAGAAAGTTGATCGACAAGGGACTACCCGCCGGGCAAAGGGAGCTGATCGAAAGAGAGCTGGAGATGAGCAAAAGTCGAACTATTCCGCGCCATGCCAGAATTCCGAAGTATGACAATTTTTTCTCGATGGATGATTTTTTTTCATTTTATGGCTACAAAAACGAAGCACAGGAGGCACGAGTCAATTTAAAAACCCTCGAAGAATTATTAGAACAAGACAAACAGCGCGATGCAGATGGTTTCCCGAAAAGGGTAAAAATTGGCCGTTTGATTAAACCTGTGAAAGGGAAAAGTGGGAAAGTGATAATTGTGCCTACCACCACTGAACCTAAGTTTTACCACGACAACTCGATGGACGAATCGGAGGAAGGGCAAACGGGCGGTAGCGGCGAAGGGGCCGAGGGCGAAGTTATCGGTAAACAGCCCGCCCAACCCGAAGATGGCGAAGGAACCGGAGCAGGCCAGGGTGGAGGCGGCGATCACGACATTAGCTCAGAGGCATTCGACCTGGGGAAATTACTTACCGAAAAGTTCCAGTTGCCCAACATCAAAGACAAGGGCAAGAAAAAATCGATGACCAAAGTAAAATACGACCTCACCGATACCCACAAAGGATTTGGTCAGTTATTGGATAAAAAGGCGACACTGAGACAAATTGTCGAAACCAATATCCTGTTGGGAAGGATCAAAGCAAACGAGCCTTTTTCGAGCGAAAAATTGCTGGTCAGCCCACAGGACAATGTGTTTAGAATTCTATCCAAGGAAAAGGATTACGAAAACCAGGCCATGGTGTTTTTTATCCGCGATTACTCCGGGTCTATGTCGGGGAAACCTACTGAGTCGGTATGCATGCAACACCTATTTATCTATAGCTGGTTGATGTACCAGTATCAGAATAATGTGGAAGCCAGGTTTATTTTGCACGACACCGAGGCCAAGGAGGTAAAGGATTTTGCCACGTATTATCGATCACAAATTGCAGGGGGTACGCAGATCTATCCAGCCTTCGAGTTGGTTAACAAAATGGTGATCGAAAAACAACTGGCCATTGACTACAACCTGTATGTGTATTATGGCACCGATGGCGACGATTGGGATCAGACGGGGACAAAAACACTGGCAGCCATCGAAGAGATGCTGAAATACATCAATCGCCTGGGGATAAGCATTGCCAGGAACAGCTGGTCGAACGAAAACAAAACAACCCTGGAGAATTACATCGAAGACTCCGGCATGTTAAAAAAGAAATCGGAGCTGTTTAAACTCGACAGTTTTAATGCTGATACGGTGTCGGAAGAACGATTGATTGAGGGGATTAAGAAGTTGAACGAGTGACATTTGTCTGTAACTTGAAATTGGAAATTAGAAATTTGGCAGGAAATATTTAACTGGTGAACTCAGAACTTTGAACTCAGAACTTGGTAACTTATAATAATGAAACTGATAGATCAAAATACTAAAAGAATAATGGAGGGCTGCAAAGAAAGGGCCTGGGATGCCGGTTTGAGGTTCGATAAGGAATCGCTGGAGTATATTGTCACCAACAAAGACATGATCAACCTGTCGCCCAAAGTGATGATCCCCACCCTGTATGATTATTGGGTACAGGATATCGAAGTGTTGCAGGGCCATGGTCAGTACGAGGTGTATCCAAACAACCCTTACGAAACAGTGATCAATTCCCGCCCGGCCATTTCCTTTTACAACGACAACAACCCCGACTGGATGAACATCATGATCTTCTACCACGTACTTGGGCATATCGACTTTTTTCAGAACAATAAACTTTTTCAGAATACTTGGAACGACGATTTCGTGGGTCAGGCACTAGCCGATAAACGACTGATCGCACAACTTAGAATTAAGCATGGCCGGTGGGTCGATTATGTGATCGAGTTTAGCCGGAGCATCGACAATATTGTTGGTTTTTATAGTGGGATTTCAAAAAAAGAATATCCGGTACAGTTAAACCCTTCGGCCATGATCGATTTCTATTTCTACCATTTTTTACAAGGGCAAAAAAAGCTTTCTCAACTTGACATTTACAAGGAAATTGAACGGTATAACCAACTTATTTCATCCTCCGCCGATCAGGGCGAATCCATGTTCTTTGAAGAAGTAAAAAAGAAATGGCCTGAATTTTTGGAAGTCTACAAAGAATTTGATCCTCAGAAAAAAGTACAGGAAGAAGACCTGTTGGAATATATTTTGGAACATTCGCCCTTCTTGAAAAAAAGCTCGCATGTGTGGATGAAATCGGTGGTCAACATTGTTCGGCAAACGGCTTTGTACTTCGCCCCCCAGATGCGCTCAAAAACCATCAACGAAGGCTGGGCCAGTTATTGGCACGACGAGCTTTTCAGAAAAGACGACCGGATTGCCGGGCACGAAAGCGGGTATGCAAAACTCAATGCCTCGGTAACTTCCCTTAGCCGGATCGGGCTTAACCCCTATGCCATTGGCCTGCGCTTGTTGCAGCACATCGAAGAACTGGCCAACAAAGGCAAACTAAACTATCAATTCCAGAAGAAAAGAGGCATTTCTGAACGCGAAGATTATGATATGAAAACAGGTTTGGGCAAGGCCACACTTTTCAAAATTAGGGAAGAGTTTTCTGATTTCACTTTGTTCAACAGCTTTGTTTCGCAGGATTTTGTGGATGAATACGGGGTTTTTGTAACCGGCAAACGCTTCAACCCTGAAGAGGGCACTATTGAGTATTACATTAAAAGTCGCAAGGCCGAAGACTATAAGGAGATGTTGGTCAATTCGCTCTACCATCCGCCCTATATAATCATCGACCATGAAAAAACAAACGATGAAAACCTTTACCTGGTACATCATTTTGAAGGCAAGAACCTGTACATGGAATACATCCCCGATACTCTTTTAGGCATCGAATACCTCTGGGGAGGAAGTGTGCAACTCGAAACCACCGAAATCAGAAAAGACAAAAAAACGGGCGAAATTAGCCAACAAGAGTTTGTTTACACGATGAAAGATCGAAAGATTGAGAAGATGAAGAAAACGTAGTGGGAAGAAAAGCCACCCGATAAATTCGGGTGATACCTCAACAAATTGGGTACACCGTTGAGACAACACCACAATTTATTGTGGTGATATAGCGTGTAGAATAGAAATTAACTGAGTTGAGGCAACACCACAATTTATTGTGGTGATCCAGCGAGTAGAATAGAAACATACTGAGTTGAGGCAACACCACAATTTATTGTGGTGATTATGGTGAATAACAATACGAACTAAAACCAAAAACTATGGCAATACATTCCTACGTACAAGTCTGGGTACACATGGTGTGGGGGACATACAAGCACATACCTGTTCTTCACAGAGACTTACGCCTAAAACTCTTCGACCATCTGGTTGAAAGAGCAGACCAAATAGATGTTACCCTTGAAAAACTAAATGTGCAACCCGAACATGTCCACATGCTGTATTCCTTGCCATCGGACAAAACACTTGGGCAAATAGCAAAATTATTCAAAGGAGAATCCTCAATATGGATTAGTAATGCCGGTTTGATAAAGCCCGAATTTCAATGGAGCAGAGGCTATGGGGCTTTTTCCGTGAGCGACTCAATAGTAGAAACTGTAAAACACTACATCAGAACACAGGACAAACATCATAACACACAAAACTTTACAGACGAGTATATAGGTTGGGCAAAAAGGTACGGGGTGTATGATGATTAATGACAGACTTTTCACCCAAAAGAAAAACTTTAGAGGCGTGGTGTTTGGTAGTGAACACAACACCCGGAAAAACCCACCCGAATAAATTCGGGTGACAGCTTAACTTAAAGAGGTGTAGTTTCTGTTGAGAGAAAACCCACCCGAATAAATTCGGGTGATACCTCAACCAAGTTGAGCACACAGTTGAGACAACACCACAATTCATTGTGGTGTTATAAACGAACTGAGGTTGAGACAACACCACAATTCATTGTGGTGTTATAAACGAACTGAGGTTGAGACAACACCACAATTCATTGTGGTGTTATAAACGAGCCGAAGTTGAGACAACACCACAATTTATTGTGGTGATAGTAGTGGTGATAGTAGTGGCGGTATCAGTGAACTTAGAAAACGAACTATGGCAAAACAAGAAGAACTACAAAAACTAAAAGAAGACCTGGTAAAGCAGGGCGAGCGGCTTGATGCACTAACCGAGCTGGGAACACGCATGGGTAATCGTGAACAACGCACTCACCTCACCTTTAACGAATTCCTGAACATTGCTTCAAGGAAACCCCACTTTATTTTCAGGGATATCTATCAACTGTTTCACGACATGGTTATGTATTTTATTCCTGGACCCATCGACGAATATGAAGGCGATCCACTTTCTATCGGGTTGATGCACTACGATTGCGAAAACTTGTTTGAAAAAGATTGTGACGTGCCCTTTTTTGCCGACAATCTTTTCGCCAACCGGCTTATCAGTATTGTGAAGGCCATAAAGCAAGGGACCAATACCAATCGGATACTGCTATTTGAAGGCCCCCCGGGCAGTGGGAAAAGCACTTTCCTTAACAACCTCCTTCAAAAGCTTGAAGAATACTCATACACAGAAGAAGGCAAACTCTACAAAACTCATTGGCGGCTCGACATCCAAAAACTGGGTGGTTTTAAAAGCTTCGAAAAGGAAATGGAAAAAATTGCCGGCCAAGCCGGCGATGCCGCAAAACAAGTATATTACGCAAACCAAGCAAAACAAACCCAATTCCCCGCTCGCAACGAACTTTATTTTTCGTGTCCCAACCATGACCACCCAATCTTGCAAATCCCAAAAAGTTATCGAAAAGTGTTCCTGATGGAATTGATAAAAGACGATCATTTCAAACATCAACTGTTCAATAAAAAGGAATACGAATGGGTATTGAAGGAAAACCCTTGCAGTATTTGCACATCGCTTTATATCACTTTGCTGAATAGGTTGCGCGACCCCCTCAAGGTATTCGAAATGTTGTATGTGAAGCCTGCGAAATTTAGTCGGCAATTTGGTGTGGGGATCAGTATTTTTTATCCCGGGGATGAACTGACTGATAAGCCTCTCAAAAAAGAAAACCTACAGCAAATGCTCAACGACTTGTTACGATCGGATAATGTAAAGTTAATCCAGTCGCATCTTGGCCTGACCAATAATGGAGTGTTGGCTCTAATGGATATTAAAGGGCATAATATTGAACGCTTAAATAACCTGCACGGCATTATCAGCGACGGTGTACATAAGGTTGAATTGATTGAAGAAAGGATTAAATCTTTGTTCGTGGGCCTGGTAAATCCCGACGATAAGAAACATTACGAAAAAATCCCATCGTTCAAAGACCGGGTGATCAGTGTGAAAATCCCTTATATTCTCGACAATAACACTGAAGTGGCCATTTACAAAAATAAATTTGGGGACGACATGGGATCGAAGTTCCTGCCCAGTGTGCTGGAATATTTTGCCAGGATAATTATCGCCACCCGCATCGACAAAAAATCCGAGGGAATCGACAAATGGCTGAAAGATAAGTCGAAGTACACAAATTTTCTCGACAGTCAATTCCTTCTTTTGAAGATGGATATTTACACCGGAAAAATACCCGCCTGGTTAACCGACACGGATTTAAAAGCCTTCAACAAGAACATTCGGAAAGAGATTATTGATGAATCGGAAGAGGAAGGTTTGAAGGGCATATCGGGAAGGGAATCGATTTTTGTATTCAACCAGTTCTTAAGCAAACACAAGCCACCTGAAAAGCTGATTACTATCGAAGAAGTGACCAAATTCTTTAAAGACAGCAAAGATTTGATGACCGTTGTACCCGATGGATTTCTCGATTCATTGATTAATATGTATGATTTTCAGGTGCTACAGGAAGTGAAGGAAGCTGCTTATCTATTCAATAAAAAACAGATTAGCACAGATATAATGAATTATATGTATGCCATAAATTTCGATCCCATCGAAACCGTCACAAGCACATACACCAAAGACAAACTTGAAATTACCGAGGATTATTTCAGCAATTTCGAGTCTATCTTCCTGGGGTCGGCAGCCAATCAAAAAGAAAAGAAAGAATTCCGAGACGAGCAGCTACAACAATACATATCAAAAACCCTTGCGCAGGAGATTAACCTAAAAGACACCCATATAAGCAATACAGAGCAATTCAATAATTTATTCGAACGATATACTAAAAACCTGAAAGAACACGCCCTGGTACCCTTTGCCGATAACGAAAATTTCAAACGGGCAATCCAGGATTATGGCTCTTTGGCTTTCGAGAAATACGACAGCCGCCTTCGAAACAGCGTGAGCCACCTCATTAAAA
Organism: Bacteroidales bacterium; assembly: GCA_021740905.1. Taxonomy (GTDB): domain Bacteria; phylum Bacteroidota; class Bacteroidia; order Bacteroidales; family M50B96; genus JAIOYV01. The sequence goes on from JAIOYV010000018.1 coordinate 25,283, forward strand.
ACCTGATGAAGAATTTTGGTTATTCCCTCGAAGGGGCAATCCTGATTTCAATATATGTAATTGACAAAAAATTGGTTGGCAAATTTGTATAAACAAGGGTGGTTTTCGGCGTCGCTTAATTCATCCGCCAAGCTGAAGCAGGACAATTGGCTTCCTATTACAAGGGTAGGTTAATTTACGGGCTGGCCCTACTCCGCAACAATAAGTTTCTTCCTGTAGGTTTTGCCCTTATTGTCGCTTATTTGCAGAAAGTAGCAGCCAGGTCGAAGGTTTTTTCGTGAGAGTACATAGGAATCTGATCGTATTCCTTTTTCGTTCCGAATAAGTTGGCCATGTAAATTATACAGGTGAATGTCTTCGATGTAACTGCTTGGATTGTGAAGGACGATGTTTGTGTTTTCTACCACCGGGATCGGGAAAATAGAAAGGCCATTTTCTTTTTCATCCATGTCATTCATTGAAAGATAAAATAGATCGCCGTAAACGGTCCCGATGGTATCACCATCTTTCACCCAACCCAGTATTTTTCTCGAATAATCTTGATCGGGCAACACCCAGCTAAAGACCATTTCGCCCAGCCCTGATTTAAAGCGATATTCAAAATTATCATACGTGGCAGGCGTAAGCAAATCAGGGTGCAGGCTTGGGTCGTCAAATTGTGAAGAATAAAAAATCTGTTTGGGGTTGCTTGTTGGGGTGTTCGAAAATTCCATCCCTTTTACCCATAAGTCGTCGTAGTCGATAAAACAATTTACCTGGCCAAACATTATCGAATCAGGCTGTAAGGCAGGATCGATCAGGTTGAAGTTAGGAATTGCCTTTTGGTTGTAGGCATTGCAGATGTGTGTTGCCGAATCGACGTATACTATGGTGTCGATATAATCTTCAAGGGTAAAATCGACCTGGACAGATTTAAAAGCGTCTGTCCAACTTTTCGTTTGAACACGTGCCTGGTAGGTAAAAACACCTTGGGAATAGGTGCGTGCAAGGATGCTAACTTTTTTAAGCTCATGATCGACAATAAAGTTGGCACCAAAGTGGCCTTCTACGGTTTCGTATTGGAAAATGTCGCCAACATTAAAATTAAAGAAGGCATAAAACGAAGGAACTACTGTGCCTACATTAGGGCCTTTTATCCCTTTCAAGGTAAAAATATCGTTGTTTGCCAACCCGGGAAATTGAATAATGCCAAATTTCTTACTTACCACAATATTGTCCCCGTTTGTCAGCGAGATAATCTTAAAAGAATCGGTTTCGTTAAAGGTCAGTGAAGTACCCACACCGGTAACGGTGGCCATATAGTTGAGGACTGTGTCGAACTGCCATGTTTCATTCAATAAGGCGTGGGGCTTGATAACGAACTCCGATGGATCGGAAAAATGGTAAACCCCATCCGAGACCAAAACCTGTCGTAGCAGGAACTGGGGTTGGTTTTTCAGATAAAAATCAACACTTGGAGTGGTACAGGTATCACAGCCTGAGATTATTCGGTTCAGGAAAAAAGTGGTGTCGTTTCCGTTAACCTGAAAGGAATCGGCAAAAATGGTGCTTTGTATCTGGCCGATCACATCTAATTTATAATTGTATGTGTAATTTTTGTTGATGAGGCTCCAGTTTTGGGCAAAAAGAGCATTAGCCGAAATAACCGCCACGAGTAAGGAAAAGAGTCTAAAAACTTTCATTGTAATTTTTTCCGAAATATATTCATTTTTTCGGACTAACACCATGTGACATAAAATAGTTCAGGGTGTGAAACAAAATCCCTTTTTGAAAAGTGAACTATCTTTTCAATCAAGCGCTATATTGTGCACCCACGAATTTTATATTTTTGTTGCCTGAATAAAAATCATTGTTTAAAATTGATGAGTATGAATTTTGTGAAACGAATAATAATTCCTGTCCTTCTTTTTTCTTCTCTTTTTATGTTTCCGTTCGAGAACATTGGGCAAAACAAACCTCCCGGCACAGTCCGATTCAAGGAGAATTTATATGTCGACAAATTGGAGATTTGCAATGTCTACTGGCGTGAATACATGTTTATGACACTTAAAAAATATGGTCCCGAATCGGAGGTGTACCTGGCTACATTGCCCGACACGCTGGTTTGGGACAGTGAGTTGAAAAGGCTTTACCTACGCCATCCAAACTATGCCTACCATCCGGTGGTGGGCATTAGCTACCAGCAGGCAGTGGCCTATTGCGAATGGCGGAGCAAGATGGTCAACATAAATATTTACCTGAAGGAGACCAAACAGAAATTTAGTCTCGAAAATAATTATGATAGTATCCCGGAAGTATATAAATACAGGCTCCCTACTATTGAAGAATGGGAAGATTTCTCGAAAAGTCCATACCGAAAATTAGTGGAGCGAAAAATAAGACGGAATAACCTGCCACGCGGAATGTTTTTGCCACCCGACCGCATTGAAATGAGCAAGGTTAAAACACGTCCTGCCAATGCCGGTTTCACAAATAAATTAGGCCTATACAATGTATTTGGCAATGTGGCCGAAATGACCGCCAAAAAGGGCGTGGCAAAAGGGGGAGGATGGCAGCACCTCGAAGAACAGTGCATTACAGAAGCCGGGTTTAGTTATTCCGAACCCGAAAATTGGCTGGGCTTTCGCTGTGTGTGCGAAAGGGTAATAGCCGAAAAGAAAGAAGAAGTGCCTGCCAAACCGGAGATAATGGAATTGGATTGATCCGCACTTGGAGTGATGGAGTATTGGAGTGATGCGGGATCATTTGCTAATGTTATCCAAAAAACTGTCTAACAAATGGTCAAGTTCAGGAGCAGCTTTGGCTATTCCTCATCCATCACTCCAACACTCCATTCCCCATGCTATTGCACACTCAAACTAGCAGAATAAACCCCGTCCCCAGTTTCATATTGAATAAAATGCAAGCCTGGCCTCAGGTTCAAATCACGGGTGTTTAGGTTTATAGATTGTTGAAATTGAGCAACAATATCAGAAAAAACTATTTTACCTTCGATATTGATTATTTTGATTGTTGTTGATGTTCCCAGTTCAGGAACCTGTATGGTAAAATCACCATTTGCCGGGTTTGGAAATACCTTAATTTTTTCGGTTGATGTTGAGATTTCATGAACCCCCACCATGGGTGCGCGGCTGAAGCGCATTGCATCGAAAACCAATTGTTCGCCTGCAATCCCGGTGTTATCGCCAAGATAGACCGTGCATGAGTCTGTACTGCTCAGGTTATAATAACCCAGCAAAACCCATTTGTTTTGATAGGCCGATTGATCAATAATTACTTCGAAGGTAGTTGAGTCTGTTGTAACAAAATATTTTGCTTGTTGTGCGTTTGCATTAATTGCCGGGATGAAGGTTGAAATTTCATACAGGCCGCTATCGGCAATGGCGGGTTTCCAAGTCACATAGCAAACATCCTGGTTGGAGTTGATGGTGAGGGTCCACCACGAATGGTCATTGTAGCCTGATGTCTGGTCGCGGAAATATTGCATGTGTGAGGGTGGCTCGTTGAAAATATAAAACCCATGCCCAAACGCCAGATCATCCACAATAGTATCGTTGTAAACCGGGTCGTCTTTGCGTGTAGTCACCGACCAGGCTATGCCGCCATGTGTGCCCGAAGGATCGAGGTTTTGGTAGCCATTGTTGTAGCCCGGCCAGTCATAAAACACATTTTGCCCATCGTAGCTGGGGTAACCAGGAGTGTTTTTGTCGCCATTGGGGTCGTGGAACAGCAAGGTAAATTGATTGTCAATGTATCCCTTCGCCAAAGTGATATGCCCGGCAGTGGTCATATAATGGCAAAGACTGTGGGGAAACCCGGCATCTATCTCGATTTTTGTATCCTCGAAACTACAATAAAGGGTCCAGCTTTGGGAAGCAACAAGTCCGTGAAGGAGGTAATAATCGCGCATGGTCGAACTTGGCGAGCCAGAGGCCCACATATATGAATAGGCACCCCATGCATCCGATGAATAGGGATTGGTGTAGGTGCCAAAATAATTGCCGTTGAAATAGTATTTGTCGGCCACATACGAGCCATAGTCGTTTACGTGGGGATAAATCTTGTTGATGAGGGTAGGCCAGGGGGGCAGGATATTGAAAGAAGCCAAAGCCATTAAGGCTGTGGTGGGGCCACAACTTCCGCTGCCATCATGAAAGTCGGGGGTATCGTATACCTGGTTAACGTAGGGCATCTCTCCCAGATCGACCAGACTTTTTTGTTGGGCAAATTTCTTTATAGGGTAAAACCGGATGGGCAATGGAGCGGGATGTTCAAAGACTATTTGTACATTTTTCAACTCATCTTTTTTAAAGTCAATTTCTGCTGAAAAGATTTTCCGTTCCTTAATGTTTGAAAAAATCAATCCTGAATTTTCATCCAACGAAGGCTGGCTTTCAAAAATATCAAGAGTGCGAGTGAGTTGTCTCACATTGCTCCCTTTGTAATCAGCAATAAAAAGATCGGAAGTGATGAGTTTGAAATCTTGGATTATGGCCCGTTCAAAAATTATTTCTTCCGAATCCTTTGTCCAGACAGGGTTTCCTCCCGTACCGATTTCGAAATACCTGTTTTCGTTCAAACTAAAAACATACAACTGCCCACCAATTGCATTGAAGACAATCCTATTTCCATCGGGCGACCATTGTGGGTTAAGGCAGGAAATCCCGGCAGGCGAAATCAGTTGATCTTTCCCATTCTCTATTACATGTAAAAAAAGCTGTTGATTTTTGTCGTTCCAAATAAAAGCTGATCCATCCGACGAAACGGCAATTTGGTTGCAATAGTTGGGCAGGTCGATTTTGATTTCATTTTTATCAGAATAAATTAAAACGGTATTGCCTATTGAATAGGCCAGGCCACTTGTGCCCCAAAACATGGGTTGCCCACAAAGTGTGACGGGTGCGTACAAAAGATCAACTTTCTGATTGATCAAATCAAAAATAGCCGGTGCCTGCTTGCCTGTTGAATCGATATATTTAAAAGCCACTTTCGATCCATCGGGCGAAAGATGAAAACCACGGCCACAATTTGGGCTTTTTAAAACCTGCTCTGCTTTCCCATTATAAATAAGATATAGGGAGGATGCGTAATTATCGGTAAACAGAATCCCAGCAGAGCTTCGATGAGGATGGACAATTTGCCCCTCTTCTTCCAGCTTGTATGGGTTTGCATCCTGCGCCGGCAGGTAAAAGTTGCCGATCAATAAAAATAGAAAGGACAGGAATATGTGGTTTATCGAAAGTTTCATATTAATCGTTTTACACACAACAAAGTTAATAGGAAAATGATTGTGTGGGGGAGAGATTTTTGGGTTAGCATTATGTGGTTAATATCAGTTACTCAAGTTTTGCAGTAGATATTGGAATTTGAATAGTCTGTTTATGAGAAAGATAAAAATCTATTATTTTCTCTATGTAACACTGATTACATCCTGGTGCCTGATAAGCACCAGAAAATGATCCATATCCCTTACATCAGAGAATCGTTTAAAAGAAGAGGTAATGCTGCTATGGCTTAGCATTTTGGGAGTTAACTTCCCAACTCAGAACTTTCTAACTCAGAACTCCCCAACTCATTCAAACCAAAAAGGCCACCTCGTCAGAAGTAGCCCTCGTGTTCATTGCAAAATATTTTTTTAGATAAACTGAGGCATGATTTCGGCCACCCAGTTTTTAACACGTTCGTTGGTCATGTCGTCTTCAAAATCTTCGTCGATGGGCAACCCAATAAATTGGCCATTGATCAAGGCTTGCGATTCGTCGAAGGTGTAGCCTTCGGGTGATACCTGCCCAATGATTTGAGCATTTTTCTCCATGAGCTTTTCTCCTAATGTGCTAAGCGCATCGACAAAGTATTGGGCATATTGAACACTATCGCCTAAGCCAAACATAGCCACTTTCTTTTTGCTGAAATCAACTTCATCGAGGTTTGGAAAGAAAACATCCCATGCGGCGGCAGCCTGATCTGAATGCCAGGTTTCTTTACCAATGGTGGAAAGCCCAAAAATGATATTGTCGAAGCGGTTAAGATCGCCTACTGAAGCATCTTTAACCGGGACCAATTCAATATTTTGTTCGCCTAACTCTTTGGCAACTTTCATTGCGACTCTTTCGGTCGAACCTCCTACAGGGCCATAAAATATTCCTATTTTGTTCATAATGTTTGCTTTGTTAGTCTTTTAAATTTTTGCGTAAAGATATAGGAAAAGTTGAAAAGTTGACGGGTTTTGGGTTGAAAAGTTGAGGGGTTGAAGAGTTCTGCCCTCCTGTGCTAAAGTTACAGAGGATAATAGTTGAGGAGTTGAAAAGTCCTGAGTTACCAGTCGTAAGTCTTGGGCGGAATTGCAGTGCTTGAATTGCAGCCAACTCCAGCCTTAAAAAATAGGCGTTGACTATTTGCTCTGCACTAAACCAGCAAACCAGTAACCAGTTTCCTATTTCGATTTCAGATATTCATCCTTTAGTTCAATGGCCTTTTCCTCGTCTATTGAACCATCCACCACTTCCATTAAATATATGGCTTCATTCAATACCCTGAAATCAAAAGGCACACCTTCGGCAAGAGATTGCTCATATACTTTTTGAACCCAATCATCGGCAATGGCTATGCGATGTACAGCTTGTACTATTTCACTGTCGTTAAGATTTTGCTGGATCAATTCCAATTGCTTCATCAGAACAAGTCTTCGACTCTTAAGGTATTTTGGGTTCTCATTCATCGGATCGACATGGTTTAAAGCCTCCAGGGCTTGATCCCAATCGCCTTGTGAGTAATAAACCGCCACTAAGTTCAACCATGCATCCTTAAAGGAAGAGGATACTTTCAGGGCCCTGTTATAAAGTTCGATGGCATTTTTATGATCGCCTTTAAGCTCGTAGCATGTTGCCAGGTTGTTCAGCACATGCATATTGTTGGGATTGTATTGGTAGGCACGCAAATATTCTTCAAAAGAAGTATCGATTTGGCCAAGTTGAAAATGGGCAGAACCTTTATACCAGGCCAGGGGCATGCTAGTATTGTCGATTTGGTAGAAAAAGTTTTCAGCTTTGTCTATTTCATTTATAACTTCGGCATGAAGGTTCTCGCTTCTATAATCCAGGGCAATTTTTGTATGATACTCCGAAATAGTTTTCGATAATCCTACTATCAATGGCAAAACGAGAATGGCAGGAATAGCAGCTTTGGCAATGGGATTGAGATTTCCAATGGCTCTTTCACGGAGAGCGAAATGTTTACGGTATAAGCTGATGATACAGATGGCATATATCCCAAGAAAGATATTGTGTTCGACCCTTTCTTTCGGAAAACTCAACAGGGCAATTATCATGTAGCCAAACAAACCCGAAAACAAAGCAAGGAGCAAACCTTTTTCTTTTTTGTCAATTTCGCTTTTCATCAAACGGTACAGATATATTATCAGGGAAACAAAAAAACCGATGTAAAGCAAAAATGCAAAAATCCCATTCTCAGTCAGTACCCACAGATAGTCGTTATGTGGGCGAACAAAATTTACGGTCCCTTCACTCGACCGTAAGCCATCGGTGCCATACGCCGGCAAAACTATTTTCCAATTGCCCGTACCAACACCAGTGATGGGATTATCCCGGTACATCTCGACCGACTTTTCCCACAGGTCTACCCTTTCGAGTGCCGAGCCAAAACGGTAGTTGCGTATCCAGTCGGTTTGTTTACGGATGGTTTCCCATGAGTCGAGGCTGGCATAAATGACCACAAAAACAGAAATAATCCCTATAAACAAACCAAAAGCCAGCATTATTTTTCGTAATGCCCTTTTGCCAAACTTGAAATACGAATAGTAATTCATTACGGTCAATGGGGTAACAGCCAGAGTGACCGCAATAGCCATCCAAACTGATTTGGCGAGCAACACAGTGACCAGGCCCAGGCCAAGTACCGAAGATATAACCGAAAGCCATTGCCATTTCCCCTTAAATAAATATACCCCATAAAGACTGAAAGGAATGCTTAGGAACAATATCTGGGAATATAAATTACGATGGGCCGATAAACCTGTCACATAGTACGAAAGCTCATGGCTTAGGCCCACTTTAAAAGTAAGGTTGATAAATTGGGCTAGGCCAATTATGGAATGAAGAATGCCAAAACTCACAACAAATTTTGTGATAACCGGGATAGGTTCTTCCTGCCGGGAAAATAAAAAGCTTCCTAGCATGATAAATAAAATGAATGGGATCATCAATAACCATTCGGAAATTGCCACAGCTGGATTGATCGCAAAAAAATTGCTCAATCCGGAAACAACCCAATACCCGATCAACAGCAATACAGGCATGTTGAATAAAATACGTATGTCGACCTTTTGTGGCCTCTTCTTTTGCAGATAAAAAACAAATATAAAAAACAGGGCAATGGCGGCAGTGAAAGTGCTCAACCGTGGCATCAATGCGGCATCCATTACCGAAGGGATGTAAACCAGTGGGACAACAATCAGAAAAATCAACCCGAACAATTTCAGGTCGGATAGTACAATACGTTTTTTGTCGGCTTTCTTCATTATTTTCAATAAAAGCCCAAAGATATTCAACTTTATTTTCTTATCTCAAATATCCTTAAAACATTTCCATTATCTTTCTACTTTTGCTTGCTATATAATTAGGGTAGGTGTCGGCATGACTAAGTGTCTGCGTGTCTTAAAGTCACACCGACACTCACAACCAACATACAGAGCTTTTTGAACATGGACAAAACAGCAATCGTAATACTAAACTGGAACGGACGTAAATTTCTCGAAGAGTTCCTTCCATCGGTAATAGGGCACAGTAAACTGCCCGGTATCAGAATCTGGGTGGCCGATAATGGTTCCACAGATAATTCGGTTGGATTTCTGAAAGAAACCTACCCAGACATTGGCCTTGTTTGCCTTGACGAGAACCATGGCTTTACCGGAGGGTATAATCTTGCCCTCGCCAAAATTGAGGCTGAGTATTTTGTTTTGTTGAATTCCGATGTGGAAGTTACCACTGGCTGGCTCGATCCTTTGGTCAAGTTGATGGATTCGGAAAAGGATATTGCTGCCTGTATGCCGAAAATCCTTGCCTTTGGTGCAAAATCGCAATTTGAGTATGCTGGTGCATCTGGTGGCTTTATCGATAAATATGGTTTTCCCTTTTGCCGGGGCCGCATATTCGACAACCTTGAAAAAGACAATGGGCAATACAATTCGCAGCGGGATATATTCTGGGCAACAGGTGCATGTATGTTTGTCCGGGCACAGGTGTTCCATCGGCTTGGAGGGTTCGACAACGATTTTTTTGCACACATGGAAGAAATCGATCTGTGCTGGCGGATGAAAAATGCCGGACACAGGATTGTTATTGAACCGGCTTCCGTTGTTTACCATGTTGGTGGTGGCACACTGCCCAACGAAAGCCCTCACAAGCTTTACCTTAATTTCAGGAACAATCTTTACCTGCTTTATAAAAACCTGCCCGACAAGAAATTCAGGACTACCCTTTTTATCCGCCAGGTGTTGGATGGCGTTGCTGCTTTGAAATATCTGGCCGGGTTTAATTTTTCATCTTTTGCTGCTGTATTGAAAGCCCACCTTTCATTTTATGCCAATAGAAAGGCATTGAGGGCAAAACGGATCGAAATTCAAAAGAATAGAAAGCAATCTCAATTTAAGGAGATATATCCAAGGAGCATTGTAGTTGGGTATTTTCTGAAGAAGAAGAAAAAGTTTGGGGAGCTGGAGTGGTAGCAATCAAAGGCGAAGTTTTATTAATCCGCTTCGGGTTTCTCCTTTTCGGGATTCTTTTTGTAAAACAACAATGCCCCAAACAATACCCCATACAAAGTACTGTTCACAGGATTTGATGTGATGGCACAGGTCCCCGAAGCACAGCCCACAAAGTAATAATAGGCATACCCGGCTACAGCTCCAACAACCACCCCAATCAGCAATCGCAGGTTTAAAAAGGATTTTATATTTTGAATCAGCTTTTCCATATCCAAATATCTAAACATCTATATATGTTGCAAAGAAAGGTATTTTTGCCATGATCTTAAAATTTGGTTGAAAAACAATATCCGCCGAGTGAGAAATAAATGAGTCTGTTTCGTTTCAAAAGGATATGATTAATTGCCGAACAAGAACAGTAAATTTAGGAAGGGTGCATTGCCACAAACCAATAATTGCAGAAATCTCACCTACAATAAATTTAAACGGCTATCTTTACCTGGTAAATCAAGTATAGCCAAATGAGATTTCAGCAAATCATCTGTCGATCTACCTATTTGAAAACCCTTAGTCTTTCAATAATCTTACTAGCAAAATGCAATCTGGGATATTCTCAGCTCGAAAAGCATGATAGCCTGCCTAACAACTTCGTCATCTTACCTGTGCCTACATTGGGGTCGTCGCCCGAAACCAGATTTTATTTCGGAGCGGCTGTGCTGTTTAGTTTTCGTTCGTCCAATGCACAGCACTCTACTTTGTCATCCGCAAAGGTGGAAGTTACCTACACCTTTAATAAACAGATTATCTTCGATTTAGGCCACTATGTTTTTTCCAACTCGAAGAATTATTTGTTTCAGGGCAATAATACCATCCGCTACTACCCTGAGAAATTTTACGGTATTGGAAGAAACACACCTGAATTGAATGAACTATTGTACGACTATAAACTTGTAGACCTGGACAATTCGGTTTTTTATAATGTGCGAAGGGAGCTGTATGTAGGAATAAACTACCGGTATAATAATATCTTTGACATACATTTTTCCAACGAATTGCCTTTTTCAACAGAGAATATCATTGGTCTGGATGGAGGGATTTCATCCGGTTTTGGGTATTCCCTTTTGCTTGACAGAAGGGATAATTTACTAAATCCATCCGCAGGCAGCTTTTACTTCCAAATTAAACAGACCTATTTCAATAAAAATTTTGGCAGTTCTAATGAATTCAGTAAATTTGTTTTTGAAGCGAAAGGGTATTTTACATCATTTATAAGGCAACACATAATAGCGGTACAAACCTATTGTGTTTCAACCGAGGGCAATGTCCCTTTCAACATGCTTGCGCTTCTTGGAAGTGACAGTCATACGAGAGGATATTTGAAAGGACGATACCGGGACAAGAACTATTTTTCGGCTCAGGCAGAATACAGGATGCCTGTGTGGAAATGGCTTGGACTAGTCGGGTTTTATGGAATAGGCGATGTAGCCCGGAGCTTTTCCGATATCAGCATGGAGGAGTTAAAATATTCATTCGGGGGTGGGATCCGTATTCGGGTGAGCAAAGCCGATAATATAAACCTCCGGTTGGATTATGCTATCGGGGAAGGAAGCAGTGGTTTTTATATCTCGTTTGGCGAAGCTTTTTGATTATTTTTTTGATTTCATAATTTGACCCTAAAGTCGAAAGGATGAAAAGGAAATATCAACTTATATCAACTTCATGGCGAGGCAGGCTTTGCACGCTTCTTCTGATATTTGCCATATATCCATTCTATTCTCTCAGCCAGGAAAACCAGGAAATTGTTCAGCAGAAAAACGATTCCATCTATTTGATCAACAAAATTGAAATCAACATCAATTCAGGAAGTATAAAAATACCTGCTATGTTGAATATGGCGGACGGTTTAATTGAAGTGGTACTGTGTAATAGCATTGGAAAAATGCACGAAAGCCTGCTTGTTACCGGATCAAGCCCGGTTGAACTGCAGACATCCCTTTTGCTGTTAGGATACACTCCTAAAAACCAACCTCATTTTTCAGTGGAAAAGGACATTAAAAATATTCCGGATAGTTTCAGGATTTATGTTGAATATGAACTTGATGGAAAAAAGATTTCAGAACCTGCTGTACATTTCATCTATGATAAGCAAAGGAATGAAAGATTAATTAATTGTTACTGGCAATTCAACGGCATAATGGAAACTGAAAACAAGCAGATTATTGCCGGCGATGAGGTTTCAATGGCGGTTACGTATTTCGATCAGTTTGCCATTCTTACCATGAACCTTCCCTCGAAATTTAATGATGAAATTTATTTTGCCGATGCAAAAAAACTAGAGATCGCACAAAATCTTTTTTTAGTTATCAGGAGACAATAACCAAAAACAATCTATCCATGAAAGCAAATTTTAGGATCATCATCGTGTTTGTACTGATTGCAGGGCTTCAAGTCAGCAATAATTGTGTTTTTTCCCAGGATCAAAGCCCACTTGACCTTTCACTCAGGAAAGAAGCCGATCATTCCATCCAAATGGGATTAAAATGGCTGATCGAAAATCAGGAAGAAAACGGGTCATGGCAATTCCATCCGGGTATGACCGGATTAGTTTTGTCGGCTTTCCTGCGTTCCGGGTTCGATTTTCAATTGAAAGACTCAGCCATTTCAAGGGGCTTCGATTTTCTTTTGACTTGTGTACAACCCGATGGTAGCATCTTTCAGGAATCGATGCCCAATTACAACACGGCAGTATGCCTCATGGCTTTTAAAGATGCCAAAAACGAAAAGTTCAAAGACATCATCCACAATGCCGAAAACTACCTGATGAAACTCCAGATTGATGAAAGTGAGGATTTCTCGATCGACAGTTTGTACTATGGTGGCGTGGGCTATGGTGGCGACGAAAGGCCCGATTTATCGAACCTGCAATGGGCCATTGAGGCCATGGCTGAAAACGAAAACCCGGAAATAGAAAAGAACTATTCCGAAGAAGAAAAGAGCCGGTTGCGCGAAAAGAAAATATTTTACGACAAGGCATTGGTGTTTCTGTCACGCTGCCAAAACCTGAAAAATGTGAATCCCGAGATTTATGCCGGCAACGATGGGGGTTTTATGTATGAACCCGGAAAGAGCAAGGCCGGGGCAACCAATTCTTATGGAAGTATGACTTATGCAGGCTTGAAAAGTATGATCTATGCCAATGTGGCCAAAGATGATAGGCGGGTGGTGGCAGCCTACAGGTGGCTCACCGAAAACTACTCGATAGAAACCACACCTCAAATGGGCGACCAGGGCTTGTTTTATTATTATCAAACAATGGCAAAGGCATTAACTGCTTATGGCGAAGATTTTATCCCGGTAGAAGGAACAAACCATAATTGGAGGAACGAACTTGCTAGACATATCATCAGCATCCAGAATGAAGAAGGCTGGTGGCAAAACGAAAACAACCGGTGGTGGGAGAACAACAAAGTATTGGTGACGGCTTATTGTTTATTAAGCTTGGAGGAGATGCTGAAGTAGAATTAGAATATTGATGAAAAAAGAATTTGATTAGACTTTTAATAAATACATCAAAACCATGGTATTGGAAGGAAAAGCTGGGTTTCATTTTTATGATAAGTTGCTACGGAGCACTGTCTCCCCCTTGGGGGAGAATAAGAGGGGGGAGTTCCAATTTGTAATTCCACCCCCTAGCCCCCGCAGTCCCGACTGCATCGGGATAGACTGGGGGACATCCTCCGAAATAGCATTTATCCTTACCAATGAAATCATCCAATCAAAGTATTTACTAATTGACTAATAAAGTTGAGGTTGTCGCAAATTGCGATAACCTGGAATGTAAAATTGAAAAAGAATAAGGCACAGTCGAAAATGTAATTTAAACAAACACAACATTTTTCAGAAAGAAGACAAGAGACACACGACAGATTCAAGGCTGTGGAAGATGGCAAAATGCCATTAGTTGAAAGAAATTAAACTAATTATAAATTTTAATTTATTCAGCCATGAAGAAGAATTTTATTTGCTGCGTACTGACTTTGGCAGCCTTATGTTTCCTTAGTCTAAACCCTGTCCTTTCCCAGTCAACCAAACAAACGCAAAATAGCGTTTTGAGCACAGCTCAAAACCTTTTGCAAGAGTATAATTATACACCACCTACTCAGGGCATGTTAGGTACCGCTACCCAAACCCCGGAAGAAAGCTGGGAAGAATATTATTCCCAATTGAATTCTACGAAGTCGACAACAACCACTTATCCCATGACAGTGAAGGTAATGCCTACCTATTATGTGTGGCCAAACCAGTCGTTTATTCTTTGGGGAAATGTAAAGTGGGACGGAGGTTTTTCCGGATCAGGAACCTACTATTGGGATTTTGGTGATGGGACACAATCTACCCCAGCTACCATATCCAATGTCAAATACATGAGTGCTTCCCATAGCTATGCAAATTATGCAACTTATACAGCCACACTTCATGTAACCGACAATCAGGGCTTGACCGAGAGCCAGAGTGTCAGTATTCGTGTGGTTTTGAACGAGAGGGAGACTCGCAGAAAGAGAGCCATAGAGGATGGTCTGCGCTATCTTTACTTACAACAATATGCCGATGGGCATTGGTACGGAAATTACAGTTATGCCCCTGCCCCGGAAGTGGCAGCTACCGGCCTGGCTTTGTTATCCTTCGAAGAAAATGGACATCAGCCCTGGAATTCGCCCGACCACGACATTTACAAAGAAGTGGTCCAGAAAGGATTTCAATATTTGTGGGGCGAAATAGAAAGAAATACCATTTCGAACCAGACTTACGGAAACCCTGATGGGGACGGCAATGGCTATGGTTACCATTTTTCCGGTTCACGGTCTTCGTATGCAGACCCAACCGCATTAGCCGCTATAGTCACATCCAATTCACCTAACCAGGTGATTACAAACGGCCCTTCGTGGGTGCAAGGGCAAACCTATCTTCAGGTAGTCCAAAACCTGGTCGATGAAATAGCCTGGAGCCAGTCGGAAACAGGAAATGGACGGGGTGGCTGGCGTTACGATATTACCGGCGCAAACGCTGGCGATGCTGATATGTCAACTACGCAATGGCCGGTTTTAGGTTTGCTTTTTGCAGAATCCTGGGGCATTACAGCACCATCCTTTGTTCGAAATGAGCTGGCGAATTTTAGTTCTTATGCCCAAAATGCTGATGGGCATTATGGATATACGGGACCTGGTGATGGTTTCTATATGTCACGCCAGGGATCGGGTGCAATTTGTCTGTATTATAGAGGATTAGGCCCGGGAAATTCACAATACGACAATATGATTAATTATTATATAAATCACTACACAGTCGACGATGGCTATTCAGGAAAGTATGGTTTGTATGCCCTCTACAAGGGGCTTTGGTTCTATGGCCTGTTGAATCAAAACATTGGCTCCCACACCTGGTGGAACGATTATGTCGATTTGTTAACTTCCACACAGGGTACATCAGGCGACTGGCCCGGTTCGTGGGGGAGCAATGCACTGAATACCGGTTTCAGTATCCTTGTGCTCACGCCAAAAATAATTGTCCCCAACGACATTTTAAATGTGGATATCACGGTCATCAATAAAGATAAATTTCCAAAGATTGCTGTAACAGCTGATATAACATCGTATGGTTTACCGCTACCAAGCCTCACAGCACAGTCGTTCACTCTTACTGAAAACGGAAATCTTCAATCTGTACATGTGGAATATGTAGACAATCAATATATATTGAGTTATACCACCGACGAACCAAACTTATTTGTAGGAAACCGGAATGTTTTTGTAGAAGTCACAACAGAATTGTATGATGAGGTGCAGCAACAAAATGTTACGGTTTCCAACTATGGGACATCATTTTATGTACTTTCCACACCCCCTGTAATCAACCGGACAGCTGCCACCATTGCCTTGAGTAATCAGATCAATGCCCCAGGTGTTGATTTTATAATTGAAGCTTACATTGAAGATTATTACGAACCTTACCTCCAATCGGCATCTATATTTTATCGCCCCTCGAATTCTGGGACAGGTTTTGTTGAAGTTCCTATGTATCAGCAAAGCGGATCTTTGTGGCGCGGATATATTCCGGGAAATGCATCCCAAACTCCAGGGATCGATTATTATATATCGGCTACCGATGGATCAAACACGAGTTATAAGCCTACTTCAAGTGCTGATGTTTTTCCGTACCAAATCCCGGTAGAGAATCTCCTTCCTGTAATTACACACACCCCTGTATTGTTTGGGGTTCAGGGCTTGGATGTTTCAATCACCGCTACTGCAACCGATAATACGACGAATTTAACTGCGGTGAATCTGCATTATCGTGGTATGGGTCAACAGTATTGGGAATTTACCACAATGAGCCTTGTATCGGGAAGCACCTACCAGGGAACAATCCCGGGGGCGTACTTTCTTATCGAGGGTTGCGAATATTATATTTCGGCCACCGATAACTTTAACCTTATTGGATATTCTGGGTTTATTGACTGTCCATTTCAGATTGTCCCGAATAATTTAGGAAACTTGAAAGGCACAATCACAAATGCACAAACCGGTACACCCATACCAAATGTTACAGTATCCCTGCAAACCGGTGGAACATTGGTTCAAACGGTTACTTCGGGCGAAGATGGCAGTTATACTTTCTATGGTGTACAGCCTGGTACTTATACAGCGAAAGCACAAAAGCTTGGTTATATAACTTCCACAAGTGGCAATTTAGCAGTTGCTTCCTCGCAGGAAACAACTTATAATTTTGCCCTCAACCTTAACAATACAGTAGATGTTGCTTTAGCGAATATTGCAAAAACCACTACACTCGATCCGCTTGATCCATTGTTGTTGAATATTAACCTTATCAATTTGGGTGCACAGGATGCTCAAAATGTAAAAGTAGCAGTCTATTCCGAAGATATTACACTAGCTCATCCACCAATGGTTCAATTAGGTACAATAATTATTCCTTCACTGGAGGCATTGCAATCACATACTGCCCAATCGAGCTGGTTGCCGGCCTCAGATTATGTTAGGATTACAGCAGAAATCGATCCTGATGATATATACTCGGAATTGGATGAATTGAACAACATAAAATCGGTTGAATTTGCTTTCACACCACCCACTATTACAGATGTTGTAGCTTTAATCGATGAAAACCCATCACCTTCTATTATCGGGAAGTTCATGTCGGGTATCGAAAACAATATGAATACGTTTACCGCTACAGTTACCGACCCCGAAGGTATTGCCACAATCAAGAAAGTAATATTTCAATTTGGCAACACGATAACCCTTGAAGATACTGACGGTAGCGATGGTTGGTCGGTTGAAGTGGACATGGGGATATTCCCATCAAACGACATACAACTTAAAGTTTTGGCCTACGACATAACAAACCTCGCATCTGCAAAAATGATAAAAACCATCGATATGTACGCACCGCCTCCGTGGCTATCAAAATTCCAGCAAACTGGCCCCTATTACTTCGAGGACGGCATGTTCAAAAACACCCTCAAGCTGAAAAACCTGCAAACAGGAAATAGCGATATGTTCAACTTTAGCCATACACTTTACCAGGGTATGAAGCTTATAGGATCGTTGCAAAACGAATTTGATGGAGGTATTGAAGTGGAAGTTGGTTTTCCGGTTGACGATTCGCATGCTCCTTATATGAAAGGTGGGTTTAAACTTGCCCAGGAAGTCCTTGGCCGCGAAGTAGGTTCAGCCGATGCCGACATCACCTTTGTCCTGGCTTCTGATTACACACTTCAAAATATTTCGTATACCTTTAGCGAGGATGTAATATTGTTCAGAGACCAGTACACCAGTTATGTAGAGACCGGAATACCTGGATTGCAAGTTATCTTGGGAATTGGTTTCGAGATTTTTGCAGGACTAACTTTCGAGGCATCGAGTGCAACAAATTTAACAAATTACACTGTAACCTTTAGTCCTTACATAGGAGGCGCAATACACGGAACTGTAGGCCTGCAGATTCTATATGGACTTGCCAGGGGAGAAGCAACAGTTTCCCCAACGCTTCAAATAAACTTCGATTTGGTGTATAATTCCAACAATGGATTTGGAAGCGATCTCAATGGCGAATTCGAAGTGAGATATAATCTTATGATTAGCTTTTTCTGGGGTTTGTGGAAGGACGATATAATTTCAGGTACATGGGGCCCGTGGAGTTTAGGCAATAATAAGATGAATGTTGTAATGGTTTTGGATACCACACTGGCTATACCGCAGGTACTTCCCTATCCCCAGGTCCGTACCGATTCGTATGGTAATCTGGCAGTTATCTGGGTAACCGACAAGGATACGCTAAAATCCGAGATTGATCCTGAACTGGCTTTTAGTTATAAGACTGTAACTGGGAACTGGTCTACACCAGTAGACATAGAATCGAACGATTATTTCGAATCCTGTCCCGACATTTCATTTATGCACAACGACAGTGTGGTGGCTGTTTGGGTAAGGAATAGCATTTCAAAAACCCAGGCAACGGGGATGTCAAACATTACCATGTACGACATCCTGAATGCCCAGGATATATATTATGCCATTTACGATACGGTAAACGGCTGGGGCACATCGGCTCCTGTGATTTCCGATGCTGCCGGTTCCTATTATTCCGACGGGGTTCCTTCTGTCGATTTCAACAGTGCTTCACAAGGGTTGGTTTTGTGGACACGTTCGTCGAACAATACAAATCCCTTCCAGGCTGGGGCAATGGATATTTACTATTCCGTCTGGAGTGGTTCTTCCTGGTCGACACCGGCTATATTGGTGAACAATGCCAACAGTAACTTTGAGCCTATTGTCCGTTTCAACCATGCCGGGACATCGGCTTTGGCAGTTTGGAAAACTGATGTGGATGGCTTACCACAAACTCCCACTGACAATGAATTGGCTTATAGCATGTGGAACGGCACAAGCTGGTCGGCTGCACAAAGCTTTACCAGCAATGCTTTGAACGAATATGACCCGGTGATTGCTGCTCTGTCAAATGGCGATTTTGTTTGCTCATGGATAGAAGAAGAGATGGATAACACCAGTCAGCACCGACAATGCAGGGTAATGGCCAATCTTTATTCAGCAATGGGCAGCCAATGGGGAACACCAGAATTGGTGTATACTGATTCGTTCACCCTCGAAAAACCCGTATTAAATATAGATACCCGAAACATTGCAGGGTTGCTTTGGAAAGGCACAAATGGGACACAGACCGATTTGTTCTTCTCGGCAAAAGATTATGCGAATGGCTCACTTTGGACAACTCCCGGGATAATGACGGATGATGCAGTATCCGATTGGATGAGCACGGCTACCATCGATGCCTTCAATAATATGCACTATATCGATTTTAAATTTGATCTGGATGAAAATGGAAGTCAAACAGTTGCCGGGCCGAATATTATGAACCTGATGTCGGCAAGTAACAATAACCCGGTCACCGGCACGCTCGATACCGGCTTAACTTACCTGACATACATGCTTAATCCTGATTTGGAGATTACTGATGAAGATATTTACCTGATGCCTGTTACCTCAATTGAAGAAGGCGACTCGCTGCAACTGGTTGTAAATTACCACAACATCAGTGCAGTTCCTATCAATGGATTCACCGTTGATTTATACCAGAATGGCGCACTGGTTTTAAGTTTGACAGACTCGTTGCTGGGGACTACCTCCGATTCATTGGTCTGGGATTTTATTGTCAGTGCTGGGCTTCATCATTTTGAGGTCTTTCTCGACTCGGCCAATGTTGTGGCTGAAGTGGATGATACCAACAATGATGCTGCCTTTACTCTACTTGTAGCTTCCGATTTAATGGCGGAGAATCTAAATACAAGCAATCCAACACCAGTTCAGGGCGAAGTAATTCAACTATCTGCCAACATCAGAAACCTTCAGGGAGCCGATGCCAATAACATTATTGCCCGTTTCTTTGATGGGTCAACTCAAATAGGATCTGATATTGTAATTGATTCCCTGTTGATTGGCGATACCGTATCGATCTCGGCTAATTACACAGTTGCAGCCGGATTGCGCGATCTATCGGCAGTAGTCAATCCCGATTCACTCATTACCGAAGTCAGCCTGGAAAATAATGCGGCAAATCTACAACTCGATGTGCGGCCAGACCTCGCGGTTTATCAATCGGATATTAGTTTCAACGATGTGGACAGTTTCGTGATAACCACTTTCACGGTTTACAATATTGGTGGGAGCTATGCAGCAAATGTCCCGGTTCAGCTCTGGAACGGCGACCCGATTGCCCCCACCAGTTTAATGATCACCCAATTGATGGTGGACACCATTTTTGAACAAGACAATGCTGTGCTCACCTATAATTGGATGGCTCCTTTTGGAATGACCGAATTGTTTGTGGTGGTCGATCCGGCCAATACAATAGAAGAAAAGAGCTGGCAAAACAACCAGTTCTCCATTCAGTATGTGCGTGTTGAAAAGCCTGATCTGAGCATCAGTCAGATTCAGCTCAACCCTGCTGAAGTTCAGCAATATCATCCCCTCGAAATGGCCGTCAGTGTATCCAACACAGGAAATGCCAATGCCGTTTCAGTACAAGTCCGTTGCTATGATGGTAACCCCTTGCTGACCGGTGTGGAAATTGCCAATTCATCAATTGCTTATATTAACGGAGGATCATCGGTAACTAAAACCCTAAGTTGGGATGTGGATGATGCAACGCTCGGATTGCATGATATTTATGTATATGTCGATCCGAACGATATTATCATTGAGTTGGATGAAACCAATAACCTCTCGAACTCTCCAATAACAGTTGTTGCAGACACCACATCACCAGTCTTAGCAAGCGTTCCGGTGGATTATTATGTTTCGGTCGAAAGTGGCTCAACCTTGAACCAGTCGCTCACATTGTACAACAATGGGAATTCAACCCTGAATTATTCCATTGCAACCGAGCTGTTGCCCGACAGTATCCTAACCATGAACAACCCGGGCAATGGAGCCGGAAAATCGGCCTGGTTCGATGGCAGTGGCGATTATGTGACCACTGCCGATATCGATTTGGCCAAATTCACCCTTGAGGCTTGGATTTATCTTACACCCGGATTCGCGACCACCGAAAATTGCATCCTCTCGAAATGGTATTATTACAACGACAACGTAAGGGAATTCCTGTTCGCTTTGCGAAGTGGCAACTACATGCGACTGAATTATTCAAGTACGGGCGGAAATGAGTTTTATCTTGATTCGCCAACCGGTTTATTTGAAGAATATCAGTGGTATCATGTGGCAGCCACAATCGATAGTCAAATGGTACGGTTGTATGTAAATGATCAGATCGTTGCAGAAACAGTGTGGGAGAATGTGATCACTTCCAACGGGACAGGCAATGTAGTGATTGGCCGGTACAACACAAGTTGGGATTTCCATGGGCAAATTGATGAAGTCAGGATTTGGGATTATGCCCGAAACCAGGCTGAAATTGCCTCGACCATGAATTCTGAATTGAGCGGCAACGAACCCGGACTGGTTGCCTACTGGACTATGGATAATCATTTTCTTGATTTGACCGGCAATGGGGCTAATGGCACCCCTTACGGCAATGTCTATTTCAAAGAGTCGGAAGCCCCCATTGGCTCGGCCAACTATGAGTATACTGCCTCCGGCCTGCCCAAAACAATTGGCCCCAACGCCAATGCTGTCACAGAATCTTCTATCTTGGTAAGCGATAATTATCCTGTTGGCGACCTTAACCTGATGCTGGATATTACCCATGGTTCTTTGCTCGATATGAGCATTGAATTAATTTCACCGACTGGAACTGTCCTTTCTTTGATTTCGACCGGAAGCATTAGCGGAACAGAATTAGACAGCACAATCTTAAATGATGAAGCGCTGAATTATATTTCCACTGGTTCTTCTCCTTTTGCTTCTACTTATAAATTGAACAGCAACCTCTTAAGTATATTTGATAACGAACCGGTTGAAGGTACCTGGACACTCCGTATTACCGACCATATAAACGGAGACGGTGGTTCGCTCAACTTCTGGAAGATGATGATCCGGAAAGCCGGGCCTGCCTGGTTGCAGGTTTCTCCATTGGAAGGAAGCATTGCTGCCGGGGCTAATGAAGTCCTGAATGTCGATTTCATTTCAGGGAATTTGACCCCCGGTGAGTATTTCGCCAATATTATGGTAAACAGCAACGACCCGGTTACACCAGAATACATCATTCCTACAAGCACAACAATTTCCGGAAATCCTGAGCTGATGTTGGCTATGGATACCCTCGATTTCGATACGGCCTTTGTTGGTTTCAGCAATACCATCAGCCTCGGCATAGCCAATGTAGGAAACGGACTGGCCAATATCACCAATGTGCAATTTGCAACCTTGAATTTCTCTGCAAATCCCACTTCATTCAACATCCCGGTAGGCGAAACCTATTATCTCGATGTGCTCTTCCATCCCGATGGAACCGGTTTCGATGAAGATGTAATGACTATTGTAAGCAATGACCAGCCACGTACAGCCGTAGTTCAGGGAATTGGTTTACAGCCACCGGCAATGACTGTGGCACCGATGGCATACAGCGATTCGCTTTCGACTGGCGAGACTTCAACACACAACATGCTGATCAGTAATTCCGGTGAATATCGGTTGGATTACCATACCCAAGCCCGGGTAGTTGCTAATTCCAGTTACAATCATATCATATATGTGGCCAACCGCAACAGCAACTCAGTTTCAGCTATCGATGTACTGGCCGATAGTATTATCGGTACGATCACTGTACCTTATGCCCCGGTCCGGTTGACCTTGAATCCCGATGCTTCCATCCTGTGGATGAGCTATGATAATTCTGCTGTCGTCAGCTTTATTCAGGTTTCCGAATTTTACAATCCATTGGCTGCCGTTCAGGATATTGGTGTTGCAGGAACACAAACTTCCGGGGTGGCTATCTCCATCAACAACGATGGAATTTCGCATGGATATGCGTATGTGGGCAACCCGGCTATGAACACCTTAGACCGGATCAATCTCACAAACGCCCAGGTGGAAACTTTCTCTGCCACCAATGTCGATCCGGTGGATGTACTGATGGCACCCAATGGCATCGATCTCTTTGTTCTAAGTAGTTCATATCTGCATGTCTTTAATACCTACACCGAGGAATTCACCCAGATTGCCACCGGTTATAATACAGGCTACGGCCTGGCCATCAGCCCGGACGGAAAGTGGCTTTATACAACCGACCGGTATTATGTAAGAAGGTATAATGCAGAGACCTATCAGTATATAAACAATATAAACCTCCTGAATTATGGTCGCGAGATTTCTCTTTCGCCTGATGGAGAATTATTAGCCGTTGCTGACCTCAACAACAGCTACGTCCGTTTCCTCGATAATGAATTGAATCTGCTTGCGACAGTGACAAATATCAACCATCCAACCGGATTGGAAATTTCCGAGGACAATATGTATTGTTATGTCTCTGAGCGCGACGACGATGAGGTAAATCGAATTCTTCTGAATACTTTCGAGATAGATACGACATGGAATATTCCAGTTGGAGACTATCCGCTCGGAGTGGCATTGCCTCGCAGTATTGTTGCACCTTGGGCTTATGCTGAACCGGATACAAATTCAGTGGATTCTTTGCAGTCGTTCAATGGCGATATGATTTTTGATGCATCAGGTTTGCGGAATGGAAATTATGAAGCTGAACTCTGGATTTCCAGCAATGATCCCTATCAACCAAAAATTATTGCTGATCTTAATCTTGAAGTAACGGAGGCCCCCTATATCCATGTCGATCCGGAAGCACTGATCTTCCCCGACACAATACTTACCGGATTGACAGATACTCTAACTTTCATGGTTTATAATGAGGGCTACGATACGTTGATAGTTACTGATATTCAGAATACCAACTCAGTCTTTAGCCTTGATATGAGTGCGTTTACTCTTGCCCCAACCGATTCGCATAAGGTAACTGTAGTCTTTACACCTGACACCACAGCCTTTGAACAGGATGTGATTACCATTCTGAATAACGACGATACAAGGCAGATTCCGGTTGAGGCCCATGGCCTGTTGGCACCCATCCTGACATTGTCGGCGACTACCATCGACCAGACCTTGCAGGTTGGAGGCAGCGCTACGCAAACATTCAATATTAGCAATATGGGCTATAGTAATCTGGAGTTTGCAGTTCAGATGACAGATTATAGTAATAATCCCAATAAATCTGCACTCTTTGATGGAAGTGGGGATTATATTACCATTCCCGATAATGATAGTCTTGATGTGGTTGGGCATGAGATTACTGTTGAGGCCTGGGTAAAATGCACCAGCTTTAGTGGGGACCTTCGCTGCGTATTAGGGAAAATTGACTGGAGTGTCACAACCAATTGGAGCTATAATATGCATATAACCGATGTAGGGGCGCTTCATTTTAATTTTGCCAATACAAGTGGAACCCAATTCCCTCAATACAGCACTCAACATTTAAGCACAAATACATGGTATCATGTGGCGGCTACTTACGATGGTAGTTTTATCAGACTTTATATTGATGGTACTGAGGTGCTGTCATCGGCTGCCTCCGGCGATTTCAGGCAAAATACTTATCCTGTACGAATAGGTAGCTGGTATACCAGTGACCCGAATTATTTCAACGGTAGGATTGACGAAGTCAGGATTTGGCATACAGTCAGGTCGCAGGCAGAAATTCAGGGAACTGCACAAACCCGTTTAATTGGCAACGAACCGGGATTGGTCGGATACTGGAATTTCGACGGGACAAATCCCTGGACTGATGGTGCCGGGTTTGCAGCAAATGGTACAACTTCCGGAAATGCAACCACAACATTGGTCGATTTGGAATTATTACCCACTTGGCTTGCCTGGTCAGGAAAGGATGCCGCAGGTTTACTGCCTGGCGAAATGGATACAATCATTTTCGATTTCAATGCCAACAACCTGATTGGGGGTGTTTACCCGGCAAATATGAGGATAAATAGTAACGACCCCCAAAATCAAATGGTTGATGTGCCAATTACCCTTACAGTTCATGGGCAAGCTATCGTAAGTCTGTCAACTGACAGCCTCAATTTTGGGACTGTCTATGTGGGTAAATCTTCTGTTTTGGAATTCGATATTACCAATACAGGAGATGATACCCTGCATGTCTATAATATCTTAGGATTGCCAGTCTATACCATGACACCTTCCAATTTTTATGTTTTGGTTGGCCAGACACAAACCGTTTCGGTACAATTTACACCTCAGGCAGCTATGAATTACAATACTGTTCTGTCGATTGTCAGCGATGATCCCAATGCGCCTTCAGTAAATGTCTTTGCCGATGGACTAATGCCACCGATTATTGCCGTTGCACCGACTACTTTATCCGATACTTTATCGATGGGTGACCAGGGAAATCATACTTTGTTGATTTCAAATACCGGTGGAAGCGATCTTAATTTTAGTTTCAACAGTAACCAATTTGGAACAGGAGTAGATGGTCCTCTGACAGTCGGAACAGGTCAGACCTACTATACGGATAATGTTAAATCGAAAGTAGCTTGGAACAATCCATCAGGTCAAAACACAATATGGGTAAGTAATGTAAGTGGATTTGGTGCAGGTGATGAGGTCTTGATAATCACGATGCAAGATAACGACACCAACCT
Organism: Bacteroidales bacterium; assembly: GCA_021740905.1. GTDB lineage: Bacteria > Bacteroidota > Bacteroidia > Bacteroidales > M50B96 > JAIOYV01. Next base: position 50,728 of record JAIOYV010000018.1, read on the forward strand.
GACCCAAAACCTGGCAGGCCAATTTGAAACCCGTTTTGTGGATGCTATCGATGGCAATTTGTTGATACTTGATAATGACCTGCAAAATACGTATAACCAAAGCGACACGGTAAAACACCAAATTATTAAAATTCCTCAATTTACAGATGTTACTGTGGATGGAACCATGACATGTGCTGATTGGAATGGACAGACTGGAGGAGTTCTCTTTTTCCGGGCAAATGGTACACTCACTGTTAATGCTAGTGGAGCAATCTCTGTTGTGGCAAAAGGCTACCGGGGTGGAGCGGCTGTGCCAAGAGGGTTTGGTGTTGCGTACCAGGGTGAATCAATATTAGGTCAAGGAACAAATACTTCGGGTGCCAATTTAAGTGGAGGCGGCCCAGGATCTCCCGGATATGGTGGTGGCTATGGAATTTCCGGTGAAGGAAGTAGTGGCGGAGTCTGCTATGGAACAAATACACTTGAAAGACTCTATCTTGGTTCAGGTGGAGGTTCTGGTAATGCCGGCACCAATGACAATTGTGGTTCCGGTGGCGGTTTCGGCGGAGATGGCGGTGGAATTCTGGTCGTCAAAGCTGCAAATGTTGTTGTTGATGGTATTATTACTGCCTCTGGCGGCGATGGCACAAATCCGCCATACACATCCTGCACCTGCGACGATGATAATGGCGGAGGTGGCGGCGGAAGCGGTGGCAGCCTCATGTTGTCTGCCAATTCTCTTGTTAACAATAATCTGGTTCGTTTTAGTGGTGGAATTGGCAAAGAGGCATATTCCGAAAATGGGGCTTATGGATGTGGATACCAGGGTACTAAATACGATGGTGGGTTAGGCCGTGCTGTGATTTGTTCACCAGTATATTACAATAATGGAACAGTAGATTCAACAGCTCTTGAAGGTATCCTGGCCTCACAACTGCCTTATTTTATCAACTTTAGTCCTGCACAGGCAACTGTTCCTCTGGGTAGCAGCCAGCTTGTAGATGTAACCATCGATGCTTCATATCTTGATGCCGGCTTATACAATTCGGATATTGAGATCATGAGCAACGACATTATAAACCCAATTTACACTATTCCCCTTTCTCTATTGGTAGATAGTGCAATAGCTCTTGTAGTTGACCCGAGCCTGAACTTTGACGATACGTATGTTGGATCGACAAGCTCACTGCCGTTCATCCTGAAAAACACAGGAACAGATACACTGGAAATCACTGATATCAATAGTTCTGAGGTAGCGATTTTCCAGGTAAGCGACACCGCTCTTGTAATTCCGCAAAACGGGGAAGATACCGTTTGGGTAACCTTTAGTCCCGATACGGTTCTGTTCTATACTGAAACCATGAGTATACTGTCGAATGATCCCACTGATCCGCAAAAGGATGTAATGTTGACAGGACAGGGGATTACCGATCCGGATATATATTATTCGTATATGTCAAGTGGTAGTTTTACAAAACCACAGAATGATTCGGCAACTTTCCAGTTAATTGTGAAGAATACCGGTGGTAGCGATATGACTTACTCATTAAGCAGTGTGGATAAGTTGAGCAGCAAACCCGGGATGGCCGCTAAGTTTGATGGAAACGGGGATTACGTTGAAATCCTGGATAATCCAAGTCTCGATTTAGAAGGAAATAGTATGTCGGTGGAAGCCTGGGTAAATGTTTACTCCTTAACTTCGACATCGCAGTGTGTGATTGGTAAAATTGATTGGTCCACAACTACCGATTGGAGTTATAACATGCATATTACCAGTACAGGAGCTTTGCATTTTAATGTGGCGAATACCAATAATGAGACCTTCCCAACATATAGTGGGGATATCATTCAGCCTAACACCTGGTACCATGTAGTTGGTACTTACGATGGTGCTTTTGTAAGGCTTTATGTGGATGGAGTGGAAGTTGGTGTTCGTTATGCTTACGGAAATATAAGACAAAATTCCTATCCTCTCCATATTGGTGCCTGGCATTCCGGAGGTCCAAATTATTTCAAGGGCGAAATTGATGAGCTCCGAATTTGGGACTATGCTTTAACATCTGAAGAAATCCAGACCAGGGCGAATACATCCCTGGGAGGAATTGATCCGGGATTGGCCGCTTACTGGAATTTTAACTACGATGCTTGGGAAGATTTAACCGGAAACAGTTTAGTCGGAACTCCAAATGGAAATGCGCAGGTCATTGCATCCAATGCCCCATTATCAATCTTCGATGTTGTAAGCTTTAGCAGCAATGGTGGTATATTAGCCCCAAATCAGCAGGATAATTTACAGGTCACATTCAGGACAGGAAACCTTGCATTTGGCAATTACCCGGCAGATTTTATAATTGAAAGCAATGATCCGGTTGACAGTGTGGTAACATTTACCAATAACTTCACAGTGACACCTTCCGACATTTATCTTGCCCAAACATCAGTCAATGTTGATGTGGCATTAGCCGATTCCATTTCACAAACATTCAATATTGCCAACACCGGTTTAAGTCCTTTGACTGGTCATATATATTTGAATATCGCTGATTCCCTGGCGAATATCATCAATAAAGATTTCGACAACGGTGTATGGAACGATTTATTTACGGATGGAGGTACGGGTGGAACAATTGGTACTTCTACCTCTTATTATCATTCATCACTACGCAGTATGAGGATTTATGCCGCTGATGCTGACAGGTATATTACCACAAGCAATTTGATTGTACATGACAGGTTGATTTTAGATTCCTGGTATCGTATTATTACTTCTGAAGGTGGTTGTGACTATCGGATTTACTGGCAAGTGAACGGGGGTGGTTTTAATTTACTGTTTGATACGCCGGATAACACCACAATGGGTTGGACGAATTACTACATCGATCTTAGCAGCTATGTTTCAGAAGGCGATGTGGTTCAGTTCAGGTTTTTTTCAAATATATATAGCACTTCGACTTCCAACGACCAGTTTGATGTGTATATCGATGATATTAAAATAGAACTATCGTCGGTTGACGAGTGTTTTGCTATCAATCAATCTACCTTCACGATTCCGCCTTTATCGAACCAGGATTTTACCCTGTCGTTCAACAGTCTCGATCTTCCGGTGAATACCTATAGTTTGGGAATGACCATTATTTCCAACGATCCTGATGAGGACACTTTGCTTGTACCTGTTTCCATGTTTGTGCCTTCACCCGAGATTTATGTAAATCCAGACGAATTCTACATTACCATGTACAGTGGCGATACCACCAGTCGTGGTTTCAATCTGGGGAATACCGGCTATTTAAGTGAATTGCATGGAGAAATAGTTCCCGTAATACCGGCTGATATAAGTGGCATTATTGATAATTTTGACGATGGTGTCTGGAATGATTTCTGGACAGCAAGCGGTTCGGGTGGTTCGGTAGGAACAACTACAAGCCAGTACCATTCATCACCCAGAAGTTTACGAATTTATGCCGCCGATAACGATAAATATGTTACATCCGACCCGATAACCATTTCGCACCGTTTGAAGATTTCCTTCTGGTATAGGATTACCACATCGGAAGGTGGTTGCGATTTCAAGTTGTACTGGCAGAAAAATGGTGGCGGTTACGTCGAATTGTTCAATACTGCCGATAATACAACGTATGGCTGGACCTATTATGAAAATGATCTATCAAGCGAGGTAGCTGAGGATGATGTGGTTGAGTTTAGGATGTTTTCAAATATCTACTCAACCGGATCGAGTAACGATCAGCAGGATACATACATCGATGATGTGCGGATTGCATTGGGGAATGTATTGGTATTGGATGAAAGGTACTTCCATATACCGGCAGGAGTAACCGATACAAATACGGTGTTTGTCAACGCCAAAGACTTTGCTCCCGGAGCCTATACCTTCAACATACACTTCAACTCGAACGATGTGGTCACTCCCGATTTCATTATGCCTATCTATCTCACCATTAATGATGCGGCAGCTATTTGGGTTTCGGATGATACCTTATGGTTTGGGCAGCAATTTGTGGGTGGACAAGTTCCACTTACCCTTACTGTTTATAATAATGGTTCTGATACTTTGGAGATAAATAATGTCCAGATAAATGGTACGTTCAGTTATACCGGGACTTATTCCGGTGTTGTATTGCCCGGCAACAGTCTCGAATATCAGGTACTTTTCGAACCTAATGCCATCCAGGCAGAGCAGGGTGTGATTTCATTTACCTCGAACGACCCCACGAATTATGTAAAGTATGTAGTCCTTATAGGTGAAGGTATTTCTGCGCCGGATATTATTGTTAGCCCTGATCCGCTTGAGTTTTCAGCCCAAACACAGGACAATATCATCCAATCTGTGACAGTGAGCAATTTAGGTGGAAATAATCTGGAGTACGAATTTTATTCCCGAATGAAAACCGATTCGGCAATGTGGCATTATGCTTATTTGGTGAACCATATTGCCGGAACAATGTCGATTGTTGATCTGAACGCCATGTCGTCATCTACTTTAACAGGATATAATACAAATCCTTATGTAATTGATATGACCCGGGATGGAAAATATTGCTGGATAACAAACACCGCTCACAGTAAAATCAGTATTTATAATCTTGAAACTGGCATCTTGAAAACCATTACTGGTGTCGGAACCGACAGACGCGGGGTAGCTTTCTCGCCCAACGATTCCATTGCTTATGTAGCCGACATGGCCAACAACCGCATTGAGGTGTACAATACCAATTCGCTGGCATTGATTGCCACTTTCTCGACCAATATTGCCGATCCACAGTGGGTAGATATCACACCAGACGGACACTTCCTCTATATTTCAGATACAGGAACCGACAAGGTAATTGTGATGAACACCGAGGATTACACCGAATATGCTACCATAAGTGGCCTTGTTGATCCCTGGGGTATTGAACTTAGCCCCGATGGAAATTGGTTTGCCGTGCGCGATGGCGATTATGTCCAGGTAGGATCGACTGCAACCAACAGCTTTGTCGGTTCGTTCTTTGTCGATAATCCACGCACACCAAAATGGTCGCCAAATAGTAGACTGATTTATGTAGGAAGCAATGATGATTATAAAGTCCATATTTTTGAGACTGATTCATTTACCATGGTCAAAGAATTTGATTTGGCATATAAGCCCTGGTCAGTTGAAATTACCGAAGATGAGAAGTATCTGGTGGCAACTTGCTATGATAACGACCGCCTGGCTGTGATCAATCTTGAAACGGATGCAATTAATTATCTGGTGGTTGGCGATGGTCCTACTACAGTCACCACGTTCCGCACCAAGCAGCCCATTTGGATTGAGGATATTTCTCTCATGCAGGATACCCTCATACCACTTGCAACCGACAATGTGGATATTACTTTCAATACGACTGAAATTTCAGGAGGCGATTATTATGCTGAACTGGTTTTCGAAACAAACGATCCAGCCAGCGCTAAGTTCAACCACGATATCATAATGCACCACAATTCGGGAGTTCCTTTCCTGTATGCTGAAAATACCATTGATTTTGAAGAAGTCTATATTGGCTATCCTGAAACTTATCAGTTGGTAATTAAGAATACCGGAACCCTGAATTTAAGCATTACCTCGGCAGTTGCATCTCCATTGGAATTCACAACACCGGCATTGAACCTTGTGCTTGAGCCTGATTCCTCGGCTATCGTTCCCGTGATCTGCAATCCGGGACTTGTCGGGGCTTTAAATGGCACCTTGACTTTCACAACAAATGCCGGAAATACAGGGATCACTTTATTAGCCGATGCAATGGATGCACCGGAGGTTTCGCTTAATCCAACATCAGTTTTGAAGAACATGGTTTCCGATGAAACTTCTTCCAGTACGGTGGTATTTGAAAATTCGGGTGGCAGCAACCTGGAATACTCTACCAGGGCTGGAATGCACCGGGATAAATACGTAATCGGGAACGATGCTAAAGACAAGATACTGATCTGGAATTCCGCTACAAATACCCTTGATTCTGTCAGTTTGCCTTATTCAGGGCCATGGAGAATGAAGTACTCTCCCGATGGAAACCAACTTTGGATTACCTTCGAAGATGCTGGACGAGTAATTGTCCTTGATGCATATTCATACTCCCAGTTGGCAAATATTTATGTTCAAGGTACACGGACATCTGGTGTGGCCTTTAATCCTGCAGGCAGTATTGCTTATGTGGGTAACTGGTCGCAAAGCCGGATCGAAATTATTGATGCCCACAGTTTTGTCTGGGATGGAAGCATTACGGGTTCAGTGTCTTATCCAAAAGAATTGGTTAGTAATCCCGATGGTTCAAAACTCTTTGTGAGCAATCAAAACAACGATGACCTTGTGGTGATCGACTTGATGACAAACACGGTCCTCTCTGCGATTGATGGTTATAGCACCGGTTACGATCTTGCAATATCCCCCGATGGGAATTATGTGTATTGGGTCGATTTGTATTATGTGAATAAGTTCGATGTCGATTCAAACGCCATTGTTCAAACCAGTGCCAATTTGGGTGAATTGCGTGGCATAACCATTTCAGAAGATGGAGCAACCGTCTATGTATGTGCCTACACAAACGATAAAGTTGTGGGTCTCGAAACTACAGGATTGACTCAGGTTTCGCAATACACAGGAATCCTGAATCCCTGGGATGTGGCTTTATCCTTCGATGAATCACAATTGCTGGTTACTGCGTCGAGCCTGAACAGGGTAGCTGTTTTTGATGTAGCTACGGCAGCAAGGCAATATTGCGACCTGGGCGCAAGCGATTTCGATTTCAGGGATATCGTTGTTCCTGAACGGATTTCATGGCTCGATTACAGTTTGTTTGATGCGACACTGGCTGCCGGTGGAGTAAATAATCTGCAATTTGATTTCAACACCCTTGATATGCCCGTGGGTGTCTATTTTGCCGAATATGGAATTTACTCCAACGATCCGGTCAACCCTGAAGTGTACCTGCCAATTACCTTGAACGTAACTGGTCTTGCATCTCCTTATATTTCAGTTTCACCAGGAAGTCTGACTATTCCATACTTTGGCGATACCATTGAATTTGTGGTTTCCAATTCAGGAACCGGGATCCTTAACTGGGCAGCTTCTGTCAATAGTCAGTGGATGCAAATCCTGGGTGATCATACCGGAGGAGAAGGGGATACTCTAACCCTTGCTTGTGCCTTGAACCCCGGCATCAACCGGTCAGGCTTGCTAGTATTTACCTCTGCCGATGCGGGCAATAGTCCGCAGATTATTACCATAAATCAGGAGGCTTATCTCGAACCGATCTTTACTGCCGGTTCAACCGAAATCTGTTTCGATGGACAGGTTGTATTTAGCGAGGCATCAACGGGGATAATTTCCGGGTACTTGTGGAATTTTGGAACCGATGCTGTTCCTGCCACAGCTACTACAGCCGGGCCTCATACGGTAGGATATACTTCCACCGGTTTCAAAACAATCAGCCTAACTGTTTTCCACGCAACGGGGGCCAGCGAAATTCTAACCATGACCGATTATGTGGAAGTGAACCCCTTGCCGGTTATGACCCTGGGTAACGATCTGGAAATTTGTGACGATGAAACCACAACTCTCTATCCGGGTTATTACTATCAATATTTGTGGTCGGATAACTCGGCCAACCAGAGCCTGGTGGTTTCGGAAACGGGAACCTACTCTCTTACTGTTACTGAAATGAATGGCTGTTCCAGCACGGATGATGTGTATGTGCTGGTTCACAATTTACCCATGCCTAATCTGGGAAGTGATATCGAAATCTGCGATGGTCAAACAAGCCTTTTATTTGCCGGTTTATTCGATAGCTATATATGGTCGAACGGGAGTACAAACCAGACAATTTTAGCCGGTGTTCAGGATACCTATTCGGTTACCGTAACGGATCAAAATGGATGTGATAACAACGACGATGTATTCGTGACAGTTCACACTTTGCCGATTGCGAATACCGGTGCAGATCAGACTATTTGCGAAGGGACTTGTGCAACGTTGACAGGAACAGGTGGGATCAACTATTCCTGGAGCAATGGCGGCACGGGTCAGACCAATGTGGTTTGTCCGGTTGTAAGTACACAATATACCCTTACAGTGGAAGATGGTAACTCCTGCACCAATACAGATCAGGTGATGATTTCCGTTAATCCAATGCCTTATGTCTATTTGGGTCCTGACACAATGATAAATCCCGGTGCATCCTTGTTATTGAATGCAGGTGCCGGATACATGCTGTATTTGTGGAATACCGGCGCAACAACTCAAACCATCATGGCCAGCACTTCGGGTACTTACCTCGTGAATGTGCTTGATACAAATTCGTGTAACAATAGTGATGATATCAACATTATTGTCAGCAACGATACTACTTTGCCCATTCTTTCGGTTAGTCCGCTTATGGCAAATATTTCAGCCGCCGGTGGTTATTTTAATTTCAATATTGCCAATACCGGCTCCGGGCAACTTAATTGGCAGGCAATTGCTGCTGAACCCTGGATTCATATTAATAATCCGTCAGGTACCGGCTATAGCTACTTAATAGCAACAATTGACCAGAACCTGGGAGTTGCCAGAGTTGGAACCATAACAATATACGCACCGCTGGCATTCAATTCACCACAAACTATCGTGATTACTCAAATAGCGGGTAATTATCCACCCTGGACAGTTGTGAACACAGGCATTAATCACAGCCTATTTATTCCTTCGTCTGTGGTTCCACAAATTAACAATAGCCCTGTTGCTATCGGCGATTTCGTTGGGATATTTTTTACCGATTCACTTGGAGGGATTCATTGTGGTGGCTATGAAGCGTACACCGGTCAAAATATTCTTGTGACTGCCTGGTGCGATGATGATCAAACTTCCATTAAAGATGGATTCTCCACAGGAGAAGCATTTTCCTGGAAAATCTGGCATGCTTCAAATGGACAGGAATACAATGCAGTGGCAACCTATATGGCTCCGCCGTTGATGCCAAATGAAGGCTATTTTTATCCAAACGGAATGAGCGGTTTGCTTTCACTGGAATCCGTCAACGAGCAATTCCAGGTAATAAACCTTCCTGAGGGTTGGTCCTTCTTCTCAACCTACATTGATATGTTCGAGCCAAACATCGATAGCATGATGCAACCCATTGTTCAGGAAGTATTAATAGCAAAAGACGGGAATGGCATGGTTTACTGGCCACTGTTTAGTTTGAATATGTTAGGAGATATAGATATTGGGGAGGGGTACCAGATTAAGATGAACTCAACACAAACCGTCACCGCTGTGGGGATGATCGTTGTTCCCGAAATTACCGGGATAATTGTTCCTGCAGGTTGGAGCATGATAGGCTATCTGCGTACAACACCCGGTCCATTAGAAAGCATGCTAAGTTCGATCCAGTCCAATATTATCATCATGAAGGACGAAAATGGCTTGGTTTATTGGCCGATATGGGGCCTGAATTTAATTGGTACCATGCAACCTGGCGAAGGCTATCAAATAAAACTTGATGCCCAGTCTACCCTTTTATATCCGCCAAATACTATCCCTGTTTCTAAGATTGAGGTTCAACATGAGCTTCCGGTCTATTACAACCAAACCTGCAATACCGGTAATAATATGACCCTCGGGATTCCTTTATTCGTATGGGCAAACCCACCTATTTATGGCGATGAAGTGGCTGTTTTTACTCATTCGGGATTGATGGTTGGTTCTGCCAAATTCAGGGGAGGCCACCTGGCCATTCCAATTTGGGGCGATGATGAACTCACTGCAACAATCGATGGAATAAGCGAAGGAGCTGATTTTACATTGCGGCACTGGAGTAATTTGTCGGGACAAGAATCGCAGATAGTTGTGGAATCCTGGATTGAAGGAGGTAATTCGTATGAACGGAATAAAATATCAGTAGTAGGAAAACTGCAAATTCAGGAAGACCCAAATACGTATGCCTTATTTCAAAACATACCTAATCCTTTTAAAGAGGAAACCGAATTTGGGTTTTATCTACCTGTCGAAACAGAGGTGGAGCTTGCCATTTACAATTTGTTGGGCAAAAAGGTTGAGGTGGTTTTCACTGGAAATCTAAACAAGGGGAATCATAGAATTCTGTATAAACCTGATTTATTACGATCAGGTACATATTATTATTCATTGCAAACCTGTGAGTTCTTCGATACTAAGAAGATGGTGATTATTAGGAAGTAGTTCCCAGTTGGCGGTCTTCAGTCCGCAGTCCGCAAGTTCCATATTGGCGGCTGTGGACTGCCGACAGCCTACTTGTTCTTTAAAATGTCAAGTTATGAGATTATTGAGAGCGATATTTTTTCTGATCACCTCAATGCTGCTTCCTGTGATTTCTTTTGAAGCAGAGATTGAAGGCTGGGTGTATAGCTCAACCACGCGTGAACCGGTCGCTTCAGCCAATGTGGTAATTGAAGGGATTGAAGTCGGAACCATTACCGATTCAAACGGTTTTTTTATGCTGAGGACCGAAACCGTTGGCAGGCAAAAAATTTCTTTCAGACATATTGCGTATCGCATTGAATCCTACCAAATAGTACTGGATGAAAAGGATATAAGGAAATTGTATGTCTATCTTGAACCGGTCTCGGTGAATATTGATGAAGTTACTGTGACTTCCACCCGCACTGAAAAAATACCCTTTAATAGTGCAGCGACCATCTATACCGTCTCATCTGCGAAAATCCGAAACGGGAATCTAACAAGAACAACTCCCGAATCGCTGAATGAGGTTCCGGGGGTGATGGTGCAAAAAACCTCTAACGGGCAAGGTTCGCCCTATATCAGAGGGTTTACGGGCTACCGTACCCTGTGCATGGTCGATGGCATTAGGCTGAATAACTCTGTCTTTCGTGACGGGCCAAACCAATATTGGAATACCATCGACAATCTGTCAATCGGTAAAATGGAAATGATTAAAGGCCCAAACTCAGTTTTGTATGGCAGCGATGCCATTGGTGGGGCATTAAATGTGTTTACTGAAAATCCTGCCTGGTATGGAGATGGGTTTCAATGGAAGCGAAAAGTATATTACCGCTTTAGCAGCGCTGAGAATGCCCATGTTGCCAGAGGTGTGATTAACGGTAGTTTGAATGACCGTTTTGCATTCATTTTTGGATATTCCTACAAAAACTTTGGGGACGTGGTTGCAGGAGGAGCAACCGGAACACAGCCCAAAACTGGTTATGACGAGTGGGATGCTGATCTGAAAATGGAATACAAAATCAATGAGACCTGCAGACTAATAGGAGTTCATCAGAATGTGAGCCAGGATGATGTGTGGCGCACTCATAAAACGAATTATGGCATTAGTTGGGAAGGCACAACCATCGGAAATGAAAAAAAACGGGCACTTGACCAAGGACGGCAACTGAGCTATCTTCAATTTCAAAAAAGCGATCTTGGAGTTGTTGCTGACAAGCTAATAATAACCCTTTCGTATCAGGTACAATCTGAAGAACAGGATCGAATTAAGAAAGATGACAAGAGCGATATTTCCGGTTTTGATGTCAATACGCTCGGATCACTTATCCAAATGGATAAAAAAACCAAGTTGGGAAAATGGACCTGGGGATTGGAATATTATCGCGACCGCGTAAACTCGTATCTCCGAAAATACAAGGCTGATGGCTCCCTCGATAAAATTATGGCACAAGGTCCAATAGCCGATGATTCGTTCTATTGTCTGACCGGATTATTTGCCCAAAACGATTTTAAAGTAACCGATCTTTTCGATGTGGTGATAGGAGCGAGGTACAATTACATTAATCTTCATGCCGGAAAGCTTATCTATCCTTCATCAGAAGAAATTATCTCCTTGAATAAATACTGGCAGGCTTTTGTTGGGAGTGCAAGGTTGATGTATTTCTTTGGCCATCATAACAAACATCGCTTATATGGTGGAGTTTCACAGGGATTCCGGGCACCTAATTTATCCGACCTGTCCCGGTTTGATTCGGCCCGGAGCGATGAATTTGAAATTGCAGCTCCCGATTTAAAACCGGAGAAATTTCTGTCCTACGAATTGGGCTATAAATCGCAGATTGAAAAATTAAACCTGTTGGTTTCCGGCTATTATACCGATATCGATGACATGATTGTCCGGACACCTACAGGCAATATGAACGAAGACGAAGAAAAAGAGATTACCAAGATGAATGCAAGCAATGGCTTTGTATATGGTTTTGAAGCTGCCTTTGATTGGAGTTTTTCAGACTTCAAAGCCTGGGGAAATTTAGGATGGATGGATGGAGAAATTGAATCCTATATTACTTCGGAACCTGTCAAAGAAATAGAGCCTTTGTCGCGTATGATGCCACTATGCACCCAGTATGGTTTGCGTTATCAGCCCAAATCAAAAAATTTCTGGGTAGAAGGTTTTGTTGTTTCTGCTGCCAAGCAAAACAAATTGGCTTATTCAGATACCCAGGATACACAACGCATACCACCTGGAGGAACACCCAGATATACCGTATGCAATTTACGTGCAGGCCTGACATTTATTCAAGTCTTAAACCTAAGCATATCATTCGAAAACATTGCGAATAAAAATTACAGAATACACGGTTCAGGTCTAAATAATCCCGGAAGGAATTTAGTCGTTGGGGTATGTTTGGAATTTTAGTCAATAGTACTTTAATATAATTAATCATTGTCCTGGTATCATTCAAACAATTTCGATCTCCTCCTAAAATCTCTTTGTATGGGCATGGCAATAAGGTTCATGCCCGTTTTCTTTGTAATAATCCTGGTGATACGCTTCGGCTTTCCAGAATTCCGTGGCCGGCGAAACCTGAGTAACTACCTTGTAGCCTTTGCCTTTTAAAATGTCAATGAGTTCAAGTGTAACATTCTTTTGCTCCTCATTCGTATAGAAAATCTCCGAGCGGTATTGGTCGCCCCTGTCCGGCCCCTGCCGATTGAGCTGTGTTGGGTCGTGGATTTCGAAAAACAACATGGCCAATTTTCGAAAGGATATTTTTTGAGGATCGAAAACCACTCGCACTACTTCGGCATGTCCTGTGGTATGGTTGCAAACATCACGGTACGAAGGATTTTGGACTTTCCCTCCCATGTATCCCGCATCGGTTGAGATTACTCCGGCTTCTTGTTGCAGATAATATTCCACACCCCAGAAACACCCTCCGGCAAAATAAGCGGTGTCGGTTTTGGCTTCCACTTTTGTTCCTGCCGGGATAAATTCCAGCGAAATAGAGTTTACACAATGACGGGTGTTTTTCTCGGTAAAACCTTCGCCCGTAAACACATGACCCAGGTGCGCACCACAGTGATTACAGAGAATTTCGGTGCGTCTGCCATCGGCATCGGGTACATGTTTCACAGCCCCTTTTATTTCATCATCGAAGCTGGGCCAGCCACAACCTGAGTCAAACTTGCTGTCCGAAATATACAATGGAGTGCCGCAGCGTTTGCATGAGTATGTCCCTTTTTCGTAAAACTTATCGTATTTGCCTGTGTGGGGCATTTCGGTTCCTTTATGTACGATCACCCTTTCTTCTGCAGGAGTGAGTTCGCGATATTTATTTTCTTTCATGTTTACTTCATCAGTTTTTGAGTGCATGTTGCCTTGCGAGCAAGCCATATTTAGTCCTAACAGAAAGATTATTATTATGTTTACTGTCTTTTTCATTTTGCCTGGTTTTTTATTAAACACCTACTATTTTCATATTTAACAAGGAAAATCGGTTTTTGATTTCAAGATTAACTTTTTTTTGAGATCTCAACCGAAAATCCTTGTTTCACTTTTGAATCATGAAAAGTAAGAACTATTGCACTGATACTATTGGGCAGTTCACTATGGCTGCATCCATTGCCATGATATTTGCCATGGTTGCGGTGGAAAGATCCATCACCGAACTGAAATCTGCGTTGTCGTAAATCTGCACATCCCAAAGGGGTGAATACGCAGCATCGGTTGGGATGGTCTCAGGGACGTTGTGAGTTTGTCCGGCGGCAGTTCCATCCACAGTCATAAAACCCGAAGGTGGGCCACCATTTGCCTGATCGGGATTGATGTTGAAACTCACATAAATATCCGAGGTAGGCACCATTCCATTCACAGCCATCAAATCCTTTTCGCTGAAGTTAAAATAGTATACCACCTTGCTGTTGTACCAACCCCGGGTGAGTTCTGTACTTTCGGACGTAAATCGTTTGCTGGCCACCGAACCTTTTGGCACGATGGGGCAATTTACGATGATAGTTGTTGGGGTAACTGCATAACCCATCGAAATAATTTCACTGTAGCTTGTTATAGTGTTCGCCACATAGTCGGAAGGAACGGTAACTTTGGTCACCAACCAGAAATCGTTGTACGACCCACTGCCCGGTATTACATTCACAATGTTCAACTGGCCATCCACAGGCATAGTTTCATTTTCTTTGAACAGCACATAGATAGGAGCGGGAATTGTGCTCATCACGTCGAAGTTGTAATACTGGGTCATTTCGCCATTTGGGCCAAGACCTTTGGTAATAAAGGCCGGGATGTTGTCGAAATTAATAGGCTCGTTTTCTCCCGGGAAACCGTTCGACGCATCGCGCACAAATAAATGGCCTGCATCGGCACTAAAACGGTCGATGGAAACATCCCCTGCGGTATCGGGGTTTAATGCCATTGGGCTGTTGTCACTGTCCTTTTCACATGCTTGTAGAAGCATAAAGGCTGATAAAATGGTAATTACAATTCTTGTTTTCATAATAAATTTGTTTTAAAGTTTATACCGACAAATCTCCGGCAATAAGATCACAGGGGTATCACAGAGAGATAAACTTTTTATCAAGTTTTTGAAAGTTGTGTGTTTTTTTCAGAATTATTAAAGCTTACAAATCAGTCTTATTTTCCACAATGTAGGTTCAACGGGAGGATTTCCCCTGGTTTGATCCAGATACAGTCGGGACTGGTGGGGGGTAGGGGGTGGAATTGTTCTTCATTTGCTACTGGGCTGTATTCTCCCCTCTTATTCTTCCCCAAGGGAGACAGTTCTTCGTAGCAATCTTCAGGTTTTATACTTAAAACAGGAAAATTTTCCGCATCTCATCAAATCCATCTAACCATACTGTCGCCTCTACGAGGCTTTGTAAACTTGTTCCTTTTTATTGCTACCATACTGCCGTTCCTAACGGAACTCCACAAGCCTCGTAGAGGCGATAGTGTGGTAGAAACAATAATGATAAATACCACGTAGCCTCGTAAATGCGACAGTATAATAAAAAAGGTAGCGAGAATTTTCATAGACCTATAACTCCCAGAAGTTTGCTGTTTTTACCACCTTTTTATCAACCGATTGAATTTTGTCATAATGCAGAAATTTATCCCGGTTATAATATAATGGGCACCGTTCGGTTTTCTCAGAATGTTTTTTAAGCATTGAATAGGGGACATTTTCAATTTCCTTGATTACGCTGTCTTTGCCACCGGCAATTCAAAAGTAAAAGTGGTGCCCACTCCCGGCTGGCTTTTTACCTTGATTTCGGTTTCATGCAAATCCATTATCTTTTTCACTATGGCAAGGCCGAGGCCGGTACTTTCCTGGTAACTTTTTCCTTTGTAGTAGCGCTCGAATATCGAAGGCAATTCCTCCTGGCTTATGCCCATCCCGGTATCCGCAATCGAAATCTTTACCTTATCGGGGTCGGAAGTTTCCAGTTCAATATTGATAAAATCGTTTTCGCGGCAAAACTTCACGGCATTGTCGATCAGGTTTTGCAATACCCGGTCGATCAACGATATGTCGGCTATCACGGCCGGTGTGTCTTTCGAGATAAAAGTGTTGATGCTGATACCTCGTTTTTGGGATAGGATCCGGTATTTGTTGGCCACATCCGACACCAGCTCGGCAATCGAGAAAGCTTCCGGCTTTAGTTCCACCTGGTTGGTTTGCAGTTTTGAAAGTTCAAACAATTCGTTTACCTGGACTTTCAATCTTTCACAGCTATTGTAAATTATCTCCAGGTATTTTTTTTGTTCCTCATTATTGATATTGCCCGCTTTTAAAATCAGTGTTTCAGCATATCCCTGTATGGAAGCAACGGGGGTTCGCAGGTCATGCGAGATATTGCTGATCAGCTCCTTGCGTAATTCATCAATCCCTTTCAATTCCTTGATGTTTTTTTCGATCTCATCAGCCATTTCATTAAAAGCCAACCCAATGCTGTCTAATTCACTGTCGCTTTTTACTGTAATCCTGGACGAGTGTTCCCCAGCCCGGAACTCTTTTATTCCTTTGATGATCAGGTTGAGTTTTTTGGTAATATACCAAATGGCAACCAAACCCAAAATGGCCGAAATGAGAAGGATGGTGATGATAGACCGGATGGAAATATTCAGGATATACGACCCGATTACCATTTGTGAAGTAGACACATACTCCTGGCTTGCCAGTACTATATATACATAGCCTGTCAGTTGGCCTGATTCGATGACCTCGGCAGCCGAAAATATCTTTTTCTCGCCTGGGTTTCGGGGATCATCACCAAAGATGATTTTATCGCCGGGGTTGCTTAAAAACTGATGGATGGGTACTAAGGACACTTCCTTTAATTTCACCACTTTCTCGGGAGCCACATAACTCAGGATTTTTCCTTCGGGATCAAGAAGGTAAACTTCAACGCTGGGATTGATTACCATCATGGAGTGCATGATGTCGTTCAGGGCTTCCTGGTGGACCTGCCCATTCGAGAAATCGGGTTTAATGACATCGACTGTATTTTTAGCCAGTAAATGGTTTAGCTTTTGGTTTACCTCAATGGCATAATTCCTTGCCGATCGCACAGATATATAAACGGTTATGGAAGCAAATATCACCAGCGTGATGATGAAGATGGCCGAGATGTTCCAGAATAGCTTATTGAAATATTTATTTTTCATTTTTAGTTTTTTGTCTAAGAATTAGTAGACTTAACACAATATCTCTGTTGATATTAAGCTACTAAGCACCTAATTATTTAATGTTTCATCGTCCATGAACCGGTAGCCCACACCCCAGGTCGTGAGAATAAATTCAGGCTGGTTGGGATCTTTTTCGATTTTGGATCTTAGTCTGTTGATATGAGTGTTAACGGTGTGCTCAAATCCTTCAAAATCATAGCCCCAAACCTTATCGAGCAATTGAAGACGGCTGTAAGTTTTGCCTGGATTCGAGGCCAGCAGGACCAATAAATCAAATTCTTTGGGTGTTAGCTCGGGGCGGTTTTTGTTTACTTCAACAATCCGTTTGTTTACATCAATGAGAAAATCATCAAAAATTATCTTCTGTTCCTCAACCGAATCAACCCTGTGCTGAACCGTTTCCATCCTCCTCAAAACGGCTTTCACCCGGGCTATCAGTTCTCTTATGCTGAAAGGTTTCGTAATGTAATCGTCGGCACCCAGCTCCAATCCCAGGATTTTATCAATTTCTTCCGATTTGGATGTCACCATAATAATAGGTGTATCAATTTTCTCCTGACGTATTTTACGGCAGATATCAATCCCATCCATTCCCGGAAGCCGAATATCCAGCAAAATCAATTTATATTCATTGTTCATCGCTTTCAGCAAACCCTCTTTTCCATCGTACGAATGTTCGGTCTCGAAATTCATATCCTGCAAGTGAATCGACATAAGCTGGGCAATGTCCCTATCATCTTCAATGATCAAAACTTTTTCCATATCTGTTTTTCAAATAATTCTGAAAGGTAAACAGATATTATCACAGAAGTGTCACGAAAAAGTATATTTTTTTAAGAAACGCTCATCAACATTAATAAAATTTTAATTTCGCTGCTGATTTTTTCAAAGGAATTAATCCCGCAAGGGCAAGAATAAAAAAAGACTGTTATGAGAAAACTAGTATTCAGTTTCCTGTTGTTTTCACTATTTCTAATGGGTTGTGGTCCTGAAAAACTATCAGACATCCAAAAACCCGGGCTAAACCACCTGGTTTTTCTGGATTTAAAGGAAGGTCTGAGCCAGGCACAAAGGGATTCACTCTTTGCAAGTATTAATAAGTTGGAAAGTCTTGTTGGAAAAGAATCCTTCACAATTGGGTTGAAAGCAAAAACCGCCGACCCCCGGATGTTAAACGCCGACCTTGTAATCCAAACCATTCATAAAGATACGCAAGCTTTGAAAGATTATCAGAAACAGCCAATCCACTTGCAGGTTATTCAAGAAACCAAAAGTTTTCTGAGCGGCCCACCTGCGTTATTTGATTATTGGGAGAAAGATTAATATTTTGTAAGATTGTAGAAAAGAATGTTAGTATGAATGTAGATTATACCGATATTAACCTTCTTTTAAAAAGCATTAAAATAAAAATTAGCGAGGGAAAAATGAAATTTACTGTTGAAACCGAGCAAGAAACAGATGGCCGATGAATCGCAGAAGTTGTTGAGATTCCGGGTGTAATTAAATATAGCAAAAGCAGAGAAGAGGCCATCGCTTATGCAGAGGCCCTTGCACTTAGGATTATGGCTGAACGAATTGATTGAGTTAGAAGAAATTCAATCGAAGTTCAACCTCCTGTAGATATTTGAAGGAAAAAATTCTAAAATCCGTATCTTTACAAAAACTTTTACTATGATCATAGAACGAACTGATAAAGAAATAATCTTTCGGTTACCTGCAGACCTAAAATTGGATGAACTTCAGGATATGAAAGATTGGTTTGAATATCTTGAAGCTACCCGAAAATCAAAGGCCACGCAGAATGATGTGGATGATTTGGTCAGTGTAATAAAGAAAGGTAGATGGGAAAAACGACGTGCTGAGTTCCTGAAATGAGAGTTGTCATCGATACCAACATTGCTTTCAGTGCGATTTTAAATTCAAATGGCCGTTTTGCCCAAATCCTTTTGCGGTCAAAATCCGGGATAAATTTCTACTCTACCGAATATTTGTTATTTGAAATCAACGAGCACTATGAAAAGCTATACCGTAAACGGGATAAATTTCCGCATTTACCATATTGGGCTAAAGCCCATATCAACTTGTTTATCAGTATACCCCGACCTAAAGGACGGGGCTATTGATGAGTGGAAATTTATCCCGGGCGAAGTATAAAGCAACTTTCCGGATTGTCGGATATAGAAATTCGTAAATCCATTTCGGTTATAGCCAAAAAGATTAAGTTTGTTGACGTGCATTTTATCCCGGAAAAGGTTTTCCAGTATTGTGAGGATTTATTAATTGATGTTGATCTTGACGATACCGAGTTTGTTGCTTTGACAGAACATATACATGGTCGCTTATGGACCGGAGATAAGGTGTTGAAAAGGAGATTGATGCAGAAAAATTGGAACAAGTTTATAAGTACAGAAGAATTAGGCAGCATCATTACTAAATTCAAATAGCACATATTTTCTATGGCAGGGACCCGGCAAAAGCCTATCCGATGATGGATATTTATTGGAGGTATTTAATGCGCTGGGCGATACCATAGCGGTATTGACTGTATCCGAAACGGATATAGAAATACGAAAGAAAAGTGAGGTTTTTAGTGTTCGGCCATTGGAGGTGGCATAATCTCCAAATTTATTGTGATCATCCCAGGCTCTCGCGCAATTGTATCAGGTGATCAATTTACTTGCCTCAAGAAAGGATATGTGCAGCATCAAGTGGTCAAAAAAAAGTTTGTGCACAAAGTGAAAATATATTTGGTGTTAAATAGCCAATTGTCTTTCTTTACTATGAGAAAAAGCAAATAAATAATTTTAAAATTGATATGAATAGTAAATCGTATTATTTGATAGCAGGAATGCTTATGATTCTGATTTTTAGTTGTAATAAAGAAAAAAGCACCCCGATAATTTATGCCAAAGTCAATGGAGTTATTTATAATCCTAATACCACGATTCCAATGCAAGGGGTTGAGATTAATATATTAGATCTTTCAACATACTCCAATGACTCAGGATACTTTGCGATCGAGCATGTCCCTTACGGTAGTTATTCGATCGAGGCTAAAAGAGATGGATTCAAGGACTTTGTTTCTGAGATTGCAGCAAATGATTCTCTTGTAGAATTTAATATTGAGATGTCGACAGATGTTTTATACAATAAAGTTTTTGGAATAATAAAAAATCAGAGGGATGAACTCATGCAAAATGTGAATGTAAAAATTCTCAATCCCGATGGAACAATTAGTCAGCTAAGTTCAAAATCCGGACCTACGGGGTATTTTGAAATTTCAAATATTCCGGTTGGCGATAGAACAATAGATATTAATGGCGAATCATGTCAGCACCTTGTAATTGACACCTTTGTAAAAAATAGCGATTTGGAAATAAATCTTACATTGACTAGCTATGGATCACCTTGCAATGGTATTTCTACAGTTGACTATGAAGGTCAGGTTTATCATACTGTTTCAATTGGAAATCAATGCTGGTTTAAAGAAAATCTCAATGTTGGGGTGTTTCGGAAACAAAACCCATGGGAATCCCAATCAGATAATGGAATACTAGAAAAGTTTTGTTTCGACAACTTAGAATATAACTGTGATACTTTCGGTGGACTATATGAATGGGACGAGCTGATGAATTACCAAAACCTCGAAGGAACACAGGGCATTTGCCCTGTAGGTTGGCATATTCCATGTGATGAAGAATGGTTGATTTTGACCGGTGAAGTCGATAGTTTATATTCATATCCCGATTCAGCTTTAGGTTTTGGAGGGTATGATGCTGGAAAAAGATTAAAAGCTTCATATGGTTGGAAGAATAATGGAAATGGTAATGACATGTTTGGTTTCACTGCATTACCTGGATCAGGTAATAGCTGTCAAGCCTATTTTGAAGGTACAACTGGATATGGCGCTCTATTTTGGACCTCAACAGAGATAGATCAGAATTCGGCTTGGTATAGAATATTAAGTTCATCATCTGATAAAATATCTAAAAGTGGATATTATAAAGGAATTGTTAAATCAGCACGTTGTATTAAGAACTAAATATCATGATTTTCATTAGTAGTGTCTCTTGCTTGCCCAAGAGTCCTCACTCGGGGTTTGGTAACAATTCCTGAAAACGCAAAACACCCAACAAACTATCGTCTATCGGGTGTTTTAATATCGTAGCACTCATCGGATGACTCCAAGTCATCAGATGAGTTTATAGTTTTTAAGACTATTCCTCATCCAAAAGAATCTTCAAAATATCGACCGCCGCTTTCGATACCGAAGTGCCAGGGCCAAAGATTCCCACAACTCCCACTGCAGCGCGTGTCCTTATGCGTGGTTCAATCACTCAAGTAACCTTCTCCCTAAATCCCTAGCCCCATGATGTACCATTAGCACGTCTATTCTTGATCCTGATACAATTCGGTAAATAATCCGGCAATTTCCTTCAACTAATTCTCTTATGTTGGCATTGTTTATCTCAGGAACAATCCTGCCAATCCGTGGGTGTGACTTTAGAAGCTCTGTTCTTTTCTTAATTATTTGGATTTGATAAGTGGCATATCTTTGTGAATCTTGGGAGATGAAATCATATATCTGCCTCAGATCATCCCTGGCCGATTTCAACCATCTTACCTGAACCATTCCTGTATCTCTTTTTCGAGTTCCGCTTCACTTATCGTTTCATTGTTTTCCGACTCAGCAATCCGGTTTTCAAGTTTTTCAACAAACAGTAAACGTTCAATCAATTCATCAATCGACAACTCGTCAGGAAATGAATCAATATGTGTTTTGAGTTTTTCTTTTGTAATCATCTTTTTGTTTTAAAAATATGAAAAATTCTATTGAGCTATTCCCTTCTGGCGCCGATTTGCAATCGGAGCTATAAATTAATATAAAATAGGCCCGGATTGCAGAGTCGATCAAACGAAGGTGCTTGAAACTTGCCCAAATACTATTTCCTTATGATCTCCAACCCGTGTCGATTTATTGACCTACCCTAAATTAATTTAAGCTAGATCAACAGACCTTCAACCAGAATATCTTCGTCTAAATCTTCCCAGTGGATGCCTTCTCCACCTCCAATAAAACGCCAGTTCTTAAGCTCGGGTTCTGTTGCTTTATTTAATGTGGGAAACCAGGCGAGGGGAACAGCCAGCTCTCTGCCGTCTTCAAGCCTAAGACACATTTTCGAATCATCAAACCATACATCTAATGCTATCGTGGATTTATTTATCGTTAAAGTACTCATCCCATTTTTGTTTTAATAATACCCCGCTCCTGCGCGTGTCCTCACCCTCGCTCCCGCGCGATTGCATCGCGTGGGTTGATCACTAAGCCACACGATGCAATCGTACGGTAACTTTGGCTATTTTACAATTTCTTCCCTTGTTCTATAATTTCATTTTTATGGATCTCAATAAGACTACTTCGTTCCATCATTTCGAGAATCACATTCAGATTTAGCTCGAAAATATTTATCAATTGTTTGTTGTGAATGTTTCCGGTTTTTACTAAAATCAATTTTTCAGGAATCGAGTTTATCATCTGAGATTCAAGAAAGTCCTCATCCTTTGTTATAACCACCCTTTCCTGAACCTGGGCAATATCAATAATTTGCTGATCGCTGGAAGAATTCTTTCTGGTTAAGTCAAGTGTGTGAATCGAATCATATCCTTTAGATTGAAGAAAGTAGGATAGCTTTTTTGGTACCTGTGCATCAACAATAAATTTCATGAAGCAATTCTATGGATACTTTTAACGGAAACAAGCTTTGCCGCATATTCCAGACACGCTAAGAAATCTTCTTTTTCTAAGTCGGGGTAATCTTCAAGCAACTCTTCTGTAGTCATTCCGGATGCCATTAACTCAAGCATGTTCTCAACCGGATATCGTAATCCACGTATAGTAGGCTTTCCGTGGCAAATCTTAGGATTTATCGTAATACGACTTAACAATTTTTCCATTTTGCTTTTTTTACAAATTTATGGATTTTAACGAATAATCGCTAATCAATAATAATCCTTTCCTATTCCTCGTCCAGCAAAATCTTCAAAATATCCACCACAGCTTTGGAAACGGATGTGCCGGGGCTAAAAAATGCCTACTACTCCTGCATCGTAGAGATATTTTCAAACTCACCGTTTGATTCTGAGTCACCCGGTGAGTTGTTTTTTAGCAAGGACTATTCCTCGTCCAGCAAAATCTTCAAAATATCAACAGCCGCTTTTGACACCGATGTGCCGGGGCCAAAGATTCCGACCACACCTGCATCATAAAGGTATTGGTAATCCTGGGCAGGGATAACCCCTCCAGCAATTACCATGATGTCTTCGCGTCCCATCTTTTTGAGTTCATCCATTACTTTTGGCACCAGGGTTTTGTGCCCGGCGGCAAGGCTGGAAACGCCCAGGATATGCACATCGTTCTCCACTGCCTGACGGGCAGCTTCGGCGGGGGTTTGGAACAAAGGGCCCATGTCCACATCGAAACCCATGTCGGCATAGCCGGTGGCCACTACTTTGGCGCCACGGTCGTGGCCATCCTGGCCCATCTTGGCAATCATGATACGTGGTCGGCGACCTTCTTTTTCGGCGAATTTGTTGGCCAGTTCGCGTGCTTTTTCAAACGACATATCTCCTTTGTTTTCTGATGCGTAAACTCCCGAAATGGTGCGGATGGTGGCTTTGTAACGTCCTGCCACTTTCTCGCAGGCCATGCTGATTTCGCCCAACGAGGCCCGTGCCTTGGCCGCTTTCACGGCAAGCTCCAACAGGTTTCCTTCGCCCCCCTCGGCACATAAGGTGATGGCTGCAAGTGTGGCCTGAACTTCCGCCTCGTTGCGGTTGGCCCTTAATTTTTTTAACCTTTCGATTTGCGACAAACGAACCGCCGAATTATCCACATCCAAAATATCGATGGGGTCTTCTTTCTCCAAACGGTATTTGTTGATGCCCACAATGGTGTCGATCCCGGCATCGATGCGGGCTTGCTTGCGGGCTGCCGCTTCTTCGATGCGCATTTTGGGGATTCCGGTTTCGATGGCTTTTGCCATGCCGCCCAGTTCTTCCACTTCTTCGATCAATGCCCAGGCTTTGTGGGCAATTTCGTGGGTCAGTTTTTCGACATAATACGAACCCGCCCAGGGATCAGCCGATTTGCAAATATGGGTTTCTTCCTGAATATAGATTTGGGTGTTCCGGGCTATCCGTGCCGAGAAATCAGTAGGCAAGGCAATGGCTTCGTCCAGTGCATTGGTGTGCAGCGATTGGGTGTGTCCCAGTGTTGCCGCCAACGCTTCGACACAGGTACGCGCCACGTTGTTGAACGGGTCTTGCTCCGTCAAACTCCAACCGGAGGTTTGGCAATGGGTCCGCAAAGCCAGCGACTTAGGGTTCTTTGGGTTGAATTTCTTTACGATCTTAGCCCAGAGCATCCGTCCGGCGCGCAACTTGGCAATCTCCATGAAATGGTTCATCCCTATACCCCAGAAAAATGACAAGCGGGGGGCAAACGAGTCGATGTCCATTCCGGCATTTACACCGGCACGAAGGTATTCCAAACCATCGGCAAGGGTGTAGGCCAATTCAATATCGGCAGTTCCCCCGGCTTCCTGGATGTGGTAGCCCGAAATGGAAATGGAGTTGAACTTGGGCATATTCTTCGAGGTGTACTCGAAAATATCGGCAATGATTTTCATCGAAAAATCAGGTGGGTAGATGTACGTGTTCCGCACCATGAACTCCTTCAGGATATCATTCTGGATAGTCCCGCTCAATTGCTCAATGGGTACGCCTTGCTCTTGCCCGGCTACTATAAAAAAGGCAAGTACCGGAAGCACTGCACCGTTCATGGTCATCGACACCGACATCTTATCCAAAGGAATTTGATCGAACAAGATTTCCATGTCGAGGATGGAATCGACAGCCACACCTGCTTTACCTACATCACCTTCCACACGCTCGTGATCGGAGTCGTAGCCCCGGTGTGTGGCCAGGTCAAAAGCGATAGAAAGGCCTTTCTGCCCGGCGGCAAGGTTGCGACGATAGAAAGCGTTCGATTCCTCGGCTGTCGAAAAACCTGCATACTGGCGGACAGTCCAGGGTTGCATCACATACATGGTGGAGTAAGGCCCACGTAAATAGGGAGGTATCCCGGCAGCATAATTCAAATGCTCCATGCCTTCGAGGTCGGCTTCAGAATAAGCCCCTTTTACAGGGATTTGCTCGGCAGTCAGCCATTCCTTGTTGTTTTCTTGATGGTCAGCTTCAACTTTTGTTGACTCTGATTTTATATCTATATCTTTAAAATTCGGTTTCATATTTTTTTAAGTATTTAGTATCGAGTATCAAGTATCAAGTATTGAGTATCGAGAAAGACTAATTCAGACTCCTTTGCAGCGCACCAATCATTTTTTGGATTTCCTGAACTCTTTCAACTAAAAGATTTTCTTGATTTTCAGAAATAAACTCAAGGTCTAAACTCAAATACACTTGGGTTTCAAGCTCAAATGCAGAACCTTGAGCCATATCTAAAAATCTGTTGAAATCGGCATTTGTGCCCCGACCAGATCCTTCAGCAATATTTGATGGTATTGAAATGGATGCTCGCCTCATTTGGGATACTAATCCAAATTTTTCATCCGAAGGAAATGATGATGTGGTTTTGTAAACTTGCTTAACCAATTTCCGGGCTTTCTGCCAAATTATCAACTCTTTAAAGTTATGCATCTTTTTTAAATTTAGATTTTTGTTATCAGTATTCAGTATCAAGTATTCAGTATCAAGTATTCAGTATCAAGTATCAAGATGGATGATTAAAGGTGGCTCCAAAAATCTTGATACTTGATACTATCTACTTGATACTTATTAATTCATTTAGTTCACTCCCTAGTTTTCTCCATATTCCTCTCCCTAGTTTTCTTGATAGTGGTCTACCTATCAGCTATCTACCTATTTGTCTCCATAGTTCCTTCCATAGCTCTCTCCATAGCTCTCTCCATAGTTGTCTCCCTAGTTTTCTCCCTAGTTTTCTCCCTAGTTTTCTCCCTAGTTTTCTCCCTAGTTCTTACCATGGAAGTTTTCCCTTCTTTTTCACTACTTTGCCTCAGAAGCTTTATTTTCAGAGACATCCCAATGACCTCCTTTGTCTGATCCAATTCGCCTAAGAGTTCCTGCTGACTTTAATCTACTAATTTGCCATTCGACACCTTTTTCACTAATCCCAATATTTTCAGCAAGTTCCTTTGTAGTTATTTTGTTATTACCTTCTATTAGCTCTATTATTTTCTTCTTGGTTGCCTCCCTATCCTTTTTTACAGGTTCAACAGTAGGTTTCAAATATACCACCGTAGTAAAAAACTCCTTATCAATGAACTCCGCAAAACCATCTTTCGCAAAACCGGGGAGATATTTGAACACATTTTTCATACCCGACCCAACCTCTTCTACAATTCCAAGTTGAAGCATGAACTTACTGATGGTCGGGTTTTTGGCATACGGGGTGAAATTCTTCGGGTCAATAGTACCGAATACCCGTGGATTATTTGGATTTGAGAATTCAATTTTGTCCTTAAATATATTGATAACTGCCGGACTGCCATGAAGATATTCGCGATGGGCAATAATATTGGCGACAAGCTCCCTGAAAATTTTACTTCTTATGCTAATCCTTTGGGTTCCTTCGAGAAAAAAAGGATCGTTGATATGTTTTTCGACAAAGCCCATTAGTAAATCATAAGCATCGAGAAGATTGGTCCTTATTGTTAATCTGTCGTCATATCGATCAACATTGTCTTTTCTCAGGAGAGCCTCGAATTTGTAAGCCGGAACTATTGATTGAATCAAGTGATCTGTCCCAAAAAACAAAATTGCAGCTAAGGTGTAGCCATTTTTACCATTGTCTGACTCTTTATAAAATCCTGCCCGAAAAAGAAACTCCTCATTATCAAGCTCAATCCACGGGTGATTACTGTTGTTTAGCCCAATAAGATGTTTAGCCCTTTCAATCAATTTTACATTAAAATCGCTTAACCTGACCTTTGGATAAACCGTTTGCTCGCTGTAATAGTTCTTTTTTCTATTTACTATTTCAGCTATTTTCTCAAGCTGGGATATTTTGTAGTCGCCATCTTCGTTCCGCATAAATACAGAACCATTGGTTTTATGAACCATCGAACTTTCAGGAACGTCTATTACAATAATTTGCTTGTTGTCAATTTCAAATTCTTGTGAAGTCAGCATAAAGACCGGGTCGAGTTTTTCTTTATTGTTCGATAAGTCTGCAATTTCCTTTTTCAGTTTAGTTATTTCATTCTTATCGACTCCGGTAATTTCGCCATTATCGGAAATACCTAATAGTAACTTGCCCCCAATTGTATTCAAAAAAGCGCAAACAGTCTCAAAAAAGGAATTTGGAAGTTGCTTCTGGCACTTCTTAAACTCAGTCTTTTGGTCTTCACCTTTACCTATTATATTTTTTATTTCTTCAATTGTCATCTTCCCGGGCAAGTAGGTTCTTCATTCTCCGTTTTTATTTTTCTTTGTGAAACTTTGTGTGTACTTTGTGTGTACTTTGTGTTAAAAATTTCACCACAAAGGTTCACAAAGGTGTCACGAAGTACCACAAAGCACTATTTCAATAAATGCTAAATGTTAACAACATACTATTCCCTGATACCTCTTCAATTCTTCCAACACATTCACCTTAACATGGATAAAGTTCTCGATTCCCTGGGCTTTCAGTTCTTCCATACAGGCAGGGGCACCGGCAACTACCAGAATGGCATCTTTTCCAATTTGCTTGTTGATTTCAGGAACTAAAGTAGCGTATTCATCATCCGAACTGCAAACGACCACTATGTTCGCCTTGGCCTTTTTTGCTGCCGCGATACCTTCTTCTACCGTGTCGAAACCATTGTTGTCGACAACCTCGAAACCGGCACAGGCAAAGAAATTACAGGCGAACTGGGCGCGGGCTTTCCGCATGTTCAGGTTGCCCATCGGGATCATATAAGCTAAGGGCCGTGGATTATTTTTGCTGAACTGATCGGTGGTGTATCGCAACAGTTCGAAAGCTTGTGCGCCCCGGTATGGTTGCAGGGGTTCGGCAATCCGTTTTTCAACCGAATAATCATGATGTTCGAAAATCTTTTCGGGTAAATCTTTTTCGAGTGCCTCGGTAAAATTCGGGTACTGGTTGGTACCGAGCAAGATCTCGCGTCGATGGGCAATGGCCATATCGCGCTTCTGACTGCTCTCTTTAATTTTACCCTGAACAAAACCTTGTTTGAAGGCTTCCAGGTAGCCGCCTTTTTCATCCACTTCGAGAAATAATTTCCAGGCTTCGTCGATGATGGATGCAGTCATGTTTTCGATGTAGTATGAACCACCGGCAGGGTCGTTCACTTTGTCGAGGTAGCTTTCTTCCTTCAGGAGGTTTTGCTGGTTACGGGCAATGCGCTCGGAAAATTCAGTGGGAGTCTCGAAGGCTTTGTTGAATGGCTCGATGGTCAACGAATTGGTGCCGGCAATGATGGCCGACATTGCTTCGGTGGTGGTGCGGAGCATGTTCACATAAGGGTCGTACAGGGTTTTGTTCCAGTTGGAGGTGGTGGAATGGACGTGCATTTTTGCTTTCGCCTTATCCTTCACCCCAAACGAATCGACAATTTTTGCCCATAAGTAACGGGCTGCCCTTAGCTTGGCAATTTCCATGAAATAGTTGGAGCCAATGCAAAAGTGGAATTTCATCCGACCGGCAATTTCATCCACGGTCAAACCACGGTTGGTTAATTCGTTCAGATATTCAGCACCAATGGCCAGGCTGAATGCCAGTTCGTGGACAAGGCTCGATCCGGCATTGCGGAAATTATCACCATGTACGGAAAGGACTTTCAGTTTCGATCCGCTGGCCTTTTGAATTAATTCCTTGGCCCGGCTGTAAGAATGATCGGCCGATTTGCAGAAATTCCCTGTTATGGTCAATCGTCCGAGGGGGGCAAAATCCACAGAGCCTTCATGCAATCCTTTCTGTTTCAGTAAGAAATCAAGAATGGGGAGTGCCTGATAACCTGTTATAAAATTAAGTTCGATGCTATCAAGATCAATTCCCTGAATAAGCCGGGTGAGGAATTTTTCATCCACCTCAACCTTTTTACTTATTCTGAAACCTATTGAGGTAGCACCTTTCATCAGAACATCCAATGCTTTTTTGTTAGCATCGACAGGGTTTTCCACTTCGATATTCTGGCGGATGTACCAGTCGTTTCCGCTTTTATGAATACCACGGGAGAAAGGGAATTCGCCGGGCGTGGTATCCAAATAGTTGATGGGCTTTAAGTCCTCGAACCTATAATATGGCCGCATGTCGAAACCTTCGATGGTTTTCCAGATAAGTTTTTTGTCGTAGTCGGCGCCTTTTAAATCTTTGTTGATTTGAGCTTCCCATTGTTCGGTCGTAATCGGTGGGAACTCCTCGAACAAGGCACTGTATTTTTTATTTTCAGTCATATTTAATCGCATTAAAATGAGCCGCAAAATTACAGCTTTTTAAAATAGTGCTTTGTATGGGGGATTATGATTTTTGTCAGAGGAAAGAGTTGGGGAGATTTTTACTGAGGTAGGAAAGACGGCGAATGCTTTAATGACAGATAAGATTCGCCGCAAAGACGCGGAAATGCAAAGAAAAGAAGGCGACTACATGTTTCAATGATAAAGGAATTCAGCTATTCCTAATCTGAGTAATATTAGAAACCCATTTGGGATAAGCGCATAAATTCCCTATTCAGTGGCTTACGCTACTGTCAAGATTCGTTTATGTTTGGTTTACATGTTGCCTCCTTTTTGGTTTATTTGGTTT